>NZ_JACCBD010000001.1:0-714683 GCF_013409595.1 Leucobacter aridicollis | reverse complement strand
TTCGTGTACGCCCTCTTGTGCGACGCGGTCGGTCACGAAGCGGCGCTCGCGACTGTCGGCGTGAACAACACGGGTCTGGCATTCAACTCGGTCGTCGCCATCGAACTGAACGGCGGTCATCCGCGAAACCCGATGGTGAACGCGGGGGCGCTCGCAACGACGGCCCTCATTCCCGCCGCCTCCCCCGAGCGCCGGTGGCTCACGATCCAACACGGTCTCTCCCGGTTCGCCGGCCGCGCCCTCGAGCTCGACGACGCCGTCTACGCATCCGAGATGGCGGCGAACCAGCGCAACGCGGCGATCGCGCAGCTCCTCGAAAGCTACGGCCGGATTCGCGTCGATCCAGCGGGCGTCGTCGACGTGTACACGAGGCAGTGCTCGCTGCTCGTCAGCGCCCACGATCTTGCGGTGATGGGTGCGACGCTCGCCGACGGCGGAGTCAACCCCGTGACCGGCGAGCGGGTCGTGTCGGCGGAGGTCGCGAGAGACACGCTCGCGGTGATGTCGGCCTCGGGCATGTACGAGAACTCTGGCGAATGGCTGTTCGAGATCGGGCTTCCCGGCAAGTCCGGCGTTGCCGGCGGCATCGTGTGCGTCGCCCCGGGCAAGGGCGGCATCGCAACGTTCTCGCCGCCGCTCGACGCCGCGGGCAACAGCGTCCGCGGCCAGATCGCCACCGCGTACCTCTCGCGCGCACTCGGCCTCAATCTCTTTGCGTCCTCGTCTCACTTCGCCCAGAAGGAGTAACACCATGTCCGCACCCGCAGCCCACATCCCCGCGCACGCCGCCCCCGACGGCGCCGAGCCCGACGTCCCCGGGGCGTCCGTGCCGGGCCTCCCTGACGAGCGCAGCTCGTGGGTGCCCATGATCGGGCTCTTCCTGGCCCAGATCCTCATGTCGTACAACGTTGCGGCGCTCCCGGTGACGCTCGGCGGCATGGTCAGCGACTTTGGCGTTCCGGCCACCGACGTCAGCACGGCGATCGTGACATACGGCCTCGTTGTCGCCGCCCTGGTCATGGTCGGCGCGAAGATCGGTCAGCGCGTCGGCTGGGTCGCAATGTTCAGGATCGTGGTTGCGATCTTCGCGGTGTCGGCGCTCACCATGATTCTCGCGCCGAGCGTCGGCTGGGTGATCCTTGCCCAGGCGCTCGCCGGCGCCTCGGCCGCGATCATCGTCCCGAGCCTTGTCGCACTCATCGCGGAGAACTATCGCGGGGCCCAACAGGCGACGGCCATCGGGTCGCTCGGCTCGGCTCGCGCGCTCGCCGGGGTGACCGCGTTCCTGCTCGGCGGCACGCTCGCGACCTTCGTCGGATGGCGGCCCGTGTTCGCCGTGGTCCTGCTGATCGCCGTGGTGGTATTTGCCCTGAGCTTCCGGCTGCGGTCGGACCGCGGCGACGCGAGCATCGCCATCGATCTCGTCGGCGCGCTGCTCATCGGCGCTGGCATCGTCGCGCTGACGCTCGGCGTGAACAACCTCAACCGGTGGGGCCTCGTCCGCGCGACCGACGACGCCCCGCTGTCGATCCTCGGGCTCTCCCCCGCCCCGCTGCTCATTCTCGCGGGCGTCATGTGCGTGCAGGGGTTCTTCGTCTGGACGCGGCGACGCACCGCCCTCGGCAAGGAGCCGCTCGTGAGCCTCGCGGTGTTCGGCTCGCACCGCGAGCGCGCGGCGATCTACGCGATGTTCATCGTCGTCGCGCTCGAGGCGGCGCTGAACTTCACCGTGCCGCTGTATATCCAGATCGTGCAGGGGCGCACCCCGTTCGACACCTCACTCGCGATGCTGCCGTTTAACCTGACAGTTTTCATCACTGCGACCCTCGTCGTCAGGTTCTACACCCGGTTCTCGCCGCGCACCATCGGGGTGTTCTCGTTCGTGCTCACCACCGTCGCGCTCGCATGGCTCGCGCTCGTCGTCACCAACAACTGGGAGACGCTGCCCACGATCCTCGGCCTGTTCGTGTTCGGCGTCGGCCAGGGCGCGCTCGTGACGCTCGTCTTCAACGTGCTCGTCACCGCGGCGCCGAAGGAACTCGCGGGCGACGTCGGATCCGTGCGCGGCACGACCCAGAACCTTGCGAGCGCGGTGGGCACGGCGGTCGCGGGCGCGCTCCTCGTCGGGATCCTGAGCGCGAACGTCACCGCCGCGATCGCGAGCCATGTGGAGCTCTCGCCCGAGCTCGTCGCGCAGGCCGACATCGACTCGCGCACGTTCGTGCCGAACGACCAGCTCGCGGCCGCGCTTGCGGGCACGGACGCGACCGATGCCCCGGTCGAGGCCTTCATTCAGGTCAACGAGCAGTCGAGGCTTCAGGCGCTGAAGCTCGGCCTGCTGATCCTCGCCGGCGTGAGCGCCGTCGCGATCATTCCCGCGAGCCGCCTCCCGAACGTGAAACGGCACGAGGTACCAGACCCGAACCCGGCCAAACGCTAACCGGGCCGGCGCGGTGCGGGATCAGCGCGGACTAGACCCGCACCTCGCCGGCCTCGACCGCGACGATCCCGCCTGCGACGACGAGCTCGCGTCGCGGGCTGCGCATGAGCGCGTCCTGCGGGTTCTCGGCGTCGAGCAGCACGATGTCGGCGCGGGCGCCCACCACGATGTCGTGCACGGGCGCGCTCACGAACTGCCCCGCGCGACTCGATGCGACCTCAACCGCGTACTGCAGGTCGGCGTCGCTTCGCAGCGCGTGCAGCCTGGCGAAGTTCTGCGCGATCCTGAGAATATCGCCGTCCCCATAGGGCGACCAGAGGTCGCGGATCCCGTCGGTGCCAAGCCCGAACGCAAGGTTTTCCGCGCGCATGTGTGCGAGCGGGAGGGGCGTCGACCCGACGGGCGCCACCGTCGACCACGTGATGCCAGCCGCGGCGAGCTCTGCGACAGTCCGCGCGACCCTGTCTGGTGGCACCGAGCCGAGCGCGAACCCGTGCGAGACGTTCACGCGCCCCTCTCGCCCGAAGCGACGCGTCCGCTCGACGATGAGCTCGTACTCGAACCAGCCGAGCGATCCGCCGTCGTGCAGGTGGATATCGATGCCGCAGTCGCGGGCGGCAGCGATCTCGAAGAGCTGATCGAGCTGACCGGCGGGGTCGCGGTCGATCGCGGCGGGGTCGAGGCCGCCGATGTGGGCGACGCCGTTCGCGGCCGCCTCGTCGAGGAGATCCCGCACGCCCGGGCGCCGCAGCACGCCGTCCTGCGGGAACGCGACGATCTCGACGTCGATGGCGCCGCCGAGCACCTCCACGGCGCGCTGCACGGTCTCGATGCCGCGAAGCCCGGTCCCGAGGTCGACATCGACGTGGGTGCGCACCCGCGTCGTGCCGTGTCGCAGGAACTCGCGCAGCACGAGCACTGTCGAGTCGAGGCTCGGGATGCCCAGGCTGTCGCGCACCGCGCGCTCGTGCGCGATGCGCCCCTGCGTGCCGGCCTCGCCGCCGTACGAGACCCAGGGTTTGCCCCACCAGCTCTTGTCGACGTGCGCGTGAGCGTTCACGAAGCCAGGGAGCGCGAGTTGCCCCCGACCGTCAACGCGACGCGCGCCAGTGGCCGTCGAGTGCTCGACAATGCCGGTGATCGTGTCTCCGGTGATTTCGATGTCGACCGGGGCGGCGCCCCACGGGCGGACATTTGCGAGTACGAGATCCATATTCGAATGGTATACCAAACCCAAGCGGGTGACGACCGCGAGATCGCCGTAGGCGTTGATTACGGTTGGCCGCCGCGCGGAACGCCCACGCGGAACGCCCGGATCTCGGCCTCACGGGCGGCACTTCGTGCGTGCTTATCGAAGTCGGGGGCGCAGCACACGAAGAGCGTTCGCCCATCGTCGCCGCCGAGCATGCAGGCGAACGCGCCCGTCCCTGGCGCGATCGTGTCGAGGATCTCGCCGCCCTCGGCGACGCGGATCACCCGGCCTCCCAGGGCGTCGGCGATCCAGAGCCGCCCCTCCGTATCGAGTCCGCACCCGTCGGGGGCGACGGGCCCCTGGGCGATGATCTCGCCGACGTTGCGGGACTCAGGGAGCGGCCCGAACACGGCCCAGTCCCGTCGCGGGCCGAGCGCCCCTCCCGCCCCAATGTCGAACGCGCTGACTCGGTTGCCGAACGTCTCATTCACGAGCAGGGTGCCGCCGCCGTCGGTGATGACAATCCCGTTCGGGAACCACAGGTCGGCGGCGACGACGGCAGACGCGCCGTTCGGGTCGATACGGATGAGCGTGGCCGTCTCCACATCTTCGCCGGCCATGAGATCGAACCCGAACTGACCGAGCCAGCAGCGGCCCACGCTGTCGACGATCATGTCGTTGAGCTGCGCGGGCGCAATACTTGAAAGGTCAGCGTGGACGACTGTGGTGCCGTCGGGCTCGCGTCGGAGCACGCGCCGGTCGAGCGCCGAGACATACAGCAGGCGGCCGTCGGGCAGCCACCCAAAACCCGAGGGCTGCTCAGGCACCTCGATCTCGGTCCTAAGATCAGTCCCGTCTTCGCGCACCGAATAGATAGCGTGCGTGTAAAAGTCAGCGAACCACAGGCGCCCATCGCGCCAGCGCGGCCCCTCCGTGAACGACATACCCGACACGACTGTTGTGAACTCACCGTTGATGTTCATACCTCGACCCTAGCCGCGCGGGCCGAGACCGCAAGCCCTAGGCGGGGTCAAGCAGCGCCGGCCGTAGCGCTCGCCGGAACCCTCTATCGCCCCTCAATCTAGCCGTCCGCGAGATCCTTGCCCTTCGTTTCGGGCATAAACCAGATCACCACGACAGCGATTACGAGCAGCGGGATGAGATATAGCGCGAAGCCTACGGGGTTGTTCACCCACGTGAACACATACCCGGCGGTCCCGCCAAACGCGGCGATCGCAATGGCGTAGTAGATGCCGAACCCCGATGTCCGTTGCCCCGTGGGGAACATCTCTGCGTACGTCGCCGGGGCATGCGATAGGAACCCAGCCAGCAAGCCGACCTGCACGCAGATCGCAACCGTCAGCTGCCAAAACTGCCCGCCAGACATGAGATTCACCATCGGGATATACAGCAGCGCACTTCCAGCAAGACCAACAATCATCGTCGGACGCCTGCCCCAGATGTCGGACAGCCATCCCCAGAACGGCAGCACAATGATGAGAAACACATTCCCGATTAGCGAGGCGCCAAACGCATCCTGAGCGTCAAAGCCGAACGACGTTTGCGCAACCGAGGCCATCGTGACCGACCAGATGTAGTACGAGACAGTGAGCCCTGCGGTCATGAAGATGACTCGCAGACCAGTTCGCCAGTTCTTCATCACCGAGACGAAGACGTGCTCCTGAGGGATCTCGAGTGCGCGCGTCTGCGTCTTGTGTTCTTCAAAGACCTCCGACTCGCTCATCGACGAGCGAATCCAGAGGGCGATGAGGCCGAGCACAGCGCCAAGCGCGAACGGCACCCGCCAGCCCCAGACGTTCATCTCTTCCGGGGTGAGCAGCGCCTGCAGCAGCAGCCCGAGCCCGAGACCTGCGAGCAGGCCGATCGTGCCCGAGATGTAGATCGAGCTCGCGAAGAGCCCACGTCGTTCACGCGGCGCGTGCTCCGCGAGGTAGGTCTGCGCCGAGGGCATCTCGCCGCCGTGCGCGAGACCCTGCACCAGGCGCGCGAACACCAGCAGCGCGGAGGCCACCCACCCCATCTGCTCGTAGGTCGGGCAGAGGGCGATGATGAGCGAACCGAGTGAGGCGGCGAGCACCGCGAGCGTCAACGACTGTTTGCGTCCAATACGATCACCGATCCAACCGAACACGAAGCTTCCGAACGGCCGAGCGACGAACCCAACAGCGAAGACAGCCATCGTTTGCAGGAAAGCGGATTGTGGGTTCTCCGAGTTGAACAGCTGCGTCGAGAAATACACGGCGAACGTCGCGTACACGTTCCAATCGAACCATTCGACGGCGTTGCCTACGCCGGTGCCGACGAGCGTCTTCAGGCTGCTCTGGCGAGGCGGTGGATTCGTATCTTCATCGATAGCACTCATGACCCTCAGTATTCCCGCTCGCCCTGCAGAACGCGACAGTGGGACGTAACCTTCTGTCTTTGAGCGTGCTCAGAGACAGAAGGTGGGGGTGCGGGCCGGAGCCCGCACCCCCACCGTGCGCTATGCGGCGACCGTTAGGCCGACACGAAGTAGAGCCGCTTGTTCGCGAACTCACCGATGCCGACGGGGCCCATCTCGCGGCCGAAGCCGGAGCGCTTCACTCCACCGAACGGGATCTCCGCGGCCTCAGCCGCGATGATGTTCACGTGCGCCATGCCGACCTCGAGCTTTGAAGCGACGCGCGCCGCACGAGCCTCATCGGTCGAGAACACGGAGCCGCCGAGGCCGAGCGCGCAGTCGTTCGCGAGCTCGAGCGCTTCTTCATCGCTGTGCACCTTGTACACGGTCGCGACCGGCCCGAAGATCTCCTCCTGGTACGACTCGGAATCACGCGGCACGCCCGTGAGCACGGCCGGCGAGTAGTAGGCGCCGGGACCGTCAGAGAGCACGCCGCCAGCCTCAAGCGTCGCGCCCTCTTCGATCGCGCGCTGCACCTGGGCATTGACGGTCTCTGCTGCGGCACGGGTCGAGAGCGGAGCGTACTCGCCCTCCCCCAGGTTCAGCTGGTCGCCGGGCGTGAGGCCCTCGGCGAGCTTCTTCAGCTCGGCAACGAACTCGTCATAGATATCCGCCATGACGATCATCCGCTTATTCGAGTTGCAGACCTGGCCACCGTTGTAGGTGCGGAACTCCCACGCGGTCTTCGCGATCTCTGCGACGTTGTCGCTGTCGAGCACGACCATCGGGTCGATACCGCCGAGCTCAAGCACGGCCTTCTTCAGGTGGGTCCCGGCCTGCGCGCCGATAATCGCGCCAGCACGCTCGGACCCGGTAAGGGAGACACCCTGGACGCGCGGATCGGCGATCATCGTCGCGATCTGCTCGTGCGAGGTGAACACAGCCTGGTAGCCGCCGACGGGCACGCCGGCCTGCTCCATGATCTCCTGGATGGCGAGGTTCGACTTCGCGCAGATGTCGGCATGCTTCAGCAGGATCGTGTTGCCGAGCACCAGGTTCGGCGCCGCGAACCGGGCGACCTGGTAGTACGGGAAGTTCCACGGCATGACACCGAGCAGCACGCCGACGGGCAGATGCTCCATGACGGCCTTGCCCGGGATCGTGCTCGGGATCTCGTAGTCGGTGATGAGCCCCGGCCCGTAGACCGCGTAGTACTCGATGATGTCGGTCGCGAAATCGACCTCGTCGAGGCTCTCAGCGATCGACTTGCCCATCTCGAGGGCGATGATCTCCGCGAGTTCCTCGCGGCGCTCCGCAAAGATCTCTGCGACGCGCTTGACGACCGCTGCGCGCTCCTGCACGCTGCGCTCACGCCACTCGCGGTAGACCGAATCGGCGGCTGCGAGCTGCTGCTCGACCTGCGCGTCGGTCGCGGATTCGAAGCTCTCGATAATCTCACCCGTTGCGGGGTTTTGCACTCGATACTTCGCCATGGATATCGGTTTCCTGTCTGCACTCCCGTGCAATTAAACGGCACCCAATGGATATGCCATTACTGTGATTGATCGCATCACCGACCGGCGCGGTTGCCCGGCTACTCCGGCGGTCAAGCGTGTCCATTCTACTGGGGGCACGCAGGGAGTTTGCCGGTGCAAGCCGGGTCGCGCACACATCACCCCAAGCACCTTCACGACAGATGTTGACGAGATCGCGCGCAGCTCGTTAGCGTGGGAAGGGGCACGAAGCTTCATCGTGTCGCCACACCGCTCAGCAGACAGTCACTCAGCGAAGGAGACCACGGCAATGCTCACAGGAGTACTCCTAATCGTCGTATCGGTGACACTCCTGGTCGTTGGGCTGCTTGTTCGAGTAGACAAGATCAAACCCAACGACGCCGTCGGGTTGCGAACGCGCGCCACCACGCGTTCCGAGGCTGCGTGGTATGCCGGAAACCGCAAAACTGCGCCGTTCATGCTCAGCCTCGCAGTACTGTGGGCGTTCGCGGGAGCACTTCTCATTGCGCTACCCGAAGACAAGTTCATCGTGACGTTTTGGACGCCCGTAATCCTCACCCTGCCTGTACTCGCGGTCATGGTCCACCAAGCCAATAAAGCCGCCCGTGACGCGGATACGAAGCGCGGCACTGCCAATCGCCCGGAGAGGACAGCGTAGATCCGACGACCCCGAGGCCATGCGCACCAGATTCCCCGCAAGTCGATCAGGCACGGCTGGCGACTCTCGGGGCCGAGCGCGAAGCGTCTAGCTTCGGGCGAACCAGCGCGGCACACCCGCGCTACTCACGACGATCGCGGCCACAGTGAACGGGATCATGCCGAGGGCGAGCATCGCGAGCCCGACGCCTCCAAAGAACTCAATAACGCTGTGGCTCAGGACGAGCTGGGAGCCTGTCTGGAAGGCCGCGTGAAAACCGATCGAAGCCCAGAATGATCCCGTGATCATCCGGAGGTACCCGAATCCAACCCCCATCGCGAGGAAGAGTGAGAGGTCTGTCGGGTCCCAGCTCTGTCGGATCATCCCGGCGAAGAGCACAAACAACACCGCCTGAACGGCAATGGTGCCCCACCCACGTGTCACGGCACCGAGCGCGGTCGTCACGTAGCCGCGAAAGATCGCTTCCTCAGGGATCGCTTCGGCCAGCAACACGGCGACGAGCACGAGCCCGACAGTCTGCACGAGTTCCCCTGCGGAGACGGTCGCGCGAAGCGGTCTTCCGAAGAGCGCGAGCGCGCCAAAGCTGGCCGCGGCCGGAACGACCCATAGGAGCGCTCCCCAGACAGCGAGCCGCCAGCCACTGCGCAACGATGTAAGCCCCACGTCATTGAGCCGCAGACCGTCGGCGTACCGCGCCAGGAGCGCAATCACGAGCAGCGTAAGCGCACTGAGCGCGACTCCCGCGCCGATCCTGATCGCGAGCGTGCCCGCGTCCGAGGGGTCGCTGTGCGGCGGCACCACGGCGGTGAGGATCACGAGTCCCACCCAGAGCGAGCCCACCGCGACGGCTACCCGCCACGCGGCGGCCCCAACTCGGCGGACGGGCGGTGGTCGTCTCGTCATTTGCTTCCCTCACGATGACTGTGCGGCGGACGCGTTCTTCAACGGTAGCTCACGCTCGCGAGCGCGGTCGCCTGGCTCACCGTGTGGCGCGGCCGGCGCCAGGCCTCCGGGCGCCGACCGCGCTAGATCATGTACTCGAGTTCCCGGTAGCTCCCGCGGTGAAAGACGAGCGGCTCCACGTCGGGCGCCGTGTGCAGGGCGCTCACGCGCACGAGGAAGATGAGGTGGTCGCCCGCCTCGATCTCGCGCTCAATGTCGCCCGCGACCCAGCCGGTGACCTCGTCGAGCACCGGTGATCCGTTGTCGGCGGCCGGCGTCCAGGCGACCCCGGACCACTTGTCGGTGCCGGAGCGGGCGAACTGGGCGCTGAGATGGCGCTGGGCGGCACCGAGGAAGTTGATGACGACCCGCCCGCTCGCCCGCACGGCGGCGAGGCTCTTCGAGGTGCGGGCGATCGAGAACGACACGAGCGGCGGGTCGATCGAGACGCTATAGAACGACTGGCAGGTGAACCCGACCGGTCCGTCCTCGCCCTGCGTCGTGACGATGGTCACGCCAGACGGAAACGCGCCCATGACGTCGCGGTACCGCCGCGTGCGCGCCTTCTCGTCAGCATCGCCAGCCTCGCCGCCCTCGACCTGCGCCGTCTCACGGCGCCGCACGGTGCGCTCGCCCGCGGCGATCCTGACGGGGAGCCGGTTCCCCGGCGCCGGCAGCGGGCACACGAACTGGTCGCTGAACGCGCATGGCGGGAGGTAGGCCCGGTTGAAGTCGACCGCGGTGCGGCCGGCTGCGTCTGGCGCGGGCACCGTGAGGAACCTGAAGCCGTAGCTCTCGACCCCGTTCGTCGCGTCGCCGAAGACGACCGAGATCGCTCCCCCGCGGAGCGCCCCTGCGAGCCGGTGCTCGGCTCCGGCGAGTTCAAAGACCAAGTCGCCAGAGGTGTCGGCGAGCGTTCGGTGCCCGTCGGCGAGCTCGACCGGCACGGTGCGCTGGTTCGGTTCGAAGCGCGCGGGCACGATCCAGTCCGCGTCGGGCGCGAAGGCGTCAATCGCGTCGAGCCCGACCCGCCCCGGAGCTTCGGGGTCGAAGACCCGCACCGCGAGCACCCCCTCACGCGCGAACGGGCGCACGAGCGCTCCACCGGAGGTCACTTCGGGGGAAGCCCCGGGCGTCACGGCCGGGTCGCCGAGCCACAGCGGCGCGGTGGCCGCGGCGCCGCCCGGGAGCAGGTAGTCGCCGGTCGCGAACCCCGTCGCGGTGAGCACGCCGTCCACCGCCGCCCAGCGGCCCGGCAGCCCCGCGACCTCCCGCGGCTCCGCGCCCGTCACCCACTGGGTGAGCACGAGGGCCGCGGGCCCGTGCGGGGCGGTCGCCGCCGCGAGCCGTTCCCGCTGCCACGCCCGCCAGTCGCGGGTGAGCGCCTCGCCCGGCTCCCGGCGTTCAGGATCGGCGGCCCGCGCCTCGCCGGCCCCCGCGACCTGTTCTTCTGCCACCTCCGCGCGCGCGACGAGACTCATGACGCGACCTGCGATTCCTCGGCGGCGAGCAGCTCGGCCCGTCCCGTCGTCCACCCCTCGCGCACGAGCGGCACGACCTCGTCGAGCAGGATCTTCGCCTTCGCGATCGTCTCGTCGACCGAATGCAAAGCGGGATGGATGCCGAGCACGAGCTCGTCGCTCAGCAGCACCGTCGGGTCTGCGAGCAGGTCGGCGGCGAGCGCCTGCGGGTCGCCCCACACGAAGTTGTCGGAGAGCAGCTGGTCGGCGGGCGAGTAGGCGGGGTTCACGCGGCCGAGGATCCCCGCGTATTCGTTCCAGCGCGCCGCCGTGGTCGAGGCTTCGGCGAGCGCGGCCTCGGTCGTGACGCCCGGGTACGCGCTGCGCGAGGTCACCACATAGGGGGTGCGGCTCTCGCCCCACGTCTCGCGGAACACGCGCCGGTAGTCGAGCACGGTGCGCAGTTGGCGGCGCTGGAACGTCTGCCGCTCTCCAGGCTCGCGCTCGGGCCCGTTGCCGAAGCGTTCGAGGATGAAGCCGTCGCCACGCTCGGCCGCGTACCGGATCGTCGCGTCGTTCGAGCTGCCGTGGAAGAGCCGCCCCTGCAGCGAGGTATTCGCCGGGTAGATCGACTGGGATCCGCCCTCGACCTGGCTCCCCTCGAGCGCCCAGTGCAGGGTCTCGATCTTCTCGCTGAAGCTCTGGTCGCGGTCGGGCGAGTAGGCCTCGAACACCTGGTACGAGTCGCTCGGCACCCCCTTGCCGAGCCCGACGAGCAGGCGGTGCCCCGCGAGATGGTCGATGACCGAGAGCTCCTCGGCCGCGCGCACCGCGTCGTCGAAGATGATCGGGAGCACCGCGGTGCCGAGCCCGATGCGGTCGGTGGAGGCGGCGAGCGCGCCGAGCAGGCCATACGGGCTTGGCGCGGCGGCCCAGCCGCTGCCGAAATGCCGGGTCGCGATCCAGGCGCTGTCGTATCCCTGTTCCTCGAGCGCCTGCACGAGGCGGATGTTCTCGCGGTAGATCGAGGCGGTGTCCTCGCTCTGGTCGAAGTGGGTGATGAAGCCGATGCGCAGGCGCTCGCCGATGTCGGTTGAGCCGAGCGGGCTGCGCGTGCCGGCCTGCGGGTGCAGGGGCTCGGCGGGGCGGGCTGGTGTGGTGGTCATGATGGGGTTCTCCTGGTTCGTTCGATTCGGCGGGCCGGCGCGCGGCCCGGGGTTCGGCTCTGGGGTCTGTCAGCGGCCCGGGGTGCGGCTCCGGGGTCTGTCAGCTGGCCGCGGCCGGCGCCGTGGCCTGCGCCCCGACGAGCCGGCGCACGTCCGGGTCGCCGACGCTGTCGGTGTACGGCGTGAGGCCCGCGGGCACCGGCCGGTCGGGGATCCCCCGGTCCTCCCACGCGACGCTCGTGCGCGGGGCGTCTGCCTGCAGCGCGTCGAGCTGCGTGGCGAAAAGCTCGATGGATTCGAGCGCGTGCGCGTGCGCGGCGTGGGGGCCGTGGAACTGGATCGCGGTCTCCTCGGTACCCCCGAACTGCTCGGTCCACTCCCAGATCTTGTCGGCGACCTCCTCGGCGGTGCCGACGGCGAACGACAGCTTCTCGGCGATGTCGTCGAAGGCCTCGCTGTCCGGGCCGCCACGCCAGTCGGTGCGGAGGTAGACGGCGGCGTACTCGCGGAGGAACTCGACGGCGCGCTCGCGGGCGAGCTCGCGGGTCGGGCCGACGAGCCCGGAGCGGAGGTGGATGACCTCGCCGCCGGGCACCGCCGCGCGATACTCCGCGTTGATCTGCAGCCGCTGCGCGAGTGGCAGCGGCCTCGGGATCATCAGTCGGAACCCGTGGGCGGTCGCGAGCGGGATCGCGTTGCGGCCCGCCGCCGTCCAGATGAGGTCGCTGGCCGGGCGGCCAGCGGGCGGCGAGATGCGCACGTCGGAGTAGTTGTAGAACTCGCCGGCGTAGTTCACGACGCCGTCGTCGAAGGCCTGGGTGAGGATCTCGTGGACCTCCTTCGCGCGCCGGGCCGCGTCGTCGGGCTGGAACCCCCACACGGCCGCGAGCTCGGGGGTCGTCATCCCGGTGCCGACGCCGAGGTCGAGCCTGCCGCCCGAGAGCGCGTCGACGAGCGCCGCCTGCTCGGCCAGCCGGATCGGGTGGTAGTACGGCGCGCAGGCGATCGAGGTGCCGAGGCGGATGCGCTCGGTCGTGCCGCTCAGCCGCGCGAACAGCGTGAGCGGGTCTGGCACCTCGCCGCGCGCCTGGAAGTGGTGTTCGGTCACCCACGCGCCGTGGTAGCCGAGCTGATCGCCGAGCACGATCTGCTCTTCGATCTCGCGGTAGAGCTGGGCGGGCGACTGGCCGGGCGAGGTGTCGCCGTAGTAGAAGAGGTCGATTCGTGGCATTGCGAAGTTCCTTTCGGGTGTGGCCGTGGCGGGCCTACTTGGTCAGCCAGACGTCGAAGAACGAGTCGGTGTAGCCGACGGCGTCGAACTTCCAGCCGTTGACGCTGTCGGTCGTGCCGACGATCTTCTTCGGCACGTAGATCGGCACGACGTAGCCCTCGTCGATGATGCGATGCTGCACCTGCTTCGCGGCCGCGATGCGCTTATCGGGGTCGAGCGAGCTGCTGATCACGGCGTAGGCGTCGTCGATGGCCGGGTCGCTGAGCAGGCCGTAGTTGATGCCGGAGCCGCCGTTCGAGCTCGGAATGCCGCCCGTCGTGAACGGGTAGACCGAGGTGCCGACGTCGGCGAACCCGCGCGACGAGTCCGCGAGGTGGTGCTCGCCCTTGGCAAGCTGGGCGGTATACGCGGCCGTGTCGTAGGGGGTGCGGATGACCTCGAAGCCGGCGTCCTTCAGCGACGACGCGATCGCCTCGCCGAGCTGCTGCCGCTGGTCGGTCTGCTGGTACAGGCTGTCAACGCTCCAGCGCAGCGTGAGCCGCTCCCCGTCCTTCACCCGGTAGCCGTCGGAGTCGACCTCGGTGTAGCCCGCCGCGTCGAGTAGCTCGGCGGCGTGCTCGGGATCGAAGCCCCAACTGCCCTTGAGGGTCTCGTCGAACGAGCCCTCGGGCGGGGTGCCGGGCAGCGTGGTGCTCCACGCCTTCTCGTAGACGCCAGCGTAGACGCCCTTGAGGAGGCCGTCGATGTCGACGGACTCGCGGAAGGCGAGGCGCACGTTCTTGTCGTCGAAGGGCGCGAGGTTCGGGTTGAGCGCCACGTAGTACGGGGTGCCCGTGTTGTCCTTCTCGAGCACGGTGAGCCCGGCGCTTTCGACCTCGGGAATGTTCAGCGGCGGGATCTGGTCGATCGCGTCGGCCTGACCCGAGGTGAGCGCGCCGATGCGAGCCTGCGTCTCGGGCACGAACTGGATGACGACCTCGTCGAGGTACGCTGGCCCGTCGTGCTCCCACGTCTCGGGCGCCCAGTCGTAGTCCTCGTTGCGCTCGAGCACGAGCTTCGAGCCCTTCTGGTAGTCGCTCACCTTGAACGCGCCCGTGCCAATCGACAGTTCGGGCGAGGCGGCGAGCTCTGCCGACGTGTGCTCAGTGAGCACCTTGCCCGAGTAGATCGGCCAGTGCGGCGTCGACAGCGCGTGCACGAACGCCGCGTTCTGTCGACTCAGCACGACCTCGAGCGTGTGCTCGTCGACGACCTTCGTCGACGCGATCCCTGTCGAGACCGTCGCAAGGTCGGGCTCGGCGAGCGGCCGGTCGAGGTTCTGCTTCAACACCTCAGCGTTGAAGGGCGTGCCGTCGTGGAACGTGACGTCGTCGCGCAGCGTGAACGTGTACGTGAGGCCGTCGTCGCTGATCTCCCACGTCGTCGCGAGCCCCGGCTTGTAGGTGCCGTCGTCGGCCTGCGCGACGACGGTGTCAAAGATTGAGCTGTTGATCGAGTTCGCGTTCAGGCTCGGGATGCGCTGGCCGTCCCACACGGGCGGCTCGGTGTTCGCGAAGTAGGTGAGGGTGCCGCCGGGCGTGGGCGTCGACGGCTCGCCGCCAGCCTCCCCGGCGTTCGCCCCGGCGGTCGTGCAGGCCGACAGCGCGAGGAGCGCGGTGGCGGCGAGCGCGGGGATGGTGATGAGTCTTCGGTTCATGATGTTGTCGTTCTTTCGGTGGATGCTGCTGATGGTTCGGAGGGGTGTGCTGGGCCAGGACCCGCGCTCCCGGCGCCCCGGAGGCGCGGGATCGCGGAGATGAGTTCGCGGGTGTAGTCGTGCTGCGGGGCCGTGAAGACCTGCTCGGTGCGGCCTGCCTCGACGACCCGGCCGCCGCGCATGACGATGACCTCGTCGGCGATGCTGCGGATGACGCCGAGGTCGTGCGAGATGAACAGCAGCGAGACGCCGAGGCGGCGCTGCAGTTCGGTGAGCAGGTCGAGCACCTGCGCCTGCACCGACACGTCGAGCGCGGAGACCGCCTCGTCGCAGACGATCACTTCGGGGTCGGTCGCGAGTGCCCGCGAGATCGCCACCCGCTGCCGCTGCCCGCCGGAGAGTTCGAGCGGGTTGCGCGCGAGGTGTTCGGCGCCGAGCCCGACCTGTTCGAGGAGCGCCACGGCGCGGTCGGTGTGCTCGGCGCGTGGGACACCGACGGCCGCGAGCGCCTCGGTGAGGATCGCCCGCACGTCGGCCCGCGGGTCGAACGAGCCGAGCGGATCCTGCGAGATCGCCTGGATGCGGTGCCGCCTGGGGCGCCGGTCGCGCTCGCGCGCGGCCGACCACACCTCGCCGTCGAGCAGCACTTCGCCCGCGTCGGGGTCCGTGAATCCGAGCACGACGTTCGCCGCGCTCGACTTGCCCGAGCCTGATTCGCCGACGATGCCGAGCGTCTCGCCGCGGTTCAGCGCGAACGAGACGCCGTCGAGCGCGGCGGTGTGCCCGCCGCCCGGCCGCGCGTACTGCTTGCGCAGGTTCAGCGCCTGGAGCACCGGCGGCCGCCGGGCGGGGGCGCCCGGCTCGACGGCGCCCGCCGCGGCCGCCGGGGTCGGTGCCGGCTCGCGCCGGGGACGCTCCGCCGGGATCGCCGCGAGCAGCGTCTTCGTGTACGCCGTGCGGGGCGAGCCGAGCACCGAGTCGGCGCTGCCCTGCTCGACGACCTCGCCGCGATGCAGCACGAGGATCTCATCGGCGAGCTGCGAGACGACCGCGAGGTCGTGGCTCACGAGCAGCAGCCCGGTGCCGCCGGAGCGCAGCTCCCCGAGCAGGGTGAGGATCTGCGCCTGCACGGTGACGTCGAGCGCCGTCGTCGGCTCGTCGGCGATGAGCAGGCCGGGGTCGCCCGCGACCGCGCTCGCGATGAGCGCGCGCTGGCGCAGCCCGCCTGACAGTTCGTGCGGGTACTGCCGCGCCCGAAGCTCAGGCTCGGGGACGCCGGCCCGCTCGAGGAGGTCGATGGCGCGCTCGGCGCGGGCGGCGCCGCGCAGCCGCCCGCGAGCGGTGATCGCCTCGGTGACCTGCCTGCCGACTCGCATGAGCGGGTCGAGTGAGACGAGCGCGTCCTGCAGCACGAACCCGACCTCCGAGCCGCGCACCGCGAGCCACTCCCGAGCGGAGAGCCCGAGGAGGTCGCGCTCGCCGAGGCGCAGCCTGTCGGCGCGCACGTCGGCGCCGCGCCCGACGAGGCCGAGGAGGCTGCGGGCGGTGACCGACTTGCCCGATCCTGATTCCCCGACGAGGGCGACGCACTTGCCGGGGGTGAGCTTGAACGAGACGTCGCGCACGGCGACCTGCCCGCCGAAGGAGACGGTGAGACCGCACACGTCGGCGATCGGCGGCGCCGAGGCCTGCCCGGCGGGGGCGTGCGCTGCGCTGGCGTGTGTCATAGCGAACTCCGTTTCGTGATGAAGCGCTGCTGCGCGAAGCGGCCGACGACCGTGATCGAGACGACGGTGATGGTGATGAGTAGGCCCGGCCAGATCGCCACCCACGGCGCGATGCTCAGGTATTGCCTGGCCTCCGAGAGCATGAGCCCCCACTCGGGCGTCGGCGGCACCGCCCCGAGCCCGAGGAAGCTCAGCGAGGCGCCGAAGATGATGCTCACGCCGACCCCGAGCACCGCGTGCACGAGCACCGGGCCGAGGCTGTTCGGGAGCACGTGGCGCACGACGAGGCGCGCGGGGCTCAGGCCGAGGCCGATCCCGGAGCGCACGAACCCGGTCTCGCGCACCCGCAGCACCTCGCCTCGCACGAGGCGCGCCGAGCCGGGGATGCGGCCGAGCCCGACCGCCCAGATGAGGCTCCACTCGCCCGGCCCGAGCACCGTGATGGTTACGAGCGCGACGAGCACGTCGGGGAACGCGAGCAGCACGTCGAGGAGGCGGGTGATCGCGCGATCCCAGGTGCCGCGCGCGTAGCCGGCGACGACGCCGAGCACGATGCCACCGGCGAGGCCGATGAGGGTCGCACCGATCCCGAGCAGGATCGAGTACCTCGCGCCGTGCACGAGCCGCGAGAACTGGTCGCGGCCGAGCTGATCGGTGCCGAGCCAGTGCTCGGCGCTCGGCCCGGCGAACGAGTTCGCGGGGTCGCTCGCGAGCGGGCTCTGCGGCGCGACGAGCGACGGCGCGACGGCGGCGACCACGAGCAGCGCGAACACCCCAAGCGCGACGAGCACGCCGACCGGTGGGCGGCCTGGCTTGCCCGCCCGGGCGCTCCGTGGCGCGCGGGCCGGCCGACGCTGGCCCGGCGCCAGGGACGCCGCCGCGCCTCCCCCATCGGGGCGCTGGTCGCGGACGATACGGCTGACCATCATGCCCCCTTGAGTCGCGGGTCGTTGAGCGGAAGCAGCAGATCGACGACGGTGTTGATGACGATGAAGACGACGGCGGCGAAGACGACGAAGCCGAGCACGACGGGCACGTCGCGGTCCTGCAGCGCGAGCACGATGACGCGGCCGATGCCGGGCCGCGCGAACAGCGTCTCGATGACGACGGTGCCCGTGAGCAGCGACCCGAAGATGATGCTGCTCAGGGTGAGCACGGGCACGCTCGCGTGGCGCAGCAGGTGCTGCGAGCGCAGCCGCGCCTCGCTCACCCCGCGGGCCCGCACCGTCGTGACGAAGGGCTCGTGCAGCTGATGCTCGACGCGCTCGCGGAGCAGCTGCGTGATGACGCCGACGAGCGGCACGGCGAGCGTGACGACGGGCAGGATCAGCCCGGCCGGCGAGTCCCCGCTGAACGCTGGCACCCACTTGAGCCCGAACGAGAAGACTGTCATGAGCACGATGCCGAGCCAGAACGACGGCACCGACACCGCGACAACCTCGAGGCCCTGCGCCGCGAGCCGCACGCCTGGCCGCTGGCCGCTCGTCGCGAGGGCGAGCGCGACCGCAGCGACGACGGCGACGAGCATCGCCGCGACCGTCAGCTCGACGGTGGGGCCGAGCTCGCTGAAGAGCACCTGCGTGACGGGCGAGCCGCGGTGGTAGCTCGTGCCGAGGTCACCCTGCACGACGCCCCAGAGGTAGCCGAAGTACTGCACGATCGCCGGCCGGTCGAGGCCATAGTGCGCGGCGATCTCGGCGCGCATCTCGGGCGTCGCGTCCTGCACACCCGAGAGCAACACGTCGAGCGGGTCGCCGGGAATGAGGCGGAGCGCGAGGAACGCGATCGTCGCGGCGAGCCAGACGACGAGCACGAGATCGACGAGGCTGCGCAGCAGAATGCGGGGCCAGCGGGGTGCGCCCCGGCGATCCTCATCGGGTGCCGCGACAGGCCCGCCGGCGGCGCCCCGGCGCTCCCCCGTGAGCGTGGCCGCGCTCACGACGTCCACCGCCTGACGCCGCCGTTCGCATCGAACTCCTCCCGCACCGCGGCCCGAAGCCCGCCGTCCGCGAGGTAGTCGGCGGCGAGGCCCGCGAGCGCGATCGCGGCGTCGACGAGCGCGTCAAACGCCGGCGGCTCGACCGTGGACTCCGCGAACGCGGCGTTGTGCGGCGCCACGTCGGCCGGGCCGCCGAGGCCGAGCGCCGGGTGCACCGCCGGGATCGCCCAGCTCACGTTGCCCATGTCGGTGGAGGGGCCGCCGAGCCTGACGCGCGCGGGCGTCAGCGGGACGACCCGGCCGCGGGTCTCGAGGCGCCTGGCCCAGTGCTTCGTGAGCAGCACGTTCGGATTCAGCGGCAGGTACGGCGGCTCGAAGTCGACGTCGATCTCGGCGGTCGTGCCTGTCGCGAGCGCTGCCGCCTCGAGCGCGTCGATGACGCGCTCGGTGAGCACCTTCAGCGTGTCGATCTCGCTCGAGCGCACGAGGAACTCGGCCTCCGCGAGGTCGGGCACCACGTTCGCTGCGGCGCCGTCGTTCGTGATGATGCCGTGGATGCGGTCGATCGGCAGGATGTGCTGGCGCAGCTGCGCGATCGACTGGTAGGCGGTGACGACGGCGTCGAGCGCGTTGAGCCCGAGCTGGGGGCTCGCCGCCGCGTGCCCGGCCCTGCCGTGGTAGCGCACCCGCAGTCGCCGCACGCCGCTCGTGCCCGAGCCGTAGATCGGCGAAACCTCGGAGCCGACCGACGGATGCACCATCCCTGCCGCGTCGACGCCGTCGAAGCCGCCCGCTCGCAGCACATGCTCCTTGCCCCCGCCGCCCTCCTCGGCCGGCGTGCCAATGATGCTCAGCTTGCCGCCGAGCGCCGCGACCTCGGGCGCGAGTGCCGCGAAGGCGCCCGCCGCGACCGCGGCGATGATGTTGTGGCCGCAGGCGTGCCCGATGCCAGGCAGCGCGTCGTACTCGGCGACGATCGCGAAGTGCGGCGACCCCGACCCGACGCTCGCGCGGAACGCCGTCGGCAGGCCGAACGACCCGGTCTCGACCTGGTGGCCGCCTGCGGCAAGCAGCTCGGCGATGCGGGCGACGCTCCGGTGCTCCTCGAACCCGATCTCCGGGTCCTCGAACAGCGCGACCGCGAGGGCCCGCAGCTCGTCGCGGGCGGCCTCGACGCGGTCGACGATCCTGCCGTGCAGGGCCTCCGGTGCGCCGCCGAACGGGCTTGCGGCGGTGAGGACCGGGGAGGATCCTGCGCCGGCGTCGCCGCCCGCATGGCCACCCGGCGCCTGCTCCGTCTCCGCGTAGGCGAGGTAGGTCGCGAGCGGGTCGGTGCCGGTGCGGGGCTTGGCGGCGGTGGGTGCGGTGGTGGTCATGAGTTCTCCTCGGGGAAGCGGGGGTCGAATGGGGTGTCGCCGAGCACCGCTTGGACGGCGGCCTCGACCTCGGAGCTGACGCAGGAGTCCAGTCGGGTGCCGGCGGCCTGCTGGTTCTGCACGAGATGGACGAGTGAGCGCGATCCCGCGACGGCGAGCGCGTTCGGGTGCGCCGAGAAGATCCAGGCGAGGCTGAGCTGGTGCGCGCTCAGGCCGACGGTCTGCCCGATGCGCTGGAGCTCGGCGAACAGCAGCTGCTTGTGCTCGGCCCTGAGCCCGCGGCCGACGAGCGGCCAGTACGCGACGAACGGGATCCCGAGCCGCTCCAGGCGCGCGGCGATCTCGCCGTTCTGCCTCGCCGCGACGTTCAACAGGCTCTGCACGGCGGCGAGGCCCGGCTCGAGCTCGAGCACCGCGTCGAGCTGCGCGGCGGAGGGTTCGCTCACGCCGATCGCGCCGACGTCGCCGCGGTCGCGCGCCTCCTGGAGCGCCCCGAGCTGTTCGGCGAGCGGCACGGTCGGGTCGACGCGGTGGAGGTAGAGCAGGTCGATGCGGTCGCGGCGCAGCCGCTGCAGGCTGAGCTGGATCTGCTGGCGCAGGTAGTCGGGTCTGCCGAGCACGCCCCACGCGTCTGCCGATGGGCGGAGCATGCCAACCTTCGTCGCGACGAGCACGTCAGCGCGGTTGCCGATGGCCTCGCCGATGAGGCGCTCGCTGACGCCGGGGCCGAGCGCGTCGGCGGTGTCGACGTAGCTGAAGCCGGCGTCGACGGCGGCGAGGAGCAGATCCTTCGCGGCCTCGGGGTCTTCCGGGGTACCCCAGCCGTCGCCGGCGGTGAGCCGGGCCGCGCCGAACGCGACCCGCGACACCCGGTGACCGGCGAGGTCGGTGTCGGGGTCGCCCGGCGAGACCCCGCGCGTCGCCGCGGCTCCTGGGTGAGGGTCCCCGGCCGCCAGCGGCCCCCCGCCACCCCCAACGATTGCTGTCCGTGCTCCCACTTCGCCACGCTCCCTGCCCATTCGCGGGCTGTGATTCAGCCCGACAACTTGGACAGAATCTAATGGGAGACATAACTAAAGCGAAAGTCTTGTTACGTGTCGGCGCCGCGGTTCGCGTCCGATCCCGTCACACTTCGACACGGTTCGTCACAGAGGAATAAACGGGCGGGCGGTGGCAACGCCGACATTCGGGGCGCGTGCACGCTGCCGAGCACGCGCTCGGGCTGCGCCACGGCGGAGCTATGGCGCCGCCGCGGTGACGCTCCGGCGACGCAGCGGCCGCGCGGCGTCGCGTGTGCGGCACCTCGGCCCATGCTGAGGCACCCGCCGAACTAGCCACCGAACTAGCCGCCGAACTAGCCGCCGAACTAGCCGCCGAACTAGCCGCCGGCCCGGTGATACCGGATGTGGGTCGCGAGCGGCGAGTGAAGCGTCTCAACAGGCTCGAACGGGAACGCTGCGACGCCGTCGAACAGCCGCTCCCCCGCCCCGAGCAGCACGGGCGCGACGTCGAGCACGAGCTCGTCGATGACGTCTGCGGCGAGCGCCTGGCGAACGGTGGACGCGCCGCCCGCGATGTCGACACCCCGATCCCCCGCAACTTGAACGGCCTGCGCGTAGGCGGCATCAAACCCGTCGGTGACGAAGTGGAACGTGGTCCCGCCCGCCAGTTCGATGGGCTCGCGAGGATGGTGCGTGAGCACGAACACGGGCGCGTGGTACGGCGGCTCAGCGCCCCACCACCCCTCCCAGCTTGGCTCCCACTCGCCCCGGATCGGGCCGAACATGTTGCGGCCCATCACGTAGGCGCCGCGGGGGCGCATGAGCCACGAGTTCGCGACCTCGTCGGCGCTGGTCGCCCGCGTATCGCCCATGTGCCACGCATGCAGCTCGTGGCCGCGGACGCCGAGCCCGTGCTCCAGACTCTGCCTGGGCCCGGCGACGAAGCCGTCGAGCGAGATGGACATGTGGCAGGTGGTGTCGCTCATGGGGTGCTCCGCGCGCTCGGTCCGCCCGTTGCGTCGACGGTGACGGAGGGGTAGGGACTGGTAATGCTACTCCCGCGACGCTGGCGGAGCGAGAGGTCGCGGATGCCGATCCGACGGGCGCACCCCAGAATAGAACCCATGACTGGGTCCGCCTGGCCCGTGCTGCTCGACCGCGGCGGGCCGCAGTCTGAAACCGGGGCTGGGCGCCCGGGCGGGGCCGGACACGGACAAAGACGCGGAAAGACGTGTGCCACTGAGGGTGCAGCGCAGAGCTGACCCACAGTGGCACACGTTGCCCCTGCTTCTCGAGGCAGTACCCTCAGCTGTTCGGCGAACGGCGCCGCCAGAACACGAGCAGCCCTCCCACGGTGAGCAGCGCACTCACGAGGACGGCGGCCAGCGTCCACTGCAGTTCGTGACCACCGGTGGCCGCAAGGTTGTGCTCGCCCTCGGACCCGGCCCCAGGTCCTGCCACGGAGCCGGTACCGGGCTTAGTACCGCTGCCGTTATCGCCGCCGTCCCCCGACTCACCCGGGCCCTCCGACTCACCGGGACCACCCGGATCCACGGGGCCGGTCGTATCGCCCGAGACCTCGATCGTGTGCTCGCTCGTCACACCGTTCACCGTGACGGCAAGCGTCGCCTGCCCCGCTCCGGTTGCGGTCAGCGCCCCCGTCGACGGGTTGAACCTGACCACGCTTTCGGCGGCCGACTCGCTCACGCTCGCGCTCAGCGCGATGCCACGTTTGTCGGTCTCTACGGCGCCATCATCAATGACAACCGCTTCGCCGTCCCAGACTGCGCTCATCGGCCACTGCACGGGCACAATGCGTCCGCCGTCTTGGGAGATCGTGGCGTCGACCGTGACAGTGTCTCCGACCGTCATGGCCGAGGGGACCGCAGCTGACGCACCGAGCGTAACCTCGTCAACTCGGGGCTTCACTTCGGTCTGGAGCCAGTTGGTGCGGCTCGTCACGGGGGCGGGATCGTGCCCGACGACACCCGAGTTCGGGTTGATCCCAAGCATCGCCCAGCCCGTGAAACCGCCCTTGTCGGGTGAGCTCGACGGTGACTTGCCCGAGTTTCCACTGAGGAACGTCGATACGCCCTCATGGCTCGTCGCGTGGAAGACGCCGGCGTGGCCGTTGATCGACGCGATTGACTTGCCGGTGTCGGCACGGAATTGCGCAAGCCGATCCTGATACCGCTTCGCCTCGATGCGGTCTGAGATCTGGCTATCCTTGCTGCTCTTCGGGTCATCGACCGGGTGGTGGGCGAACACGAGCACGCCCGTGATCGTCGAGTCGTTCTCAGCCTCGGCAAGCGCGTCTTCCAGGAAGCGCATCTGCTGCTTGTCCGAGCTGTTGAAGTTACCATTCGCGGTGTTCAGGGTGATGACCAGGGTGCCGCCCACCTGCTGCTTCGTCTTCGTCGGGCCAAACTCGGCGATGAAGTTCTCGATCGGACCGCCCATGACCTCGTGGTTGCCCGGCACGTAGACCCAGGGGAGCTTGTTGCCGATCTCCTCGTCCAAGATCTTGCGCGCGAGGTCGAAGTCCTCGGGCGCGGCCTCGTCGACGAAGTCGCCGGTGATCACAAACATCTCCGGCTTCGCCGCGAGGATTTCGCGCAGGGTCTGGCGCGCGCCCTGCACGTTCGCGCCTTCTGGGTTGCGCGCCACGAACTGCGCGTCGCTCATCACGGCGATGCGCTGCGCGCGCTTGTCGACGGTGCCGTTGGTGACGACGAGCGGGTCGTGCACGACCGGCGACTCGGGCTGTGCAACCTCGGGGGCCACGACCGCGCGAATACCTGCGAATGCCGTCTCGCCGGTGTACTGCTTCGCAGCTGACGTCTCCATCATGCGCACCCGCTCAAGCTTGAGGGGATACGCAGTGCCGACGGGCACGTTGAAGGTGAGCTCTTGCCAGCCCGTCCAGCTAGTGTGCGGGCCATCAATGTTCATTGTTGTGCCCGCGCCGGTCTTCATCTGCAGGCGCGGCCAGGTGCTGTTTCCGTCGCCGTGCACCCACATCTTGAGGGCCTTCGGCTGGCCAGCGATCTCAATCGGTTCGGGCGCGACTGCGTAGGCACCGCGTGTGCCCGTTGACGAGGCAAAGTCGTAGGTGAGCTTCAGCGCGGCCTCACCGTTCGGCCCGGTGGTCTGCGCGATCTCGCCGGTTGCGCGGTCAGCACGAAAGGTCCAGTCCTTCGCGTTCGCGAGGTCTGACACGGGGGCTTCTTCGAGGCCGACGGTTACTGCGACATCGACGCGGCGGTCGCCCGCCGAGAACGACACTGTCGCGGCACCCGAGGCAACCCGCGGGGTGATCGTGAAGGTGTTGCCGTCGAGCGACTCGACTGAGACGTCTGCGCCCGCGGACACCGTGAGGTCTGACGCCTCGATCGGCGCGCTGAACCCGTCTTTGTCGAGGCCGGTGATCGTCACGGTCTCGCTGCCGTTCTCGTCGACAAGGGCGATGACGCTCTGGCTGGCGCGGAGCCTGTCGAGGTCGCCGAGCACGCGCAGTTCGCGGGTCGCCGATTTGCCCTCTGCCGTAAACGTGACGGGTGCTGTGCCGGGGGCGACGCCGGTGACCTTGGCGGTGTCGGCGTCGACGGCGGCGAGCGTCGCGTTGTCACCGGTGACCGAGAACTCGCCCACGGTTGCGAGTGCACCGCGGTTCGCGTCGAGGCCGATGCCCGACACGGTGCGTGAGAACCCGGGGAAGACCGCGTCTGCGTCGTCAAGCTTTGGCGCGGGGGCCACCATGACGTCAACAAGGCCAGTGTCTGGGGCCGTCGACGAGAACACGAGGCTGTTCGGCACACTGCGCAGGTGCCCGTCAGACGGCGCGTTCCCGACGCTCAGCGCGTCCGTGCCGGGTTCGCGCATGAGCAGGGTGCTTGAGCCCCCGCCGTCGAGGTTGACCGCGTTGTGCGCGCCGAGCTCAACCATGAACTCTCCGAGCTCGTCGAGCGCCATGCCGCGTGAGTGGCTCTGACGCCCGTCAAGGGAAACGACGTAGACCGTGCTGCCGTCGGCGCTCACGCCGACCGCGGTGCGGGGCTCGCCCTTGCCTGCCTCTGCGACGACCGCGCCGTCAATGACGAGCCGCTGATTACCGCTGATTGCGAGGTCGACGTCGGAGCTCGCGGCGACCGTGACGGGCAATGCGTCGCCGGCCTTCACGCCTGCGAAGAGGTCAACTGCATCGCCGCGCGCAAGCACGACCCCGGTGCCGGCCGCGATGGCGGTGGGCCCGGTGATCTCAGCGAGATCAGACGAGATGCGCGTCACGACCCCGTCGGCGACCTCAACGCGCAGAAACTTCGGGTCGATATTCGACGGGCCACCAATAGCCCGGGCGACGGGGTATTCGCCCCACATCGGTGTGAAGTAGCCGATGCCGTTCGCGGGGATACCGATGTTGTTCACCGTGCTGACATCATGAGTGGCGCCACCGATTTCAAGGGTGGCTGCCGAGGCCAGGGCCTGGATCGCCGCGATACCGCCGCTCAGCGTGAAGCTCTCAACGGGCGAGCCGCTCGTCGTCTTTACGCCCTCGCTCGATGAAACGTTCGTGCCCTGCGCGACACCGGAGTTGTTGATGTCAAAGAATGATCCGTTGACCGCGGCCACGGCGTGTTCGCCAAGCGTGTGCTCAGTCACCGGGGCCGGCCTCGTGAGGCTGCCCGAGTCGCGCACATCCATAGACAGAGTCGGGGTGCCGAGGTCGGCGATGAGCACGTCGCCCGTTACCCAGCCCTCGCCCTGCAGCCTGTCGAAGCTTGTGGCCTTCAGCCCGGGGGCGAGCTGGCGAGTCTCTGCGCGGAGCAGGCTCGAATCACGGCCACCGAGGTCGAGGCCGCCGGTGTCGGGCGCAGCGTAGCTGGCGGTGAGAGCGGACTGGGGTGCGAGGGTGATGCCGCCGACGGCAATGCCGAGGCAGAGCCCGGCTGCGAGCGTTGTTGTGAGGGGTGTTCGTCTAAACCAAGCCACGAGTTGACGCAAACCTTTCTTGAGTTATGGGGTGCGCGCGCAATTGCCAGGACATGGCTGAGCAACCCCGCACGCTCAGGTCAGCGTAGGGAAGCAAGGTGGCGCAAAAGTTACCGGAGGGTGGCCGGGCGGAGGTCGCGGCTCACGGGCACCCGTTGAACACGCCCCGGGTCACGGTGGTGACGTGGCCCGGTGCGGCGTCGCCCAGCGGGTGGAGCACTCGCCCTACCTCACGCCGCACCCCAGAATAGAACCCATGACTGGTTCCGCCTGGCCCGTGCTGCTCGACCGCGTACGCAGCGACATTCCTGCCCTGCTCGCAGACTTCCTCGCGGAACTCGCGCAGCTTGACGGGTACGCCGCGGGCCTCATCCCCGCGGACGACATCGAGCGCACCGCCGTCGGGGCGTTCGACATCTTCCTCGCCCGGCTCGGCGATGCGGACGACGCGGAACGCTCGGCCAGGTTCTCCGGCGAGCTCGGGCGCAAGCGCGCCCGCCAGGGCATGCGCATCGACCAGTTCATGGAGGGCGTGCGCATCAACTTCCGGGTGCTGTGGCGGGCTCTGCACCGCGCCGCGGACCCCGACCTCGTCGACGAGCTCGTCGCGAACGGCGAGCGGATCCTCGGCGTCGTCGAGCGCTACGCGACGGAGGTGCAGGCCGCGTTCCTCGAGGAGTCGCAGCTGATGGCGCAGCAGCGGCGGACGGCGCGAGAGCGCGCGCTCGCGCGGGTGTTCGCGAGCGACACCGATCCTGCCTCGCTCGCCGCAGCCGTCGAGCTGCTCGGGCTGCGCGCCGACGCCGTCTTCGAGCTCGTCGCACTCCCCGGCGCCGACGATCCCCGCGTCGCAGTCACCACGCAGGCGTGGCGCGGGGCGCTCCTCCATATCGACGGCGACGTCGCCGTGCTGTTTCGGGAGCGGGAAGCCCGCCCGGGCGCGGAGCCCGACGGCTTCCTCGCGCAGGACGGCGCGCACGTTTCCGAGGTGCGCGGCGTCGCCGCCCTCGCCCGCGCCGCCGCACTCGCCCGCGCGCTGCTCGCCGCCACCGGTGGCACCGCGCCGACGTCGCTGCGTGAGGGGTTCGCGCCGCTGCTGCGCGCCGAGGCCGCGAGCCTCGTCGCCGGCTTCGAGCACGAGCTTGTCGGCGGCTGGCACGCCGCGCCCGCCGAGGAGCGGGAGCGGTTCGCGGAGACCGTGCGCGCGTTCGTGCGATCAGGATCGATCCAAGCCACCGCCGACGACCTCTTCGTGCACCGCAACACGGTGTTCAAGCGCCTGCGGGCGTTCACGAGCCTCACGGGGCTCGACCTCACCGTGCCGCGCGACGCCGCGATCGCGTTGCTCGTGCTGCCGCTCGGCCCTTCCGTGCTCGGTCCGGCCGGGGTCGGTCCCGCCGACGCTGATCCGGCGGTGTCGGAATGAACACCGGCGAGGTAATTTCGGGGTGATCTAGACATTCTGTCGCTGCATTTCGACGCCTAGGCTCGATCCTGCCCGGCGCGCTTCGCGTCGCGGCCGAGGCCTCCGCGCCCGCCCGGCGCGCGCCTCGATCGATGTCTTGATGCACGATTGGAACGCAGATGTCCCAACCAGTTCAGGGGTCCAAGGCTCACGCTCCCCTCCAGACCATCAGCGGCGCGGACGCCGGCAAGATCGCGCGCGCGGCGTTCGTCGGAACCGCGCTCGAGTGGTACGACTACTTCCTGTTCGGCACCGCCGCCGCGCTCGTCTTCAACCGGCTGTTCTTCACCGAGCTCAACCCGACGGCCGCGCTGCTCGCCTCGTTCGCCACGTTCGGCGTTGGCTTCGCCGCACGCCCGCTCGGCGCGATCCTGTTCGGCTATATCGGCGACCGTGTCGGCCGCCGCCCCGCGCTCCTCATCACGATCGTGATGATCGGCGTTGCGACCGGGCTCATCGGTGTGCTCCCCGACTTCGGGTCGGTCGGGCTCGCCGCGCCCATCATGCTCGCGATCCTCCGCCTCGTGCAGGGGCTCGCCGTCGGCGGCGAGTGGGGCGGCGCCGTGACGATGGCCGTGGAGCACGCGCCCGCCGAGAAGCGCGGCCGCTTCGCCGCGCTCGTGCAGATCGGTTCGCCGGTTGGCACGCTGCTGTCGTCGGGCGCGTTCGCCGTCGTGCTCATGCTCCCGCCCGAGGCGTTCGACGCGTGGGGCTGGCGCATCCCCTTCCTGCTCGCGTTCCCGCTGCTGCTCGTTGCGCTCTACATCCGCGTGAAGGTCGAGGAGTCGCCGATCTTCGCCGACCTGCTCGCCGAGCAGGAGGTCGCGAAGGTGCCCGCGTTCGAGGTCTTCAGGTTCGCCTGGGGCAGGCTCATCGTCGCGACGCTCAGCGCGCTGCTCGGCGTCGGCGGCTTCTACATGATCACCACGTTCGTCGTCTCGTACGGCTCGAACACGCTCGGCGTCGACCGTCAGGTGATGGTGAACGCGACCCTCATTGCCGCCGTCGCGCAGATCTTCGTGACCGTCCTCGCCGGTAGGTTCGCCGAGCGCGTCGGCCCGGGCCGCGTGACGTTCTGGGGCGGGATCCTCACCGCCGCCGCCTCCTTCCCCCTGTTCTGGCTCATCGACACGAAATCGCCCGTCGCGATCACGGTCGCGATCACCGCCGGCATCATGCTCGTCACCATCGCGTACGCGGTGTCCGGCGCGCTACTCGCCGAACTCTTCCCGGCGAAGCTGCGCTACTCGGGCGTCGCGCTCGGCTACAACATCGCGGGTGCCACCTCGGGCTTCCTCCCGCTCATCGCGACCGCGATGCTCACCGTCTCGAACAACGCGTCCTGGGGCGCCGCGCTCATCCTCGTCGTCATCGCCCTCCTCACCGCCGTCGGCGGCTACTTCGGCGAGAAGCTCCGAGTCCGCGACAAGCCCATCGTTGTCGACGCCTAACCCGCCCACCCTGAAAGGAACACACGCATGATCCAGAACGAACTCGCCGCCCGCATCCTCGAGGCCGTCGACGCGAACTTCGACGCGCAGCTCGCCGCGACCATCGACCTCGTCGAGGCGCCGTCGCTGCGCGCGCAGGAAGAACCCGCGCAGGACCTCATGGCGTCGCGCATGCGCGACCTCGGCCTCGACGTCGACCGCTGGACGATCGCCTCGCCCGAGCTCACCGCCCACCCCGGCTACGGCCCGTCGACCGTCGACTACACGCAGATGACCAACGTCGTCGGCACGTACGCCCCGCGCACCGACACCGGCAAGTCCGTGATCCTCAACGGACACATCGACGTCGTTCCCGAGGGCCCCGAGCAGCAGTGGTCGCGCTCCCCGTGGGACGCGGCCGTGAACGACGGCTGGATGTACGGCCGCGGCGCGGGCGACATGAAGGCCGGCCTCATCGCGAACCTGTTCGCGTTCGACGCGATCCGCGCCGCCGGGCTCGAACTCACCGGTCGCGTGCACCTGCAGTCAGTCGTCGAAGAGGAGTGCACCGGCAACGGCTCCCTCGCCGCGCTGCTGCGCGGATACACCGCCGACGCCGTGATCATCTCGGAGCCCGAGGAAGACGCGCTCGTGCGCGCCAACGTCGGCGTCCTCTGGTTCACCGCTCGCATCGAAGGCTTCCCCACCCACCCGCGCGAGATGGCGAACGGCTTCAACGCGATCGACGCGGCCTACGGGGTCATCTCGGCGCTCCGCGTGCTCGAAGAAAGCTGGAACGCCGACCGCGGCAACCACCGCTACTTCGAGGACCTCGATCACCCGATCAACTTCAACTTCGGCGGGATCCAGGGCGGCGACTGGCCCTCGAGCGTCCCCGCCTGGTGCGAGGTGCGCGTGCGCGTCGCCACCTACCCCGGCGTCACCGCCGACGACGCCTGGCGCGAGATCGTCGAGTGCGTCGACGGCGCGACCCTCGCGGCCGACGGATCACGCGCGTTCGACGTGCAGCTCACCCGCGACGGCTTCTACGCCGAGGGCTACGTGCTCGAGCCAGGAAGCGACGCGGAGGCGCTGCTCGAGGAGACGCACCGCACCGCGTTCTCGCGCGAGCTCACGAGCTTCACCACCCCCGGCTACCTCGACGGGCGCGTGTTCGTGAACTACGGCGGCATCCCGACGCTCGTCTACGGGCCCGTGTCCGAGAACATCCACGGCTTCGACGAGCGGGTGAGCATCGAGTCCATCCGCAAGTGCACGCAGTCGATGGCGCTGTTCCTCGCCTCCTGGTGCGGGGTGACCGAGGCGGCGTAGGGGCGAGTCCGCCGCCGGTGTTGCGCCGGCGGCGGATCGGCAGGGCGGCGCGACCCAGTTGCTGAGCCGATCTACGCACGAGTCTGCGTCTCCTTTGCGCGGCGCAGACTCGTGCACTTAGCTTCGCTTACGCTGTTCTGCCGCTTCCCAGGCCTCCAGGTACTTGTCGGGGAGGCGAAGCCGCGAGAACTCTCGCACGACCTCGAAGGCTGCCGAAAAAGCTTCTTCCGTGTTCTCCACGAAAGTGAGGTCATGGCCGAGAAGCACATGCGAGGAATTCCCGTCCGGACCGTAGATATGGCTCACCGACAGGCTCGAATACGGCTCCCGCGGCATTGCGACATAAAACACCAGCGCGCCATAGCAGACAAACTCTACGTGAAGGTGTTCACTGGACGCGAAGGTGCAACTCCCAAACTGTCGAATCGTGAGTTGAGTCTTGCGATACAGATCGCGAAGGTCGGACACATAGGTCACGTCTGAAGTCCTCCCACTGCTTCGTCAATTTGACCACCGGGTCAAGGCTTTCGTTGGCACAATTCATGAATTCGGCACCGATCTCGAACCCGAAGGCCATCTGGCTCAAGTCAACTACAACTTGGATCTCTGAGCGAGGAACGGACGGTCAGGTTCAGTTGGATGACTGCGCCACCTCCCACGCGTCCAGGTACTTGTCCGGGAGTCGAAGCCGACAGTACTGCTCGACGTGGCCGAGCGCCCGCGAAATTGATTCCTCGTCATTCTCGACAAAGGCAAGGTCGATACCCAACAGCACGGTTGTTGTCGAGCTCTCCGAGGCCTCGTAGAAGCAACTCACCGAGGTATAAGGTGCCCCCGAAAAGCCGAAACCAAAAGTAAACGAGTCAAACAGCAAGAATCGCACGAAGCCATCTTCTCGATCTCGCTCTGGATCATGACGAACGGTTCCCCGGTAACGCGCCTTCGCCTGAAAATGGGAACCGACCGCCTCTTTGAGGGCCGACAAGCTCTGAACGTGCATCGACAACCAGCTCCCTTCGGCACGAGCGAATGTGGCGTTGAATGTTTCTCGCGTCCGCAACCATCACAGTACTCCAGCAGCTTGGCTGCAGTCCCACTCTTGCTCCTGAGGATTATCGCCAGGCCAGTGTTCTGAGCGGTCCGGCACACGTTTCAATACAAGGCAGTTCCGATTACCCTTGCGTATGCTTTTCGTGCCTCTGTGCCAACCCACACCCGCCGTGCAAGATCTCGTCCCGCACGGGTTCTCCAAGCATGCGAAGCGAGAGCGGGGCCGATACTCATGCGCGTCAGTCGTCGAGGGCGACTTCAACGGATGACCTCGACGCGGGGTTCCAAGGTGGTGACCACCCATTCAGCGGGGAGTTCCGCACGAACTCGCCGGGCCAGCTCGTATCCCTCCTGCAGAAAATCGTCCGACAGTTCGAAGCTCGCGGGATCATCGGCTGGAAACACGGCATCAGCCCGGTCTCCCCATTCGCACAAGGCTCGCACCCGCTCAGGGCTCAACCCAATCTCGTGACCGGCCAAGTTACCGTACCCGTGCTTCCCTGACATCCATAGGGCAAACTGAGCCCATTCAGAGTGCACGTCGACCGCCGGCGGCTCGTTCGGGTTCTCAATCTCAAGCGTGATCCGAAGCCCCATGGACCCGATACCCCTCCGCTTCACCGGCGAGTTGGCGCGCGATGGGTCTCACGCTATCGCGGCAGGATCGGTATCTTGGCTCACACCTCGACGGCCGCGATCCTGCGCTCACAGCGAGAGGTCCAGACAGGGTGCGGCGAGCACGCACGCTCGCCGCACCCGACGGGTCAGACGATCTCGCGGAGGCCGGGGCCGAGCGCGGCGCCCGGCGCATCGGTCGGGTGGGCGGCAATCGCCTCGTACATGCGGTCGACGCCCCACTCCTGCAGCGTCGTCCCTGCCGCCTGGCGCAGCCCGGGAGGCATGTCACCTCGGCCGACGAATGGCTTCCGCAGGAGCTCGACGACGGAGAGCACCCCGCCCCGCCCCGCGACCTCTTGTGGGGTCACCCCGTTCGCGAGGTCGGCGCGGGCCTGATCGAGGGCGGCGAGGAGCTTGGTGCGCCAGTAGTGGAGGTCCTCGCGCTTCAGCGGGTCGGAGTGGCCCTGCACATACCAGTCGACGTCGAGCGTCTCGAGCAGGGCGATCGTCGTGAGCCAGGACACCGGGTTACCGGACTGGATCGCGGGCGTCGTTCCAGTGTCAGCGATGAACGCGACGCGATCGTCGATGGCGTGCACAACCGTGGAGCCCATGGTGTGCCCCGGAGCCTCGAACAGGGTGAACCGCTTGCCGCCGAGCTCGAAGTTCATGCGGCCGCGGTACGTGAGATTCGGGCGCCGCATCTTGAACGCGTCGATGAACTCGGGCGCGGTGTCAGGGTACGACCCCCAGGTGCGCATTGCCTCGCGCGCCGCCTCGTCGGAGTCGAGGCCGAGCGCGGTTGTCTCCGAGGTGATGAGCACCTCGGGCTCCAGCAGCGGCGCGGAGACCGCATGGTCGGAGTGGTGTTCGCAGTAGACCTGGTACTTCAGCGGGCCTTTGCTGTCGATGAACTCCTTCCACAGCGCCGAGTTCTGCGGTGACATGGGGCCATCGACGGCGACGCAGCCTTCGTCGGTGACGATGAGGCCGGAGTAGGGGTACGTGCCGAAGACGTACACGTCGTCGCTCAGGCGGATGAGGCGGGGGTCGCCTTCGAGGGCGGGAACTGGGGCGTTCATGAGTGGTGTCCTTTCGGGAACGAGTTCGGTCGGGGAGTGACGTGTGACTAGGGCTTCGGGATGACGTACTGGGCGAGTACCCCGATCCGCTCGATCTCGAGCTCGACGTGGGCGGGCCGTGGGAGCCGGCGACCAAGCTCGAACGAGGAGCCGTTGCGCACGGTGCCCGTGCCCCAGACCTCGCCTGCGACGATTGGCTCGCGGGCGCTGATGTGCTCGATGGCCTCGGGGAACGAATGGATCATCTGCGCCGAGGATCCCTCGCCCCACGTTTCGCCGTTGACCCGCACTGACATGCGGAGGTTCTGCGGGTCCGGGATCTCGTCGCGCGTCACCACGCACGGGCCGAACGGGTTCGAGTCCGGGAAGTCCTTCGCATTGCCGTGCGCACCGGCGCCCGCGAGCGCGTTGCGGGCCTGCACGTCGCGCAGCGACCAATCGTTGTAGACGGTGTACCCGAAGATGTGCTGCTCGGCTTCCTCGGGTGTGATGTTCGTGCCGCCCCTGCCGATGACCGCGGCGAGCTCGAGCTCATAGTCGAGGTAGTCGCTGCCTGCAGGCCATTCGAGCACGGCGTTCGGCGCCGAGACGGTCTCGGGGTTCCGCTCGGCGTACTGCACCGGCGTCGCCGGGTCGTACAGCGGGTTGAAGGCGCCGTCGAGCTGGCGGTAGAGCGTCGCGTACGAGCGCTCGTCGTCGGTGTGCTCGGTGATCCAGCGCGCGGTGCGCGAGATGCTCTGGCGCAGATGGCTGACGATGAGGCCGCAGTCGCGCATCCGTCGCGGGGTAAACGGGGCAAGGAGCGTCATCGCGTCCTGCTCAACGAGCGCCGCCTCGTCGAGCTTTTGGTAGGCCTCCCACGCGGCGTCCAGCCCCCGGTCCCCCGCGTCGATGAGTGCGAGCATCGACGCGAACGCCGGGTCGTCAGGGTACCGCGCGGTGAGGTCGGTGTACGTCTCGCCGTCGCTGTTGTCGAGGCCGAGGCGCGGGGTTGGGTCCCCCGGGCGGTGGAAGGTGACGAATCTCATTGCGGGCTCCAGCTTCGTTCCGTGACTTCGTGTTCGAGACGTTTGGGCGTGCGTACCGCGGTGGTGCGTCCTCGCGTGCTCTCGATCCCGCAAATCTGACATGTCACAGGACCACTTTTCACATGTTATGCCTGGGTGCCTGAGAGTGCAAGAGGTTGTAGTCTGAGGGTGTTCCACACCGAGAGGCAGCGAGATGTCACAGCCCACGCAGACGGCGACGAGAACACCCCCTGGGGGTGCCGCTGACCTGCCGCTCGCGGAGATCGCGTACAACCGGATCAAGGGCGACATTGTCTCCTGCCGTCTCGCACCGGGGCAAAAGGTGACCGAGCGCGGGCTGGTCACGAGTCTCGGCATGAGCATGGCATCCGTGCGCAACGCGATGACGAGGCTCGACCAGGAGGGGCTGCTCATCACCCAGCCACGCAAGGGGTCGGTCGTCGCTCCCCTGACGCTGCACTCGGTCGGCAAGCTCTTCGATTTCTGGGCGCTCCTCGCGCCAGAGATCGCCCGCACTGGCATCCCAGCACTGAGCGATGCGCAGCTCGCCGAGGTCACCAAGGTCGGCGCACGTCTCAACGCCGAGATCGTTCCCGGCAACGATCAGGCCACGCGTGACAATCTCGTTGCGGCGATCGACGCCGCGCTGCAGATTTTCACGGTCATCGCCGAGGCGAGCGACAACCCGTACCTGCTTGCCTCGCATCACCGTATCAACGGCGAGCTCAGCCGCGTCTGGCGACTCGTCATTGAGTCAGAGTTCGCCGAGCTCGGGGGCCGCGTGAGCGCCCTCACTGACGTGGTGCGCTTCGTCGAACGGCGTGATGCTCAGAAAGCGGTCGACTTCCTCGGCCCCCACATCGAGGTATCACGACGCCGCGTCCTCGACGCCCTCGCGCGCTGGCCATCGGTGAGTATGTCTGAGATTCGGGTGGGCAGGTGACGTCAGCACCACGACGTTCCCGGCCATTGGCCCCCGACATTCTCCGGTACGAAGTCGAGCGTCCGCAGTTTCCCACTTCATGTTTGCCCCTGGGGTCTTCCGAAGCACTCAGGTGGCTTCGCATCGCGGGTCGCTGCGTCATGGTGACACCCTGCAGACCGCCGTTGGAGGTACGGCTCGCAACGCGCCTCCAACGGCAGCACCACTTGGGTCAGCCCAGTGTCTAGATCTCCCGCGAGGCGGCCCCCGATGCGAGCGTGCGAGCTTTCAGTGCGAGATGCTGCACGCGAGCGCTCATGCCTTTCCAAGTCCTGTCGCGTATGAAGATGGAGTCGATCGCAACCATTGTCAGCGAGAACCACGGCAGGCCCATGAGGACTGCGATTCCAATATGGAAACTCAAGATTCCAATGAGGCCGATTATTCGTGTAGGCCGAGTGAGGAGGAGGAACACAAAAGCGAACTGGATAATTATGGAACCCCAGGTGGCGACGGCCACCATCGGCCCCCAACTGGTCACGAAATCAGACAGTACGGGCCAGGTGCCGAAGCGCTCAGTCTGGAGCGGATTGTAGACGGCGTAGCCGCCCGACCACGGCGCCCCTCCTGCCTTATACAGCGCTCCGGACGCGTAGACAAAGCATACCTGTGCGGTGAGCGCCACAAGCCCGAGATTGTGAAGAAGGTTTCCCAGTTGACCGGGTACGGATTGGTCAGCGGAACTTTTTTGCTTGTCTCGTCGCTTTGCGTCAAAAGACCATCGACGAGAGGTATCCATGAACAGCATGATGAGGACGGCGATGCGGAACATGTTGTCACCTTGGTCGCCCAGCATGTCATTTGCTTCGATGAACGAAACCCACATCACCAAGAAGGCTGGCAGGACAATCCGTGTCCGCCAGCCTACGATCACGAGCACTGCGAGCGCGATGAGAGCAATGTAGAGCAAGGAATACGTGTAGTCATTTGTAATCGCGCGGTGAAAGAGGCTGAAGAGCCAGATCTTGGGAAAATCGCTCTTGGGCTCGATAACTTCACCGTTCCACACCGACCCGGAGCCGAAGCTATACAGTCGCGTCGAATAGTTCGAGAGCAATAGTCCAAGCGCGGAGAGGCCCAAGAGCATGCGAGTAACTGCGATGCCGTATAACGCTTTACGGGAATCGAGCAGCCACGAGTCGAGTGCACTGGCGATGGAGACGACGACCGTCTTTGCGATCCCAACGAGGTGTGAGAACAACAGTTTGAGGAAGATCCAGGCCGTGCGGATGGGACGATTCGTCTGAGGGAGATGTTGCTTCGTCATTACTTCGTGCCCTCTTGCTGAATCTTCTCGTACTGGCGAACGAATACGTCCTCAAACGCTGCGCTGTTCTGCCCGTCTCGGACCACAGTTCCTCGCCAACCGGTTGTCACGTGCTGTACCGGGGGCCGCTCCGCTTCAGGGTCGTGACGCTTCGCAAACGGGACAATGTTCTGCCTCGTGACCTGGTACTGCACTCGCACGACGTTTTCTTGGCCCCACATCGCGAACGCGACCTGGGAGGAATAAGCGAGGGCCTGTGCTTCTGCTTTGACATAGGCGTCGACAAGTTCCGGCTGGCCGTACCCTTTCATCTTCTGTTCGAGACGCGACTGCCAATCCTCGTCGAAGTAATTGAGACCCGCAATAACTCTGTGGTCGTCGGTGAGTTTGTCGAAGGATCCCTTGAGCTGACTCGCGACCTCGTATGCCCCAAGACCCGCGCGCGGGGGGAACAGATTGTACTGGATCATGGAGAGTTCCACTTCTGTCGCATCTACCCACTCGGTCACTTGTTCCTCGCCAGAAGCGTTAGTGACGGCACGGACCTTGATTCGGTAATCACCATTGATCGGTTCGGGCGCGAAGACGCTCCAGGACTGACCGAACATCGGGAGCATGTAGCCCGAGAGCATTTTGGCTGGGACAACTTCCCGCAAGGGCGAAGGCGGAGCAATCCAGAGAAATGAGGCAAATATATGCCAGGCGACGAAGAGCGAGAATGCGATCATTGCTCCTCGAACTACGGGAGGTCTCCGCTTCAAACGGCTTTCAGTCATCTGACTTCTTTCGAAAAAACAGCGTGCTGTCCAAGCAATCGCTTAGACAGCACGCTGTGATCAGTTGGTCACAGTGGGCGGTGAGCTTGCCGCTAGGTTGAACTGTACGCCCAACCTAGCGGCAAGCTCTTTCGCAAATTGTCAGGAGCGCGCCGAGAATCGCGAGCTCGAACGCAGTGCGACTGCGGTCCCGCCAGCGACGATCAACAACAATCCGACACCTGCGAAGAGCCACACGTTGGCGTCTGAACCGCTGTTTGCAAGAGCAGGCTTGCCACTTGCGTTACCGTTGCCGGCGGAGCTTGCAGAAGCGTTTGCAGAGGCGCTCGCCTTCGCAGCAGCCGAAGCCGCCGCCGAAGCATTCGCATTCGCCGCAGCCGAAGCATCAGCATCCTGCGCAGCATCAGCGGTCGAATCAGCCGAAGCACTCGACGCAGCAGCTGCCGACGCATTCGCATCAGCATCCACATCCTGCGACGCATCCGCCGAAGCATCAGCAGTCGCAGCAGCCGAAGCTGCAGCAGTCGCATCCGCATCAGCAGCAGCCGACGCCGTCGAGTTCGCATCCGCATCAGCCGCAGCCTGCGCCGCCGCCTGAGCCGAAGCATTGCTCTCATCATCAGCATTCGCCGACGCAGCAGCCGTCGCCGAAGCGTTCACGTTTCCGCTGTCATCAGCAGCGCCCTCGACGTTTCGACCAGAGTCAGCCTCACCGTTGTTGTCGGCATCAGCATCAGCATTGCTGCTGGCGCTCGCACTGGCATCCGCGGCAGCGGCTGCTTCCGTAGAAGCATCCGTTGATGCGTCAGCTTCAGCCGCCGCCTGAGCCGCAGCCGACGCCGAGGCATCAGCATCCGTCGAAGCGTCAGCCTCCGCAGCAGCCGAAGCCGCCGCCGAAGCATTCGCATTCGCCGCAGCCGAAGCATCAGCATCCTGCGCAGCATCAGCGGTCGAATCAGCCGAAGCACTCGACGCAGCAGCTGCCGACGCATTCGCATCAGCATCCACATCCTGCGACGCATCCGCCGAAGCATCAGCAGTCGCAGCAGCCGAAGCTGCAGCAGTCGCATCCGCATCAGCAGCAGCCGACGCCGTCGAGTTCGCATCCGCATCAGCCGCAGCCTGCGCCGCCGCCTGAGCCGAAGCATTGCTCTCATCATCAGCATTCGCCGACGCAGCAGCCGAAGCCGAAGCATTCACATTGCCATCAACATCAGCATCCGCACTCGCATCTGCAACGGCGTCAGCATTCGCAGCAACCGAAGCTCCTGCATCAGCATCCGCATCCGCGTTCGCAGCTGCATCCGCAGAAGCATCCGTCGAAGCGTCAGCCTCCGCAGCAGCCGAAGCCGCCGCCGAAGCATTCGCATTCGCCGCAGCCGAAGCATCAGCATCCTGCGCAGCATCAGCGGTCGAATCAGCCGAAGCACTCGACGCAGCAGCTGCCGACGCATTCGCATCAGCATCCACATCCTGCGACGCATCCGCCGAAGCATCAGCAGTCGCAGCAGCCGAAGCTGCAGCAGTCGCATCCGCATCAGCAGCAGCCGACGCCGTCGAGTTCGCATCCGCATCAGCCGCAGCCTGCGCCGCCGCCTGAGCCGAAGCATTGCTCTCATCATCAGCATTCGCCGACGCAGCAGCCGAAGCCGAAGCATTCACATTGCCATCAACATCAGCATCCGCACTCGCATCTGCAACGGCGTCAGCATTCGCAGCAACCGAAGCTCCTGCATCAGCATCCGCATCCGCGTTCGCAGCTGCATCCGCAGAAGCATCCGTCGAAGCGTCAGCCTCCGCAGCAGCCGAAGCCGCCGCCGAAGCATTCGCATTCGCCGCAGCCGAAGCATCAGCATCCTGCGCAGCATCAGCGGTCGAATCAGCCGAAGCACTCGACGCAGCAGCTGCCGACGCATTCGCATCAGCATCCACATCCTGCGACGCATCCGCCGAAGCATCAGCAGTCGCAGCAGCCGAAGCTGCAGCAGTCGCATCCGCATCAGCAGCAGCCGACGCCGTCGAGTTCGCATCCGCATCAGCCGCAGCCTGCGCCGCCGCCTGAGCCGAAGCATTGCTCTCATCATCAGCATTCGCCGACGCAGCAGCCGAAGCCGAAGCATTCACATTGCCATCAACATCAGCATCCGCACTCGCATCTGCAACGGCGTCAGCATTCGCAGCAACCGAAGCTCCTGCATCAGCATCCGCATCCGCGTTCGCAGCTGCATCCGCAGAAGCATCCGTCGAAGCGTCAGCCTCCGCAGCAGCCGAAGCCGCCGCCGAAGCATTCGCATTCGCCGCAGCCGAAGCATCAGCATCCTGCGCAGCATCAGCGGTCGAATCAGCCGAAGCACTCGACGCAGCAGCTGCCGACGCATTCGCATCAGCATCCACATCCTGCGACGCATCCGCCGAAGCATCAGCAGTCGCAGCAGCCGAAGCTGCAGCAGTCGCATCCGCATCAGCAGCAGCCGACGCCGTCGAGTTCGCATCCGCATCAGCCGCAGCCTGCGCCGCCGCCTGAGCCGAAGCATTGCTCTCATCATCAGCATTCGCCGACGCAGCAGCCGAAGCCGAAGCATTCACATTGCCATTGTCATCTTCCACGGCAGCGCGCACGGTCGACGACGCGAGCGAGAGCTTCGCGATGCCTTCACCGCCAGCTGCCGGGAGAAGGCCGAGCGAGATCGCGCGCACGGTGAAGCTACCTACACCGAGATCACCATCTCCGTTCACCGGAACGGCAGTTGGCTGTTCGTTGATGCGCAGCGTCACGAGCTGGTCGAGTACTCCCCGGAGGACTGGCTCCAGCGGATCCGTCACGGCCTTCACAACCGGGTTGATCACGTTGCCGAGTCCGGCGGATACCGTATTGAGCACACCTTGAATAGTCGGGCCGGTAACCGTTGTAATCGTGTTGAGAACGATCGTTAGCACGGGATTGAGTAGCGCGCCGACGTCGACGAGTCCTGCAATCTTCAGCGTGGTCGTCAGCTTGGGCGGAGTCGGGTCGGTTCCGGCGAACTGAGCCAAGGTCCCAGCCACCTTCACGCCGCCGTCTGCCAAGCAAAGCACAGCACAGGCCTCAACCTGAACGTCAAGGCTGACTGCGAGGTTGTTGAGTACCGAGTTCAGGATCGTCGTCACCTTCGTGGTGATCCCAGCGAGCGATTCCGTGATGCCGGTGGTAACGGCTTGCACGAATTCTGCCGATACTACGTTGTAGTTTGCAGGAAGGGAGTTGACGTCCGAGCCATCGGCTTCCTTGATCAGCTTGGCGACGTCGAGAGTGACCTCGCCGGTGCCGAGATCGATCGAGACTGAGCCGCTGTTGTTCGCAATCGGCGTGCTAATCAGCTGCTCGACGACGCTTGCTCCGACAGTATCTATTCCATCGATAGCAACGGTCGCAGCGCCGACCTTGATCTTCGCCACTCCCAGGTCGAACCCGTTCAGCGCGTCTTTCAAGGTGGTGAGGAGCTTATTAAGGGCACCGTCACTTTCAACGAGGTCGTTGACGGGCTGCACCGCGGTCTGAACGACACCACCGAGGTTCGTTGCAATGGTCCCCACAAGCGGGCTGCGCACTGTGATGTTCGCGCCCGCGAGAACGTACTCGCTGGTCACTACGTCGCTTGCGCTCTCTGCTGACGTTGCAAGACTGCCAAGCTCGACACGAGCCTGATCAAGGACAGAGTCGGTCAGACCGCTGACATTAAGCTGGTCGAGCAAATCAGTGAGATCCACGTAGGCCGGGTCAGTGCCCACCCCTGTGTTCGGGCTCACTGCAATGGATCCGCCAGAACCGAGCACGCCCGAAGAGGCTTTAGAGCTCGCGTCTGACAGCGACTCGCTGTAGCTGCTCGCCGCTCCCAATTCACCGAGGTGGATGAGCCCCTGCCCTTGTGCATTCTTCAGCAGCGGTAGCTGAAGACCATCTCCCAACCTGATGGTCTCATTGCCGAGGACACCCAGATCGAGCTGTCCAGTATCCGGGCCGGGCTTCGCCGGGAAGCTGGTTTGGGTGAAGCCGAGCGAGGCGAGATCAAGGTCGAGCAGATCAAGGTTGATGAGCTGTCCTTGGCCGGCAGATCGCGCCGTCGGATCGGCATCGGCAGCGAAAGCTGCCTGAGACATGAAGAGCGCGGGCGCTATGACGACGGCTGCTGCCGTGCCAAGCGCAATACTCCGCGTCCCTTCTCTTCGGCGCCTCGCCGGAGGGATGAGTTTTCTCATGTTCGACCTTCTATCTTTGACGTCAATGTAAAAGGATGGAGGATCTTCTTCAAAAGTTTTCGCGAAGATTCCGCCCAGTTTGGTCACTGGCAGAACATAGACGAACCCCCCCGATGAGACTAACCTCTGGGACCAGATCTCTCAAGCAACTTTTCCCCGGACATCGGCCCGGCCATCCGGAGGACTCGTACAACCTTTTCCGAATCTGTTGTCAAAAACGCGAGCACGTGCTGGTAGCCAGCCTGTGTTCCTAACGACCGCCTCATCTGGGTATCTAGCTCGGGTCCCGGCGCGCGCAGAACTTGGCCAGGAACGACTGCGCGGATCGCTGTGCGTGTCTGCATGGCGGATTCCAGCGAACCTGCCACAATTCAAGTCGGTCCGAGCCGTTTGTTCACGTGAGCTCACGAGCTTCAGTGGCCCCGTTTACCTCGTGAACTGCGATGGTTTCCGACCGCCCGCCGCGTCGCGCGGGGTGGTCGAGACGACACACCAACGACACAGGCGGGGTACCGGACCCAACGTCCGGTACCCCGCCTGTGTCGTTGGAAGGCGCTGTCAACTGCGGCTTAGGTGCGGCGAGCGCGCTCGCGACAGTTCCATGGCCACGGTTAAGAAGACAAAAACCGAGGTTTACGCGTTCGCTGCCCGCACGCCGCCGAGCAGCCGCAACGGGTTCTCCCTGGTGAGCTGGTCAACAACCGTCTCAGCAACCCCCGAGGCTCGGAGCAGGTCACAAAACCCCGCGATTGCCCACGAGTAGGCGAGTCCGCCACGGATCCTCAGGTCGGTCATGTGACAGCGGTCACTCGAGATGAGGAGGGAGTCCGCCCAGCCCTCGTCAATGAGCCGCACAAGCATCTCCACACGCAAGCCGTCAGGCATGAGGTGTTCACGCCCGCACGTGTCGAACTGCAGATAGACGCCCCTGTCCAGCAACCCCGTGAGGTAGGCGTGGTCAAGGAAGGTATCGACGTGCCCGATCGCGATGCGGCGCGGATCGACCCCTTCTTCTTCGAGAATGCTCAACTGGTCAACCCCGGTCGGATACATGAACGCGTGCGTCGTCACCGCTGCACCCGTCGCGTTCGAGGCGCGGCCCGCCGCGCGAAGCACCCGCTCTTCTGCTGGCGAGAGCGTGCCGCCGTGTGTGCCGATCTCGCCGATCACGCCAGCGCGAATCCGCGTCCCGTCTGCGGCGAGAACGCCTTCCTCGATCTCCCGAATCATCAGGGCCGCGTGCTGCTCGGCCGAGACCTCGTAGACCTCTTTGGGGTAGTACGGTTCGAGGTACCAGCCAGTACCCATCACCACGTGCGTGGCTGATTCTTGCGAGATGCGGCGCAGACCCTCGGGGTCACGCCCCAGGTCGCGAAGCGTCACTTCGACGATGGCGTGCTGTCTGCCCGGGGCTGGCGGCACGTCTTCGTTCAGATATCCGAGCTCACGTGCAGCAAGCGCCGGATTGTTGAAGATGTGGTTGCGGTCTCCGGTCACCGGGCTGAAATCACAGAGCAGATGTTCATGCGGCAGCACCCGGTCGACACCGTCAACATGCACGTCGCCCAAGACGGTCCTGAGGTTCACCATCGTTCCTTTCGCCTAGACGTTCACGTGTGCGGACGCTGCAACGCGCAGCACCCGGTCGAGCCCGCCGTCGAGCGAGACAGCGACGCTCGTTCGCGGGTTCACAACTTGGCAGACCTTGACGTTCAAAAGCAGCCCGACCGAGAGGTACGCCTCGTCCTTGCCAATGTCCGCCTGATCGGCGACCCTGGCCACACAGTACGCGGTTGCTTCCTGCAGCGCCTCCTCAACGGAGGCGCCGACGCCGATCACCCAGAGACGTCCGTCGATGTCTTCGACGGTCGGCAGGATCGATCCGACTCCCACCAGCCGGTTCAGCCGCAGCGAGACCGAGGCACCCGTTTCTGCGCCGGTTCCGCAGACCTCGCCGTCGCCGATCGTCGCGTGCACATCACCAATGAAGAAGCCGCCGCCCGGCACGGACGCGGTGATCCACACTTTCGCGCCGACCCCAACCGCACTGAAGTCAATGTTGCCGCCGTAGTGTCCAAGTGTGCGCGCCGGCTCGACCGAGTCGGTGAGCAGCCCGAGCGCGCCCACGTGTGCTTTCGGCTGCGCTGCGGCGAGCACCGGGGTCCCCGGTCCGCCCGGCCGGAGCTCGAGCGTGGCGGTGTCGACGGCCATCACCGCGAACCGATCCTGCCCGAGGAGCCCGAGGCCCGGCCTGGTCCACGTGTGCGCGAGTGGGTCAAGATCCATGTCAAGAATCTCAATCTCGACAACATCTCCCGGTTCAACGCCGACGACTTCGACCGGACCGACCACCGGGAAAAACTTGCTGGCGTCGAGGTCGCCGTAGTCCACGTCGGCGCGGATCTGGCCACCGGAAGAGTCGAGCGTGTGCACGGTGAACTCGCGCCCCGGCACGACCGACCCGGTCATCGTCGCGTCGGGAGCGAGTTCGTACATGCGCCCGTAGGGGCCGAGGTCTTGCGTGTCCGCGGTCATTTCACAATCTCGCTGTTGATCTCAACCTGGGCAAGGCGACTGTTGTCAGAAACGTTCCATTTATCCATCACATCGTCGTACGCGCCCGTGTCGATGAGGTGCTGAATAGCCGCCGCGATGGCGTCACGCAACTCAACATTGTCTTTGTGGAAGGCCCACCCGTAGTTGTTGCTGAGGTAGCCTTCGCCGGGAACCACCTCAATATCGCGGGCGGTGCCCTGCTCGATGCCAAACTCGGTGACAATTGGGTTTGCGATGGTCGCCACAGCGCGCCCGGTCGACAGCCACAGTAGCTGGTCGGCCGTCGTCGGCGCGATCAGCACGTTGATGGGATTGCCCCCGCACTTGGGCTGGAACTCCTCGAAGAGCTCCACCATCATGCTGCCTTCGAGCGTCGAAACGTTCTTACCGCACAGGTCTGGCAGGTCCTTGATGCCAAGCGGGTTGCCCTTCGCAACGACGATGTTGTTCGCCGAGATGAGGTTGTCTACGAAATCGATCTGTTCGCGGCGCTGCTCCGTGTCCCACATCGCCTCGCTCATCATGTCGTAGCGTTTCGTCGCGACGCCCGTGATCAGACCACCGAAGTCTGCGCGCGCCCATTCGAGATTCACGCCGAGCACCGCGGCCACTTCAGCAGCGAGGTCAGGGTTGATGCCGACGATGTTGTCGTCATCGTCGGTGAACTCGTACGGCGCCTGCGACGGGTCGGTCACGACCTTGATGGTGTTCGAGCCCAGGATGGCGTCTGGCAGCATCTCGCGGATCTCTTCGACGACGGCCGCCGAATCAACCGGAGCCTCTTCGGTGTCTGCGGGCGCGCCAGCCGGCGCGCAGGCCGAGAGCGCGAGGCTCGCGACCATCAGCGCCGGGATAGCGACGTTCAAGGAGGTTGTGTGTCGTTTCATGGGGTGTGCTTTCTCGTTCGGTTCAAGATCCGCCCCGCCGTTGGGGCGGATCGGTGGTGCGATGCGCTGGGGCGCGCGTCAGATGACGCGGCTCAAGAAGCGCTGGGTTCGTTCGTGCGTGGGATTGTCGAGCACTTGCTCAGGCGGGCCGATCTCTTGGATCACGCCGTCTTCGAGGAATGCGACCTGGTCGCACACTTCGCGCGCGAACCCGATCTCGTGAGTGACGACGATCATCGTCATTCCCTCGCGAGCAAGGGTGCGCATGACCTCGAGCACTTCGCCGACCGTCTCAGGATCGAGCGCCGAGGTCGGCTCGTCGAAGAGCATGAGGGTCGGTTCCATCGCAAGCGCCCGCGCAATCGCGACGCGTTGCTGTTGGCCGCCCGACAGCGAGTCAGGGTAGGCGTCGCGCTTGTCGGCGAGGCCTACCTTGCTCAGCAGTTCGAGAGCGCGTTCCTCAACGATTCGCTTGTCCTGCTTCAGCACTTGCACCGGGGCGATCATGATGTTTTCGAGCACAGTGAGGTGGCCGAACAGGTTGAACCCTTGGAAGACCATTCCGAGCTTTGCGCGCCGCTTCGCAACGATGCGCGGCTTGAGCTCGTACGCCTTGGTTCCCTCACGCCGGTAGGCGACGCGTTCGCCGTCGACGAGGATATCGCCGGAGTCGAACGTCTCGAGGTCGTTGATGCACCGCAGAAACGTGCTCTTGCCCGAGCCGGATGGCCCGATAAGTGCGGTCACCGTTCCCCGCTGCACTTCGATGCTCACGCCGCGAAGCACCTCATTGCCGCCAAAGCTCTTGCGCACCTCGACGGCCTGCACCATCGGACGTTCTGTGTTCGTTGTCGAGTCTGTCGAGGTCATCGCTGTGCTCCCGTCTGGGTGAGGCGCTTGAACAGACCTCTATGAGCGCCGCGCGCTGGGGTATTGCCACTGCGTCCGGCGTATTTCTTTTCGAGTTGGTTTTGCAACAGCGTGGCGACTGTCGTCAGTAGGAGATACCAAGCGCAGGCGACGATCAGCAGTTCGATCACGTAGTAGTTGCGCGAGTAGATCATCTGAGCGTTGGTGAGCAGATCACGAGCCGAGATCACTGAGACGAGTGAGGTGACCTTCAACATCGCGATCGCCTGGTTACCCGTTGGCGGGATCACCATGCGCATCGTCTGCGGGAGGATGATCTTCGTCATCATCTCCAGCGGCGTGAAACCGAGCGCAATGGCTGCCTCGCGTTGCCCCTTCGGCACACCGAGGATGCCGCCACGAATGATCTCGGCCATGTAGGCACCCTCGTTCAAGCTCAATCCGATGAGCGCAGCAATAAACGGTGTAATGAGCGCATTGGTATCCCAGCTCACGAACCCCAGATTGATCGTAGGGAAGAGAAAGGCAAGGTTGAACCAGAAGATCAGCTGGATGAGCTGCGGCGTGCCACGGAAGAACCAAAGGTACAGGTCAGCAAGGACAGTCAGCACTTTGTTATCGGAGAGCTTCATCAGCGCAAGCACGATGCCAAGCACGATGCCGATGATGACCGCGAGAACGGTCAACTGGACGGTCAAGATGACGCCTTCAATGATCACCGGAGCGAATAGGTACTGGCCTACGACCCTCCAGTCGAGGTTCTTGCTCGTGACGAGGGCGAAGATGAGACCGCCGACAAGCAGCACGGCGACCGCCGCGATCACCATTCGCCCATAGCGTTTCAGAGGAACAATCTCGAGTGGGGTGATGTCCGCTGCAGTTCCAGCGGCCGCTGGAGAGCGGGGAGGGGATGTGGTTTTCACTCGGCCACCTTTCGGTCGAGCCCGGCCCGGGCTTCGTCTACGTTGACGCACCTGCGCTTCCTGGAGAGCTTGCTCCGGGGACCGCAAGGTCGATGAATTCACTGTAAATGAAATTCAGTAGTTCTACAAGTAGGTTGAAGCAACAATCGCGCCTCGCCGGAAAACCTGGCGCAATTGCGCCATTCCCACCAGCCCAGGAGCCAAAAAGGACATCGGCCCACTTCAATCTACTTTTATTAACGCTAAATCTCAGGTACAGACATAGCGCCCCAAAACCTGTAACATCCGAAGGGATGAGTACTCAAAAACGCAATTCTGGAGACGAAGACGCTCAGCTGGGCGCGCGAATCCGAGAGATACGAAAGCTGCGGCGGCTGTCGCTAACCCAGCTTGGTGAGATGTCGGGCGTCAGCGCGAGTTTTCTTAGCCAGCTCGAGCGAGGAACATGCCGCGCGAGCTTCGGAACCCTGCGAGACGTGACCGAGGCCCTTGGCACGACCCTCGCAGAGTTGTTCAACTCCGATCAACCGCCTGGCCCGCGCATCGTCAGGCATGGGGAACGCCCTCAGTTGATCCACGGCGGCGCCCGCAAATACATGCTGAGCCCGCGCCCGCTGTCTCATATCGAGATGTTCGCCGGCGAGTTCGACCCCGGCGAATCAACAGGTAACGAGCCCTACAACCACGGTGACTCTCAGGAATTCCTGACCGTAATTCGCGGCTCGGTCGACGTACAGGTTGATGGCAGGTCACACTTGCTCGACGCCGGGGACACGATCGAGTACCGCAGCTCGCAGCTCCACCGCACGGTCAACGTCGGCGACGGAGTCGCAGAGGTGCACTGGATCGTCAGCCCCGTCACCGTGCCAAGCACGACCGGATCGTCCGAAGGAACCAACGATGACTAGCACTCGCGACACCCTCGCTCTCGCGCTCGGGGCGACCGACGGCCCGAACTCCCCCACCATGGCACAGTGCGTGAGCGCGAACGGCCTGATCTTCACCTCCGGTCACACGAGCCTGACGCTCGGCAAGGTGGGTGCAGAGGTGACTGTCAAGCAGGGCGCCGAGGCCGCACGCGAAGCGGCGCTGCGACTGCTCCACTCGGTGCGCGAGCACCATGGCACCCTCGACGGGCTCCAGCTCGTGCAGCTGAACGTGTGCGTGAACACCACCCCAGATTTCACGCAGCACGGCGACGTCGCCGAGGGCGCGAGCGGCCTCCTGCGCGAGGTCTTCGGCGACACAGCGCTTCCGACCCGGAAGGCGCTTGGCATGGCGTCACTTCCCCGCGGCGTTGCCGTCGAGATCGACGCGGTGTTTTCTGACGTGGCCAGCTCGTAGTAACCACCCGCCTCGATGGCAAGCTAGTCCGTCACCCGCCGACCGTGCGAGAGGCACCGGGAAGTTCCGGGGGGACCGCTCAGGCGAGCGCAATGGCGAGGAGAACAATGCCGGCCACTGCGGCAAGGATCCCGGTCCCGATGAGCACCGTGCCGTCTAAGCGCAGCTGCGCAGGTTGCGAACGCGCGGGGTTTGCCGGGTCGTAGGCCACCTGGCACAACCCACTGTGCGGCGGGCGCCAGAACACTTTCACCCGGGTGGTACCCTCGCGCCAGGAACCGTCGGGCGTGCGATATTGATAGCGCTGCGGCGCGTGACGCAGGGCCGGGCCGATCCACTCGCCCCGCACCGTCGGCCACTGCCTCGGCACGGCTCGGCAAAGGCGAATCCCTGCCAGCACAACGAAGCCCGCGACGACAACGAGCATGATGCACGCGATGAACACGAGCCCCTTCCACAGCCCGGAAATTTTCCAGAGCACTTTCTTTGTGCCTAAAGGTACTGCACTTCGAAGCGTTCATAGCCGCTGAGATGAATCGCGTGCATTCCACCTACAACCCGCAGCGGAATCATGTAGAGGCCGAAGTCACCCGTGATCACGAAGAAGTCATCGATCTCGCTCGGATCATATGTCTTCCTCTGGCCTCTTGAATTTGAAAGATAAGCTTTCCAGGTCTCGCCGACTCTAACTGTTGTAGTTTTTACCTGAATCCTGCGGGTCTCAGCCCCTCGCGTCACGAGCAAGTCGAATCGACTCGGTTCAAGCGGCCAGGAGACATCCCAGCCGCACAGCGTGAACCATGCAGCGGCAATCATCGGACCAGCACGGTCTAAGCGCGAGAGGTTGGGCCACAGATTGCTGACGTCACCCGCCTCCTTCCGCGCAGCAAAGTGTCGTGAGTCAATCCGCAATCTCGCTGCATGGCCGGGCAATGTCGAAGCCGATACTGCCCCATCCAGGCCAAGTTTCTTATAGACCTCGTCCCACGAGTGCGAGGCGCGCACCGCAGCACGCAGCCCGGCCTCAGTCCACCCCCGTTGACCGGAGAAGTGCGCATAATCGAGAGCCAAGTCGTCTGCCCTCGCCCGAGCATGACGTATTGCACCAGACGAGGAATCAAGCAATCCGAGCTTTCTGAGAACTCCACGCCACGAGCTGGCCTTCGCAATGGCCGTTGCGAGTTCAGCGTCTGAGTACCTCGAAGATCGAGCCATGTTGAGACTGTAGTCGGCACATACGACATCGGCCGGCGCCACAAGCCCGACGCCCAGAAGAGCGAACGACTAAGGCCTGATCAAATTCAATTTGATCAGGCCTTTTCTGTCGGGCTGACAGGATTTGAACCTGCGACCCCCTGACCCCCAGTCAGGTGCGCTACCAAGCTGCGCCACAACCCGTTGTTTAGTTATTTTGGGCTGACGAGAGGCCAATGCACTTGACCCCCAGGCGTCCGAATGACTCAGACGTCACCAAAACCCGCGTGATTCCGCGAACCAGATCATGCAGAGCACGTCATGAAATGCGTGAATTGCATGATTCTGGTCCCCTTCTGGTCCCCTGCAGCGGGTGACATTTAGGAGGCTGTGTCCGGCGCCACCGAGACCTGAGTGATCCCGCGGGTGCGCTGAGCTACACGTGCTTTCGAATCCAATCCCAGGTGTCTTTCGTCAGCCAGCCCTGACGATCTTGGCCCGAGATGTCGACGACAAACAGCCAGCCACTGTCGTCCATCGCGCCTCGTAGATGGGTATAGACGGCGTCCGCCGACGTGTTGGAGACGACGATCCATGTCGACTTCATCAAGTTCGCCCATGTCCCGTAGGACTTGATGCGTTCTATCAGAGACTCATAATCCTGGCCCGGTGCGTTCAGGTCATAGGTGATCAGATATGCGCTCATGCGCTTTCTCCTTCCGAAACGTGCTCAACGCCCGTGCTTAGTTGGCTACCTGCTGGGCTCTCAACAACGGTTTCGGGCTCGCTGACGATGGCCGGCGTTGCCGGGACTTTTCCGAGGCTGGGCGCGGGAATGGTCGGCTCGGTCGAGGCTTTACGCTTTCCGAGGTAGGCAAGTGACCGAAGAGCGGTGTGAAGATCCTCTATGTCTTCGATGGCCTCACGCGGGTCCTCGTCCAGATGGAACCGAGGTCGCCACGAGCGCATTTCAGCACGGACGTCTTCCGCTTCCTCAGAGTTATCGAGTTGCCCTGAGATCTCCTCGATGAGCAACAGCACATGTTCTCGCGTGGCCGTCGAGACATGCTCTCGCGTGAAACGATCTCGCGCACGGTTGATGCGACTGGAAATCCGTTCGACACTCTCAGCGCGGACAGCTTTTCGTTGCCTGACACCGAGGGCTTCGAATAGCTGACGGAAGTTCTTGGCTAGGGTTTGGCGATCCTGCTCTCGCGTGGCGGCGCTTGCAAGTTCGGCGAGGACGCTCCGAGCGAAGCCGATCTTGTTCAGTTCGAATTTCTCCTGGACTGTGAGCTTGCGGATCATTTGCTCCAGAGCGTCAATCGAGCCCTTCGCTCCTGCAGTCGGCAACTCCCCTCCCGAGCCCTCACCGAACACCGTCTTGGCGCTCAGCCCGAGCTTCGGGATGTCTATATCGGGGACGAACTCGGCGCAGTAGCTGCTTGCAGCTGCGATCGCGATGCCGATCGGTATGAGGTCCTCAATGGCGACCCTGCCGTGCGGGTTGTCGGTTGTGACGCCATCGAGTTCTGCGTCGGAAAGCTGAAGCACAAGGTCGTCGGCGATGAGCGGCTTGCGCCGAGCACCGCCCTTACGGATTGTTGCCCGAGCTTCGTTGCCTGCCCTATCGCCGTCCAGGAGCGCGATCACTGCCGGCTGTTCAATGTCACGCCCTCTGGCGAGATAGATCAGATACGGCACTTGACTGACACCCCCAGCAGGGACGAGCGTGATGCGGTTGAGGTCGAGCCTTTCCCGGTCGGGGGCGTTCTGGTGACCCAGCCAGCTTGAGATGCCAGCGAGCAGAATCTGATCAGACGGACCCTCCAGCATCAGGTTGCAGGTACCGATGAAGGCTGTCTCACCGACGAAGCTCCCGAACGCAGATCTGAGTGGCTCATAGTGGTTCTGTGCGACGCTTGCGACGATGCGTGTCCCCTCGTCGTGTTCACCTTTCTCGAGTACCCGAATACGCTCGGCGTGGTTCTTGTCAATCAGGAAGGGTGAGTGGGTGACGTAGAGGACCTGAACTGGAGCGCGGGCCTCGTCTTCGGGATCAGCGAAGTCTGCGAACACTCTCAAGAGATCCTGTTGACCGGAACTCGATAGGAAGCGGTCAGGCTCGTCCATCAGCAGAATTTCCGGTCGTCCGTCGCTGGGAGCTTCGTGGGCGAGGTACTGCACGAAGTAGCTCAGGAAGTACTTGAGACCATCGCTTCTCTCGTCGAATCCGTAGGAGCGCCCGGTCCGATCCCGGATCATGAAGACCAAGTCGTATTCGAAGAGCGCGACGAACAACTCGAACTGACTGTCTTGCGTCCACCAGTGCGGGAAGTTGAGTGCCTTCGACAGCTCACTGTTGATCGTGTCGACGATGCTGTTCGCGTATCCGTTCTTGGTGCGAACTGCGTTCTGCAACTCCGCGAACTGGGAACGGTCAAGGCCTGCGACCTTGAGCAACAGATCAGCAGCGAGATGGTACTTCTTTAGTTCCTCTTCGTCGATTGATGTCGAGGTCTTGAAGGAAGTCGAGATCTCATTCGCCTGGCTAACAACGGAGTCTTTCGAGTCGAACCAGTTGGAGTTGCTCGTGAAGGCGTCCCAGATGCTGCGCAGCACGCTGCGTCCGACAGCTGCCGTCGTTTTTCCTGTGGCCAGGAACTCCAGGGGGACGCTATCTGGTAGGGGCACGTCGGCGTCTATGTTGAATGGCGCTGGAAGTCCAGCTTCGTTCAAGAGCGTCGGCTTCTTGACATGACTGGGTTCCAGCCACCGATCCCCGCGATAAGCATAAAGACGAAGCTGCGGTGTCGTGTTCATGCGGAAGATGGCGACACGATCAGTTCCGCTGAGTCCTGTCTCGCCAGTCGCTTCCTCGATCGCCTTGATGTCTGCATCACTGATGTCTCGAAACTCGGCTCCGAACTCTGGACGAATGAGCGTCTTGTCTACGGAGAAGAAAGGCGAGTAACGGCAGAAGTCACTTCTCTCGTATCCTTCGCCGGTAAGCGCAGCGCGCACGGCGGCGAGTACCTGGCTCTTGCCTGACTCATTGCCGCCGACGACAGTAGTGATCTGGTCTTCCAGGCGCAGCCGCACGAACGGGTACTGCGCTCCGGAAGGTGTGCTGTCCCAGGGGTCAGGGCTATAGTTCGGATTCGACAGTCGAACGTAGTCATAGTTCAGGGAGCGGAAGAATCTTGCATAAACGGCAGTGAGCTTCATTGCGTCAGCCTTTCGGGGTATGAGTCGGGATGTGATGAGGTGCCTTAGCCCTCGAAGCGGTCGCCCTTACGGCGGTTGCACGGGCGGCAGAGTGCTTGGAGGTTGTCGAAACTGTCTGTCCCTCCCCACGACCACGGGACGACGTGGTCGAGTTCAAGGTCGCCAAGAGTGCCGACGTGTCCACAGTGATTGCAGGTATAGCTGTCACGGCGCATAACGGCGAGGCGGATGTGGACGTCATGCCGGACCCGCCGCGCTTCTGTCGACGTTCATGTCCTCCATCCGGGGCGGCTTCCTCTGCAATACAGGGGCCGTCGGCTTCTCCCGGTTGTCGGCTAGCAGGAGACTGAGGGGTCTCGTGATTGCCCATGCAAGCGTCGGCGTGACGCGGTCTGAGTCGTCGAAGACGACGCAGAGTTGCCCGCGCCGTGTGCCAGTGTCCTTGAGTAGAGACTCGCGCGTGCCGACCATAGCTTCGGCCAACTTGTCAAACGTCGCCGCGACATCGAAACCGACTGATTCCGAGAGCTCAACCGAGGTGGTCTTGGCAACGTTGGACTGCGCTCCAGCCTTGCGGACCGCGGTGCGTAGCTCCATGACGGATTGGGTTTTGAATCGTTCGGCGGGATGTACGCCGATTCGGAGTCGACCGATCACGTCTTCCAGCACTGGATCGGAGTCGTGGCGGTCCCAGCCTCGTACTTCGCGTTCGCCGTTGGCCCATGCGATGTCGGCCGCACTAATCGCGAGGCCGGGTCCTTCAAGACGGCTGATGTAGGCGACACCATCTGAAACGGCCCCAGCAGGGGTACGACCGTGGACAACGCGAGCTGCCGTGCCGATTGCGAGTGAGTATGCGCCCATGTCTACTCGTCCTGGAGTCGGCGCAACGGTCGAGGTGAGGCCCAGGGATGCCTTCGGCAGGAGCCTGGCCTCTTCACGATTCCAGAGCGCAAATCCGGGCCGGCGCTCTGCGCGACCGATCGCCCAGCGGTTGCGGTAGTACTCGCCGATCCGTTCCGTAGGCAGGTCGAAAGGTTCGATCTCGTTGGTCTCGCCGCGGAGGTAGGCGTCCCACCCGACCGCTGTCGGGGCGAGAAACACTTCGCGCTTGATGTTGTGTTGCAGGTTCTCTGCCGGGATCTCCAACTGCGTGAGTGCTGTGCGGATGATCCGGAAGCGCCAGTTGGGGCCGCTTCCGTACATGGTCGACCCGACCTTTGCTTTGGGGTCGTCGAGCACGACGTCGCGGACGTAGTCGCGCAGTTCCACGAAGAGTTCGTCAGAGAACTGGAAGTGACCGTACCCCTTGGTGAAGCCAACCGAGCGGAACATTAGCGCACCGTCAAGAGTGATGCGGTTGTAGACAGATGACCGGCCGAGTGCTGAGGACGTCGTGATGAGGACGGGTGTGGGATCTTTGATCTGCTTCCGAATGCCGGTTTCTTGCCCGTCGTACTTGTGGAAGAGGAAGTCGCGGGTCTCATTTGAGATCGTCAATAGTGCGGCGAGTTTCCCTCCCAGTAGCTGCCGGTAGGGCTCAACGGCACCGAGAACGAATGCGTCGTACACGTTGTAGAGCCGGTTGTTTCGCTGCTCGGTATTCCATCCGATGGCTGTGTCCCGGGCGGATTGCGCGATAACTGGGTCCCCCAAGGCAAATATCGCGATGAGCTTGCCGTTCTGCCGGTCCCTCACGAGGAAGCGGGTGCGGCGCCCGTACCCGTTTGAGACCGGCACTGACCACTGCAGAGAGGCGTACTTAAACACGTCCACGTCTTGCGGCGTTCGCACAGGGATAACAACCGGATCGATCCGAGCGGGATCGATCTCGTCACCATTAGCGAAGTTCTGCATGAGATCGTCTTCGCGACCAAGCAGCCACTTTCGAGCTGACTGCAAGCGAGCGCCGCGCTGGCTGCCATGCGCCTTTCGGAACTCTTCCTTCGCCATGTTCGGATCCAGGGTCTCGGCCACCTTGATCCGCCCCTGCACCATCGCTAGTTCGTCAAGCACTCGGTGCTTGAGTTCTTCGGCATAGGACGGTGGGTAGGCGAGTCGGGGCTGCGCCGGGCGGCTAGCGCCGCCCGGCGTTGCTTCCGTCATCTACTTGGCCTCGTCTTCCGACTCGAAGTCGTCAGCGAACTCGTCGTCATCAGCGAACTCGTCCTCAACCCAAGCGGCCGGATCGTCCTCCTCGACATCCTCTCGGGAGGCGGCGTTGTTGAACACGGCCGGGTGCAGGTCGAACGCGGTGGACAACTGCCGCGACCACGCACGCCGCTCCGCGCGGTAGAAGATCTTCTGGTCCCCCGTCGCGTCGAGTTCATTGGTCGCGAGCACCCAGAGCATCAGTTCAAGTCCGGAGCGCAATTCTGCCTGGTCCTCGTTCAGCTTGCTGTACAACTCGCGGTACCAGGCGTGGGCCTGGTTGACGCGAAGCACGGTCTGGCTGCCGACCATGAGCGGCGTGTAGAACGGGTCGTCCTCGGCGTCGGTGCTGAACTCCACCTTGTACGGCTTCTCGCGGTGCTTGCGCTCCTGAGCCTTCGCGACCTCTGTCTCGTCGACGCCGGTTTCCTTCGCGAGGCGCTTAACGGTGTCGTCGAAGTTGCGCTGAGCTTCCTCCTGCGACTCCTTGCTCGCCTTGCGGGTGCGCTTGACCTCCTTCTCGACCGCCTTGGCGATGGTGGCCTCGGACGCCCGGGTCCCCTCCCCGTCGTTGGCAGCGGCGTCTCGCTCGGCCTTTCCTTGCTTACGCTGCAGGTCGACCTGAGCAACGAGAGCGCGGTGGGCGCGGATCACTCCGGCTGCGTCGAGCATCCGTTCTACGCGCTCGTCGAAGATGATCGTCTGCTTGTCCGGGGTGACACCGAAGAGTTCGTCGAGTTCCGGCGGGAAGTCGAGAGCAACGCCAACCTGACGTGCGTACACACTCCAGGTGAGGATGTCCGGCTTGGCGGTCTCGATGAAGCGACCATTGCGAGTCACGAAGAAGCCGTTGTAGGCCTTTCGGATGCGCTGGCGAACCTTCGGCGGCTTGCCCTTCCCGCCGGTGTGAACGACGGCATCGTGCGCGGCTGCACTCAGGAACGAAAAGCGGACAGTCACGGTGTGCTCGTTGCCGTCCGAGTCCTTTGCTGTGAAGCGGATCGGGCTGTGCGACTCGGCGTTGGGGAAGCCGGGGATCTCGTAGTAGCGGTAGCCCGGCGTGGTGAACAGCACGTCGACCGGCTCAACAGACTCGCCGTCGACGTAGAGCTTGCATACGTCCAGCCAGCCCGCGTAGGTGATACCCAACTGCTCGCGGAAACGCCCGGAGGACTGCTGCTTATTAGCCCATGCAAGTCGATCCAGGGTGCTCCAGATCACGACAGTGCGGACGACGTCCACTCCACCACTGACTTTGCCAGAGTTGATGTAGTCGGCGATCCAGTCCGGGAGATCCGCCTGGCCTACCTTCGGCAGTTGAACGACTTCGCCCTTCATCGCGAGGTTATCCAGGTCGACGGTCACCTTGGAGAACGACTCGTCGGTCTCGGTGCGGGAGTAGACGCTGAACTTGCGGCCGCGGTTGACGGAGGCGCTGGGCAGGCCGAAGCCGAAACGTCCGAAGACGTTCCGCTTGCCCTCGTTCGAGGACCCACCCCACTTGACCGCGTGCGGGAGGAAGGTCGGATCGATGCCTGCGGCGTCGTCAATGAAGGCGATCTCGGTGATCTTCGCGCCTTCGGTGCGGTACGCGAGGTGAACCTGGGAGGCTCCGGCCTCGATAGCGTTGTCAATGATGTCACCGGCAGCGTGCGCTTCGTCGGCGTAGCGGACAGAGCGCATCGACTGGGCGAGCATCTTCTCGTCCACCAGTCCTGCCGTACCGCCGATCTGGGCGGCGGCCTTCTGGTCTTCGAGGTGACGCTTCTTGACGTACTCGCGCTGGCTCGCCAGATGCTCTGCTGCGGTGTTCAGGGGCTGCTTCATGATGTGTTCCTTTTCTCTCTGTTGCGCGGCGACGGTTGCGCCGCGTGGACTGGGCATGGGCCCAGGTCTGTGAAATCTATGCCGCGAGCCAGAGCTGACGGAGTGAGGCACGAGCGCGCTTGATCCGGTCGTGCGTGGTGCTTGTGGAGATGCCGGTCTCGGTAGCGGCCTCCGAGGCGCTTGCCCCGTCAAGCACAGGGCGGAAGGCGGATAGTTCGGCGGCAGGGAGCCGGCTGAGGAGGTCAGTCACGATCGGTTCGGTGAAGTCGACACGGCTGTCCGGGGCGTCGGACTCTTCCGCGAGGTCGCCCTGCTCGTCGTAGACAGGGGGCTGTTGGTTTCGGACGTGCTCCATGAGGTTGTCGAGCGGTCGCGCGTAGTAACTGACGTACTGGCTGTAAGTGAAGGCGAGCTTCACAAGCGGAGTACCGGTCTTGCGACTTCCTCGGACGGCGTCTTCGAGAATCTTCGAGACGATGTCTTCATGGTCTTCTCGGGTGAGAAGGCGATTCGACTTGCGCTTCACGATGGAGCGCAACTTCTTGATGTCAGCGATGGTCAAATCGCCGAAATGATGGTCTTCACCCACGGGGCTCAATCCTTTCGTTGGAAGGAGAGCCTCACGGCGGGTGCCGCGACGGAGGTTTAAGTCTCAGGATGCGTTCGTGACGGCGCTGTTGGCCGGCTCGGACCCAAGGCTCTCTTGGTCTGTAGTTGTATGTTCGAGGATAGCAGCGACCTCCGACGAAGTCGATGAACCTCGCCGGGCTCGTGCTGCCCTCACTCTCTAGAGGTCACGGTTCCCGCCGATCATCCGGACAGGAGAAAGAGAATTTTGATCGGTACTCTGAGAAGTATGGAGTCGGTGGATGAGGGGCAGGTCCGGTTGCTGACCTTTGTAAGGCTCAGCCCGGGTGTCACGGTATCCAAGCTCGCGCGTCTGGTGCGCGCTACCCCGGCCGCGACGCGGCGTCAGGTCGAGGCGCTCGAAGCGCAGGGACTTCTGGAGCGCCGCAACCACCCAGATCACCCGAACGCCAACGAGTTGCATGTCACGGCGGCAGGCGTGGACGTGCTCACCAGTGAGGCGTAACTAGAGACTTCTTGGGGTGCTGCTCGATCTCAGGGATGCTGGTCGTTGCGGCGGCTCAGGTTCCCAGAGCCGTTTGTCGACCGTGGGGTGCTTGTCAGTGCGTGGTCGTCCGGGGCGGCTCCATGAGGCGCCCCGGACTTCGTGCACGACGCGCCAGCCAGCGGCTCGCAAGCTGATTCCGGGTTCGGTCGCGAGCGTATAGGTTCCGATTCTTCGGTACCCCATTGCGCGGCCTGCTCTCCAAGCTGCGGAGTAGAGCGATGACGGCGCATTCGCGCATCCGTCGGTTGCCAGCCTCGTGACTTCCAGGGTGAATCCATCGTCTCGATGCCGGGAGACGGGGCGCCCGACGATAGCGATGCCTCTCATCTCGCCCGATTCATCGACAACGCCGATTGAGAACTTATGCCCAACAACCTTCTTGTGGTGCCGATGATGAGTTTCAACGAATGCGTTCGCATCAGCGAGTGAGATCGGAACGACCGTTAGTCGCACAGTCGGCTGTTCACGCATACCCAGGCACCTCCGGCGGGTCACGTCCAGGACGATTCCTGGGCTGTCACCAGACAGGTGCGCTACCGCATCCGGACAGTATGGGAGCCTCAGAGTCTGCGATTCCGGGGCTGATTCAGCCAATGCGTCCTTGTTGTCGGTTCCCCCTCTCCATCGACCTCAGGTCATGACAACGGCGATTGCCGGTATCAGACCTCGCGACTCTTACCCAGCCCTGCCGAAGGCTTGCTCGAGATACTCCGCGGTGGCGGGGTTCACGGTCTCATTGCGCTGGATGTAGTGCTGCACCGTGATCCGCGGGTCGGTGTGGCCCAGGAGTTCGGAGGCTAGAAGCACGCCTTTAGCGTCGTTGATGACCGTGGCGACGGTGCGGCGGAACCGGTGCGGGGTGACGTTCTCGACTCCGGCCTCGTCCATGACGTCGCGCAGGAGCCGACGCACGTTGTTCGTCGTATGCGGCGTCCCGCTCCGGGTGCTGAACAAGAGCGCGCCCGGTTCTGTCTCGCCTGTCCGGAGGAGCCGGGATCGGATCGCGTGCAGCGCGAACGATGGGAGTGCGACGCGGCGGACCGAGCGATCCGTCTTCGGATGGTCCTGCCGGTGCGTCGGCTCGCCTTTGCGGCTGATGATTGTCCCTGAGATCCGTGCCGTCGGGATCGGGCCGTCGAGATCAATGTCCTGGAGTCGGATGGCGAGAACTTCTCCAATACGAGCGGAGGTACCCAGCATGACCTCGACGATCTGCCCGAGTTGCCGATCAGGCCTCGGCCCCGCCAGTATCCGCCGGGACTCCCAGGCCTTGATCGCTGCCCGAATCTCCTGAACCTCCCCGATCGTGAACGCATCCGGGATGGTCTTCTTCCGGTGCAAACGTGAGACATGATCCATCGGATTGCGGGGCAGGATCTCGTGGCGGACCGCGAGCGCGATGGCGAGGCGCAGGACGACGCGGGCGTGCTTGGCGCGGCTGTAGCTGCGTTTGGCGAGGTGTTTGAGGAAGTAGTCGCAGCGGGCGACGCCGATCTCGCGGAGCGTGAGGTCTTTGAAGGCTGGGAGGACGAGGGTGCGCATATCTCGCTCGTAGAGGTTCCTGGTGGTTCGTGAGAGTCGGTCTTCGATCTCCATGTCTTCCAGCCAGTAGGCGACGAGTTCTGGGAAGGGGCTGTCGGCGCTCATCCCGTTGAAGCCAGGCTGGTAGAGGGTGCGTTCGGCGAGCTTCTGCTTCAGTTTCCGTTCGGCAGCTGAGCGGGATGGTCCGGTGCTCTGCACGAGCCGGTTCTTGCCGTCCCAGTCTCGGTAGCGGGCCTTTGAGACATAGTTACCGCCGGGCTGTGTCCGGGTGGCGATGACTCCGAAGGTGCCGATCGGGGTGCGGGGCCTACCCACGTGCTGGCTCGGTGACTTCGGGAAAGGTGGCGGCGCAGGTAGGTTCGCGCATGGTGTCCATCCATGCGCGAACGTCGCTGGCACCGAACATGATCCGTTTTCCGAATCGGTAGGCGCGGGGGCCTTTCCCGTTGGTACGCCAGTCGTAGATGGTGGAGACAGGCACGCCCAGGTAAGCGGCGAGTTCGTTGACGTTCAGGAGGGGATCAAGGTCGTGGGGGCTGGCGTGTGGTTCGTCGTTCATCCCTCAAGTCTCGAAGGTGGACGATCGAGGTAGTCACGCGGCGCACCCCGTCAATGAACTCCAACTATGAGCGAGAACCCGAGTCAGGCTTGGTAGGACCCCGGTCATAAGCGCTGAACAGCCTGGTGGGCTCGGCGCTTACGCGCGTCGGTTCGTACGAGATGCACCAGGCTGACCGGTCCGATCCAGAAGAACTTGAGCGCGTTCCAGATACAGAGCAGCACGATGAGGTGCATCCACTCGGGCGCGCCGTTGTCGATGAGTTTCGTGCAGGTGCTCGCGATGACCAGGTACGGCACGGCAAGCAGCATCGCGGGCACGCCCCATTTGAGTCCTCGGCGCGTGCGGATGGCGTCGAGCAGGATATTGGTGGGCATGTAGCGGCGCAGGAATGCGCGGATGTGGATGCTGAGGGCCCAGAGTGAGCGAATCATGACGGCAGTCCTCTTCTAAGGGTCTGGCGACAAAGAACCTTGAAGGACTGCCGGGAGGCCGTCATACCGTCACGCTCCGGGGTGACGGCGACACACATTTGAAAGTCGCCTTGCTTGTCCTTCCACTGTACGTCGCACTACTGACAAGCGGAAGCGCGCCGGTCACAGTCCTCGGGAAGCTCCCTCTCGGTGCGTCACTTGTGCCTGCTCACTCTTCTCAGAACGGAGATCCTGGAGACGCGCGAGGGCGGCTTTCGCGCGCGCCACGTCGATCTTCTGCGTATCGCTATCGGGCGCCGGGCCGAGCAGCGTCTTCGTGGTGATGCCGTAGCGGTCGCGATACGCGGCGACCGTTCGCGCTTGCCGTTTCCACGCTGCCGCGGCTCTCGCATCTGCGGGCGTGTCTCCAAGTGCGAGAACCCATTCATGCCGTTCAACGATGGCCTGGTCGAGGACGGCCTCGGTACGGTGTTGGATCAACTCGCGTCGCTCTGTGAGAGCTCGTCGCATCTCGGCGCTCATGGGCCCGGTTGCTTCGGGGATGAGGCCGGCGATAAGGCGGGGTGCCTTGCGGGTACGACCGGAACCAGCCGGCCTCTCGGTGGCGCGGGCGAGGCGGTGGTGCAGGACGGAGGCGATGTCGTCGGCGTCGCTGAATCCGCGAGCTGCCACGAGGCGTGGCATGAGGGCGTCGATGTTGTGGTGGTTCGCTTCCGCACGGCGGAGCTCGGCGGTGAGGGCGCCGAATGCGTCGGAGTGGATCGTGTCTTCTGCTTCGTCCGGGGTGAGACCGGATTCGTGGATGAGGGTGGCGAAGCGGTCGTGTTGGGCGGCTTGCGCGATCGTCTCGTACTCGGCCGCGAGTTGCCCCACCGACCCCCAGGTCTCGTGTTCGGCCGTGATGGTCTCGTGCGCGGAGAGTTCCGCGCCGACGTGCTGCAGGACCCCGTAGAGCACGCTCCGCGCGGTCGCCTCAGGATCATCCGCGGGGTGCGGGGTGGTGTGGTTGTCGTCGGGGCGGTCGGTGGCGACGTAGACGAGGTTCGACTGTCTGCCGCGGGTCATCGCGACATACAGGTTTTCCCGCGTCGTAGACGGATCAGCCAGCACATGAGAGGTATCCGTGGTGATGCCTTGCGCCCTATGCGCCGTGACTGCGTATCCCAAATCGACGTGATCGGAGACATAGTCGGCGGGGAGGATCACGGTGCCGCGGCTGTTCGCGCGACGCGCGGTAACTGATCCGTCGTCGCGGACGTCGGTGACGGTCCAGCGGTCCCCGTTGCGCACCCATCCCCGCGGGGTGTGGAGTCCGCGGTCGTTCTTCCTGGTGATGATCGTGTCCCCGACCCCGGCACGAGCATCGCCTTGGAGGGCGACTTCGCGGCGCGCGTCCACGGTTCCGTCGAGGATGAGGTCAGCGCGGGCGCGCTGATTCAGGGCGTGGACGGATTCGGTCGAGTCCGCGATCAACACAGTCGCATCCCCGGCGAGGACATCGGCGCGCCATGCAGTGTAGGCGGCATCGATCATCGCCTCCGTGTTCCCGCCGGTAATGCGACCGTGGGCTGCGTAGTCGTCTATTGCGTCAGTCTGGCCGTGACGGAGATCAAGGGAGGCGGTCTTCTCCCACTCGTCGACGAAACGGTGAACGTCGACCAGTTCGGGGGCGTCGTTTCGGTCATGCACGAGGAGGGAGAACGCGCCGCCGGCAGTGACGGATTGCAGTTGCGCCCAGTCACCCACCAACAGCACCTTCGCCCCCACCTCCACCGCATGTTCGGTAATGCGGTCGAGCGAGAGGGTGCCTGCGAGGGAGGCTTCGTCCACAATCACGAGCTGCCCTCTGCGGAATGAGGCGCCGGTGCCCTGGTGGTCTTGCCACCACTTCGCGGTGTTCTCCGTCCGGATACCGAGATCATCGGCAAGAACCTGCGCGGCTACCGCGGACGGGGCCAGCCCGATCACGCTGCCGCGCCCATGTTCTCGCTCCCAGGCGGCGCGAAGGGCGCGCATCGCGGTGGTCTTCCCGGTCCCCGCCGGGCCGACCAGGACGTCCACTGCTCGACCTGAGATCGCAATGCCGGTGAGCGCGGCGGTTTGATCGTCGGCGAGGAGCCTGCCGTCGCGGTCTCGGCGGCGGGTGACCTTCTCGACCGCCTCGACGGGCACGGTGGGGGCAGTCATGGTGCGGGCGCGCTCGAGGAGCCGGTCTTCCGCCGCAAGGAGGTCAGGCGATGAATAGACCGTCGATGCGACGGGTCGAAACCTACTGCTGCCGTCATCCCGACGGAACACGGCAGGACTGGACGCGAGCTCGGGCGGGGTGAGCTGGATCGATGCGTGCTCGGCAGCATCGACCACCATTCCGACGACAGCTTCACGATCCTGCGTGGTGGCAAACCGGTACGGCATCGTCTGTCGTGCGGCTTCGGCGGTGAGGTTCCAGCGCCGCCAGGTCGCCCGCTTCTCACCGACCGCCTCCACCACGCTGCGTCCGAGCGAGGCGATCACGTCCAAGGGCACATCGTCAGCGCGGAGCAACATGGGGGCTTCGTTGGCGGTGACGGTGTGGGCCCACCTGGTGGCGTCTTCACCGAGAAGGTGCGACGCACGATCCCGCCACTCACTCGTGAGATCCGCGAGAGAACGGACCTGCTTCTCCGGCCGGGTCGCCAACGTCGCCTGCGCCCGCAACTTGATGACCGTCGCAAGCGGCGGCTGCCGGCCGTGACGCGCGAGGTACTCGGCGATGAGGCGGTTCTTCTCCTCGTCAATCTGTCGGGACCTGGATGAGAACTCAGCCACCAGTCGCTCGGGAACCGTGGTGATCGCCCAGGCGGGGTTGCGGTCGCGTCCCATGTCTCGCGCTTCCCATGCGACGCCGAAGGCACGGGTGAGGTGATCGGCGAACACGGCTTCGTGGACTTCGGAGAGGGCGACGGTGGCGGCGTGGAGGGGGCGGCCGTCGAGGGATCGCCATTTGCCGTCGTGGACGGTCTGCACCTTGTTCGAGATCACCACGTGCGTGTGCAGATGCGGATCAACCGCTCGCGAGTCGTAGTGATCGAACGCGGTGGCGATCACCCCGGACACATCGGCTTGCGCAACCGCACCGTTGCGTCCTGCCGCACCGACTCGGGTTGCGGCAACCTCGCGCTCGATGAACGCAACCATATCCGCAACCGCCGCGTGATGCGCATCCGCAATCAGCGATTGCGTACCCGCGTCGGACACTGCCCACAGCACTGATGCGGACTTCGGTATCGAGAACGTGAAATCGAACCCTGCAACCGCCTTCCGCACACCACGTGCACTCTCCTCAGCCGCGATTGCGGCGACCGCTTCCGCACGCTCCGTCACAGGAAGGTCGGCGTCGAGCCTCGACGTGCGGTGTTCGATGCGCTCGGTCACGGTCGGGTACTTCCGATACGGGCTGCCGAGCGCCTGATCGGTCACCGGGTCGCGGCCCTGCCCAATCAGACGTTGAAGCTGCAACTCGGAAACCTCATCGCCGACGGTGATTGTTCCGTCGCCGAGCGCGGTAACGGCTGACCCGAGCCAGCGCCCCGGCGGCGTTCCTTCCTCCGTGTAGTACCTCGTCAACGGGGTCGAAAGCACCCGATCACCGTCGCCAGTGGCGACGGTGCGCAGGAGGTACTTGTAGCCGTCGCCGGCGGACATCACCCTCATCGAAACCGTCACCGGGCACCGCCTCTCCTCACCCCGAAGGTGAGCTCCATAGCCCGCGGGTGCGGTGGCTTCTGAGGTCACTTTCGGGAGGCGGCGCTCCTCGCTTGCAAGACGCGTGACAATCCGTTCGAGCGAACCGCGAGAGGTCGGCGGCGGCGGGTACCGATGGGACAGGCGCGAGACAGAAGGAAGCGGCTGAACGACGGTGCCTGGGGTCGTTCGTGCACCTGGTTGGTGCCAACTCGGAGCGGCAACACGACTCCGGGATCACCATTCCAGGAGGTTCGCCCGTGGCCGACCAGACCTACACCGACCCGGCCACGCCGCTGCGTGTCGGATCACTGTTCTCCGGCTACGGCGGACTTGACCTCGCCGTCGAGGAAGTCTTCGGAGCACGCACGATCTGGTTCTCCGAGATCAACGAACCCGTCGCCCGCGTCTTCTCCCACCACTGGCCCGACGCCCCGAACCTCGGCGACATCACCACCATCGACTGGAACACCGTGCCGCCGGTGGACATCCTCTGCGGCGGATTCCCCTGCCAAGACGTTTCCACGGTCGGGAAGATGGCCGGCCTGAAACCCGGCACCCGCTCCGGCCTCTGGGCGCACATGGCGGCAGCGATCGACCTACTGCAACCTGAGTGGGTTGTGATCGAGAACGTCCGCGGGCTGCTCTCAGCACCCGCAGTCCGCGCAAACCTCGAAGGAGACGACAATGAGCAACACAATCCCGAAGATGCAATCCCCACCGGTGCACCCCCTGGCGGTGTGGAACGCGACCCGTGGCATCTGGGAGAAACCGCAACTCGACCTCTTCGCGCAGCGGGAGCAGTTCTGGGAGACCTGGCCGACCTCCGGTATGACGCGCAATGGATCGGTCTACCCGCTTCCGCCATCGGCGCACCCCACCCCCGATACCGCGTCTTCATCCTCGCCCACCGCACTCTTCCGAACCCCGCTCGCCTCAGACGCATCCCGGGGCGGGGAGAGCTTGCAGCAAGTGAAGGCACGCCGGGGCACGATCGCACTCAGCCATCAGATCATCGACCTCGCCCTCCACGGACCCAACGGCTACCCGCGCACCGAGGAACCCGAGAGCCTGTGGATGTTTATCGGGCAGCACTTCGACGTTGGGGACGATATGCCGAAGCAGTGACACGCTGGGAAGAGGTAGTCGGTCGGCCGGCACCAACGCCAGCACTTCTGACTGACGCCTCGGACCCTCGACCCGCGCCGGCCTTCGTCGAATGGCTCATGGGACTCACCCCAGGCTGGGTTACAGAACCTTCCCGAGGCCTCACGACCAACCAACAACTCACAGCGCTTGGCAACGGGGTTCAACCCAGGCAGGCGGCAGTTGCCATCACCTCGCTGCTTGCGCTTGCGCTGAACCGCGACTGGTAGCACCCACCGAGATCCGAACGACGCCACCCCAAGTTCAACCATGCGGCGGCGGCTTCGAGAGAATTGATGAGAATCCGCAGGGCTTCTCTTCTCGGTTCGTTTGACAGCAGTACTTTGTATTGCAAGGCTTGGTGGATGGCTACCAGCGATCGGACCGCGCAACTCCGAAAGGGGGTGCTCGAACTTGCGATTCTCGCGGTGCTCGATGCTAAGGAGTATTACTCGATCGAGATCATCGAGCAGCTGAGCGAGCACCCTGCACTGACCGCTACCCCTGGAACGGTCTACCCGCTCCTGGCGCGCCTGGACAAGGCCGGTAAAGTCACGACCCGATGGGTCGAGGCGGGGGGCGGTGGCCCGCCTCGCAAGTACTACCGACTGACGGACGAGGGTCGCGCTGCGCTCGCCGATGGCGCGATGGCGTGGAGCGAGTTGAGTGGCGCAATGCATGACATTCTCCGGGGACGGGGGCGCGCATCGTGAAGCCTTATCTGCGCGAGGTCAGCGTGCACCTCGAACGCCTCAGCCGAACCGATCGCCGCCTCGCTCTCGAAGCACTCGAGGCTCAGCTCGGCGAACTCCAAGAAGCCGGTATCGATCCCGTGGAGGCGCTCGGAACTCCTGAAGATTATGCCGTGGCGCTCCTTGACGCACTTTCGAGCGAGGTTTCTGCGGAGGAGCCCGATCTGCGGCTGCTGGGGCTCCCCGTTGAGACGCGTGGCCTGGTGAATGCCGAGGTTCGGTCGCGTACCTGGAATCCGGCGAACCCACGCCTCGTAGTGCCCCGACTGTTCGGAGTCGGCTGGACGTTGAATCTCGGCGCTCTCGCCGTGAAGCTCAAGTTGATTCGCCCGGATGATGCCACAAGCGATGTGATCGAACAGGTTCCTGAACGCGCTGTGCGTGCAGCGCAACTCGTGCCGCTTCTCGTCACAGGCGCGACCGCCGCTGCCGCAGCGCTCACCTGGGAAACGTTGCCGGATCGTGTCGCGACGGGATTTGATCTCGTGGGCAGACAGAACCGCACGGGACCAAAGCTGTCTGTGATCGGTTCGGTCTTGCTGGGTGTGATACCAGCCCTGTGGGCGGCTCGCAATCGGGGCCCGTCGGAAGAGAGGCTTGTGCGCGCCGCAAATGCGACGACATTGGCTTCGGCCTCAGCCTCAGCGGTCGCTGCATCCATTCTCAGCTCACGTCATCCGCATGGCCGATGGGGGCTGCTCGTGCCCGCCGCTCTTGCTGTAGGGGTCGTCGCATCGCTCGGGGTGGTCGTGCTTCCGCTTCGAGCCGGACTGCGTCGCGCCTGGCGCGGAGCCACGACGACATCAGGGCATACCCGAGATGATCAATGAGGATTTCCGCGTAGCTCGCCTATAGACGCAACCTGGGCCACTTGGCTCTCCCGCACGCTCCTCTTCGACGCGGCAGCCCGGGCGCCACCTCGTTCCGTCCTCTTGCTGTAGCGAACGGTGCACCCCAGACCGATGACTGCTACCGAGAGGGACGGCGGCTTGACGCCACTAGTATGTAATGCAAGGATATATGCGATGCATACTTCTCGCGTCGTTTCCTGCCCCCGTTTCAGAAAGCTGGCTCCTCATGAATCTCGACGCCTCCCCGCTCTCCGGCACGACCGGTCTTGTCATCGGGATCGCGCTTGGGGTTCAACTCCTGTTCGCGGTTATCGGTCTCGTTGTGTTGGTTCGTACGCCGCGAGAGCGGGTGCAGTTCGGTCGCAAATGGCCGTGGGCGCTCATCATCGTGTTCATCAACACGATCGGCACGGTCCTGTTCCTCGCGATCGGACGCCGCCCTGCTCCCGTCGATGTTTCCGCGCCGACGTCAGCGAACGCGGCGGGCACCGTGCAGAGCCTCTACGAGGGCGATCAGCGGTGACCGGCCCCAAACGCCCGGCGCGCACTGCGTCCGTTGCCCCCGCCATCGAGACACGCGGCCTCACGAAGCAGTACGGCGCACGTCGGGTGCTTGACGAACTGGACCTTTCCGTCGACGCGGGCTCTGTGTTCGGGTTCCTTGGAGCCAATGGAGCTGGTAAGACGACTACAATCCGGATTCTGCTTGCTTTGGTCCGCGAGACGGGTGGGAGTGCACGCATCTTCGGGCACGCGCCAGGGAGCGCGGAGGTGCGGCCCCTGATCGGGTACTGTCCGGATGTCCCCGGCTTCGCGTCGTGGATGACCGCGCGGGAAGTGCTCGAACAGGCTGCGACCGTGTTCCAGCTACCGAAGAACACAAGTCGCCGAAGGGTCGCTGACCTACTCGATCTCACCGGCCTCGCCGACACACGGGCAAAGGTGGGCGGCTACTCGCGCGGCATGCGGCAGCGCCTTGGTCTCGCGCAGGCACTCATCAACAGCCCCCGATTGCTGATCCTCGATGAGCCGACCTCTGCCCTGGACCCGATGGGCCGCCGCGCCGTGCTGGAACTCATCACCGAGTTGCGGGGCAAGACCACTGTGTTTTTCTCCACCCACCTCCTGCCCGATGTCGAGCGTGTCTGTGACGATGTCGCGATCCTCAGCTCGGGCCGCGTCGCCGCTGCCGGCCCGATCAGGGAGGTGCGCGCAAGATTCGGAGGCGCCCGCGGCCGACTGATCGTGGAGACGAGCGATCCGGCGCTGCTGCGCGGGATGCTGCCGGACAAGCCCTGGGTGCTGACTGTTGAGGACGAGGAACCCGGGTCGCGGGCGCTTGTGCTCACCGTGGACGACCTGGAGGAGAGCGCTGCGCGGGTCGCCGCGGAGATCGCCTCTCGCGGCGAGCGCCTGTACCGGCTGGAACCGCGGGAGGCCAGCCTCGAAGACGTATTCGTCGATCTCGTGGAGGCAGGACGATGAACGCTATGATTCCGCTTCTCGCCCTGCGTACCCAAGAGGTCGTTCGCACATGGCGGGTGTGGGTGCTGCCGGGAGTGCTCGTGTTCCTCGCGGCCACGGGTCCTGTGATCACTCGCTTTACGAAGGAGATTCTTGCCGGAGCTCTCGGCGGCGGCGAGTTCGGCGCGATCCCGATCCCGGATCCGACCGCCGCAGACGCGGCAGGACGATGGATCACCGATCTCTCACAACTCGCGGTCTTCGTCGTTGTGGTCATGGCAGCGGGAGCTATCAGTAGTGAGGTTCGTTCCGGTGTTGCGTCGCTACTGCTCGTGAAACCCGCATCCCGTGTCGCCTATGTCGTGAGCCACGCCGTTGTACTCATGCTCTTCGTCGCGGTGGCTGCCCTCCTGGGAGCCACTGTCTCGTGGGCAGTGACCGGACTCGTGTTCGACGGTGCTGCTGGTGGAGTCGAGCTTGTCGCGCTGCTCGGAGCGACCGGGGTGTGGGTCGTCCTTGCGGCAGTCCTCATTGCGATATCGCTCTTAGCGTCCGCGGCATTCGACGGTATGGCAGCCGCCGCCGGCATCGGTATCGGCGCGTTCTTCCTGCTCTCCCTGGCGGGCATGGCGCCTCGCCTTGCCGAGTTCACACCCGCCGGCCTCATCCCGGCCGCATCGGCAATTGCAACCGGCGCATCACTGAATGCGGCCACTATCTGGTGGCCGGTGGCTACGGGCCTCGTTCTTGCCGCCCTGCTGCTCGCGACCGCCGTAATCACCTTCCAGCGAAAGGAACTCCGATGACCCAAACGACTGTCACCGCAGACCATCTCACCAAGCGGTTTGGCGATCACGAGGCAGTCTCCGCACTCTCGTTCTCGGTCACCCCCGGGCGAGCATTCGGATTACTCGGGCCGAACGGATCAGGCAAGACCACCACCATCCGTCTGCTCAACGGCCTTCTCACGCCCGACAGTGGCACCGTCACCCTGTTCGGGGAGCAGATGACCCCGCGAAACGCGGACGCACTCAGGCAACGGATCGGCGTGCAAACGGATACCAATCTCTATGACACCCTCTCAGCGCGCGAGAACCTCCGCACGTGGGGTGCGCTCTACGGCATAGACCGACGCTCCCTCGATAGCCGTGTTGATGAAGTGCTCCACACCTTTGGACTTACCGGTCGCGCCGACTCGCTGGTGGGCGAGTTCAGCAAGGGGATGCGGCAGAAGATCGCGATCGGACGCGCGATCATTCACAAACCCGACCTGCTCTTTCTCGACGAGCCAACAGCCGGCCTCGACCCCGAAGCCGCCGCCGAACTCATCGACTACCTCAAGCAGATGATTCAGACGCTGAACACGACTCTGGTCATCTCGACGCATCAACTCGCGGGCCTTGAATCTCTCTGCGACGACATCGGCATCATCGCGCAAGGGAGACTCCTCGCCGCCGGCCCCGTCAAAGCGCTGCTTGATCGGGAGTGGCCCGGAAACCGCTACACGCTCAGCATCGACGGTGACCACAATGCCGCCCGCCGCATCGTCGCCGCGCGCGCGACCGCTGATGGCGGCGCAGACGGCGAACTCGCGTTCCACACCGACGACGAGCACACCGTCTCCGAGATCGTGGCAGCGCTCGTGCATGAAGGCATCGCTGTGAGATCCGTGATCCCGCAGCATCCGACGATCGAAGACTTCTACTTCACCACGCTCGACAAGGAGACCGGCGCATGACCACCCAGGCCCACACCTCACAGCTTTCCGCAACCCGTGGTGTAATCAACTGGCAGCGCGTCACCGCAGTCATGCGCAAAGACTGGCTCGAGGTCGCGCGCAACAAGCAGGTGATCGCTTCCCTCGTCGCCGTACCGCTCGTCTTCGCGGTCATACTCCCCGCGGCAATCATCCTGCTCGGCGGCTCCGGCATCCTCACCTCCACAATCGCGGGACTTCAGGGGTTCCTCGACAACCTGCCCGCAGGAGTCGCCCCGAACGGCTACACACCCGACCAGACGATCGTGTACGCGGTGATCGTCTACTTCCTGGCGCCCTTCTTTCTCGTGATCCCCGTCATGACCGCATCGATCACCGCCTCATCCAGCCTCGTGGGCGAGAAAGAACGCCGTACGATCGAGGGTCTGCTCTACACACCGCTCACCAACCGCGAGCTCGTGCTCGCCAAGGTGCTCGGCTCCGTGATCCCCGCCGTCGTGCTCACCTGGATCGCGTTCATGATCTACACGGTGATCGTCGGAGTGCTCGGCGCACCCATGATGGGCGGGATCTTCTTCCCAACCTGGTCCTGGGCCGTGCTCATCGTGCTCCTCGTACCTCTCGTCGGGTTTCTCGCAACCAGCCTCATCGTCGCTGTGTCAGGACGCTCCACCACAATGCAAGGCGCCCAAGGCACAGCGATGTTCGTCGTGTTCCCAATCCTCGCCCTCGTCATCGGCCAAGCCACCGGACTCATGCTCTTCAACGTCACGGTCGCCCTCATCGCAGCCGCAATACTCGCTATAGCTGACGTACTGGCATTCCTTCTCGTCGTGGCGAAGTTCCAGCGCGAGCACATCGTCACGAAGCTCTGAGTCGCAGCCGCCGTGAAGAACGGGTCAGGGACTAAGGCTCAACCCAATGCACGAGCCGCACTCCCTGTCCCGATCGTCGGCCTCGCCGACATCTGCCCGCACACCCCGCCTACGTCGGGCATCTCCACCAACGTTCATGCCAGTCGAACAGTCGGGTGAGCACGTTCCAGCCTTCCTTCGCGGGAACGCGTTCACACTGTCCCGCCGACGCACCATGTATACGGTGAGTCGCTCGCTTCATGCGCCCTCCCCTCGCGGCCTGCCGCTGGGCCGACCGTCACAATTTCGCGTTGGCGGATTGAGGTGGCCTGACGGCCGAAGCGGCATTCAATGACCGCCGTCAACCACACTGACCCATCCGAAGTCACACCCGACCGAAGTGAAGTCAGAGAGTTCGCACCGATTCACGCGCGCACCGAGACCTTTCATCACCCGGTACGTCCCGTCGCCTATGACTCTGTCAAGTTCATCGTTGTACGCGGCGGAAGCGCACGTCTCTTCAGCGAATTCGGTTGCAGGCACGTCAACATCGGAGACGTGATCGTGCTCGCGGCGAACACTCTCTGCGGGGCGGAACCAGACGACTGGATCACGACGACCACACTCTATCTGGACCGCGAGTATGTGATAGATCAAGTGTTCTGGCAGTACGCGGCTCAATTCCGCACTCGGCTCGACGCCAGCAGCTACCTAGATGCCCACTATGCGGAGCCCGCTCAAGTAGTGCGTATCGGCGAAGCTCGGGCGGGCCTACTCATGCCCTGGCTGGATGAACTCGCTGGGCTGAGTTTGGAAGGCCCAGCCCCAGAGCGCTATTACCGCGCTCAAGCCTTGTTGTTCTCTGTCCTAGATGTGGTGGTGCCGAACCTGAAAATGACGGGCACTCTCGCGAGTGCCACGCAACGCACAGCCGTATTCCCGTCACACCCAAGGCACCGCCAGTTTCACCCTTTGCGCGACGAGGCCCGCCATGCGGCTCATCTGCTGTCTGCGGACCGTGCCCGGAAATGGAAGGTGCCCGAGCTTGCAGAGGAGGTTCATCTGTCGATTTCGCAGTTTCGGCGCGTGTTTGTTGACGCGTTCGGGAAGTCACCGATCGCATACCTGACCATGCTGCGGGCAGAACGAATGGCGGAGTTGCTGCAGAAAACAGACCTCCCAATCTCGGTCATAGCGAACGAGGTCGGGTGGGCTGACCCTGAGTTCGCGGCCCGTCAGTTTCGCCGCAGTGTCGGAGTCTCTCCGAGTAAATATCGGCAGATCAGCCAGAGCAACACACCCGGATCAAACGCGCACCGTGGCCCGGTGAAAGCGTCATGATCCCACGCTCGGATCACTAGGGTTCGTGCTTCTGAGGTAGAGGTGGGCTGACCACGTCGGGTTCGGTGATGCACCTGGCGGTCGCTCACACTCTGTCCGTCGTCCGTCTCGATTGCGTTTCCTGAGTCCCTTCGCGCACCTTCTGGTCGCAGAGGTCACCCGCCGTGTGCGGGTACCTACGGAAGGAGGACGACGATGGCAACCAGCGAGGAAGCGCGGGCAGCGCGGGATGCGACGCTCGACGCCCTGCACAAACAGCTCACCGGCGCGGTGGAGTCGTTGGTGTCGGGTGACGACTGGAAGCAGGCGTTGGAGTTCGCGGCCCGGTTTCGTGCGCGCTCGTTCAACAACACGCTACTGATCTTCGTTCAGCATCAGGCGGCATTCGAGGCGGGCCGGGTGCCGGAGCCAGTGCCGTCGTATGTGGCGGGGTTCAAACAGTGGCAGGCGCTCGGCCGGCAGGTCGAGAAGGGCCAGTCGGGGTACAAGATCCTCGCCCCAGTCACCGGGAGGTTCGCGTCGTTCACGCCGAAGGTGGCGGAGTCGTGGCGCCGGCTCGGCCGGTTCGAGAAACCAAAACCGGGTGAGGCGGTGCGCTCCCGCATGGTCGGTGTCCGCCCCGCCTACGTCTGGGACGCCTCCCAAACCACAGGCGACCCGATCCCCGCCCCGCCATCACCACGGCTGCTCGAAGGCGAAGCACCCGACGGGCTCTGGGACGGCATCGCACGGCTCGTGGAGGCGGAGGGATTCGCGGTATTGCGGGTGCCGCATGAAGGCATGATCCACGGCGCGAACGGCCTCACTGACTTCGGCGCGAGAACGGTGGCGGTGCGGGAGAACATGCCCGAGGCCGCACAGGTGAAGACCCTCGTCCACGAACTCGCCCACCTCCTCCTGCACGGCCCAGACAATCCCGATGCGACGGGGCATCGCGGGATCGCTGAGGTCGAGGCGGATTCGGTCGCATTGATGGTCGCCGCAGCGCACGGCATGGACACCAGCGACTACACGGTCCCGTACGTGTCGGGGTGGGCGGCAACGGTGCCGGAGAAGTCCCCGGTCGAAGTCGTCCAAGCCACCGGCGAACGAGTCCGCAAAACATCCGCCACGATTCTCGACCAACTCTCCACCGCACAGATCGGCAACGGCGACCCTCCCGGCCTCACCCGCGAGACCCCGGCAAAGACACGCACCGAGCCTGCGGTCGAGGCGACCGCTGATCCCTTGGCGGAGGAACCGCGTCGCGCGGTGGCGTCGTCGGCGAGGAGCCTGTGATGGGCGCCGCCGAGGTGTTCGCCGAAGTCAGCGGGATGCCACTCCCAGAGGCAGCGGCTCGGTTCGCTGCAGCCGGGGTGCCGGTGTTCCCGTGCGCGCCGGGCGAGAAACGCCCTCTGGTGCGCCGCGGCTTCCATGACGCGACCGCTGACCCATCGCAGGTGGCGGGATGGTGGTCGAGGTGGCCGTCAGCGAACATCGGCATCCCCACCGGCGCCGCGTCCGGGGTCGAGGTTGTCGATGTTGACGTGCATTCGACCGGCACCGGATTCCCTGCCTTCCAAGCAGCGCACCGTCACGGCCATGCGGCGGGGTGGGCAGCGCTCGTGCGCACCCCCTCCGGCGGCCTCCACGCCTACTACCCAGCACACCCTGACCGTGCGCAGCCGTCGTGGCAGGCCGCGCGAGCGCATGTCGATTTCCGCGGTGACGGCGGCTACATCATCGCCCCACCCTCGAAGGTGCTGCGCCCTGGCGGGGTGCGGGCACCGTACCGGCTCATCGTCGCATCAGGTGATACCCCGGTGCCGGTGGATGCGGCGCGGCTGCGCGACTTCCTGGACCCCCGCACCCCAATCCCTCTCGACCATGCCCGTGCGCGTGCTGCTCGGTTTGAGCGGCGTGGGTCGGATGCGAAGGTGCTCGCGGGCTGGGTTGCGGGGCGTGGTGAGGGTGAGCGGAATCGGGGCCTGTTCTGGGCCGCGTGCCGTCTCGCAGAATCCGGCGCACCGCCCGATGCAACCCTCGATGCCCTGGGACCTGCCGCGGAGCACGCGGGGCTGGGGTCACGGGAGATTATGGCGACGATCCGCTCCGCCTACCGCACCACCCACCCCGCGCCCCGCACATCCGCGGAACCGGTAGCCGATGAGCGGCGTGTGGTGCGCGGATCACCAGGGCGGGTGATCTCATGAACACCGTCGAGGCTGTTCCGCCGCGGGGTCGCCGCTTGGCGGTGGTGACGGCGATCACGGGAACGGTGTTCATCGCAGCCGGCGCATTCTGGCTCAGCTTTACGGCGCTTGCTGATCTTGCCCGGCGGTCTGGGATCGATGCGGGGCAGGCGTGGGCGTGGCCGTTGATCGTGGACGGCATGATCGTCGTCGCAACCGTCGCCGTCGTCGCCCTCGCCAACCAGTCCCGCCCGACCTGGTACCCCTGGACGCTCCTCGCCGCCGGCGCCGTCGTGTCGGTCACGGCGAACGCAATCCACGCGATCATCGCCTCAGACACCGACGTCCCGGCGATTCTTGCCGCATCGGTCGCCGCGATCCCGCCGCTCGTGCTGCTATCGATCACACACCTCACCGTCATCCTCACCCGCCCCACCACCACACCAGATGCAGACGTGATCTTGGCCGCTCCCGCCGAGACGGCCGCTCCATCGCAGACGGTCGCCGCACCGGAGGTTGAGCAGGCACAGCCAATGGAGTTGCCGGTGGTGTCGGTGAGTGAGCGGCGAGCGGAAGCGACCCAGTTGCGGGAGGTGGAGGGGTGGTCAAACAAGCAGATCGCCCGGCACCTGGGCGTGCACCCCTCCACCGTCGGCCGCTGGTTCACCCCAGCCATCAGCAAGGAGGAGACATCGTGAACGATCAGGCAGAGAGGAGTCGCACGGAACTACCGGAGACGCGGCCTGAGATGGTTGAAGGTGGGGAGGCGGAGCGGTCGGCGTTCGCTGTGCACCGCGACCCCTCGCTCACCACCGCCGGTACGGATCCTGGTTCGCGGGTGGTGCGCGGGATCGCGTGGGTGCGGCCGACTGATCTGATCGCGTCGAGCACCGCCCGGATCGCGGGCCGCGGCATCAACTTTCAGAGCGAGCTCGCACACCGTGCCCGCCGCGCACCAGGCCACGCCTACCGAGCCACCCGGAATCATGCGCGCGATATGCGGGATCGGCGTGCTGAGCGTACGTCTGCGGGGCCTGCGGTGTTCGATTCATTCGATGTGTTCGAGCCGCAGGCTCGGCCCCGCTCGTCGTCGTCGTGGGTGCGGCCGTCCGGGATCGGGCTGGGGTGAACCGCCATGCACAAAAGACGGTGGCGCGACGGGGCTGGTGGGGAGCCGGTGCGCACCTGCCTGTCAGGAGGTGCCACCATGCCACAACGAAACACTCCACGCCGCGACGGTCGCGGGCGTGGGTTCGAGAACTCAGAACGACTCCGCGAACTCCTAACCCGCCTCACCACTGCCGGCCCCGACGCCTGGCGGACGGACCCCGACGCAGCAGCACTTATGCGGCACGCGGCCGACAAGTACGCCGCCCTGGCCCGCAAGCACGGTCTTGATCCGTGGGAGGCGGCGACGGCGGCGTTCGAGGCGATGCGCACGCCCTCGGTGCGGCGGGCAGATGATCCGTGGGCGGTCATCACTCGTGCCGTGCAGATCACCTGCATCGCAGAAAACCGAGCCAACGGGCTGCTGTGCTCCGTGCATCAGGCACGCCGGCCCAGGTACTCGAGTTTCCATGACGCCGAACGCTTCTCCGACCGCGAAAACCCCCTCACCGACTACCACCCCGCATTCCGCGCCGACCCCTTCGCACACGATGACGCAGACGACACCGACGAGGTGGAAGCGTCAGGATCGACAGGAGTGGCGTCAGCGGTCGAGGACACGATCGCGCTGCTGTGCCTGCTCGGGTGGGAACCAGAACTCGCCCGCGCCGCAGTCGAATGCATCTGCGCCCGCCTCGCTGAATCCGCCTCACGAGCAGGAGCATACGAATCGCTCCGACGTGACCAGCACGCCCGGGCACTCCTCGACATCCCCGTCCCGTCCTGGTACCGGCTACTGCGCATCGTCCTTGGATCACCAGACGCAAGCCTCACCGGTACGAATGCAAGCCGTGGCATGCTGCTGCGACTCCTGATTGGTGAATCACTCCGGCATCTCCTGTCCGATGTTGACCTCGCGGTTGCCGTCACGGTTGCCGCGCCCGGGGTGATGCGGGGCCGACCATGAGCGAGCCGGGGCATATCGAACTGGAGCGTGCCGTGGATTCAATCTGGGCCGGCCGCCGCCACCGCGAAGACTACGGCGACCTCCACGCGCTGGTGGAGTCGATCGCAAGAGATGGGCTGTTGCAGCCGATCACGATCACCCCGGACGGAATGCTGATCTGCGGCGCCCGCCGTCTGGCAGCAATCCGCCGACTCGGGTGGAAGACGGTGAACGTGTGGGTGCGCTCCGGCATCTCCACCACCCTCGGACAGCTCCTCGCCGAACAGGACGACAACCTTCTCCACAAGCCCCTCACCCGCACCGAGGAAGCCACCCTCTACGCAGAACTGAAAGCGCTCATGGCCGAGAATGCGACTGGCCGGCAGGAAGCATCACGGTTCACCTCGAAACAAGAAAACCCCAGGTCACACGGTGCCGCCACCGTGGCGGCACCGCAGAAGGGCGAGACCAGGCAGCAGGCCGCGCTCATGGTCACCGGCCGCAACGCGTACACCTCGCTAGAACGCATCAACGAACTGCAGAACCTTGCCGCTGACCCTGCGCAACCCAACGACGTCCAGCAGCGGGCACGGGAGGAACTTGACCGGATCGACGCGGGCGGGTCGATCACCGGAGCGCGGCAGCGCATCCGCGCCGCACAAGCCCTCGCAGAACTCGACACCCTCGCCAGCGACCCAGCACAACCGGCAGGCATCCGCGACACCGCAGCCGCAGGAGCTGCCCGTCTTCGCGAGCTCGAAGACACCGCACGGCCGGCGGACCTGGAACGTCTCGCGGAACTCGCTGTCGAGCGCGCGAGAACCGCGACGAAGAAGCGCCCCGCCCAGCTCGCATCCACACGACTCCACGCGGTTGAGGAGCAGCCGCGGGAGTTCCTGCCGGTGCGGTCGTTCGTCTACTTTTGGGATGAGCTCTCCACCTGGGCCGAACGCTACGACCCCGAAACCATCGGCCCCGCCTTGTCGGGTGAGCAGTGGGCGATGTTCGAAAACGCCGTCGCCGCGACGGTCGCGTTCCTCGATACCGCCCGCACTGCACGAAACGTGCGCCGCGAAACCGCTTGAACCCTCGCCGTCCCCCTGCTGAGTGTTTTGGTGCACCTGTCTGGTGATCCGAATCTCGTCGGGAAGGACACCAGAATGGACCCCACCGCTCGCCGCCGCCGCACCGTGCTCATCGCCGCCATCGCCGGCGGCCTCATCCTGCTCCTCCTCATCGGAGTCGGCGTCTACGGACTCATCCGCGGACCCCAGACCACCGAACCCGCTGAACCCGCCCGTCCCGACGGGCCGACGGCAACGAGCCCGACGCTTGTCCCGGCAGAGCCGGAGCCTGTGGTCGCGCTCGGCGATCCGGAAGAGTTCGCAGGCGCGGCCGCGGAGGCGCTGTTCACCTGGGATACCAGCAGTGGCTATGGGCCTGCCGAATACGCGCAGATGCTCGCCGATGTCACCGCCGACGCCGAGGCCGACGCCGCAGCATCCGATGTCCGCTCGTATCTGCCAGCCCCGGATGCGTGGGCGCAGCTCCGCACCCACCAGACGCGGCAGTGGCTCACCATCGACACCATCGAGATCCCCGCTGCGTGGGAAGAGGCTGTGGCGCAGGCGGCGCCGGGGCAGATTCCGGACGGCACGGTCGCGTATACGATCACCGGTACCCGCCACCGCACCGGCTACTGGGGCACCGACCCGGTAACGACGACACAACCGGTCGCGTTCACCGTGTTCCTCGCCTGCACCCCCGAAAGCAACCCCGCACCGGCGCCTGCCGATCCGATCACCGACACCTGTCTGTTGTTGCGGTTGTCGCAGTTCGACAGCCCTTTGCGGTGACCGGCCATGCTCAAGAAACTCCTCGCCGCCCTCACCGTCGCCGCCGTCTGTTTCGGCCCCGCGACCGTTCTCCTCTCCGTCGCCGTCCTCGCCAGCCCTGCCATCGCCGCGTGCGCGCCGGGGTCGTTGATCGTCGGACCGATCCCGGACTCACTGACCGCGACCACGCGCAACGGTGAGATGGTGACGCTGAACCGGCAGCAGCTCACCCACGCCGCCACGATCATCACCGTCGGTGGACAGACGGATGGGGTGGGGCGTGCAGGGGTGGTGATCGCGTTGATGGCAGCGCTCACGGAGTCGCACCTGCGGATGCTCACCAACACCGGCACCTACCCCGAATCCGCGAACTACCCCAACGATGGGGATGCAGCCGATCATGATTCCCTCGGCCTGTTCCAGATGCGCCCGCAAGCCGGCTGGGGCACCGTTGCGGAACTCATGGACCCGAACTATCAAGCCCGCGCGTTCTACGGCGGACCGGCCGGACCCAACTACCCCTCACCGCGCGGTCTGCTCGATATTCCCGGGTGGCAGCAACTCGACCCAGGCGAAGCCGCCCAGGCCGTCGAGGTGTCGGCATACCCGGACAGGTATCAGAACTATCAGCCCGTCGCCGAAGCGATCCTCACCGCCCTCACCCGCCCCGCACCATCAGGCGGCGGTGGCAACGGTGGTGATGTGGTGGTGCCTGAGACCACCAGGGTCGTGTTCCCGTTGCCGGAGGGCTCCTGGGTGCGGACTAGTCCGTTCGGGTGGCGCACCGACCCGATCACGTTCGAGATCGCGTTCCACTCCGGCAGCGACTTCGCCGCCGACGACGGCACCCCGATCTACGCCGTCGCCGATGGGATCGTTACCCACGCCGGATACACCGGCTCCTGGGGCGGGCTCATCATTGTGGAGCACACCGTCGGCGGGGAGCGGGTTGCGTCGTATTACGCGCATATGTGGGAGTACGGCATCCACGTCACCGAAGGCATGATCGTCACCGCGGGGCAGCACATCGGTGATGTCGGCTCGTCCGGGAAATCCACCGGCCCTCACCTCCACCTCGAAATCCGGCCCGGCGGGACCGGTCAGCCCGCGATCGACTCCGATCAATGGCTCACCGACCACGAGGCCGAGGGCATCACCGGCGGCAACGCCTCCCGTGCGTCCTGCACGCTGAGCGGGGGTGGCCGCTGATGGACGTGTTCCCCGACTTCGGCGGCGTCGGCGCCGCCGGCGACCTCCGCACCGTCATCGGCGCTCTATTGATGTTCGTGCTCATCATCGCCGTCCTCATGCTGATCGTCTCCGCGATCATCTGGGCCATCTCATCCTCGACCGGCAACCCGCACACCGCCACCAAAGCCCGACTCGGGGCCTGGGTCGCGCTCGGCACCGCAGCCCTCGCCGGTGCCGGCGTCGCCTGGGTCAACTTCCTCCTGGACGTCGGCGAACGCCTCTAGTTATGCTTCTAGCCGCCCGTCGGCCGGCTGATGGTGATCTCGCCGCTGGTGAGCGCGTTACGAAGGCACTCAGCAATGCGCTGCGCATCATCTTCGGCCGCTTCGGGCTTGAGAGTGATGCCGAGGCCGGAACTTGGCAGGTCCGCGCTCATGACCGTGCTCTCAATCATGGAATCAGAGTCACATCGGTCGTCCCCGGAGAAACGTGGATCAGCGACGCCGACCGACCACTGATTGCCATTGCCGTCTCCGTCCACGAACCTCACGTCGGAAACCTGAGAGCATCCCACTAGCAGCACGCTAGTGGCGACAGCACACATCGCCAGAAGGTACCGGCCCCTCCTCGTAACCCGAGTCGCGGCAATCACATCGGTAAGAATCACCCCTGGCCCCGTTCCTTCGTTTGCCGAAATCAGGGCAACGCGAATCCGCCTATGACCACTCGAGTTTATCGGCGGGGTCCGTGGGTGCACCTGGCTGGCAAGTCCGCCGTTCCCCCGGCGTTGTCAGCAGAAGGAGTATCCCTGTGATCGATATTGACCCGAACGGTACCGGGCTTCCCGGTATCGAGCAGTTGCGCATCATCGTCGGCGCGGTCATGACCGTCGGCCTGATCCTGTCCGTCCTCGCCCTCATCATCTCCGCGATCGTGTGGGGTTTCGGCGCGAACTCCTCAAACCCGCACCTCGCGTCGCGAGGGAAGGTCGGCGTCCTCGTGTCCTGTGGGGCGGCGATCATCTGCGGTGCAGCGGTGACGCTCATCAACTTCTTCTGGGGCGTCGGCCAAGCCGTCTAGCCCCATCGCTTACGAGGGAAGGAGGATGCGGTGAGTGTGTGTGATGTGCCGGTGATCTCGGCCGTGTGCGACACCGTCGGCCAAGGAGCCGCGACGTTGATTGCGGCCCCGTTCGACTGGCTCGCCCAGGCGATGGGCGGGGCGGCGGCGTGGCTGTTCGAGGCGGTCTGGGCGGTGTTCGACACCACCACCCTCGTCGACGTCACCGACGAAGGCTATGTCGGGGTCTACAATATTCTGTTCGGGGTTGCGGTGTTCGTGGTGCTGATCTTCTTCTGCCTGCAACTGATCACCGGACTCATCCACCGCGACCCGACCGCCCTGACCCGCGCCGCCCTCGGGGCCGCGAAGAGTATCCTCGGCTCGTTCGTCGCCATCGGACTCACCGGGCTGTTGTTGGAGATCACTGATCAACTCGCGGTCGGGATCGTGCAGGCGACGGGGAACACGATGGAATCCATCGGCGACCGGATCACCCTACTCGCGGCGGGGTTCGCGGGGATCAACATCGCCGCTCCCGGTGTCGGGGCGATCGTCACGATCTTTCTCGCGGGCCTTGCCATCAGCGCGGCTGCGATCGTGTGGTTCTCCCTCCTGATCCGCAAAGCCCTGCTGCTGGTCGCGATCGTGTTCGCCCCGATTGCTCTCGCTGGGTTCTCGTGGGATGCGACCAAGGGCTGGTTCGGGAAGTGGGCGACGTTCGTAATCGCGCTGATCCTGTCGAAGCTCGTGCTGGTGGTGATCTTCCTCGTCGCGATCACCCAAGTGTCCGCTCCGATTGAGCTGGATCTCGCGTCGATCAGTGATCCCATCGCCGGGGTCGTACTGATGTTCATTGCCGCGTTCGCTCCGTACATGACGTACAAGTTCGTCACGTTCATCGGCTTCGATATGTATCACTCGATGAGCGCGGAACAAGAAGCTAAGTCCGCGCTCAACCGTCCCGTCCCTGTGCCGTCAGCACCGAAGACCGACGGGGCGAAGAAGGTACTCGATGCCGCCGGCGATAAGGGCGGCGGCGCGGCACCGTCCGGTGGAGGCACCCCGCCCGCAACGACTGCGACGCCCGCTGCAGGAGGGGGCGCCGTGGCAGGTGGTGGTTCTGGTGCCGCGGCTGGTGCGGGTGCCGGGGGCGCGGGCGGCGGTGCTGGCGCAGCCGGTGCCGGAGCTGGCGGGGCTGCTGCTGGGCCTGCGGCAGCGGTCGTTGTCGGAGCTCAGGTGGTCGGTGCGGCAGCGACTGCGGGGCCGAAGCTCGGCGGCAAGGTCGGCGGTGCCGCGGAAGGTCACGCGGCGGGGGCCGGTGAGACCGTGCAACCCGCACCACCACCGCCTGCACCGAGTCACACGCCGACCGCGCCACCGGCACGCCCGGCACCTGCGCCGTCATCGAAGCCGTCTGCTGGGAAGGAATGACTGATGTCGACTCAGCAGAACACGAGTAGTGCGGAGTTCGGGTTGCGGGCGGTGCAGTTCTCCCGGCTCACCCGACGCGGCATCCTCCTCGGCCTCTCCCTCCCGCAACTCATCGTCCTCGCCACAGGGGTGCTCTCCATCGTCGGTGCCCTCTACGCGGGAGGTGGGATGCTGCTGGCCTGGACCGCACCCATCTGGTTGCTCTGTGCAGCGCTCGCCTGGACCCCGGTCGGGGGTCGGAAGCTCATCGAGTGGGTGCCCGTCACTTTCCAGTGGGTTGCCCGCACGCAGGCACGGCAGACGGTGTTCCGGCGGCGGGTCGTGAAGCCGCGGCCTGCGGGCACGCTCGCTCTTCCTGGTGATGCGGCGTCGTTGCGGGAGTGGGAGGACCCGGAGACGGGGGCGGCGATGATCCACGACCCCCATGCCCAGACCCTCACCGCGATCGTCGGCGTCTCGCATCCCGCGTTCGTGCTCCTCGACCCCGGCGAGCAGGAACGCCGCGTCGCCACCTGGGGGCGTGTGCTCGCCACGACCTGCCGGTCCGGGAGGATCGCCCGCCTGCAAGTGTGCGAACGCACCCTCCCCGATGGAGGTTCCGGACTGGTCGAGTGGTGGCAGCGCCACGGCCGTGACGACGGGTCCTGGACTTCCACCGTGTACCGGGAACTCATCGACCGTGCAGGTCCCGCCGGGGAACGCCACGCCACCACCATCAGTCTCGCCCTCGACCTCAGAGCCGCCGCCCGGCAGGTCCGCACCAACGGCGGTGGCATCACGGGTGCCGCCGCCGTTCTGCGGCAGGAGATGACGACGCTGGTGACGGCGTTGCGGGCGGCGGAGCTCACGATCACCGGGTGGCTCACCCCTCCACAGGTCGCGGTGATCCTCCGATCCGCTTATGATCCAGCGACCGCCGCGATCCTCGAACGGGACACCGACATCGGGCGCACGCTTGCGACCGCGGGGCCGGTCGCGGTCACCGAGTCCTGGGATCAGCTGCGGTCGGATTCCGCGTTCCATGCGGTGCTGTGGGTGTCGGAGTGGCCGAGGTCGCAGGTGTATCCGGGGTTCCTCGCCCCGGTGTTGTTGTCGTCGGGGATTCAACGGGCGTTCTCGCTGGTGTGTACGCCGATCCGGTCGGATCAGGCGGCACGTGACATCAGGAAGAAGAAGACCGAGCTGATCTCGGATGCTGCGCAGCGGCAGAAGATGGGGCAGATCGAGGACGCCTCCCAGACCGCCGAATACGGTGACGTGCTCCAACAAGAAGCCGACCTCACCGCCGGTCACGGCGTCCTCCGCTACACCGGCCTCATCTCCGTCTCCGCCCCGTCCCCGGAAGAACTCGACACTGCCGTCGCTGCGATCGAGCAGGCCGCGATCCAAGCCTCCTGCGAGACCCGGCGTCTCGTCGGGCAGCAAGCGCAAGCCTTCACCGTCGCAGCGTTGCCGCTGTGCCGCACCGTCTGAACGACAGGAGCCCGTCATGCCGACCTTCCAGAACCCGACCACGGACGCTGCGGAAGCGTCCGAAGCGCTCCGTGGGCTCGCGCACGCCTCCCGCGTGTTCGAGGACCCCGCCGACACCTATGCGGTGCTGGGTGATCTGCTCGCCGGGGTGCGATCCCTCCGGCAAGTGCTCGACCAACTCGCCACCTCCCACCTCACGAACCGGGTGCGCGCGCACGACGACGCCGGGGATCAGACCGCCGGTGCGACCTACGCTCTCGCAGCAACAGCGGAACTGCAGCAGGCCGCGGCGCTGCTGGATGGCGTGCATCAGCGAGTGGATGCGGCGATGGCTGCCTCGGGACGGATCGCCTGGCACCCCGCGGCTCGAGAACCGGGCCCGGTGTCGCGGTGGGTGAGCGTGGTCTTCCTGCAAGGGCAGGACGCCGACGAGGTGCTGGCGATCATCGACCGCGACGGTACTGACGCGGCGATCGAGCACCTGTCCGGTTTCGACCTAGGCGAGGAGACCATACAGGCTGCGCTCGTCAACGGGTACGTCTACGACACCATCCCCACCGGCCCACTCGACCGCACCACCACCAACGGCATCAACAAGCTGACGTACAACCATGACCACGGGCTCGTCTCTCTGTTCCGTGCGCTCCCGGAAACACGAGAGCCGGATGCTCAAGCTCCGTCGGCGCGGACAACGCCGAGCCGTCCACCGTCGCGCAGTCACGCACCGGTGGTCGAAGAGGAAGACGACTGGTTCGCACCTTCGCAGTCCTCGCCGGCGCTACGGGGGCGGGCGCTGTGAGCGATCGCCAGAAGCTCCACACCGCGGCGCTGGTCGAACCGGCCGGGGAACGCCGCAAGCAGCGAAAGGCACGCAAGCACGCCGCCGCGAAGATCGAGACCACCGCCCGTCGCGCCGAGCAGACAGCGGAGCGTGAACGGCTGGCGGTAGAGCGGGCCGAACGCCGCAACACCACCTACCTCCCCACCGCCGGCGAACCAGGGGCAGCGGCATTGCGGACGCCGGGGCGGTTCCGGTTGCCGCGACATCAGGACACCTCGGCGACCCTCGCGGGCGCGTACCCGTTCCTCGCCGAAGGCGGCCTCGGCGCTGACGGGGTGTTCGTCGGCCAGGACCTGTACTCCGGCGGCTCCTTCGTCTACGACCCCTGGACCCTCTACGCCCGCGGCCTCATCACCGCACCCAACATCGTCCTCGCCGGCATCGTCGGCTCCGGCAAATCCTCACTCGCCAAGTCCCTCTACACGAGGTCGATCCCGTTCGGTCGCCGCGTGTATGTGCCCGGCGACCCGAAAGGCGAACATACCGCGGTTGCGGAGGCGGTCGGCGGGCGCGCGATCGTCCTCGGGTACGGGCTCCGCAATCGCCTCAACCCGCTCGATGAAGGCCACCGCCCCTCCGGAGTCAGCGACGCGGAATGGGCCGCGCAAGTCGCATCCCGCCGCCGAGAACTGATCGGTGCTCTTGCGGAGACGGTGCTGGATCGGGTGCTGTCCCCGTTGGAGCACACCGCGATCGACCTCGCACTGAGAGACAGCGTCCGCTCCGCTCAGGTGCCGATCTTGCCGATGGTCGTCGACCGCATCCTGAACCCCGACCGTGCGACCGACACCGATGGACGGCTCGCGGAGGACGGCCGGCTCGTCGGCCACGCCCTCCGCCGCCTCGTGGCGGGTGATCTTGCGGGGCTGTTCGATGGGCCATCGACCGTGCGGTTCGATCCATCGCTGCCGATGGTCAGCCTGGACCTGTCCCGCGTCGCGGAGAACTCGACACTGATCTCCGTGCTGATGACCTGCTCCAGTGCGTGGATGGAGTCGGCACTGATGGACCCGAACGGCGGGCACCGGTGGGTGATCTACGACGAAGCCTGGCGACTCATGGCCTACCCAGCGCTCCTGCGCCGAATGGACGCGCAATGGCGACTCGCACGGCACTACGGGATCGCGAACATGCTGATCTTCCACAAACTCACCGACCTCGACAACGTCGGCGACCAGGGTTCCGCGATGCGTGCCCTCGCGAACTCGCTGTTGGCGAATGCGGAGACGAGGATCATCTACCGACAAGAACCCGACCAGCTCGGAGCCACCGCCGCAGCCCTCGGACTCACCGGCACCGAACAGAAACTCCTCCCAGGACTCGGCACCGGACAAGGACTCTGGCGCATCAAAGAACGCTCCTTCGTCGTCCAGCACCAGCTCCACCCCGCCGAGCTCGCCGCGTTCGACACCACAGCACGAATGAAGGGCTAAACGCTCACGTTCAGGATTCCTGAACCCTGATTCCGCGTCATTCCGCCAGTTTCAGCCGATTTGCGGGGCGTTGTGAGGGTGCAAGTTCCCGCGGCCATTTGCTCACTCACGGTGACTGTCTGGGCGGGCCGGTTCGCACCTATCCCTCGATTGATACGCCACGACAGAGGGAGCAGAACCAATGGACACGATCAACGAGCTGGCAGCAGAGGAGCGCACCGCGAGAATCATCCTCGCCATCGCCTCCGAACCAGGAGACGCGGTGACAGGACGGATGATCCGCACCGTCGGCGCATCCGAGACGGTCGCCCGCGCCGTCTCGAATGAAGTTCCGGCGGGACCGGATGGTGACACCTGGCAGCGGCGCCTCGCACCCCGCATCAATGCTGAGGAGACCCGGAGGGTGCTCGCGGAGACCGAGCGTCACGGGATGCGGGTGCTGATCCCCGGCGATACGGAATGGCCGGCCTCGATCGATGCGCTTGGCGATCGTGCACCGGTCGCATTGTGGGCGAAAGGCAGCACTGGAGTGCTTGCCGGGCCGCTGTGGGATCGCCTCACCATCACCGGCGCTCGGGCGTCCACCGGGTATGGGGAGCACGTCACCACGGAGCTGGTGCAGTCGGCGATCGCCGACTCCCTGCTGGTGCTCTCCGGCGGCGCGTATGGGATCGATGGTGCCGCGCACCGTACCGCGCTCGCATCGGGCGGTGCGACGGTCGCCGTGCTTGCAGGCGGCCTGGACCGGCCGTATCCGGCAGGGCACACTGATCTGCTGACCCGTGTCGGCAAAGACGGCCTGTTGCTGTCGGAGTTGCCGCCGGGCGCGACGCCGACGAAGTGGAGGTTCCTGCAACGAGGCAGGCTCCTCGCCGCGCTCTCCGGCACCGTCCTGATTGCGGAGGCCGGCTACCGTTCCGGGACCCTCCACACCGCCGCCCGCGCCGCAGAGCTCGGCCGCCCCGTCGGGGCGATCCCTGGCCCGATCACCAGCGCCGCGTCGTCAGGCTGTCACCGACTCTTGCGGGACGGCCTCGCCACGGTCATCACCGGCTACGACGATGTGCGCGGCCTCCTCGACGGGGTGCGGGATGGAGCTCATCGGGCCGTACGCCGCACCGCGGGGCTTGAGGTCGACCCCCTCGACACCCCGACTCCCTCTGCTCAGCGTGAGGGGCCGGGCCTGGACCGGTGAGGCGGGTGGTGCACCTGGTGTGAAGGCGGCCGGCTCGCGTCGCTGAAGGACAACACCAGGAGGTATCTCGTGTCAGGATCACTCGCCCACATCACGCAGCCGGAGGCTGCGCCACCCAGAACGGGGGTGCGGCGCTGGCTCTCGGTGCTGCTGGCCCTGTTCCTGCTAGCAGGGTCGCTCGCACTGAATGCGCCGGCGGCTCATGCGGGCAGTCTCGGGGTCGGGTACGACATCGGGAACGGGTTCCTCGGCGCCTACAACACCGACGTTGATGGCCGGCAGGCGTACTGCGCGGACCTCGATGCCGATTCACCGTTCGCGCAGACCTACGGGCCGGAAACGATCACGTCGCTGGACTCGCTGTCCCGGCAGCAGCTCGCGGAGCTGAACTATGTGCTGGATCGGTGGGGGCAGTCAGGCGATCCGAATACGACTGCGGCGGTCGCTCTGTTCGTATGGTCGATCACGAGTGCCGGCACCTACAACTCCCACGGCATGTCCGGCGACATCTACTACGTCGGGCGGGCGCCCGCGTCCGAGCGGGGCACGATCCTCGCGAACCTGGACATGATGCGCCAGAACGCCGCCGTCTACGCCGTCACCGACCCCTCACTGTCCCTGAGCCTGGACATGGCGGATCAGTACGCCGGCACCCTCACCGTCGCAACCCACCCCGCAGGGCTCACCGGCACGGCGACCCTGTCGGATGCGATCTTCGCTGACGGTTCATCGGCCCGCACGATCGGCGCCGGGACACATCCGATCACCGGCACCCCCGCAGACGGCGTGCCGTCGTACCGTGTCGGTGCTTCCATGAACATCGCCGCGGCGGGGTACGGTGCCGCGCTCGATCTCTACACGACTCCCGGCGCACAGCGTCTGATCGCCGCCGTCGCAGGGTCATCCACCGGGCTTTCGGCGCGGGCGGAGTCGCCGGTGATCGAGCTGGACTTCCAGCCGGAGATCACCACCCAGGTCGCCTCCCGCTACGTCGCCGAGGGTGATGCGTTCGTGGACGGGCTCACCGTGTCGGTGTCGAAGGGCACCTGGATTCACCTCGACGGGAACCCGATCGAGGTGACCGCGACCGGAACCCTGTACGGGCCGTTCGACGAGCAGCCCACCGAAGCCGACACCCCACCCACCGGAGCACCCGTCACAGGCACCGAGACGATGACGCTCACCGGTGCGGGGTCGAATACGTCGCCGGGCACGATCGTCGCGCCGGAGTCGGGGTTCTACACGTGGGTGTGGAGCATCGACAAGACCGCGCACGGTGAGAACGCGAAGTACCTCACCGACTCGTTCACCGATCGCTTCGGCCGGGTCACTGAAACCTCGGTGGTGCCGTTCCAGCCCGAGGCCGTTTCGGAAGCGGATCAGCGTCTCGCCGTCCCCGGCGACGCACTCACCGACACGATCACGGTGTCGAGCAGCAACGGTGCCTGGTTGAAGAAGGACGGCGCGCACATTCCGGTGGTGTTCGAGGGCACCGCCTACCAAGTGCCCGGCACCCTGCCCCCGGCACAGAGCGCCGACATCGACCCGAACGCAGTGCCGCTCGGCACCGTGACGATCACCGCAGACGGCCCCGGCATCTACACGTCCCCGCCGGTGATCGCGCCGACGGGCGGGTTCGTGACCTGGGTGTGGGAGGTGAAGAAGTCGTCGCAGCCGGAGTGGGTGCGTGACTACCTCGCCGCCGACTGGACCGACGAGTACGGAATCAGCGTGGAGACGACGTCGGTGCGGTGGCCGGTCACGGTGACCTCGCTGATGCGGGAGTACAACGTGCACCCCGGCGGACGCGCCTTCGACGTGATCACCGTCACAGGGTTCCCGGCGAACCACGGCGATTTCACCGGCGACGGCTACTGGAACGCCGACGTCGATGAACTGCATCACACCGTCTACGGCCCCTTCGCGTCGGATGCGGAACTCACCGATGATCTCGACCTGAACGGTGCCCCGGTGCTGACGGAGCTTACGACGCCGGCCCGGAATGGGGTGTACAAGCTCGGATACACGGACGAGGACAAGATCGTGCCGACCGAGCCCGGCTTCTACGTCCTCATCACCACCTTCGAAGGCGACGACCGCGTGCAGCCCTACACTTCCTCTCCGGCGGATGTGCTGGAACGCTTCTACGTCCCACCCACCAATACGGAGGTGCCCGTGTCGGTGGTGACGCAGGCGACGCCGGAGGCGTTCGTCGGCGAACCCTTCTCGGACACGGCGCTGGTGCAGGGCACGACCATTCCCGAAGGCGCCTACCTCGTGTTCCGCGCCTACGGGCCGCACCCGGCGGACGCCGATCCGGTGTGCGAGACGCCGTTCTACGTCAGCGAGGAGATCCCCGTTACCCGGGCGGGTGTCTACCGGTCCGGCACCACCACCGTCGAGACGGCGGGGAACGTGTACTGGATCGAAACCCTCTACAACGCTGACGGCGAGATCATCGCCGAGGGTGTCTGCGGGGCACCGGGTGAGACGACTGTGGTGAAGGAGCACCCGGAGGAGCTGATTGTGAAGACGAACGCCGTCCCGACCGTGCTGCTCGGTGATCCGGCGCATGATGTCGCGACCGTCACCGGCACCGTCCCCGACGGGGCACGCCTGGTGTTCGAGGCGTACCGGCAGGACAGTGGCACCGCGACCTGCACCCCGGACGAGTTGGTGTTCACCTCGAAGGTGATCGATCTGGATGGGCCGGGCGAGTATGCCTCTGACGAGGTGATCTTCGAGAAGGTCGGCACCTACTACTGGGTGGAGACCGTCACCGACGAGGACGGGACGATCCTGCACCGTGGCGTCTGCGGCGCACCGGATGAGACCACCACCGTCACCGAGGCCCCGGACGAGCCCGGGAAGCCGGGCGGGCCGGGTGAGCTCGCGCACACCGGCGGCGGCGACTGGTGGCCGCTCGGCCTCGCCGGTGGGCTGATCGCTGCCGCGACCGGCGGGGTGCTGCTGTTCGGGCGCCGCCTCGCGATCGCCCGCGAACGCGCCGGGTACGTCCGCGAGGAAGACGAAGCCTCCGAGGAGTTCAAGGCCCAGTTCGAGGGAGCAAAGGAGGACTAACCCCAGGCAGCTGACCCGCCGACACCCCCAACCCAGGGCAGGTCAGCACGGGAGGGCACGAACATCCCAGGTTCGTGCCCTCCCACCTGTGTCCGGGGGCAGTGCGGGTGCACCTGCATGGCGACACCCTTGCACTCCACGGAGAGGAACCGCCCTGTGCCCCCGAAACCCCGATACCGCCGCGCGCACCCCGACCATCAGCACCCGGTGGCGTCGAAGCCTGAACCGGGTGGGCCGGTCGTCGTGCCGGTCGTGGAGTTCACCATCGACGCGGACAGTGCGATGACGGTCACCGTGGACGGGGTGCCGTATCTGCCGGAGCCGTTCGCGCCGTGCTGGCGACGCGACTCGTTCCCGGCGATCCTCGACGCCCTCACCGCCCAGTACCGGTCGCCGCTGCGGGTGCAGGTGCACGAGGCAGACGGGTCGACGTTCACCGACATCATCACTCCGCCCCGCGAACGCCCGACCCTGAATCCCTGGGAAGAACCAGCACCAGCACTGGCTGCTGCGGTGTCGCCTCCGGTCCGTGCCGCGCAGCCGGTGCTGCATCAGGCGACAGGGTCGGGGTTCGTTCCGGGTGAGGATGTCGCCGTCGCGATCATCCACGCCCACACCGACGCCGGCGGTGACGGCACCGCCCGCGCCCTCCTCACCGCAGAGCAAGCCGCTCTTGCGGTGACGGGTGAAGTGATCCTCCTCGGCCGTGTCTCCGGCACCCTCACCATTGGCAGAATCCAATGAGCGCTCCGCGGCAGGGTGGTGCGCTTGGGGATGAGCTGGCGAACCTCGGCATCATCGCCCTGATCGCTGCCGCCGTCCTCGGTGTCCTCCTTCGTGTTGCGGGCACGGTCGCCGCATGGGTGACCGGGATTACGCAGCCGACGGGCGGGGTCGAAGCCGGCCTCGGGGTGCTCGTGCATCCCGCCGACCCAGGGAGTGCGCTCGGTGCGGACGGGTTGAACCCGGTGGCGTACTGGGTTATCGCCGGTGTCCTCATCGCCGCGGTTGGGGCGATGGGGTGGTGGGTGTGGCGGTTCTTCCGTGAGCAGTCGCGGCAGACGAAGGTCGACCCGTACCGGATCGTCGGCATCGCCACCCGCACCGACGTCACCACCGCGGCATCGGAGAAAGCGCAGCTGCGTCGGGCAGGGCAACTCCGACCCTCCATCCAGCAGCCTGCTGTCACCGATGTCGGTTACCTTCTCGGCGTATCGCGGAGCGTTGGCGTGTGGGCGAGCGTGGAGGACTCGATCCTGCTGATCGGGCCGCCCCGCTCCGGAAAGGGCCTCCACGTGGTCATCAACGCGATCCTCGACGCACCCGGCGCCGTCGTCACCACCTCCACCCGCCCCGACAACCTCACCGCCACTCTGAAGGCGCGGAGCGCGGAGGGGCGGCCGGTGGCGGTGTTCGATCCGCAGCACCTCGCCGAAGGCGTCCCCGCAGGACTCAGGTGGTCACCGATCCGAGGATGCGAGGACCCGTTGACGGCGATGATCCGCGCCACCGGACTCGCCGCCGGCACCGGCCTCTCCGCCGGTGGCGTCGAAGGCGGGGACTTCTGGGAAGGGAAAACCCGCACCGCACTCCAAGCACTACTCCACGCCGCCGCCCTCGATCACCGCACCCCTACCGAGTTGTTCCGGTGGACCCTCGACCCTGCCGCCGCGTCGGATGCGGTCGCGATCCTCACCGCGAACCCGCGGGCGGCGACGGGGTGGGCGGATTCGTTGCAGGCGATGATCGACTCAGACCCCAGAACCCGCGACTCCATCTGGCAAGGCGTGTCCCTCTCCCTCGCCGCCCTCGCCGACCCCCGCGTGCTCGACGCCGTCAGCCCCGGACCCGATGAGAAGTTCGATCCGGAGGAGTTTCTACGCAAGCGCGGCACCCTGTATTTGCTCGCGACGGGTGCCGGGGCGAACAACAGTGCCGCGCTGGTGTCGGCATTCGTGGAAGACCTCGTCGAAGCCGCCCGCCGCCTCGCCTCCAGATCACCCTCAGCCCGCCTCGACCCGCCCCTGCTGCTGGCGCTGGATGAGATCGGCAACCTTGCCCCGCTCCCGTCGCTCCCGACGTTGATGGCCGAAGGCGGGGGTACGGGGATCACGACGATGCCGGTGTTGCAGTCTCTCGCGCAGGCGCGGGAGAAGTGGTCGGATAACGCGGCCGGCGCGATCTGGGACGCCAGCATCGTGAAGATCATCCTCGGCGGTGCATCCAACTCGCGTGATCTTCAAGACCTCACCACCCTCATCGGGGAACGTGACGAGATCACCGACTCCACCACGATCGGCGACCACGGCTCCCGCACCGCGCAGCGTTCCATTCGTCGGGTGTCGATCATGCCGCCCGATGTGATCCGCACCCTCCCATTCGGCACCGGCCTTATCCTGCTACGCGCCGCACCACCGATCATCGCGAAACTCCGCCCCTGGACCCGCCGCAAGGATGCGAACGAACTGCAGGGCCAACGGGCAGGCGTCGAAGCGTTGCTTCGCCAGCGACCGTAACCCGGTCAACCGTGGACAGACGCGGTGCACCTCTCCGGTGAGCGGCAGCCAATCCTGGCCGCCCCGCCCGAGAGGAGCAGATCGATGAGCATCGATCCACAGCAGTCCATTTCCGGTTTCATCGCCACACAACCGCGGCTCACCGTGGGCGAGAACGGAGTATCCAGGTTCCACGCCCGCGTAGGGATCGAACACGCGCGGCAAGAGCCCGACGGCTCGTTCACGCAACTCGACCCGACGTTCCATGATCTGGCCATCTTCCGGAAGACGGCCGAAGAAGCCGCGGCCCGGTTCAGGAAGGGCGACCGTTTCATCGCCTCCGGCCGCGTCCACGAGTACACCTACAGCAAAGACGGGCAGGAGGTTACTGCGGAAGAGTTCATCGCTTCTCGGATCGGGCACGATCTCGCGCGGACTCGATACGACGTCGATCGCTCGACAAGACGAACAGATGCCGGCCATGACGCCCCCGATCTCAAGAGCCCTGCGCATGACCCCGTTGCGCGCCCGCAAGCCAGCGTTCCATCGCGGGCAAGTCTCTGAGGGGCGGTGACAGTCATGGACGAGAACATCGCCGAAGAAGAAGTCGTCGAAGAGGACGACTTCGACACCGAGTTCGATGGGCCGCTGTTGGTGGAGCCGCCACGCCCCATCAACTGGAACTTGCTGAGCCCTGACGATCTCGAAGCCGAGTGGCTGGAGCTGAACCGGTGGGTGCATTGGCTTCGCCGCACCTACGGCCTGCCCGCGGCGGTCATCCCGCCGTTCTGGCATCGCCATCCCGAACTGTTGTGGGAGCTCTCCGCGCTGCACCTGCATTGGCTGTGCTGCTACGACTCGGAGAAGAGCGGGTCAGCACCGCTGGCATGGCATCGGGACTTCGCGGATGCTCGCCTCCGCCTTCGCGAATGGGTCGCCGCCAACGGAACCCGGCTGGATCGTGACCGTCCCACCCGACAGACCAGCTGGCCAGGCGAACCGCCCGCACCACCGGTCGAAGACATCGTCATCGATGATCGCGAGACAGAGTTCATCGAGTTCGTCATGAGCGAGGTGGCCAAGCGCCGCGAGGAGGAAGACAGCTTCTACCGCTCCCTCGATCCGGCCACGGGTGAAGTCGCATGACCGGCACGCCAGAGCACCCCGTCTCCTCGCCGCTGCTGCACAGCCGTGATGTCGCCGCCTACCTGAAGGTGTCGGAATCCACACTGTCGCGGTGGCGCTCAGCAGGCACGGGTCCGCCATTCATCCGCATGAGCGGTATCGCGCGGTATCGCATCGACGCCGTCGACGCGTGGCTGATCGAACTCGAGCACGACCATGCCTCGCAAGGGTGAACCGCTGCCGAAGGCCGATCCGAAACCCGTGCCACCGATCGGGGTGAAAGTCTCCACCGACATGGAGCGCCGCTCCTACGGAATCCGCGCGCGTGCCAGGTGGACTGATCCGATCACGAAGCGCCGGGTGATCAGATCAGAGATCGTCCCCGATGAGACCGCCGCTCACGCGTTCTTCGACCAGCTGCGCAACTCCTCCGTCAAAGGTATGGATACCACGATGACGTTGACGGAGTTCGTCACCTCAATCGGCGACCGGTGGGCGCGGGGCCTGGACCCGACGTCGACGGGCGAGACCTACGGCTTCGGGCTGAAGCTCCGAGTCCTGCCCGCGCTCGGGCACCTCCCCGTGACGCAGATCACCGCGGGCATCATCGACCGGACCATCGACGGGTGGGAGCAACGCTACGGAGCATCCACGATCAAGAACTCGATCGCACCACTCGTGCGCGTCCTCGATGAGGCGGTGCGAGACGGACTGCTCACCATCAACCCGGCCAAGAACCGTGCGAAGCGGAGCCTGAACCGGAACGCGTTCCGGACGCAGTCCGCCGAGCAGGCATCACCGCGCGCGCATGCCATCCCTGACATGAAGACGCTGAACAAGCTCGCGACAGCCTGCGGCAAGGTCGACCAGTCGTACAGCGACTTCGTGATGCTTGCCGCGCTCCTCGCCGCACGCTCCTCCGAAGTGTCAGGCCTGCAAGTCGGTGACGTGAAGTTCGAGAAGAACCTCGTGGTGATCGCGCGTCAGATCTTCCCCGGCAAAGGCGGCCTCGTCACCAAACCGACCAAGAGCCGCAAAGAACGACGAGTGCCGATTCTCGAACCTCTCCGCCCCGTACTAGAACGGCTCATCGCGGGCAAAGAACCAGAGGCACAGCTTCTCCTCGGACCGAAAGGCGGGGTCCTGACGACCGCGACCGTCCGCGACGCGACCAACTGGGACAAGATCGTCGCGAACCTCGGGCTTCCCGATCTCACCCGCCACGGGCTCCGCCACACCGGAGCGACCTGGATGGCCGACGCCGGTGTCCCCCTCCACGTGCTTCAAGAGATCCTGGGCCACGCCTCGATGGAAACCACCCGCGGCTATCTTCACCCCGACGACCGCCACCTCGCGTCCGCCGCAGAGCAAGCGAACGCCTTCCTCTCACCCTCCGGACAGAAGCGTCAGAACGCACGCAGCACCCCGTCCACACGAGGCATCTGACGCCCCGAATCGGCTCCCGAGATGCTTCTGGTCCCCTTTTGGTCCCCTTATCCACAGAAACGCGAGATTCGGCGTACTCGCCGACCCCGAGCCCGGCGTGCGGAAGCGCCCGAGGGGACCAGAGGGGGACCAACAAAAACCGCTCCCGGACATGACAAAACCCTGATGAAAATGGCTTCTCATCAGGGTTTTTCTGTCGGGCTGACAGGATTTGAACCTGCGACCCCCTGACCCCCAGTCAGGTGCGCTACCAAGCTGCGCCACAGCCCGTGGCATTCAATTTTCAGTTATTCGGGCCGTCCGGGAGGGGTGAACCCCTTAACCCCCAGTCAGGTGCGCTACCAAGCTGCGCCACAGCCCGTTGTTTCTTCAAGCGAGTCGGTCGAGGCCGGTTCGCTGCCGAAGCAACCTCTCTATCTTATCCATACTTTTGCGGGGCGAAAAACGCGGCGGGGTGTTTACCGAAGATTCGACAGTTGCCCCAGGCGAAACTGCCTCTCTGACGGCAGGCAGGACCGCCAGTGAGGAGCGGCAGGAACGGAAGCCTAAACCCCAAGAGGCCCCGCCCAGCACGCTCCCCAACCCCTACTCGTCGAGCAGCGCCGCCGCGTACATCGGGCGCGCCGCGTCCGCGCTCGGCGGATGGAAGAGGCCCGCGGTCGCGTCGCGGTAGACGCGGCTGAGCTCGCTGCCGTTGTCGAAGCCCGAGCCGCCGGTGCAGATGAGCGCGGTTTCGGCGTTGCGGCGCGCAGCCGTAGACGCGTTCAGGCGGGCCGAGACGAGCCGCAGCGGCCATTCGGAGCCGTAGTCGACGAGCTCGTCGAAGTCGCGCGTGTACGCGTCGAGCTGCGCCGGCACGGCCATGAACTCCATGTGGGCGTCGGCGAGCCGCACGCGCGCCTCCGGTACCTCTGCGTGTGACGTGCCGGCCTTCGCCGAGCGGCGCTTCTTCATTCCGGCTGCTGCAAGGTCGAGCGCCCGGCGCGCGACGCCCGCGTACACGGAGCCGATGAGCAGTTGGAAGTTCGCGGTGATCGCGAACGTGAGCAGGTCGGGATGGCGGCCCGCCGGGATCTTCCGGGCGACCCGCTCCGGCCTGATGCGCGCGCCGTCGAGGATGGTCGCGCGGCTGTGCGAGGCGCGCATGCCGAGCACGTCCCACTGATCCGACACCGCGATGCCGTTGCCGCCCCACGCCGCGGCCTCCTCGGAAGTGCGCTCGAGGAACCCGTAGACGAGCGTCTCGGCGTCGGTGCCCGCGGTCGCGGTGTCGAGGCCGTGCACGATGAGCCGCGTCCACACGGGCGACAGCGACGTGAAGATCTTCACGCCCGAGAGCAGGTAGCCGCCGTCTTCCTGTGGCTCAGCCTTCGACTTCGAGCCTTGCAGCACCCAGTCGTTCGCGGGCTCGCTGATGCCGAACGCGAAGATCTCGCCGGCCATCGCCTCCTCGAACACGTATCCGAGCGAGCGGTCTCCCCGCTCGAACATCGCCCTGATGACGCCCGTGCACATGAGGTGCATGTTGATCGCGAGCGCCGTGCCGGGGGCCGCGGTCGCGAGCCGCTGCTGTAGCCGCGACACTTCGTTGAGGGTGAGGCCTGGCCCGCCGAACTCCGTCGGTACGAACAGCGTCAGGTAGCCGCGCTCTCGCAGCTCGTCGAGGTCTTCGTGGAAGAAGCTGTTCTCGCGGTCGTACACCGCGGCGCGCTCGCGGAACCGTTCGAGCAGTTCCTCGGGCAGGTACCGCTCGGCAAGCTCCTGATGCCGCGTCTCTCGGTCGCTCATTCTCTCTCCGATCGTTGGTTCTCAAGTAAGCAGTGAGGCGCTACGGCCGCTCGATGAGCACGGCCCCGTTGTGCCCGCCGAACCCGAACGAGGTCGACAGCACGCGCGAGACCGCGGCCGAGCGGGCATTCCCCGCGACGAAGTCCCAGCCGTCGAACTCTGGGTCGTCGAGGTTGAGTGTCGGCGGCAAGAGCCGTTGGCGCAGCGACATCACCGAGATGATCGCCTCGACGACGCCGCCCGCGCCGAGCAGGTGCCCGGTGCTCGATTTCGTCGCCGAGATCGGCGTGCGGCGCGCGTGCTCGCCGAGCGCCGCTTCGAGGGCGAGGAGCTCGGCGGCGTCGCCCGCGGGGGTGCCGGTGCCGTGCGCGTTGATGTGGTCGACGGCCTCGGGGCCGACGCCCGCGTCGGCGAGGCACTCGCGCACGGCCTGCGCGGCGCCGCGGCCCTCGGGGTGCGGCGCGGTCGGGTGGTGGGCGTCGCTCGCGGAGCCGAACCCGGCGAGCACCGCGAGCACGTCGGCGCCGCGCGCGAGCGCGTGCTCCTCCGATTCGATCAGGATCGCCGCAGCCCCCTGCGACATCACAAACCCAGAGCGGGAGCGGTCGAACGGCCGCGACGCAGTCTCGGGCGCCCCCTCGTAGCCTGCGGCGAGCGCGCGCATGTTCGCGTTCGACGAGAGGTTGACGCCGTTCAGGCAGTCCTCCATGCCGACGACGAGCACGGCGTCGGCGTAGCCGTGACGGATCCGCCTGAGCCCATCCCCCAGCCCGACCGCGCCGCTCGCACACGTCGCGGAGACGCCCTGGGCTGGCCCGCGGATCCCGTACCGCTGGCTGAGGAGCGCCGCGGCCGAATCTGGGGCGCCGTGGATCGAGAGGGTGAGCGGCACGGCGCGCGGGCCGCGCTCGTCGAGCACCCGCGTCGCGGACTGCATCGCGTCAATGGGGCCGGATCCCGTCGCCGCGATCACGGCGACCCGCTCCGCGTCCCACGGCAGCGCGCCGACGGCCCCGCTGCCGCCGCCGGCCGCAGCCGCCGCACCAGCGCCGCCGCCAGTCGCCGCAGCATCAACCCCGGCCTGCGCGAGCGCCTCATCGGCCGCCGCGATCGCCCAGTGCTGCACGGGGCTCAGCCGCTTCGCGAGGCTCCGGTCGAGCACGGTCGACACGTCGAAGCCGCGTACCTGCCCGCCGATCCGCACGGCGAGGCCGTCGAACCCGGGGCCCTCGAGCTGCGTGATCGCGCTCCGCCCGTGGACGACCGCGTTCCAGAGCTCGGGCACGCCGATGCCGCTCGGGGTGACGGCGCCGAGCCCCGTGATGACGACGCGTCGCCCGTTCATAGTCGCTCCCCTTCGCCCGCTTCGATGAGTGCAACGGTCTCGGCCCGACGGATCTTCCCGCCGACCGTCCGCGGCAGCGCGTCAACGCGGTACCACTGGCGCGGCACGAACTGCGGGGCGAGCCGCTCGCCGCCCCACGCGCGCAGCGCATCCTTCCCGGGAACGGGGACGGGATCAGCACCGCCAGCACGGCCCACAGCAACGCCAGCGCCGCCCACGGCACCGCCCTCGGCCACCCCTTCAACGACGAGCCCGACGACGCTCCCGAGGCGCGGGTGCGGCAGCGCGACCGCGCAGACCGCGCCGAGCCCCGGCATGCCCTCGAACGCCCGCTCGACCTCGGGAAGCGCGACCTTATGCCCGCCCGTCACGACGATGTCGCCGGCGCGGCCGGCGAGCTGCAGCCTCCCGTCAACGATGCGCCCCTGGTCGTGCACGGTCGCCCAACCGTCGGCTCCGCGCAGCACGGCGTCGGTGGTGCCCGCGAGGTAGCCATCGGAGCAGGCGGCCGCGTCGATCCAGAGCGTGCCGAACTCGCCGTCGGGCACCCGCTCGCCCGTTTCCGAGCGGATCTCGAACCCGATCCCTTCGTACACCTCGATGAGGGTGCCGTCGCCGCCCCGACTGTCGCCGATGAACCCGATCTCGGCGGCCCCGTAGTAGCTGATGAGCCGCACCCCCGGCAGCACGGCGCCGAGCCCCTCGCGCAGCGACGCCGACAGGTTCGCTCCCCCGGTCACGACGAGCTCGAGCGAGGCAAACCGCTCCGGGTCGCGGCGGGCGGCGTCGCTGAGCGACTGCACGAGCGCGGGCACGGCGACGACGCGCGTGATCCGCTCCTCGTGCACGCGCCTCGCCATCGCGACCGCGTCGAACGCGTCGGCCATGTGCGCGGCTCCCCCGGTCGCGAGGCACTCGATGAGTGCGTAGAGGGTGAGGCTGTACGACACCGGGCCGGGCGCGAGCGTGTGCACGCCGGGCAGCGGTTCGAGGTACGCGCTCGACACCGCGACGTTCGCCCGGTACTGGTCGCGCGTCTTGAGGAACCCCTTCGGTGCGCTCGTCGTGCCCGACGAGAAGAGCAGCAGGAACGGCTCGCCGCCGTCGCGCACGGTCGGCGCGGCCGCGAGCGGGGTGCCGCCGGGGGTGGCCCCGCGATCAGGATCCTGAACGCCCCGCTCCGCCGCACGAAACTCGGGAAGCGAGATGATCGTGCCGCCCCAGCCCCGCTCCCGGAGCGCGGGCGCGAGATCATCGGCGTCGCTGATCACGAGCCCGATGCCGGTCGCGCGGATCACGTTCACGCGGTGCTCGAGCGGCCAGCGCGGGTCGATCGTGGCCGAGACTGCCCGGTAGCCGGCGAGGCCAGCGACGATGCGCGACGTGTGGAACGCCGACTCGACGCTCACCGCGGTGATCGGGATGCCCTGCGTCTCTGGCGCGGGTACGGGCGGGTCGTCCTGTGCACGGTGCAGGGCGTCGACAACGGCGAACACGCGGCGCGAATCCTCGACGAGTTCGGCGTAGCTGAGCCGGCCGTCGTCCCCGGCGATCGCGACTTGCTCGGGATGCTGGCTCGCGACCTCAAGTATCGACTGCGTGATCGGCACCCGGGACTCCTCGCGCTCGACTTAGATGGACTCCGTCCAGCATACGCTCCCGTGTCCCGGCGGGCGCGCCCGGTTCGCGGCCAGGGAACAGCCGAGGTTGGGCGGCGCTCGCGCCAGCCCCGTTCATGCTCTGGCTCGGGCGCTCGGATCGGACGCGGGTCACTCTGGCACCCAGTCACCCTCCGTTACCGCTGCGCGCGAGGCTCGGACGGCAGGGAAGCCCCCAATCACGACCCAGGCGAGCGACCACACGATCGCGCCCCCGAGAAGCAGCGGGACGACCTCCCCCACCCGCACTGCAGCGAGTGCGGCTGCGGCGGCCCCGCTCGCGAGCGTCCCGATGCCCGCGAGCAGGACGAATGGTGCCGCAGCCCGGTGTGCGGCGGCCCACGCACGGTCATCTCGAAGCGTAAGCGGGGTGCGATACCCGACGACCCAGCTCCGCCTGAACTCGCCGCGCCTGCACGCCCGCGCCCACTCGATGAGCATCACCCCGAACACGGCGACCGCTGCCGCCGCGACGACCGTTCCCAGCATGAGATTCCTTCCGTCACGTCGACGCTACGGGACGGGCTCACCTCCAACCACCACCCACGGGTGGAGGGCCACATCTCAGCGAAACCGACGTATCCTTAGCGCATGGCTGGACACCGCATTTACAAGCTCGCGTTTTCGGATCTCTACCCGAACTACACGCACAAGGCCGAGCGCAAGGGCCGCACCACGGCAGAGGTCGATGAGATCATCTGCTGGCTCACCGGCTACTCGCAGGCGCAGCTCGACGAGCTCATCGAGCCGGGCAACCCCGTGAACCTCGAGGAGTTCTTCCGCGACGCCCCGAAGATGAACATCGCCCGCTCGCAGATCACGGGCACGATCTGCGGCGTGAAGCTCGCCGAGATTGAGGATCCGCTGATGCTCGAGATCCGCTACCTCGACAAGCTCATCGACGAGCTCGCGAAGGGCAAGGCGATGGAGAAGATCCTCCGCACCCTGCCCACCCCGGCATAACCCGGGGCCGCGCCACGTGACGCAGTCCGCCACACCCGGCTCAGAGCACCCGCGCCCCGCGGACGGCCTGCCCGCCGACCTCATCCCGCGCATCGAGCGCGCCGTCGCGAGGTACGGTGCGGGCGAACCCGTCCCCGCCGCCGAGGTCCGAGCGCGCCTCGCGGAGATCGGCGCCCCCGCCGACGCGGGCTACGTCGAGTTCCTGAGCCGCTGGGGCGGTTGCTTCGTCGGCGTTCCCGTGCACGGCTGGGGCAACGCGTCCATTCTCGGCAACGAGACTGTCGTCGAACTCACGAGTGCGGCCCGCGCCGAGTTCGGCGACGGCGTCATCGACGGGCTCGTGCTCGCCGACGACGGTGCGGGCAACCCGATCTGGATCTCGAGTACCGGCCCCGTCCGCCTCGTCGATCACAACAGCGGGTTCGAGGTCGTCGAGCTCGCGCCGAGCTTTGCGGCCTGGATCGACGCCAACGTCCACGACTGACCCCCTCAGAACCTGTCGGGCCGCGCCACGTCCTCACCACATCGTTTTCTCGAAGGCACATCAATTTCAGGGCAATTTAGATGTGTTCTGGCGAAGATGGTGTGCTTGCGCGCGGCGGGGCACGACGCGACACCACCGCCAACGCGAGTGCACCGGCAGCGCGAGTCAACGCGGGGCGGCACCAGGCGACGCCGCCAACGTGCACGCCTGACGCACGGGCCCGACTGCCGTTCCCTAGTCTACGGCGGGCCGCTGCCGGTTCCGCTTCACCTCTGAGCGCTTGCCCTTCGTCTGGAGGCGCCGCTCGCGCGAACCGCGGGTCGGCTTCGTCGCGCGGCGCTTGGGGCCGTCGGGGGCGAGGGCTGCGGCGACGAGTTCGCCGAGCTTCTCGCGCGCGGTCTCACGGTTGCGCAGCTGGGAGCGCTGCTCAGACGACGCGACGGTGATCACGCCCGAGACGAGCCGATGCCCGAGTTTCGCGAGCAGTCGCGCGCGCTGTTCGTCGGTGAGGGCTTTCGACGCGGCGACGTCCCAGACGAGTTCAACCCTGCTGTCTGACGTGTTCACGTGCTGCCCGCCTGGCCCGGAGGATCGCGAGAACCGCCATCCGAGCTCCGCGGCTGGGATGGTCAGCTTGTGCGTGACCCTGATATCCACCCGTCAAGGATGACACACGCCCACGCACGACCCCAGGGCCAAGAGCCGTCCAACGCCTACCCCGCTCCCCCAGCGGCTGTAGCTTCACGCGCATCGCGCCGCGGCAATCTGATTTCGCGTCGCACATTTCGACGAATCTGCCGCCGCCGGGCCGGGGCGGCCCGCACCGTGGCTAGGCTCCCTGCTACGAGCTCCCGGGTCAACGGTGACCGCTTCCGGGAGGGGACGGAGCAGCAGTTCATGTCAACCGATTCCACGCCGGGCCGGCGCCGGACGCGCCTCCCGGCGATCCCGATACTCGCTGGCCTGCTCGGACTCGCGCTCGTCGGCGTCTCAGCGTTCTCGTTGACGGCCAGCGCGCGCATCAACGACGGCGCGACCCGCCTCGACGCCGGCGCCGACGAGCTCGACGCGGGCGCGAACGAACTCACGGGCGGCCTGACTGACCTCGCCGACGGCACGGAGGAGCTCGTCGAGAGCGCCGTGCTGCTGTCGAACGGCGGCACGCGGCTGCGCGCAGGCGCCGACGAGCTCTCGCTCGGCACGGTGCGGCTGCTCACCGGCGCGCAGACGGCGAAGGCCGGCAGCGAGGAACTCGCGGACGGCGCCGAGCGCGCCGCGGCCGGCACCTCCGAGCTGCACGACGGCGTCGTCACGCTCGAGGCCGGAACGGGCGAGCTGCAGGCGGGGGCGGGGGCGCTCGCTGGCGGCACCCGGGAGCTCAGCGCTGGCACCGGCGAGCTCACCGCGGGAACCGGGCAGGCCGTCTCTGGCACCGGGGAACTCGACCGCGGTGCCGCGAGGCTATCGGCAGGCATCAAGGAAATCAACGACCGCGTGCAAAACCGCAAGCCGCGCGTGCGGCTCCTCGACGCGGGCGCGACGGCGATGGCTGCGGGACTCGCCGAGTATCTCCCAGGCGTCGTCGCCCTCTCCGGCGGAGTGCTGCTCCTCGCGGACGGCGTGGGCGACCTCACCGAGGGCGTCGACGAACTGCAGGCGGGGATCGGCGAGCTCGTCGCCGGCGGAGACGCCCTCGCCGATGGCGTCGCGCAGCTGCCTGCGGCAGTCACCGGCGCGCGGCAGCTCACCGCGCAAGCGCTCGCCTCCGCGGAGTCCGCGCAGGGCTCCGTCGCCGGGCTCCGCGATACCGCTGCCGGCGCGGTTGGTGCCGCGGCCGACGCCGCCTGGCAGGTCCAGGAGGTCGCAGGGAGCGCCGCCCAGCTCAGCGAACTACTCGCGGGCATCGACCCAGACGCGCCGCTCGGCGCAGAGGTGCTCGCACGGCTCCAGACCGCGGCCGCCGCGACGGGTGGTGCCGCGGCGGCCGCTCAGGCCGGGCAGGCCGAGGCGCTCGAGCGGCTCGAGGGCGTGAACGGCGCGCTCGCCGGCGCAGCGCCGGCGGACCTCTGGCCGCAGCTCACCAACGCCGTCTCGGTGCTCGGCCTCATCGAGCCATACATCGTGCAGCCGCTCGACACAGGCGTCGGGCAGCTGACCGACGGCGTCGGCGAGCTCCGGGCCGGGCTCGGCCTGTTCGATGCGGGGATCGCGGAGCTCGCGGCCGGCGTCGCCCCGCTGCCCGAGAGCATGGTGCTGCTCAGCGACGGCGCGCACGAGCTCATCGACAACGCACCGCTGCTCGCGGCCGGAGCCCCGGAGCTCCAGGCGGGCATGCGGGAGCTGCTCGGCGAGTACCTCGAACTCGCCGACGGCACCCAGGAGGCGAACGCCGGGATGCGCCAGGTGAAGGCCGGCACGAGCGAGCTGCGGGCCGGATCACGCCAGCTCGACGACGGCGCCCGCCGCCTCGCGGCCGGGGCGGGCGAGGCCTCCGCCGGGGCCGGCGCGCTCGCGGCTGGCAGCGCCGAACTCAGCGACGGCGCCCGCCAACTCCACGACGGCGCAGACCGCCTCGTCGACGGCTCACAAGAACTGCGTGACGGCGCCGTCGAACTCGACGACGGGCTCGAAGAGATCGAGGACGGTGCCGGGGAGCTCAGAGACGGCGCGCGGGATCTCCACACGGGATCGCGCACCCTCGACGACGGGCTCACCGAGCTCCGCGCAGGATCCGGACTCCTCGACGACGGCGCGCAGCTCGCCGCCGCCGGCTCCCGGACCCTCGCCGCGGGCACGCAGGAGCTTCGCGATGGCACCATCGAGCTCGCCGAGAGCGTCGGCCCGCTTGCGCCAGGGCGGGTGATGACGAGCCCGTGGATCCTCCTCGGCGTCGCCCTGCTCGTCGCGGCGAGCGTCGCTGCGGTGATCCTCTCCAGCCGCAGGATCGACAGATAGCGGGTGCGTTCGCGGCCCGCCCGGTAGTCTGGGAGCCATGAGCGACCTTCGAGATCCCGGCGACGCGTGGGTGACGGCCGCAGACGGAAACCGCTACTGGGGCAAGTTCGGGGCCGCCGGCCTGCTCGCCTACGATCGCGGGCTCGACGCGATCCTCATGCAGCATCGCGTGAGCTGGAGCGACCACGGCAACACCTGGGGCATCCCCGGCGGCGCGATCAACCAGGGCGAGGAAATGATCGCCGGAGCGATTCGTGAGGCCCAGGAGGAGGCCGGGGTTCCCGACGACGCCGTGCTGCCCCGCTACACGCACGTGCTCGACCGCGGTGGCTGGTCGTACACGACCGTGGTCGCTGAGGTGACCACCCCGTTCACCCCCGAGATCACCGACCCCGAGAGCCACGCGCTCGAGTGGGTGCCCGTCGACGAGGTCGAGCGCAAAGATCTCCACCCGGCGTTCGCGACGACCTGGGAGCTGCTCAAGCCGCTCGTGCGCCGCACCCCGGTGATCATCGTCGACGCGGCGAACGTCGTCGGCACCGTGCCCGACGGCTGGTGGAAGGACCGCAAGGGATCGACCGAGCGGCTCCGCGATCGCATCGAGGCGCACGCGCTCTCGGGCGAGGGTGTTCGCGCCGCGTTCTTTGAGATGCCGGCAGACCTCCACGGCGGCCTTGTGTTCCCCGAGTGGGTGTTCGTCACCGAGAGCACCGCTCGGGGCATCTCAACGACCGAGAACGTGCGCGTCGTCGACGCGACGACCTCGGGCGACGACGCGATCGTCGAGGAAGCCGCAGCGGTCGCAAGTAAGGGCGGCCTCGGCGTCGTCGTCACGAGCGACGCAGAACTTCGGGTGCGCGCGGCGGCGGCTGGCGTCACCACCGCGCACGGCTCGAAGCGGCTCCTCGACCTGCTCGACAGGTCTGAGCGCTAGCGCCAGCTACACGAGCTCGTCGAGCCTCACGCTCGGGGTTGACCTGAGCGGATCGACAACGACCTCGATCACCGCGGCCTCGCCGCTTGCGGTCGCAGCGCGGTACACGCGCATGAAGTCGTCGGCGGTGGTCACGCGTTCTGCTGTGAACCCAAACGCCTGTGCGAGCATCACAAAGTCTGGGTTCTCGAACGAGGTGGCGCTGACACGGCCAGGGTAGCGGCGCTCCTGATGCAACCTGATGGTGCCGTAGATGCCGTTATTCACGATGACGACAACGGCTGGCACGCCTGAGCTGCGCAGCACACCCATCTCGGTCATCGCCATGCTGAAGCAGCCGTCGCCAGCGAACACGACAACCTGGCGGCCAGGGTGGACGAGGCCCCCGGCGATGCCCGCGGGAAGCCCAAAGCCCATGGCGCCGCTCGCGGGCGCGAGCTGCGTGCCGTACCGCCGGTACTTCACGAACTGGTGCACCCACACCGCGTAGTTGCCTGCCCCGTTCGCGACGATCGCGTCGGCCGGGAGCTCGTCGGCGAGCTGCGTCATGATCGCTGACAGCAGGTCGTCGCTCTGCACCGGCGGGATCGAGCGCGCGACCTCTTCGCTCCGAACCGTGCTCACCCAGTCGCGTCGCGCGCCACTCGCGGCGACAGGGGGCTCCCCAGCCGCCCCGAGCATGGCGTCGAAGAACGCCCGCGGGGTCGCCTGCACCGCGATCGTCGCCTGCAGGTACCTGTCGACGTCCATCTCGCTCGCCGCAACGTGTATGAGCGTGCGGCCAGGCTTGGGCCCCAAGATCTCGTAGCCCTTGGTTTCGGCGTCACCGATGTGACCGCCAACCGCGAGGATCACGTCTGCCTCTTCGAGCCTGGCGGCGAGCGCAGCGTCGGTGCCGAGCCCGACGTGGCCACCGTAATAGGCAGACGTGTTGTCGATGTAGTCCTGACAGCGGAAGGCTGCGAGCGTTGGTAGCTCGTAGCGCTCGGCGAACGCGAGGGCTGCGTCGGCTGTCTCCTGCGACCATGTGCTGCGGCCGAGCAGCACGAGTGGGCGTTTCGCGACCCGCAGGCGCTCCCGAATCTGCGCGACCGCGGCGGGGGTCGGGGCCGCGGTGAGCGGCTCGATGCGGGGCACTGCCGCGACTGCCGCGGTCTCAGCGAGCACGTCCTCGGGCATCTCGATCACCACTGGGCCCGGCCTGCCGCCCTCGGCGATCCGGAACGCCCGCGCGATCGTCTCTGGGATGCGTTCGACGGTGTCGAGCGAAACAACCCACTTCGCGACAGATCCGAAGACCTCGTGGTAGTTCATCTCTTGGAACCCGCCGCGCTCGCGGTCTCGCAGCGCGACCTGTCCGATGAGCAGCAGCATCGGTACCGCGTCCTGCTCGGCGGTGTGCACCGAGATGGCAGCGTGCATCGCGCCTGGCCCGCGGGTGACCATCGCGACTCCCGCTCGGCCAGTGAGCTTGCCTGTCGCGACCGCCATGTTGCCCGCGCCAGCCTCGTGGCGACACACGTCAACCTCGATTGGCGCCTCGCGCAGTGCGTCGAGCACCGGCAGGTAGCTTTCGCCGGGTACGCAGCTGACGCGGGTCACCCCCTGCTCGGCAAGTGTGTCGACGAGAAGTTCGCCGCCGCTGCGAGATGCGTGCTGTGACATGGGTGTCCCTTCGTTGGAGCGCATGGCCGTGTCTGGCTAGGTCGTTGGGCTGGCCCCGGTGAGGCCAGCGATAGCGTTTTCGATGCCACGTCGAAGCAGTGCCGCCTCTGCGTCGGCGGTGGCGTAGCCGATGTGTGGAGTCGCAAGCACGCGCGGGTGAGCGAGGAGTGGCGACCCTGGCGGCGCCGGTTCCTCGACGAAAACGTCAGTCGCGTACCCGCCAAGCCTGCCTGAGTCGAGGGCGTCGAGCACCGCGGCTTCGTCAACGAGCGCCCCGCGGGCGGTGTTGAGAAGCAGGGCCCCCTCGCGCATGGTTGCGAGCTCCTCGGCGCCGATGCAGGCAGTTGTCCCAGGCGTCAGCGAGAGGTGCAGGCTGACGACGTCGCTCTCGCTCAACACCTCGGCGAGCTCGGCGAACCGCGCGGGGCTGGCGACGCGGCCGCTGCGCGTCCACGCGACAACGTCCATCCCAAACGCCGCGCCGAGCTCAGCGACCCGCTGCCCGATACCGCCGTAGCCGACGAGGCCCAGGCGTTTGCCAGACAGCTGCATCCCTGTCGCAGGCAGCCACTCGCCCTCGCGGAGCTCGCGGTTTCGCGCAACCGTGCCGCGGGCGAGCGCAAGCAGCAGCCCGAGTGTGTGCTCCGCGACGGCGTCGTTCGAATAGCCAGACACCGTTCGAACGTCGATTCCGCGAGCCTGGGCGGCGCCAAGATCAAGGTGATCTGCCGCGCCCGTCCCGAGAAACGACACGACGCGAAGCTTGGTCGCTGCCCGCAACGCCTCGTCTGGCAACCGCCAGTTCAAGACGATGCCGTCGGCATCAGCGACGAGCTCCCGCCACGCCGCATCGGTCGCCGGTTGGCCAACGTGCACCCTGAGCTCGACGCCCTGCGGCGCGACCGCCGCAAAGCACGCTCGAAAGGCTGCAGCGTCTGCGTCACTCTCTGCGTCAGGGACAACGAGCAGCGTGTTTCGTGGAACAGTCATGATGCAATCCTCGCCCAGTCAGCTCCGGCCGGCGATGACGTTTGCGGCACGCGCGAGAATCGACGTCTTCGGGCTCCCCGACCGATCCTCAAGCCTGTCAGCGAGGTTGTACACTCCGTACATGCCGCGAAGCGCAATCCAGCGCAGCGGCTCGGGCTCCCACTTGCGAATCTGCCCGCCGACCCAGGGCATGCGCGTGAGCTGCGTGTCCTCCCCCAGAATCAGGTCGCGCATTGTGCGCCCCGCGAGGTTTGTGCTCGTCACCCCGTCACCGACATAGCCGCCAGCGACAGCCATCCCGCTGGCGCGGTCGAGCGTGACTGTGGCCGACCAGTTCCGCGGGATCCCGAGAATCCCGGTCCATGTGTGCGCGATCGGGTGGTCTTTGAGCATCGGGAAGAGCGTGTGCAGTGCACGGACGAGCGCCTGCTCAGAGGCTGGCAGCGTGCTCCCCCTGTCGTCCCAGCCAGAGCCCCACAGGTAGGGAACGCCCGGCCCGCCGAGCGCGATCCTGTCGTCTGCGGTGCGGTGAATGTAGCTGAAAAAGTGGCCCGCGTCTCGAACCATCACGTTTGTGTCCCAGCCGATCTCGCGATGCTGCTCGGGAGTGAGCGGCTCGGTCACGAGCATGCTCGACAGCTTCGGAAGCCAGTCACGCGAGTGGCCCTTCAACGAGTTGGTGTAGCCCTCGGTGCCGCGCACAACGAACTCGGCGGATACCCTGTTGCCGCGTTCGGTGAGTGCCGTGTGCGGCACAATCTCGGAGACTGCGGTGTGCTCGTAGATGCGCACGCCCATCCGCTCGACGGTGTCGGCGAGGCCCGAGGCGAGCAGCGCCGGTTGCACGCGAGCGCAGTGCGGGGACCAGAGGCCACCAACGGCGTTCGAGAGCCTCGCGTGCTCGTTCGCGCCGTCACGGTCGAGCATGACAAGGTCGCCGGGGCCAAACCCCCACTGCGAGCCGCCCTCATACTCCTCGCGCAGCCGCGCGAGCTGGGCGGGGTTTCGCGCGATTGCGACTTCACCCTCGTGGGCGATGTCGGCCTCGATGCCCTCTCGCGCGGCGACGTCGACGATCTCACCGATCGTCGCGAACAGCTCGCGCTGAAAGTCTCGAACCGCCTGCACTCCGTGCGCCTTCGCGTAGCGGCTGTGCTGCCCGGGGAGCCCGTACGAGATCCAGCCGCCGTTGCGGCTCGACGCCCCAAATCCTGCGACCTCGCGCTCGAGGATCGCGATTTCGAGATCCGGCCGAGCCTGCTTCAGGTAGTAGGCGATCCAGAGGTTCGTGTATCCCGCGCCGACGAGTGCGACGTCGACGGTGAGGTCGCGATCGAGTGGAGCTCTCGCGGGCCTGGTTGCGACCTGCGAAAACCAGTACGACACTTCACCATTGATCTCGGCGGTGACACTCATCAAAATCCTGCTTTCTGTTCGGTGCGAATCTCGGATTCGGGCACCGCGAAGGCAGGTTTGGCGGGCACTGCCCGCCAAACCCGACCAATTACATGCCTGCGGCTGAGCGCACGCTGTCGAGCAGCCCCTCGGGGTAGCCGTCGTAGTACGACTTCGTCGTCTCTCGGTACGCTTTGAGGTTCGCTTCGGTGATTGTCACGCCCGCGTCTTCGAGCGCCTGGAGCGTGTCGCTCTCGATCGAGGCGTTCTCGGCTGTCGAGTCGACCCCGCCCTGCGCGAACTCCTCAACGAGGATCTGCTGCTGCTCTTCGGTGAGTGCGTCGAACGCTGCGGTACCGATCGCGAAGCCGAGGAAGAGCTGGAAGTGGTGGGTCATGGTGAGCTGGTTCGCAGCCTCTCCCCACTTCTGGTCGAGCATCGAGTTGATGTCGTTCTCTGCTGCGTCGACGACGCCCTGCTGCAGCGCGCTGTAGACCTCCGTGTAGTCGACAGTCGTCGGCACGGCGCCGAGCAGCTCGGTGGTGCGGGTGAACGAATCGATCGGAGGTACTCGGAGCTTCACGCCCCCGAGGTCTGCGGGCTCTGGGTACGCGTCCTTGCCGAGAATGTTGCGGGTGCCGAGGAAGTAGTTCAGCGCGAGCACGCGAACCCCGCCCTCTTCGGCAAGCGCGTCGTTCATCTCCGCGAACACATCTGACTCGTGGAACGTCTGTGCCTGGTCGGTGTTTTCGAACAGGAACGGCCCCGCGAGCACGTCGAGGTTGCTGCTCGGCGCCAGCGCCGAGAGCTCGGCCGCATCGGTGTACCCGATGAGGGGCTCGCCCGATGCAGACTGCTGCAACGTGTCTGCAGACGTACCGAGCTGGCCGTCTGGGTAGATCTCGAGCTCGAGCGAGCCACCCGACCGCTCCTTCACGCGGTCTGCGACAGCTTCAAGGGTCTTGTGGGTGATGCTCGATGACGATTCGACGTGTGACACCGAAATTGTCGTCGTCGACCCGGCCTCACTTGAGTCACCACCGTCGCCACCTGCCGAGCAACCGGCGAGTGCGAGCCCAACAACAGCGGCGACGCTCGCCGCGAGAATTTTGCGTTTGATCATCTTTGATACCTCCGGTCTGCCTTCACAGATGCGTGCCACGAGAATTCAGTTTCATCATCGAAAGATCTTTTCGATCGGGCACCTAATCACCATACAACACTTTTTGAAGTAAATTCATCACAATTCGTCACAACTCTTCCGAATTCACTTCTTCGAGCACACGATCCAGCGCTGCAATGAACACGTCAGCCTGCTCGCGAGTGAGCGTCATCGGCGGCTTCACCTTCAACACGTTCTGCCGCTCAGACGTCGCCTGCATGATGACCCCGTGGCGCAGCAGCAGTTCGCATACCTCGCGCGTCTCAGCGACCGCTGGCTCGCGGGTCTCGCGGTCTCGCACCAACTCGACACCGAGGTAGAGCCCCGACCCGTGCACCGCACCGATCATCGGGTGCTTGTCGGCAAGGCGCGCAAGCTCGGCGACGAGGTGCTCGCCAATCACCCGAGCATTTTCCTGGAGCCCCTCGTCGCGGATGACGTCGAGCACGGCAAGCCCGGCTGCCATGCTTGCCGGTGCGCCCCCAGATGATGAGAAAAACATCCCCTCCTCCCGCAACGCGTCGACGATCTCCCGCTTCGTGATGACCGCGCCAAGCGGGAAGGCGTTTCCTGCGGCCTTCGCGACGGTAATGATGTCGGGCACTGCCCCAGCGAGCTCGGAGCCCCAGAAATGCCTACCGAGCCTTCCGTACCCGACCTGCACCTCATCGGCGATTGCGACGCCGCCAACCGCGCGAATCGCGTCATACGCGCCAGCGAGGTAGCCAGCTGGCGGTATCACTCCGCCCGCGTTGCCAAGCACGGGCTCCGAGATGAACGCTGCCGGGGGCCGCCCCTCGGCAACAAGCTCCGCGAGCCGCTCACGCAGCTCCGCAACGTACTGCTCACCCGACTCAGGGCCACGGTATTCGCCCCTGTAGGAGTTCGGGGCGCTCACGATATCGACCCATTCGGGCCGCGATCCCGCCGCGTTGGGGTTGTCAAACGCAGACGTGCTGACAGCGTCAGACGCCACCGTCCACCCGTGGTACCCCTCGCGCGCCGCCACAACGACCTTGCGTTGCGTGGCGACCTGGGCGAGGCGCAGCGCGAGGTCATTCGCCTCGGAGCCAGAGCTCACGGGGATCACCACGTCGAGTGCGGGATCTGGCGAGTGCTCAAGCAACCTGGAAGTGAAATCTGCGTAGAGGCCGTAGAGAAACCTCGAGTTCGTGTTCAGCAGGTTGAGCTGTCGCGACACGCTATCTGCAAGCGCCGGATGGGAGTGCCCAATAGCCGTGACGTTATTCACCATGTCGAGGTAGGCGCGACCGCGAGTCTCGATGAGCAGCGCGCCCCAGCCACGCTCGATGCGCGGCGGCTCAAGATAGTAGCGCTCGCTCGCCCCTCCCATCGCCAGGTCGCGGCGCGCTCGTTCGCTTCGCAGCTCGATATCAGGATCGGGTACTGGCACGACACCAACAAGCAGCGAGGGATCACTCGCCCCGTCGCACTCGTACTCGCCGTCGAACTCAACGAACGGGTCGGCAGGCTCGACGCCGGCGAATCGCCTGGTCACACGCACGGGCGGCCCGGACTCGGCAACCGCGATCAGCGCCCCGGCAAGCACGCTCCCAGCAGGCGCAAGCGCCCGCACGCCCTCAAGGCGAAGCACGACGCCACTGTCGCTCAGCTCGAGCGCATCGCCGTCGGCAGTGAGCTCGCCAGCATACGGTGCGACGAGCGTCGCGCCCGGCGCGGTCCACAGCTCGATGCAGCGAGCCCGCGCCGCTGCGGGCACGTCTGCGCGGGGCGATACGCGACTCAGGCGCGCCTGCCCGAACGGGGCCGCGACAGCCTGTGCCGTTTCGAGTGCGCGCTGCGCGAGACGATCTTCGATTCCAGCCTCGAGCCAGGCGCCCCGATCAAGCTCGGCGCTCTCAATCCCCAAATCAAGCAACTGGGGCCGCGACCCGGCGAGCGGCGCGTACTCGATGTCAGGGCGATGCGGCATCCCGGCGGCGAGCCGCAGCTGCGCGTACGCTGTCTCTTCGTCGATGGCGCAGGCGCGCTCGAACACCTCCCACTCGTGCTCGAGCCGCTCGCGCGCGTACTCGTTTCCAGGGTCAACATCGAGCTGGCTCCACCCGCTCACCGCGAGTACCGCCCCGCGGAGCACGATGAGCGGCCACACGACCGAGAGTTCTGTCTCAGTGAGCGTGGCGGCAGTAAGAAAGCCGCGAACCACTCGCCCGGTGTGCGCAATGCTGCCCGTGCGCCCGAGAACGTCGGCGGCAGTCACCGCGAGCTCAGCGACTCGCCACGACATCGCCGCGTCCCCGAGGTCGACAACCCACAGCGTGCCGCGAGCGTCGCAGAGCACGTTATCGGCAGTGATGTCGCCGTGGATCACCTGGCGAGGCAGCGCGTGCTGGGCGGCGCGCACCGCAGCATCCGCACGGCGCGCGGCGGCGAGGCAGCGCTCGCGGCGCTCGAGGGGCAATGCGTCGGCGAGCTGTTCGACAACATCGAGCGCGCGGCTTAGCTCCCACTGGATGTCGCGCTCGGCCGCCGCATGCGCGACCCCCCGCAGACCAGATACCGAGCGGCCTGCGAGCTCGCCGAGCTGTTCGGCACGGAATCCGCGAAGCTCAGGCTCATCTGCGATAGGCGCCCCTTCAACCCACTCGAACGCCCGAGCGACGACGGTCTCGGCTTCTCCGACCTCAGACACGGTCTCGTGTGTGATCTCGACGCCAGGGATCGGCACGAGCTGCGCCGGGGTCGAGACGCCAGCGGCGGCGAGCGCGCCCCCGACGAGTGTCTGGAACTCGCGGTCGGCTTCTGTCGTGGCAGCGTTATCGAACTTCAGCAGGATATTCCGCTCACCGGCGCCCCTGATCGCGAAGTTTCGGTCTTGCTGGCTGCCGACCTCGACGGCCGTGCCGCTCACCCCAAAGCACTCGTTCGCCACCTTCGCGGCGTCGCTTTCGGCCACCACTGGGCGCGCAAAAAGCCAAGTCCGGCTGATACTCTCAGTCATTACAACCCCATTCGATGTCGCGTGGTACACTCAATGCCTCTGAGAAATCACCCTACATCACAAAATTGTCCAGATTAGTCATTTTTCATCACAGCAAGGCGATAGAGCGTGATCGACGTAAACCACGAGCCCAACGACATTGATGACATTGACCGCAAGCTGCTGTCGGCGCTCCAGAAAGATGGCCGGTGTGGTTACGCCGAGCTCGGCGAGCTCGTCGGCCTCACCGCGGGCGGCGCGAGACGCCGCGTCATGCGCCTCGAGGAGCGCGGCATCATCCAGATCGTCGGAGTCACAGACCCGCTCAAACTCGGCTACCGCAGCATGGCGATGGTCGGCATCGTCGCCCAGGGCGACGTCGAGGAGATCGCGGCAGCCCTGAATGACCTCCAGAACGTCGTGTACGTGGTCATCGCCGCCGGCCAGTACGACATCCTCGCCGAGGTTATCGCGGAAGACCAGGCTGCGATGTTCGAGGCGATCAACCACCAGGTGCGCAACGTGCCAGGCGTACTGCGAATCGAGACTTTTCCGTACTACTCAATTCGCACTCATCGCTTTGGGTGGGGAGCACTCTAAGCGCATAGCAATGTGAAATTGTGACGCAAAGTCACAACATGAGTGATTTTTTATCACTAGACTGGATGCCTGACGTATCGGCGTCGCACAGGTGCGACGTGCAGAGTGCAAAGGAGCATCCGTGCAATCACCAGCCGCAAGATCAGCGCCCCGCTGGCTCAGGGGCACCCTCGCAACCGTAGAAGAGTGGGTGCCGGCCGCCCTCATGGGCGTCATGGCAGTTGCGATCACCGCCGATGTCATCATGCGGTACGTGTTCAACCACCCACTCGCCTGGGCAGGCCCGCTCTCCATGTTCTGCATGGTGTGGATGGTGTACCTCGGCTCAGCGGCGGTCTCGCGCCGCGGCGCACACATCTGCCTCGACTTCCTGTCAACCAAACTCGGGCACCGTGGCCGCGCGACTGTCGACATCTTCGTCGAACTCGTGACCCTCGCAGTGCTCGGCACGATCTGCGTCGCGACAGTCATCTACCTTGAGAAGGCGCGCTTTCTCATCATGCCCGGCCTGGGCTTCTCGAAGAAGTACATCACCGTCGCCGCGCTCGTCGGGCTGCTGCTCATGGTCATTCACTCGTGCGGGCACGCCGTGCGCGCCATCTCCGGGCTCCGAAACCCAGACTACGAGCGAGTGAACGTTCCCATCGAAGAGGTCGAACTCGATGACTTTGATACGCGATTCGTCAACGTTGTGAGCGACGAGCTCACCGGAAAGCAGGGCTGATTCATGCTGCTTCTCGCGCTCTTTGTCGTACTGCTCGCGCTGCTCGCGCTTCGCGTGCCCGTGTACCTCTCGCTGCTCAGCGTCTCGCTCATCTACGTGTTCGTCGATGGCCGGGCAATGTCACTCGTCGTTCAACGGCTCACGAGCGGCCTCGAGTCCTTCCCGCTCGTTGCGGTCCCCCTCTTCGTCCTCGCCGGAAGCATCATGGCAGGCGGCGGCCTCGCCGAGCGCCTCATGAGCTTTGCTGGCACGCTCGTCGGCCACTTCAAGGGTGGACTCGCGCAAGTCAACGTGCTCAACAGCCTCATGATCGGCGGCATGAGCGGTTCGGCGCAGGCAGACGCCGCGATCGACTCAAAGGTGCTCGTGCCCATCATGCGGCGCGAGGGCTACAGCAACGCGTACGCGTCAGCCCTCACTGCGGCCTCAAGCTCGATCTCCCCGATCCTTCCGCCCTCAATCGGTCTGATCCTCTACGGCGTCCTCGCCGACGTCTCAGTCGGCGCGCTCTTCATGGGCGGCGTGCTTCCCGCGCTGCTCATCGCCGTCGTACTGAGCGTTGCGGTGCGGATCCTCGCCGAACGGCTCAACCACCCCCGCGCCCGCGATACGCGTGCGTCATTTCGCGAGGTCATGCAGGGCTTCCGCGCGTCGTTCTCTGCGCTGCTCATGCCTGTGCTGTTGCTCGTCGGGCTGCGCATGGGCGTGTTCACGCCGACCGAGCTCAGCGCGGTCGCGGTCATCTACGCGCTGCTCGTCTCGATGTTCGTCTACAAGCAGATGACGTGGCGCGACATCCCGAAGGTGCTCAAGGACGCCGCGCTCACGAGCGCGATGCTCATGCTGATCATCGCCGCAGCGGCGGTATTCAGCATCGTCGTTGCCTACGAACGCGTTCCGCAGCAGCTCGGAGACCTGCTCGGCGTCGTCGGCGAGAACCCGATCCTGTTCTTGCTGCTCGTCAACGTCATCCTGCTGCTGCTCGGCGCCGTCATCGACGCGATGAGCCTCATGATCATCATGACCCCGATGCTCGCGCCGCTCGCCGTAGGTCTCGGCATTGATCCCGTGCAGTTTGGCGTGATGGTTGTGCTCAACGTCACGATCGGCTCGATCACCCCGCCCGTCGGCAGCACGCTCTTCACGGTGAGCGCGATCACTGGCGCAAAGATCGGCGAGATCACCCGCGCGTTCATGCCGTTCTTCCTCGCACTCATCATCGTGCTGCTGCTTGTGAGCTACGTGCCAGCGGTCACCACGTTCCTTCCCAGCGTTCTCTAACCCGGAGCTCACAGTGCCAATCATCACCCTGCTCGAATCAATCCATCCGGCCGGCGTCGAGATCCTCAGACAGTCGGCGACAGTTCGGGAGCTCTCCGGCCCCGACGACCCGCGACTGCCCGAGGCGCTCGCCGACTCAGATGCGATCATCGTTCGCAGCACCCCGATCACCGCCGCGACCCTCAATCAGGGCATGCGTCTCCGTGTCATCGGCCGTCACGGTGCTGGCATCGACAACATCGATGGCACGCTCGCTGCCGAGCGCGGCATCCGCATCGTGAATACCCCACGAAGCAACACCGAGTCAGTCGGCGAGTACACGATCGCCGCGCTCATGCACCTCTTCAAGCGATTCAGCGAAGTGGAGTCGGCGCTCCGCGGCGGCAAGTTCACCGCGGCAGCTGGCTCACTCCCCGGCCAGGTCGACAGGCTTGGGCTGATTGGCCGTGAGCTCTCAGGAGCCCATCTCGGGCTTGTTGGCGCCGGTGCGATCGGTCAGTCCGTCGCTCGGCGGGCGCTGGCGCTCGGGATGCGCGTGTCTGCGGTCGATCCCTACGCCGACCCGGATGCGCTCGAGCGGGCCGGAATCACCCCAGTGGCCGACCTCGCCTCGCTGCTTCCGACTGTCGACGCGCTCAGCCTGCACGTTCCCGGCGATCCTGCCCGCGGCCCGCTCATCGGCGAACGCGAGTTCGGAATGTTGCGACCCAACGCCGTGCTTATCAATGCCGCCCGCGGCGGACTTGTCGACGAGGATGCGCTTGCTCGCGCACTCACCGGCGGAACACTCGCGGGTGCCGCAGTCGACGTCTTCTCGCCCGAGCCGCCAGACGTTGCCTCGCCGCTGTTTGGCGCGCCAAACCTGCTGCTCACCCCGCACATGGCCGCGATGACCGCCGAAGCGCTCGAGCGCATGGCAGTTGATGTCGCACGATTCACGCTTGAGGCGCTCGGCGCCGAAACCACGTAAGGAGACCGACAGGTGTCGACCCATCCAATCTTCATCGACGGCGCCTGGGTGCCAGGCGCAGACGTGACCCTCAACGAGAACCCGAGCGACCTCGATGCGCCGCTCGGTGAGTACGGCATGGCCTCTCTCGCGCAGACCGACGACGCGATCGCCGCCGCCGCGGCGGCGGCTGTGACGTGGGGAAGGTCGCCCGCAGCCGAACGGGCCACCCTCCTCGAGGGCGTCGCTGCGCGGCTGCTCGCGCGCCGCGACGAGCTCGGCGAGCAGCTCGCGCGCGAGGAGGGCAAGACGCGCGCCGAGGGCATTGGCGAGGTCACTCGGGCGGCGCAAACGTTCTCCTACTACGCGAACCACCTCTTCACGCCCCAGGGCGAGGTGCTTGCATCGCGCAGACAAGACACCTCGATTCACACACGCCGCAAACCGCTCGGTGTCGTCGGCATCATCGCCCCGTGGAACTTCCCGCTCGCCGTGCCGAGCTGGAAGATCGCCCCTGCCCTCGCGGCGGGAAACACTGTGGTGTTCAAGCCAGCAGAGGCCGTGCCAGCATCGGCCGCATCGCTCGCAGAGATCATCGCCGATGCTGGCGCGCCCGCGGGCGTGTTCAGCCTCGTCACCGGTCGCGGCAGTGTCGTCGGCGAGCGGTTCGCGACCCACCCCGACGTAGCCGCAGTGAGCTTCACGGGTTCGACACGGGTCGGCAGGCATCTCCTCGCGACCGCGCATGCAACGGGGTCGAAGCGTGTGCAGGCTGAGATGGGAGGCAAGAACCCGCTCGTCGTCGCGGCTGACGCAGACCTCGACCTCGCCGTTCGAGTCGCGATCGACTCGTGCTTTGGCGCGACAGGTCAGCGCTGCACCGCAAGCAGCCGGCTCATCGTCGACAGCGCAGTCCACGACGACTTCGTGCGCCGGATGACAGCGACAACCGCCGCGATCCGCGTCGGCCACGCCCTCGACCCGGCGACAACGATGGGTCCGGTCGCCACACACGCGCAACTCGAAACGGATCTCGCGGCGATCGCCCTCGGACAGCGCGAGGGCGCAGAACTACTCACTGGCGGCACGCTCCTTGAACGCAGCACCCGCGGGTACTATCTCGAGCCGACACTCTTCGCGAGCGGGCAGAGCTCGATGCGGCTCAACCAAGACGAGATATTCGGCCCGGTCGCGTGCATTATTGAGGCTGACGGCATCGAGCATGCAATCGAGATCGCGAACGACGTGCCCTACGGGCTCTCCGCAGGCATTGTGACGACAGGGTTGGCGACGAGCGAACGGTTCCAGGAAGAGGTTCGGGCCGGCCTTGTCTCAGTCAACGCCTCACCCGCGGTGTCTGAGCTCCACGCGCCGTTCGGCGGGGTCGGTTCGTCGAGTTACGGCCCGCGAGAGCAGGGAACTCGTGCGCTCGACTTCTACACGACAACAAGCTCGCACTTCGTGTCGTTCGGGGCCTAGTTCGCTCTCGTTGCAAGCGCCCGCACCACCCCAGCGGCGATGAGGCCCTGGCCGAGCGTGTAGGTGAGCATCACCGCGCCGCTGGTCCAGTCGGGCATCGCGTCGGGCGTGAAGATACGAAACGACAGGATCGCGTCCGAGGCGAGAAACCAGAACCCGCCCCACGCGATGACCCCGCCGCAGCGCGCCGCGAAGGCGGCCGTCGCGACGAGTAGCGCGCCGTAGAACACGACGGGGATCGTCAGGTCGCCCGTGTGCGGCACGAGCAGCGCAATGAGCAACACGTAGGCCGCGACGTAGCCGAGCGCCCACTTCGGGAATCCGCCGCGGGCGAGCCCGCGCCCGCGCCACATGAGTAGTACGTAGCAGACGTGCGCGATGCCGAAGCAGGCGAGCATCATCGGCACCTCGTCCTCGAACATCGGGAAGAACGTTGAGGAACCGTCGCCGAGCCACGAGAAGAGCACGCCGAGCAGTAGGAGCGAGAGCGCCCTGCCCGGCCACGGGCGGATGCCGGCTGCGGCCCAGAGGATCCCGACGGCGAGCAGCGGCATGAGCAGCAGCTTCGTCGGGCCCGCGAGCGGGTTGTCGAGAGCGATGAACGCGACGTGCACGACCGAGATCGCGATGTACGGCACGAACGGCAGCACGAGCTGGGTGGGCCCAGCCGCCGCGCGCTGCCCAGCGGCGCTCAGCCCACCGGGCAGCGCGTCGGTCACTTCTCGACCAGGATGCCGTCGGAGTCGCACCAGACCATCGCACCTGGCGTGAACGTCACGCCGCCGAAGGTCACGGGCACGTCAGTCTCGCCGCTGCCCGTCTTCGTCGACTTGGCGGGGTTCGAGCCGAGCGCCTTGACGCCGAGCGGCAGTGTGCCGATCGCGACGCGGTCGCGGATCGCGCCGTGCACGATGATGCCGGCCCAGCCATTGTCCGCGCCGAGGCCCGCGATGATGTCGCCGACGAGGGCGGTCTCGAGCGATCCCTCGCCGTCGATCACGAGCACGGCGCCGTCGCCCGGCGTGGAGAGCACGCTCTTCAGGCGCGCGTTGTCTTGGAAGCACTTCACCGTGCGCACGGTGCCGCTGAAGCTGGTGTCGCCGCCGCAGTCCTGAAACTGCAGTGACACTGACTGGAGCTCGTCGCCCCGCTCGTCAAAGAGATCTGCGGTGCTGATGGTGTCCATCTCGATGGGCCTCATTCCTTGTTCGAGAAGGCGGCGGTCGTGTGGCTCGGGCCGACTGCCACGCGCGGCGACTCTGCCGCCGACCCCACGCTACCGCGCGACAGAGTTGCAACGCTACGGCAAGGTGCTGTACAAATGTACATGTACAGAAGTACAACAACGCAGGGGGGAAGCGATGAGCATCGAACCACTCGCGCCCGGACGACGCGATCCGGAGGGGCGCCGCCGCGCGATCCTGCGCGCCGCCACGGAGATCATCGTCACCCGCGGCGCCGCCGCCCTCACGCACCGCGCCGTCGCGAGCCACGCCGGCGTCTCCCTCGGCTCGACGACCCAGTACTTCTCCTCCATCGAGGAGCTCCGCGAGGAGGCGCTGCGCGAGCTCGCCCAGGAGGACGACGAGGCGCTCACCGCGCTGGAACCGCATCTCGCCACACTCCAGACCGACCCGTCGGGGGCGGTCACCGAGCTGCTGAGCTACCTGCAAGACCCGCGCGCCGTCAACGCCGACATTGCGTTGTTCTCGAGCGCGACGGCAGACCCGAGCCTCCGGGAGCTCGCACTCAGGTGGAGCGACAAGCTCATCGAGATGCTCTCGGTCCACTTCGATCGGGATCGCGCCGAGGCCATCGCCGTCTACATCGACGGCGCGACGATCCACGCGGGGCTCCGGCAGCACTCGCTCTCCCGCGAGGCGCTCACGCTCGCGCTCACCGCCCTCGCGGGCACACCCACTTCACCTCAACCCACCAGCACGACTGGCCACCCATCCGAAAAGTCTGAGTTATGACGAACGAACACACGCCCACCACGAACGCCCCGCACGCCGACCCGGCGCAGGCCACCGCCGCGCCCATCAGCCGTGCCCGACGTTGGGGAGCGCTCGCGGTGCTCACCGCGAGCCTGCTCGTCATCACGATGGACATGACGATCCTCAACATCGCGCTGCCGAAAATGGCGGCCGAACTGCACCCGACCGCGGCGCAGCAGCTGTGGATCATCGACGTCTACTCGCTCGTGCTCGCCGGCCTGCTCGTGTCGTTCGCCGCCCTCGCCGACCGGTGGGGCCGCAAGCGCATGCTCATGATCGGCTACACCCTCTTCGGGCTCGCCTCGCTCCTCGTGCTCGTCGCGTCGAGCGCCGAGGCCGTCATCACGATCCGCGCGCTGCTCGGCATCGGCGGTGCCATGATCATGCCGACGACGCTGTCGCTCATCCGCGTGACGTTCACCGACCCGCGCGAGCGCGCGACCGCGCTGAGCATCTGGGCCGCGGTCTCGGGTCTCGGCGCCGCCGTCGGTCCGCTCATCGGCGGCGTACTGCTCGAGCACTTCTCCTGGCACGCGGCGTTCCTCGTGAACGTGCCGCTCATGCTCGCTGGCGTCGTCGCGGGCGTGCTCGTGCTCCCCGAGTCCAAGGTCAAGAACCCGGGCCGCTGGGACTACCTGGCGGCGATCCTCTCGTTCGTGGGCATGACGCTCGTCATCTGGGCGATCAAGACGTTCGCCGCAGAGTCGAGCTTCCTCGTGCCGAACGCGCTCACCGCGTTCGCCGCGGGCGTCGCCCTGCTCGCCTGGTTCATTGTCCGATGCCTCCGCAGCGACGCGCCGCTGCTCGAGCTCGGGCTCTTCAAGAACCGGCCGTTCTCGGCGGGCATCATCGCCGCGCTCGGCTCCTCGTTCGCGATGGGCGCCGCCCTGCTGCTGCTCGCGCAGTGGATGCAGATCATCGACGGCGCGACCCCGATCGAGGCTGGCGTCAGGCTCATCCCCGTCGCGATCGCTGGCGCGGTAGCCTCGCTCGCCGCTCCCCCGATCGCGCGCCTCATCGGCTCGCGCGCGGTCCTCGCGGGCGGCATCGCGCTCGCCGGGATCGGCATGCTCGCGATCGGCCTGCAGCCGGGCACGCTCACCTACACGACGGTGCTCGTCGCGCTCACCCTCGTGGGCTTCGGCACGGGCTCGCTCGCGATCGGATCGGCAATGATCATGCACGGCACCCCCGAGGAGAAGGCGGGCAGCGCGGGCGCGATCGAGGAGACCTCATACGAGCTTGGCGCCGTGCTCGGCGTCGCGATCCTCGGGTCGATCGCCGCGATCCTCTACCGCTCGGGGCTCGCGGGCAATCCGCTCGTGGACGGCCTCGGCGCCGAGGCTGCAAAGCAGGCGAACGACTCGCTCGGCGCCGCCGCGGCGATCGCCGAGGAGCTGGGGCTCCCCGACCTGCTCGCCACCGCGAGCGAAGCGTTCACCTCGTCGATGCAGACCACCGGGATCGTCGGCGGCCTGAGCATGCTGACGATTGCCGCGACCGTGTTCTTCCTCACACCAAAGGGCACAGACGTTTCTGCGAGCTCCCACTAGGGGCAACGCTGACCCTGTGAGGCGCGGACGCTGCGCGGCGTGATCGTTGGGTGCACCTGCACTCAGGGCCACGCCGCGCATCGAGTCGAGCGCAGCTACCGGCCCGAAACCCGCCCTCGCACCGGGCTACAGCTCGGCGCTTGCACGCCTCGCGACGTTGTAGAACCGGACGTTCTGGTACTCCTCGAGCCCCTCTGCGCTGCCCTCTCTGCCGAGACCCGACTGCTTCACTCCACCAAAGGGAGCCGCTGCGTTCGACGGCACTCCCTGGTTGATGCCGACCAGCCCCGTCTCGAGCGCGTCCGCAACGTTCAGTGCCCGGTCGAGGTTTTCGGTGAACACGTAGCCAGCGAGCCCGAACTCGGTGTCATTCGCGCGGGCGATGCCTTCCTCCTCTGAGGAGAATCGCTGAATCGCTGCGATCGGCCCGAAGATTTCGACGTTCGCCACGCGGGACTCCGCCGGCACCCGGTCGAGCACCGTTGGAGCAAAGAACTGCCCCGGCCCTTCGTAGGTGGCGCCTCCCGTGCGAAGTTCGGCGCCATCGGCGATGGCCTCGTCGGTCAGCGCGCGCATCTCTCGCACCGCACGCTCGTCGATGAGCGGCCCGACCGCGACGCCCTCGCCGAATCCGTTGCCCACGGGAGAAGCGGAGAGTCGCTCGGCGAATGCCTCGACGAAGGCGTCGGCAATCCCGTCCTGCACGTAGATGCGGTTCGCTGCGATGCACGACTGGCCGCCGTTGCGGAGCTTCGCCGCGAAGACGCCGTCAACGGCGCGCTCGAGATCGGCGTCGTCGAACACGAGCAAGGGACCGTTGCCGCCAAGCTCCATCGAGGTGCGCAGCACCCCGTCACTCGCGATGCGCAGGAGTTGCTTCCCCACCGGCGTCGACCCCGTGAACGAGACTTTCCGCGTGCGCGGGTCCCGCAGGACGGCATCGCTGAAGTCCCCGGCATTCGACGTGGTCACTACCCGCACAAGCTCAGCGGGAATCCCGGCACGGCGGGCGAGTTCAACCACGAAGTAGGTGGTGAGCGGCGTCAGCGTCGCGGGCTTAACGACAACTGGGCAGCCTGCGGCGAGCGCGGGTGCGATCTTTCGAGTGGCCATTGCGAGGGGGAAGTTCCACGGGGTGATGAGCACGGCGAGGCCGACAGGCGAGCGCTTGATGAGCAGGCTCGATCCTCCGTCTGGGACGTCGCGGAACCCGCCGCCGGGACGCACGGCTTCCTCTGCGTACAGGCGCACAAAGTCCGAACCGTACTTCACCTCTCCCCGCGCCTCGGCGAGTGTCTTGCCCATCTCGCGTGTGATGAGATGCGCGATCTCTTCGGTGTGCTCGACGATAAGTTCGTACCAGCGGCTCAGCAGTGAAGCACGGTGCCTGGCAGTGGTCCTTGCCCAGGCTGCGCCCGCGGCGTCAGCGATAGCGAGTTCCGCGACAGCGCCCGCTGCGCTGACGTCTGGCACGCTCGCGATTCGCTGCCCTGTCGCGGGATCGTGAACGGGGATGCCGTCGGCCGGAAGCCCGAGACCCGCGATGACGGAGTCTGCGAGGGCAATCGCTGACGCGGAGCCCGCGAGAAGCTCTGATTCCTGCCGGACGGTGAGTGGGGAAGTCATCGCGAGTGCGCCTCCAAGGATGGACGGCCGGTGGCCGTGATGTGCGTGTGGCTCCGGGGCTGGCGTTGCAACACACGGGTGTGGCAGCCAGTAACGATCCGGGATTTCCTCCACGCTAGGGGGCGCAACACGTAAACAAAAGCGACTGCTCGTAACAATAAACGGTTAGCTACAGTGACAGATGCCTCGCCCACCGTATTGGTCACGTGCCACCTGCAGGTTCCGTGCCGAGCTCACGATATGCCCCCTCGATCGCCTCTCGGCACGCCATAAGGGCGGGCGTGCGCTCCGCGCCCCGGCGCATCAGCATGAGAAAGGTTCGATGCATGCCGCCCGGAAGGCCGCGCCGCCCCGGCAACCGGGTGACCTGACCAGAGAGCTCGCCAGCGATCGAGCGCGGCAGGAAGGCCGCCGCTTCGCCGCTGGCCACCAACTGCCGGTGAAAGTCGAGGCTGGCAGACTCGAAGGCGACCCGTGGCTCGAAACCGATAGTGCGGCAGATCCCACGTGCCCAGCGGTAAGCATCGGTCTGCCGCGGCTCCATCACCCACGGCAGCCGCGCCAGGGAGTCCACCGAGCTCCCCCCTGACAGGTCCGCTTCTCGCATACCGTCGGGGAGATACATCGCGATCGGATCGTGTCCAAGATCGACTCGCACGAGTCCCGGCGTTGGCGAGAGCGGCGCTCCGGGATACTCATCGGCCACTGCGATGTCTGCCCTGCGCGCACCAAGTTCCCTGATCGCTCCCTCTGGATCGAGCTGGGCGTATTCGAGCGCGAGATTGGGCGCAACCTCCCGCAGGCGACGCATGGCCGGCACGAGCAACCGGGTGCCGAAGGTGTGGAAGGCCGCGACGCGCACCACACCGGAGAGCCCTCCGCGAGTGAGGAGCAGCTCAGCCTCCGCTTCTTCAAGCACGGCGAGCACCCGCTCGGTGTGCACGACGAGGCGCTCCGCATCCGCCGTGAGCCGCACTCCGCGCCCCGCGGGCTCGAGCAGTGAGACGCCGAGCTCGTTTTGCAACCGCGAGAGTTGCTGCGAGATCGACGACACGCTCATCCCGAGCACTTCGGCCGCACCGGTGAGGCCGCCGTAGATCGACACCTCGCGCAGCAGCGCGAGCCTTCGGACATCAATCACAGCACACCGATCCTTTAGCAAACGTGAACAGTACGTTTATATACTTCCAGCCTTCCAAAACAGTACAAGTCCCTCTAGCGTGTGTGAGAGTACCGGCACGAAGGGGTGGGCGATGACAACAGCACAGGTGGACGTGGACGAGCTCGATCGGAGGCTCGCCGCGGTCCGTGAGGCCATGCGACTGCGCGAGTTAGACGCGCTCGTGGTCTCCGACCCTGCGAACATGTTCTACCTCACGGGATACAACGCTTGGTCCTTCTACACGCCGCAGATCTTCTACGTACCGCTTGACGGTGAGCCCGTGCTCGCGATGCGAGAAATGGACGCGCTCGGCGCCCATCGCACCGCGTTACGCTACGCAGACTCCGTACTCGGCTACCCCGAAACCTACGTGCACCGGCCGGACACGCACCCAATGGAGTGGATCGCGGAGCGACTGCGGGACCGTGGCGAGGCTGGCCGCGCTCGCAGGGTCGGCTTTGAGGGCGACGCCCACTACTTCTCCGTCCGTTCGTACCTTGCGCTCCGTGACGGCTTCCCCGAGTGGGAACTCGTCGAGAGCCGGGAACTCGTGAATTGGGTGCGGCTCATCAAGTCCGAGTTTGAGATTGGCCAAATGCGTCGGGCGGGCCAAGTCGCGAGCGAGGCAATGCGGCGCGCGGTAGCGGCAATCGAGACGGGGAAGCCACTCAACGAGCTCGCGGCGGAGGTGCTCGCGGCGCAGGCGCGCGGAGTCGACGGCGCCGACGGCGACTACCCGGCGATCGTGCCAATGTTTATGTATGGCGAGGGCGCGGACACGCCTCACCTGACGTGGACGGCGGAGCGGATGGCTGCCGGTGAAGCCGTATCGATCGAGCTGACAGGCGTGCACCGCCGCTACCACGCGCCGCTCGCGCGCACGGTGTCGCTCGGCGCGCCCAGCCGCGAACTCGACCGGCTCGCCGGCGCCACTGTCGAGGGGCTCGACGCGGCGCTCGACGCGCTCCGACCGGGCAACACCTCCGCGGAGGTGCACGCTGCTTTCGACCGCGTTTTACGCCGCTACGGTCTCGAGAAGAAATCGCGACTTGGGTACTCGATCGGTGTGGGCTTCCCGCCCGACTGGGGCGAACGAACGGTCAGCATTCGTGCAGGCGATGACACCGTGCTCGAAGAAAACATGACCTTCCACCTCATCGCGGGTATGTGGATGACGGGCTACGGCTTCGAAGCCTCCGAGTCCGCGCGGGTGGCCGCTGGGGGCGCAGACGTGTTCACCGACGCGCCCCGTCGACTCATCATTCAGGAGGCCTAATGCCCACCCAAATCGCACCACCTTTCGCGGACCGCAGCGAGCTACTCGTCGGTTCCGTCATTGATGCCTCGACTGCGTTACTTGCCGAACAGCAACACGACATCGTGCGGTTTGCGATGGGCGCTCCAAGCGAGGACCTGATGCCAATCGCGCAGCTCGACGAGGCCTTCACCGGCTCGCGGAGCGGGCGGTACGACTACGGCGAGACCGAGGGCGAGCCGCGGCTGCGGGCGCAGATCATGGAGCTCACGTCCCAACGCGGCATCGAGACCAGCGACGAGCGTTTGCTCGTCACGACGGGCGGCATGCAGGGGCTCGACCTCGCATTCAAGCTCTTCGTCGATCCGGGAGACCTCGTCATTGTCGAGGCCCCCACCTACAGCAATGGAAACGCAACTGCGCTGAGCTACGGAGCCGACCTGCTCCCGGCGCCGGTCGACGAGGACGGGCTCATCGTCGAAGCTCTCCCTGAGCTCGTCGCTCGCACCGGCAAGACCCCCCGAGCGATCTACACAATCCCAAACTTCCAAAACCCCACCGGGGTGACCCTGAGCCTCAGGCGGCGGGAGCTCCTCATCGAGCTCGCAGAGCGCTGGGGCGCGATGATCATCGACGACGATCCATACGGCAGGCTCCGCTTCGAGGGCGAAGATTTGCCGGACCTCGCGGGTATTGCCCCCAAGCATCCACTCCTGTTCCAGGTCCGCACCCTCTCCAAGATGATTGCCCCTGGCCTCCGGACCGGTTGGATTGACGTCGACCCCGCCGTGCGTGCCCTGGCGGTGAATGCGAAGCAGGCCATGGACACGTGCAGCAGCGTGCCCGTCCAGAACGCAGTGCTGAACTACCTCACGAGCGGTCACTTCGAGACGCACGTTGCACGACTCAAGCCCATCTACCGCGAGCGGAAGGCCGCAATGCTCGCCGCAGTCGAGCGTCACCTCGGCGGACTCGCGACGACCACCGACCCCGAGGGCGGGTTCTTCCTCTGGCTCACGCTCCGCGGTGACGCGGCTGGCCTCGACACTGAGGCGCTCTTCCCTGCTGCGCTGCGCGACGGAGTCGCGTACATTCCAGGCCCGGCGTTCACCGTCGATGGGAGTATGCGCAATGCCCTGAGGCTCTGCTTCGCGACTTCATCCCCCGCACGCATTGACGTTGGCGTGAGTAGGCTCGCGAGCACGATCAAGCGGGCAATCGCCGCCGGAGAGGCCACGCGCGCATGACCTTCTCACCACGCGAACGCGCGGCACTCGATCTTCTGGACGTCGACGCGATCACTGCTGACACCTGCGACCTCATTCGAGGGCGCGGCGAGAACCCAGGCGAGACGGAACGGGACACCGTGCTCCGCCTCGCCGCGATCTGTGCGCGGATTGGCGCCGAGGTCACGCTTCAAGAGGTTGAGCCGGGGCGGGAAAACCTCAGGGCCGCTCTCGGTCCAGCAGATGGGCCGGCGATCCTGTTCCTCGGTCACAGCGACGTTGTGCCCGCCGGGGAGGGGTGGAGCGGTGACCCGTTCGAGCCGCGGATCGCCGGTGGCCGGATCATTGGTCGAGGAACCACCGATATGAAGGGCGGTCTTGCCGCGCTGCTGGCGGCGATGGCAGCGGTTTCGGCCGTTGCGCCCGACCTGCGACTCGAACTACTGTGCACTGTCGACGAGGAGGATCGCGCGCTCGGCGTGCTCGCCGCACTTGCGGCGGAGATGCCGCGAGAGTACCTCGCATGCATCGTTGCGGAGCCAACCGATCTCGACGTGGTGATCGGATGCAGGGGCGCAAGCAACCTCGTCGTCGAAGTGACCGGCGCCTCCGCGCACGCCGGACGGCCTGAGGACGGCGCGAGCTCGATCTACGCCGCAGCGCGGATTGTGGAACTCGTACGCGACCGCCACGCCATACTCGCTGCGGGTGAGCGCGATAGGCTCCTCGGCACCGGGACGTGGAACGTCGGCACGATCGAAGGCGGAAGCGGCACCTCGATGGTGCCGCGAGTGACCACGCTCACCCTCGACCGCCGCACGATGCCGGGCGAGGATCCGGAGACGATCCTCGCCGAACTCCTCGGGGCGGCAAGGATCGATCTGGCCGAATCCGGCATCGCGAACGCTGAACGCATCAGCATCGAGGGCACCGTCGACATGGAGATGCCAGGCTTCCGCACCGAGACCGACTCCCCTGTTGTCCAGATCGCGTCACAGGCACTCCGTGAGCTCGGGGCGTCAGGCACGCAGACCGGCTGGACCGCTGCCTGCGAGGGCGGCTTCGTCGCGCGGCACCACGGTACCCCAACAATCATTCTCGGTCCGGGAGATATCACCGGCCAGGCCCACCAGCCCGACGAGAACGTGGAAATCTCACAGCTCGAGACAGCCGCACAGGCCTACGTGCTCATCGCGCTTCGACTCGCAAGGGCAGCGTAGCCCACCCACCAACACCAGTCGCACTCATCGGGGAGTGCGTAGGAAGGAAATCATGACCGCACACCAGGAGCTCCCCACAATTACCCGGGACATCGATCTCACACCGATACAACGCAAGAACACACGCAAGTCGGTCGCCGGGGCGGCCATCGGCAATGCTATCGAGTGGTTCGACTACGGCGTCTACGGCTACCTTGTCGTCTACCTCTCGAGCCTGTTCTTCGACTTCGGCGGTGAGCCAGGATCCGCGCTGCCGCGCATTCTCGCGTTCGCCACGTTCGCCGTATCGTTCCTCGTGAGGCCGCTCGGTGGGATCGTGCTCGGCCCGCTCGGCGACAAGATTGGGCGTCGCACCGTGCTGATGGCGACGATCCTCATGATCAGCGTGTCCACGGCGGCGATCGGTCTTCTCCCCACCTACGATTCGATCGGAGTGTGGGCTCCGCTGCTGCTCGTGTTCCTTCGCATGGTGCAGGGGTTCTCCGCCGGCGGCGAGTACGCGGGTGCCGCTGTCTTCATGGCAGAGCACGCGCCCGATAATCGACGCGGCTTCTACGGTTCGTTCCTCGAGTTCGGCACGCTCGCGGGCTTCTCCGGCGCGGCAATCCTCGTCACGACCATGACGCTCGTCCTCGGAGAGGACGCGATGATGGCCGGCTGGTGGCGCCTACCGTTCCTGCTAACGCTCCCCCTCGGCCTGCTCGCCCTCTGGATGCGCCGCAACGTCGAAGAGCCTGAGACGTTCACCTCGGACATCGACATCTCAGGGAAGGCCAAGCAGAGCGCCTGGGCCGCGCTGCGCGAACTCATCGTGCGGTTCCCGAAGCAGGTGCTCAAGCTCGCCGGCTTCGTCATCCTCATCAACGTCGCGTTCTATCTCGTGCTCACGTACATGCCGAGCTATCTCTCGACGACCCTTGGGCACGGAGCGGCGGAATCGAACTTCTCGCTTGTCATCATCCAGCTCATCATGATGGCGGTCATTGTGCCGTTCGGTGCACTCTCGGATCGGATCGGACGCAAGCCGCTGCTGCTCATCGCGAGCATTGGCTTTACCCTGCTGTCAGTTCCTGCGGTCATGCTCATCCAAGTCGGCACGGTCTGGTCGCAGCTCGCCGGCATCGGGATCCTCGGACTGTTCCTCGTCATGATTATCTCGAATATTTCCGCGACGCTTCCCGCGCTCTTCCCCACCTCCGTGCGCTATTCCGGATTCGCGATCGGCTACAACGTGTCGACGGCGATCTTCGGCGGCACCGCCGGAATGATGAACGAGTTCCTCATCGACCGCACCGGCAATGTGCTCATTCCCGGGTGGTACCTTGCGGCAGCCGGCGTGATCGGTTTCATCTCCGTGCTGACCTTCAACGAGACAGCTGGCCGCTCCTTGCGCGGCAACGTGCTCCCGGGCAGCGACGACGCTGCGCGCCTCGCGCGCGGCGAGAAACTCATCGGGGCAAAGGCCAGCTAAACCGCGCCACCCCACCTCCCGGTGGCCGGCATCGACGTCGAGATGCCGGCCACCGCCCATGTCCGTATGAAAGGAACGTCACCATGTCAACAGCACCCGTCGCACTCGTCACCGGAGGAACTTCCGGGATCGGGGTGGTCATCGCCCAACAGCTCGTCGAAGCCGGACACCGCGTAGTGGTCTCCGGGCGTTCCGAGCAGCGCGGCTCAGCCGTTGCGGCAGAGCTTGGCGATCGCGCGCGGTTCGTGCGCACCGATCTCACGGCGACCGGCGCCGCTGCCGATCTCATCTCCCGCACAACAGAGACCTTTGGACGCCTTGACGTGCTCGTCAACAATGCCGCAATCGATCACACTGGCGAACTCCTCGAGGTCGGGGAGGCAGAGATTCGCACGACGTTCGAGACGAACACCTTCTCGGCGATGAACCTGCTCATCGCGGCAGCGCGGACCATGCGCGAGCAAGGCGACGGCGGCTCGATCATCAACATCACGTCACGCCTCGCGAGCATCGGCGTGCCGACCATGGGCATCTACAGCGCGTCGAAGGGCGCGATGCTTGCATTCACGAAGGCCGCGGCAATCGACCTCGCCCCCTACAACATCCGCGTGAACGCCGTCGCCCCCGGCATGACACGCACCCCGCTCTACCAGGAGTGGCTCGATGGCCTTCCCGACCCCGAGGCAGAAGCGCGCCGGGTCGCGGAGGCGATCCCGCTCGGACGCATTGCCGAGCCAGCTGACGTCGCCGCCGTGGTGCGTTTTCTCGCCTCGCCGGAGGCCTCCTACCTCACCGGGGCATCGATCCCGGTCGAGGGTGGCTACCTCGCGAAGTAGGCCGAGGCGACGTCTGGAAAGCCGCGGGTCCGGTCGAACCAGTGTCGTCACCCATCGCCAAGTTCACGCATGACTGCCTCACGCACGGCGACGTGTGCCGGGTGCGCTTCCGACCCCTCACGCACCAGCAAGTTGATGGTGCGCTCTTGCCCCACCGACAGCCAGGCGCTCGGTGTGAGCTTGAGCCCGGATTCACGGATCACCATGTCTGGCAGGAAGGCCGCCGCCAGCCCGTGCTCGACCATCCGGAGGTGAAACAGGAGGTCGCTCGTGGTGTGCGCAACGTAGGGGTCGAAGCCGCGTTCGCGGCACACGCGTAATGCCCACTGCGTCGCAGCAGACGTGGGGGGTTCCAATACCCAGGGTACGCTGCCCATTCCCGCGGGCCCCTCCGACCGCACGCCGGGTGGTAGGTAGGCACGCACCGGATCGGTGCCGAGGGTCGTCACCGTCACTCCCGCAGGGGCGGCCTGCCCGACTCCCGGGTACGCGTCAGTGAGCACCGCGTCGACTTGCCGTGACGTGAGCATCGTGATGCCGAACTCCGGGTCGGCGCGGGTGACCTGGACCTGGAGCTCCGGGTAGCGCTCCGCGAGGCGCAGCAATGCGTCTGGAATGATTGCTCGACTGATGGTGGTGAAGGCTGCGAGCCGAACGACTCCCTGCGGCCGTTGGTGCGTCGTGGCGAGGTCAGCCTCAGCCTTCTCGATGGCAGAGAGGATCGCCTCCGTGTTCCTCACGAGCTCATCGCCAGCCGGGGTGAGCCGCACGTTGCGCCCAGTGCGCTCAAGCAGTTTGACTCCCACATCCCGCTCAAGCTGGGCAAGCTGCTGCGAGATGGCGGAGTGTGTGTAGGCGAGCTCACGCGCTGCGGCGCTCATCGTGCCGCGGTGTTTGAGTTCCCTGAGGATAACGAGTCGGCGCAGATCAAGCATACGTACCATCCTCCCGGGTGAGCGCCGCAATCGCGAGCACAACGAGCGCCGCCTCGTTCGGCACGCTGAATCGCAGCCCGATGAGCTCCTCAAACTGGGCCAGCCGTTTGACGATCGTGTTCCGGTGACAGAACAGTTGCTCGGCCGTGGCCTTGATCGACCCGTTCGCAAGATATGCGGCGACGGTGTCAAGCAGCCGCCGCCGGGCGTTTGGCCCGAGTGCCCGCACCCGCGACACGTCCACGGGAGCAAGGTCGGGAGGGAACAGCTCCTCCACCGCGCGCCATGCGACTCCTGCCCACGTGTTCTTCGACGTCAGCAGTACCGGCGTATCGAAGTCGTATGCGTAGAGCAACGCGTGCCCGGTGTGCAGCGCCGGCAGGAGACCGCGCACGCCCTGAATTGGCGTGAAGAAGGCCGCGCGTCCGCTAAGCGAGGGCTCGTCCCCCTCGCTTTCATGCAGCCGTACCTGCCGAAAGTGGCACGTGACCCGGCCAGGCTCGTGCGCATACGGCCATTCGCCGCTCTCACACAGTTCGCAGTCGGTCGCATGCTGCCCCGGCTGCACGACGAGTGCGTACTCGGAGTCTGCTTGCAGTCCGAGGTCGCGACAGATCATTGCGAGTTCCCCTTGGCCCGGTGCCGGCTCCTCGAACAACCTCCGCAGAGCTTGACGGCGCACGGTCTCGCTCCGTCGCTGCAGCCGATCTGCTTCTCGGAGATAGGCGTACTGCACCTCGCGTACGTGCCACTCAACGAGCCCCAAAAACAGGCCGGTATTTCGGACCAGGCACTCCATCTGGTCGGGGCCTGTAATGCTGCGCAGCGCGTTCCAAATGACGCGAGAGTTCGTTCGCACGCCATCAAGCAGCTGCTCGGCTGGTACTCCCTGTCTGGCTCGACGCGCGCCGAGATCAGCCGGCAACCGCCGCAGTTCGTCGGGCAGCTGTTTGCCTGCGAGGAGCAACAGGTACATCTCCATTGTCGAACTCACAAGGTCGGAGATGTCGCCCGCGGGCACCGCCCCCTCGTAGACCACGTTTCCGTCGAAACCGTCGAAGAAGTCATCAACCATGCGTTCTTTGTGTCTGCCGAGCAGCGCAACGAGTTCGACCCACTCTGCGTCCCGAGCCACGCCAGATAGGTCGGGAAGCGGAATACTGTGAACCACGTCACCCCTCACCAGAAAAGTGTGCACATCACCACTCTAGCCGCCCGAAAGACGGAACTCGTGGCCATTGAATGCATCATAATGCACCTGATTTCATGGAGGGAGTCTTGGCACCGTTGCCGAACACACCCGGAAGGATCAACGATGAACCCCGAAGCCGCCCTGAGGCCCGCAGAGGATACCTCCACACCTCGTCGCCCACGCATGGTGCGCACCGCGGTCGTGGTGGGTACCGCACTTGAGCACTACGACTTCTTCCTCTACGGAACCGCCGCGGCACTGGTGTTCAACACCCAGTACTTTGCCAGCGATAACCCGCTCGTTGCCTCGCTCGCTGCGTTTGCAACATTTGCTGTCGGCTTCGCGGCTCGACCACTTGGTGCAGTGATCTTTGGCCACTTGGGCGATACCCTCGGGCGTCGCGCAACGCTTATCTTCACCCTCGTGCTCATCGGAGTTTCAACCGGCCTGATCGGGGTGATCCCAAACCAGGACGTTATCGGGATCATGGCCCCGATAGCCCTCGTTACGCTCCGCTTCCTCCAGGGCATCTCGTTCGGAGGCGAGTGGGCCGGCGCGGTAACGCTCGCCTCAGAACACGCACCAAAGGGCAAGGAGGGACTGTACGCAAGTCTCCCCCAGCTCGGCTCACCGATCGGCAACATCATTAGCTCCGGCGCATTTCTCGCGCTCGGCACCCTGCCGCCGGACGCCTTTCAGGCGTGGGGCTGGCGCATCCCGTTCCTCGCAGCTTTCCCGCTGCTCGGTGTCGCGCTTTGGGTACGCACGCTCGTCGACGAGTCCCCAGCGTTCAAGAATGCGACGCAGGCCAACCTCATCCAGAAAGTGCCGGCTTGGCAGGTGGTCCGACGTGCCCCAGGCCGCATGTTCACCGCTGCGGCCGTTGCGTTCGTGTCCATTGGCGGTTTCTTCCTCGTCACCACGTTCGCCATTAGTTATGGCACGGGAACGGTCGGGCTAAGCTCGAGCACAATGCTGACGGCGACACTCTCAGCAGCGGCGCTACAGATCGTGACAGTGCTGGTCACTGGTTCTGTTGCCGACCGCATAGACCCGATCAAACTGGCGACCTGGGGGTGCGCCGTGACCGCCGTGCTTGCGTTTCCTGCGATCCTGGCGCTGTCGTCCGGCAGTCCGGTACTCGCGATCGTCGCGATCATCGTGATCGTGCAGCCGATCGCCGTCGCTTACGCCGTAACCGGCGTCATTCTGCCCGAACTCTTTCACACGAGCATCCGCTACTCAGGCGTGGCCCTCGGCTTCAACATCGCGGGCTTCGTCGGTGGCTTCGTGCCGATGATCGCAACCTCACTGCTCATCGTCTCAGGTTCAAAGTCGTGGCCGATCTCGGTGTTGCTCCTCGTCATCGCTCTGATCTCTCTCGCCGGCGTGCGGATCGCGAACCGACTGATCCCGCCCATGGGTCGACGCAGGACAGGTAGCGCCGCGGAGGCGGCCCAAGCCGAGTAACCCTGCTGACTCACCCCCGCGCAGCAGTGCCCCGAGGCTCCCTCGGGGCACTGCTGCGCGTGCAGACAGGAGACTGCCGACACCTCCAAACGTGTCATTTAGACTAACAGGTTTCCGTCACTGAATGTCGCTTTTCATAACCAATACTGCTCTCTAGCCTGATGAGAGGACTTCTCTCGCGTCCAGCCCAAACACCACTAGGAGGCCACATGAGCACCATCGCAGCGCAGCGTGTCAAGACCGAGGTCCCCGGACCTCGCTCGCAGGAACTCGCCGCCCGCAAGGCCGAGTTCGTCTCGGCGTCTGTCAACCCCGCGTTTCCCGTGTACATCGCATCTGCGGAGGGCACGACCCTCACCGACGTCGACGGCAACGAATTCATCGACTTCGGTTCTGGCATTGGCGTCACCACCCTCGGCCACGGCAATGCAGGCACGACGGGCGCCGCCGTCGAGCAAATCGAGCGCTTCACACATACGCTCTTCGGAGTCACCCCCTACGAGGGTTACGTCGAGGTGTCGCGCAGACTCACCGAGATCACACCGGGTGACTTTCCGAAGAAGTCGATGCTCGGATCGACGGGGGCGGAAGCAATCGAGAACGCCATCAAGATTGCGCGTGCCTACACTCGTCGCAACGGCATCGCCGTCGTCGACCATGCCTACCATGGCCGCACGAACCTCACCCTCGGCCTCAACTACAAGGCCACGCCCTATGCCGCAGGGGCAGGGCCTCGCCCGGGTGAGATCTACCGCACGTCGAACTCGTACCCGTTCCACGATGGGCTCGAGGGCGCTGAAGCCGCCCGCCGCGCAATCGCCTACCTCGAAAAGACTGCCGGCACCGAAAACCTCGCCTGCCTGCTCATCGAGCCGATCCAGGGTGAGGGCGGCGTCATCGTCCCGGCCCCAGGGTTCCTCAGCACGCTTCAGCGCTGGTGCAATGACAACGGCATCGTCGTCATTGCCGATGAGATCCAGACCGGCCTTGGGCGCACGGGAAAGATGTTCGCCAGCGAACACTTCGATTTTGTCCCGGACCTCGTCGCCATCGCTAAGGCGATCGCCTCCGGCATTCCGCTTTCCGCGGTCACAGGACGCGCCGAGATCATGGACGCGATGGCGCCCGGCGCGTTGAGCGGCACCTTCAGCGGCAACCCCGTCGCATGCGCAGCAGCCCTGTCCGTCCTCGATCAGCTTGAGACGCGGGGCACGCTCGATCGGGCTGCAGAGATTGGCGAACGGCTGCAGGCGGGGCTACTGGCGCTGAAGTCACGCTTCCCCGTGATCGGCGACGTTCGCGGTCTCGGCGCTCTCCACGGCATCGAGCTGGTCCACGCGGATGGCACCCCGAACCCCGAGGCCTACCGCGCGCTCAGCCGCCTCACACTTGAGCGCGGACTGATCCTCATGGCCGGCGGCAGCGACGGCCACGTGCTCCGCATGCTCCCCGCAATCACCGTGACGGACGAGGTCCTCGACGAGGCGCTCGCTATCCTCGAGCACGCACTCGAGGCGTACTCCGCCTAGCGCGGAGTACGAGACGGCGATTCGCGCGTCCAGGACCAGATTTCCTGGACGCGCGAATCGCCGTTCTCGAAACTGGGTGAGGCATCCCCATCACGACACGGGCCCAGATCAGCGAGTTCAGGAAACCTGACGACGCACACGCCGGCTGCGCGCACGCCTGCACGTCCTGGGCCCTCCGGGAGACCTATGCGGCGGTGTAGCCACCGTCGACGGGCAGCACGATACCCGTCACATACTGGGCACCATCGGAGATGAGATACGCGACGGCTGCTGCGACGTCCTGCTCCGAGCATAGCCTCGCGAGTGGCACGCGCCCCGCCTGTTCCTGCTCGGCGACTACGGGGTCCGGCTGGTCGCTCAGCCAGGCCTCGATAAGTGGCGTCTTCGTCATGCCCGGCGAAACGACGTTCACCCGAATGTTTTTCGGGGCGAGCTCGATCGCCGCGGCGGTGGAGAAACTGTTAATCGCCCCCTTGCTCGCTGCGTAGCCGCTTACCCCGGCCATCCCAGCGACAGCGAGGCGTGAGGAAACACTCACGATCGAGCCCCCTCCGGCTGCGTCGAACAACGGCACGACCGCCTGAGTCATGAGGATCGTCGCCGTGACGTTGAGCGCGAGAGTCTCTGCGAGCCGAGTCGCATCATGCTCTCCAATAAGATCATTGTGCCTTCGTCCGACATTGTTGACGAGGCCAACGAGGCGCCCGAAGACCGCAGGGTCAAGCGCCTTGTAGGCCGCGACGACGATGTCTGCGGCTTTTGGGTCGGCGTGGTCGACGCTCACAAATGCCAGGCGCGGCCCGAGGACGGCAGCGAGTTCTTCGCCCTGCGCAACACCGCGGCCCGTCGCCAAGACAGCGTAGCCGCGCTCGACGAGGACCTCGGAGATGGCCCGTCCGATCCCGGAGGTACCGCCGGTGACGATTACTGTCGGGGCAACTGCTGTCATGACGCGAGAATCCTTCCGATACGAGGGTCGAGTGTGGGCGCTGGCTGCACTATACAGCGATGACCCCCTCAGGGTCGTACACGGCCTCACCACCCAGAACGGTCGCCGCAACGGGAATGTCGGAGACCTCCTCTGGCAACACGTCACACGGGTCAGCGCCAAGCACCGCAAGGTCGGCGAGTGCACCTACCGCGATCACCCCCTTCCGCCCAGCCCATCCGGTCACCTGTGCCGGGCCTGTTGTGTAGGCGGCGAGGGCCTCGTCGATCGTGAGACGTTCGTGCGCGCCGTAGAGATGCCCGCTCTCGGTGCGGCGCAGCATGGAGGATTCGATGACGCTGAGCGGTGCGCCGGGAGCAACTGGGCGGTCAGAGGTCAGCGCGAGCGACATGCCGGCGTCGAGAAGACTCTTCGAGCGGAACGACCACTCAGCTCGGTCATCGCCAATGAACTCGCGGAAGCCGTCCCCGTAGAGCGTGAGGAAGCGCGGCTGACCGATCACCGTAAGTCCCGCCTCGGCGAGCTCTGTGAGCTGCTCCGGTCTCACAACCCCACCGTGCTCAACACGGTGCGGCATGGGCGGTGTGATGCCCTCCGCCCGGAGCGTGTGGGCGATATCGATTGCCAGGTCGACAGCTTCGTCGCCGACGGCGTGCATCGCAAGCGCCCACCCACCCCGGCCCGCGTCGAGGGCGTGGCCACGAATGTCGTCGCGGTTGCCCTGGTAATAGCCATGGCTGCCAGCGCAGTGGTGATACTCCTCGGTCATGCGCGCGGTGGCCCCGAGAATCGAGCCGTCAAGAAAGAACTTCGCCGGCCCGAGTTGCAGCCGGTCATCGCCGAGGCCGCTTCGCACTCCAGTGTTGAACCCAACGAAGGATCCTGTTGCTCCGGGCTCCCCGTGCCTGGCGAGCGTTGATGACTCCGGCATGACCTGCTGTCTCGTGCGGAGGCTCCCGCGGGCGAGCACGTTTTGGTACGCGGAGAACTCCTGGGGACTATGCCCAATCCAACCCCCGCCAATCCCAGCATCCGTCACGCTCGTGAGCCCCTCGCTCACGTAGTGGGCCGTGGCGGCTTCGAGCGCCTCTTCGATCCGCGCGAGCGGGTATGGGAGCATAACGTCCTGGACGAGCCGCATTGCCTGCTCTTCAAGCAGCCCTGTGGGCTCCCCGCGCTCGTCAAGCACGATCCGGCCACCCTCGACCCCGCGCAGGGCAGCTTCATACACACCGGTCTCCGACATCGCCGCTCGGTTAAGCACACAGGCGTGCCCAGAGGTGTGCTTGAGCCACACTGGGCGGCCCCCAGCTGCAATTGTGAGGCGGTCGGGATCCGGGTAACGATTCCCAACGCTCATCTGATTGAACCCGGCGCCGACAATCCACTCCCCCGCGGGGGTGTCGCTTGCGCGCTCGGCGACGAGAGCGTAGATCTCATCGAGACTCCTGGCCGGTGCGACGTCGAGCTCAACAAGCGTGAGCCCGAACCAGACGCTGTGGGCGTGAGCATCGATGAACCCGGGCAGCACGGTCTTGCCCCGGATATCGCGTGTCACGCGCGCATCAAGACGAAGTGCGTCCTCGCCGAGAGCAATGATCCGGCCGTCGTGGATGGCCACGGCGTCGGTGGTGCCTACCGCCGACATCGTATGGATTCGGCCACCACGAAGGATGAGGTCGATGTTCACGCTGCTCCTCCACTCCGAGTTTGGTGCGAGACGGGTCTCTGCAACCATCTTTCTTGATAGTTCGCTGCGCTGCAATGACGGATGACCATGCGTTTTGGATCTAAAATCAGCATCATGCTAGGTTCATACGATCTCGAGACGCAGGCAGTATCCCTCGATCTCGATCCACGCTGGCTTGAGCTCGTCGCTGAGGTGCAAGACCGACGGGTCGAGCTGCGCGACAGTTTCCTCCGGGGGTTCCCCGTCGCCGAGAAGTACGGCGACAATGCCGTTGCCTCCGCCGATGTAGTCGAGGTCGTCGATGACAGCCTCGAAATGTTCCTGCTGCAACTCGCGGGGACACCGCTTCCGGAGCGACTCCAGAGCTTCCCGGAGCGGCTCGGTACGCGGCGGGCGGGCCAGGGCGTGCCCGAGAGCCTACTACTCGAGGGCGTGCGGACGAACTTCGCCGTGCTCTGGGAAGCGTTCAAGCAAGCTGCAGGCGAGGCAGAGTCGGAGCTGCTCGTCGCGCAGGTCGAGACGCTCATCGGCCTGGTCGAACAACAGGTGTCCCGGGTTCAGCGGGCCTACCTCACGGAGTCGCAGCGGCTCAGCCAGGACACGCGACGCACGATCGATCACGCGCTCGCGCGTTTTATCACCGGAGACCTTCTCAGCCAATCAGAGCTTACGCTGCTCGCTGAGGCGCTCGGGGCACCCTCGGACGGCGAACTGTGGGTGGCTCTACTGTCCCCCTCAGGAGTTCCACTTGAGCGACTTCTCGCCCCCTGGCGAGCGAGTCTCTCCTGGCAGGGTGTCTTCGTACTCCTCAGCCCCGATCACGCCCAACCGGACCTTCCGGCGGAAGCCAGGGGCGTCATCACCCGCCATCCGGCGCCCCTCGACCGCCTCCCTGCCCTGGTGCGTGAAATGACGCGACTCACCACGCCATTGCAGCATAGCGGCGTGGCCTATCTCGACGATCTCGTGCTCCACAGCGCGCATGCGAGCGCGGCCGGACACTTCGACGACCCAGCCTCGGTGCTCGGCCGCGATTTCTTCGAGATCCGTGAGGTTGAGCAGACGCGGCTTCGTGAAACGTTGCGCGCGTTTGCGGAGACGGGCACCGTTGGGGGCGCTGCGGCGCTGCTGTTTTGCCATCGCAACACTGTTGTCACCCGGATGCGCCGAGTTGAGGCGCTTACCGGCTACAACCCACTCGTTCCTCGACAGCTGGCGATCCTCGCAGTATTCCTCGGCCTCTGGTAAGCCAGCAGATGAAGCTGCCTTGCTCCCATAGAAAGCCGCAGTGATCACAGCCCTTTCTGCGAGCTCCCACTAGGGGGCGATAGGCTCCCCTCTCGGGGTCGTTAGGTACCTGGGTACCACCGGCCCCGGTACTGGGGCAGGACGCGCAGGATCCTACAGGCTCATAGTCTTGGAAGTATCAAGGCGGCGTACGGCAGAAAGGAATGTCATCATGACCACCGACGCACACCCCACTCAGCTTCCAGGTTCGGACGTTCAGACCGAGTCCGCTGCGCCCGACACCTCGGTTTCCGAGAGCGCAACTCCCGCGGCGCCCGAGGCACCGGCTCAGCCGGTAGCGCCCACACCCACCCCGGTGTACGCGCCGCCGCAGGCGACCGTGCCGCAGGTCACCCTCCCACAGGCAACCGTGCCGCCCGCACCAGCCGCAGACGCGTCTCCCGCGTACGCCGCAGCGCAGGCCACCGCGTCGCAGCCGACCGTCTCGCAGCCGACCGTGCAGTACACGTCGCCCTACACCGGTTCGACTCCGCTGGCGCAGCAGGCCCAGCAGGCCCAGCAGTTACAGCAGGCTCCCCAGCCCGGCGGCTACGCGGTCCCGCCACAGGGCGGGTACGCGGCACCGCCGCAGGCGCCCTACTATGCCGTCCCGGGCCACCTCGACCCCGAGCCGGGCAAGAATAGCTACGGCTTCGCCATCGCGAGCTTCGTGATCGGCATTGCGTCGATCCTGAGCGCCTGGACCTTTGTCGCGCCGATTGTCGGCCTCGTGCTCGGAATCCTCGCGCTCCGCCGCAACACGAAGGAGCGCACGCTCGCGCTGTGGGGCGTCTGGCTCAACGGCGCCATGCTCGCGTTCGCGGCAGTGGGGCTCGTGCTCCTCATCGGCCTCACCTCGTTCGGCTTCTTTGCCGGGGCGGCGTCCTACGGGTTCTAGCCCACCGCCGCCGCACGCACGGGCGGGCTCTCCCCACGCGGGAGGGCCCGCCCGTTCGCTTTGCCTGCGGCGTTCTCGGCCGACAGGAACGCTTAGTCCTTTCGAGCACCGGGCGGGCGCCGCGACCAGTAGCTGGCAAGAGCGGAGCCAGTAACGTTGTGCCAGACCGAGAACAGCGCAGCGGGAAGCGCGGCCTCCGGTGAGAAGTGCGTCCGGGCGAGCCCCGCAGCGAGACCGGAGTTTTGCATGCCCACCTCGACCGTCACCGCTCGCCGTGCCGCCTCATCAAGACCAGCAAGACGCGCAGCGACGTAACCGAGGAAGAGTCCCAGTGCGTTGAGCGCGATGACCAGGCCAGCAACGACCAACCCGGAACTGAGCACGGTCCCTGCGCTCCCGGCGACAACCGCAAGGATCACCAGCGTGATCACCACCACGGAGACGAGTGGCAGCCAGTCGGTGATGCGCCTAACCACGCGCGGCAGCAGTGCTCGTAACACCAGACCCAACACGATGGGCAAGATCACGATCTGCACGATCGAGAGGAACATTCCCAGGAAGTTGACCTCAAGATGCGACCCAGCAAGCCACAGCACAATGAGTGGGGTCAACAACGGAGCAGCCAGCGTCGAGACGGAAGTCATCGCGACAGACAGGGCGACGTCTCCCTTCGCAAGGTACACGATCACGTTCGAAGCGGTACCGCCCGGTGCTGCCGCGACGAGGATGATCCCGACCGCGAGTGCCGCGTCGAGCCGGAACACCGTCACCAGGGCTAGCGCGGACAGCGGCATGATGATGAACTGCGCGAGAATTCCGATCAGGAGCGGCAGGGGTCTCTTGGCCACCAACGCAAAGTCAGAGCCCTGAAGCGTCATTCCCATGCCAAGCATGATGACCATGAGCAGAGGGTTGATGAACGGCGCAATCGGGAGGAATGGCGCAGGCCAGGCGACTGCAACCGCTCCGGCTGCGAGTACCGCCACCGGAAACCACGCGCCCGCCAACCGGCTTACCCACGCGCCGAGCGATATTGGGGACTGCTGGGGAACTTCGTTATTCGCCACCGCTCCAGCATCGCACATTGCTGCGACTTGCGCAGCAGATGTCAACTTTCAGCCCGCCGCCACCCGCTCGTACCGCCAGCTGCTCTGGCGCCCCTTCCCTGGGCGCTCGACGAGGCCGGCCTCGGCGAGCTCGGCGCGCACCCTGCGGGACAGGTCAGGCAGGGCCGCGCGCTTGCCTGCCAGTGGTTTCGCGACACCGACGAGGAGGGAGCACTCGCCCCGCCGCGAGCGCACCTCGATGCGCGCGGCCTCCCCCGTCGCGCTCCAGGTGAACGACTCGATGTCGGTGAACGCAGTGGAGAGCGTCGTGATCGGCGCCGCGCCGCCCGGGGTCCCATCGCCGGCGGCGGGGGCAGGCGATGGCGGCAGTTCCGCGATCCTCATCCGCCCGGTCTTGAACGTGACCCGCCACACGCGGGAGCGCGCACGGAAGTACGCGCGCGCCACGAGAAAGACGGGAAGCGCGACGCCAAGCCCGAAGGCGAGCAGCAGCAGCTTCGGAGAGAGCCTGCTCGCGACGGGCTCGGCCGCAACGAAGATCGCAACGGCCACAGCGATGACCACCAGGGCGCACGCGGTGACGATCCAGAGGTAGGCGCGCCGGGTCATTTCGACGGCGGTGAACTCGGCCTGGGCGCCCTCCGGCGTCCCCACCCATACGGGCGCTGGGAGGTCCGCTGCGCGCCCGCCTGGCAGCGCCGCCGTCACCCGCCCGAGCAGCGTGAGCCAGACGACGCCGGTGAGCGTGAGCGTCGGCACCCACAGCGACCAGACGAGCGAGACCGCCGGCTCGGGAAGCGCCTGACGCAGCCACGCCATGACGTCACCAAGTCGCGGCGCGAACAGTGCGCCGAACAGCGCGAGCGCGGCCGAGACCCCGATGTGCGCCCAGAGACCCGCGCGCCGCGACGGGATGCGCGCGAGGGCCCGCATCACGAGGAGGCCCGCGAAGAAGCCCGCAACGAGCAGGCACACGAACGGGAAGAAGTCGACCGCGCTCCCGGTCAGGATCCACGGCAGCGCCGCCGCGAAGCACGCGAGCGCCCAGAAGACCGGACTCCCGAGGACCCGCTTCACGGGCGCGACCCGGGCACCGGCGCCGCGTCAGGGCTCAGGCCTGGGCCTGGCTCCTCCGACGGCGCCCGCGGCGGGTACACCCAGGTCACCATCACGACCGAGATGATCATGAGCAGGAACCAGGCGATGAGCTTCTGCGGCGACACGAGCTCCCAGCCCGCCTCCTGGTGCGGGTACAGCCAGGCGCCAGCCCACGTCGCGATGTTCTCGGCGAACCAGATGAACGTCGCGACGCCGAAGAACACGAGGAGGAGCGGGGCGCGCAGCGTCACCCGGTACACGCGGAAGTGCATCGTCGTGCGCCACCACACCACGAGCACCGCGGCGAGCAGCACCCACCGCAAGTCGACGATGAAGTGGTGCGAGAAGAAGTTCACGTAGATGAGCGCCGCGATCACCGTCGTCACGAGCCGCGACGGGTACCTGGCGAACCTGAGATCGTGCAGCCGGTAGACGCGCACCATGTAGGAGCCGACGGCGGCGTACATGAACCCGCTGAAGAGCGGCACGGCGCCGATGCGCAGGATCCCATCGCCCTCGTACGCCCACGAGCCGACGTCGGTCTTGAAGAGCTCCATCACGGTGCCGGTGACGTGGAAGAGCAGGATCACCCACAGCTCCCGCCCCGTCTCGAGCTTGAAGACGAGGAGCAGGATCTGGATCACGACCGCCGCGATCGTCAGCGCATCATTCCGGGCGAGGATCGCGTCGTCGGGGTACCAGAGCCGCGCGGCGACGAGCACGACGAGCAGCAGCGCGCCGAAGATGCACGCCCACGCCTGCTTGAGTAGGAAGACCGAGCACTCGACGAGCACGGCGCGAACGCCGCGCGCCGGGGCGCCCTCGAGCACCCGGTTCGCGGCGCGGTCGATCGCGCGCTCGAGCCGGGTGAGCTCGTGCGGGGGCAGGCCGCCCGCATCAGCCGTCACGGGAGCAGCTCCGGCCCGGCAGCCGGGCTCGGCTGCCGGGAGGCGGCGGAGTTAGCGCCGCTCACGCCGTTCACGGATGCGCATGTTCAGCACGATCGGGGTGCCCTCGAAGCCGTACGTCTCGCGGAGGCGACGCTGGATGAAGCGGCGGTAGCCGGGGTCCAGGAAGCCGGAGACGAACAGCACGAACGTCGGCGGGCGGTTCTGCACCTGCGTGCCGAACAGCACGCGGGGCTGCTTGCCGCCGCGCAGCGGGTGCGGGTGCTCCTGCACGAGCTCCGCGAGGAACGCGTTGAACTTCGCCGTCGGAATGCGGGTATCCCACGACTCAAGCGCCTGCTCCAGAGCGGGCACGAGCTTCTCGAGGTGGCGGCCGGTGCGCGCCGAGATGTTCACGCGGGGCGCCCAGTCGACGTGGGCGAGATCCTGCTCGATCTCACGCTCGAGGTACTTGCGACGCTCGTCATCAAGCATGTCCCACTTGTTGAACGCGAGCACGAGCGCGCGGCCCGACTCGAGCACGAGGTCGATGATGCGCAGGTCCTGGTCCGAGATCTCCTGCGTCACGTCGATGAGCACGACGGCGACCTCGGCCTTTTCGAGCGCCGCGGAGGTGCGCAGGGTCGCGTAGAAGTCGGCGCCCTTCTGCAGGTGCACGCGGCGGCGGATGCCGGCGGTGTCGACGAAGGTCCACACGCGGCCCGCGATCTCGACCTGCTCGTCGACGGGGTCGCGGGTGGTGCCGGCGAGCTCGTTCACGACGACGCGCTCCTCGCCGGCGGCCTTATTCAAGAGGCTCGACTTGCCAACGTTCGGGCGGCCGAGCAGCGCGACGCGGCGGGGGCCGGCGAGCTTCGGCTGCGCGACAGCGGACACCTCGGGCAGCACCTTCATGACGTCGTCGAGCAGGTCGGCGACTCCGCGGCCGTGCGCGGCCGAGACGGGGCGGGGCTCGCCGAGGCCGAGCGACCACAGCTCGGACACTTCGCCGTCGCGGATCGAGTCGTCGGCCTTGTTCGCGACGAGGAAGACGGGCTTCTTCGCGCGGCGCAGCAGCTGCACGACGCGCTCGTCGGTCGCGGTCGCGCCCACGCGCGAGTCGACGACGAAGAGCACAACGTCGCAGAGCTCGATGGCGACCTCGGCCTGCAGTGCGACCGACTGGTCGATGCCGCGAGCGTCGGGCTCCCAGCCGCCGGTGTCGACGAGCGAGAAGCGGCGGTCGTTCCACAGCCCCTGGTAGGTCACGCGGTCGCGGGTGACGCCGGGGATGTCCTCGACGACGGCCTCGCGGCGGCCGAGGATACGGTTCACGAGAGACGACTTGCCGACGTTCGGGCGGCCGACGATCGCGACGACCGGGAACGCCTCGAGGCTCGGCTCAGCGAACCCGATGTACTCGCCGTCGGCGGTGAGGATGTCGCGGTCGTCCTCCTCAAGCTCGAACGAGTCGAGCGACGAGCGCATCGCGCGGAGGCGCTCCTCGTCGGTGACGTTGCCGTCAAACTCTTCGCCGTCGAGGTCTGCGTCGTCGAGGTCTGCGTCGCCGCCGCCCGAGATGATCTCGCTCGGGTCGACCTGCGACAGGTCGAATTCTTGTTCTTCGCTCATCATCGTTCCTTCTCGTTCGATGGGCGGGCCCCGCGGGCCTCCTCAACGGTGTCGATCACAGCTTGGATCGACTGCCCAAAGTTCATGTCGCTCGTGTCAATGAGCGTGACCCCGGGGGCGGGGTTCAGAAAATCTACGACCGCGGCGTCCTTCGCGTCGCGCGCCGTAATGTCCGCGAGCACCTGCTCGTGGATTGCGCCGGGCAGCTCGCCCTGGCGCCTGGTCGCCCGCACCTCGGGCGACGCGGTCATGAGGATCCGCACGGGCGCATCCGGGGCGACGACAGTCGTGATGTCGCGCCCCTCGATGACGACGCCCGGCAGGCCGGAGGCCGCGACGATCTCGCGGAACATCGTGTTCAGCCGCACGCGGACCTCGGCGTGCTTCGAGACACGGCTCACCTGGCCCGAGATCTCGGGGGTCCGGATCACGGCTGAAACGTCGAACGCCTCAGTTCCGCCGGGGAGCGTCACCTGCACGCGCTGCTCGCCCTGCAGCGTGATCGCATACGTCCAGCCGTCGAGCATGGCGACCACGGCGTCTTCCGAGTCGAGGTCGACAGCGTCCTCGCGGCAGGCCCACGCGAGCGCGCGGTACGCGGCGCCGGTGTCGAGGATGCCGAAGCCCATCTGCTCGGCAGCGGCCCGGGAGACGCTCGACTTGCCGCTCCCAGCGGGGCCGTCGATCGCGACGAGGATGGGTTCGGTTGCGGGAGGTGTGGTCCCCATTACAGTGTTCTCCATCCGCGCTCGGTGAGGTCAGCGACCGCCCGTTCGGCGGCTTCTGGCAGCACGGCGATCTCCGCAAAGCCAATCTGCGCGCCCGGCGAGTGCTCAAGGCGCAAGTCTTCCATGTTAATACCGAGTTCTCCGAGTTCGGTGAGCAGGCGGCCGAGCTCACCCGGCGTATCGTCGATGAGCACCGTGATCGTGATGAATCGCTCGGAGGACCCGTGCTTGCCGGGGATGCGCCCGACGCCGCGGCCGCCCGACGCGAGCAGGTCGGCGACGCGGCGCTTCGCGCCCGGCGCGTCGGCGTCGCGGAGCGCCGCGGTGAACGCGGCGACATCGGCCGAGAACTGCTCGAGCAGCGCGACGACCGGCTCGCGGTTCGCCCCGAGGATCTGCACCCACAGTTCAGGATCGCTGGCCGCGATCCTCGTCGTATCCCGCAGACCGGCGCCAGCGAGCGCGATCGCCTGCTCCTCCGCGGAGACGAGTCGCGCGGCGAGCAGGCTCGACACGACCTGCGGCAGGTGCGAGACGAGGCCGACTGAGCGGTCGTGCTCCTCCGGCGTCATCTCCGTGAGCACGCCGCCGAGATCCAGCGCGATCGCCTCGACCAGCGAGAGCGCCTCGGCGGGGGTGTCCCGGTCGCGGCAGATCACCCACGGCCGCGCGGTGAACAGGTCGGCGCGCGCCATGATCGCGCCGCCACGCTCGCGGCCGGCCATCGGGTGCGAGCCGACGTAGTTCTTCAGCGGGGCGCCGCGGCGCACGAGCTCGAGGTACGGGGCGAGCTTCACGCTCGCGACGTCGGTGACGACCGCGTTCGGGAACTCCGAGAGCGCCCGCTCGACGGCGTCGGCGACCACGTCGGGCGGGGTCGCGACCACGACGACGGACGGTTCAGGATCGCCGGCCTCGCGGATCCTGCCCGCACCGTAATCTGCGGCGAGCGCGACCGCGGTCGGCGAGAGATCCTCGAGCGTGACGTCGACGCCGCGCTCGCGCAGCCCGAGACCGACGCTCGCGCCGAGCAACCCAGCGCCGACGATGTGCACGGTGCCGCGGACGCGGGATTCAAGTTCATTCATCGCGGGTGTGGTCTCCGTTCGTGGCGCTGCGGGCGCTCGCCAGCGCCAGGAGATGAAACTCCCTCGATTTTAGCTGTTTTTCGCGGAAAACCCCGCACCGCCGCCCCGCGGCCGCCCCAGAGCTACTCGGCGAGCATCCCCGTGACGCGATAGGGAATCACCTGCCGGAGGAAGAGACTCGTCGATGTGCGGGTGATGCCGGGGCAGAGCCTGATCTCCTCGCTCACCCGATACAGGTCCTCGGGGTCGCGGGCGACCACGCGCAGCAGCAGGTCGGTGTCGCCAGCGGGGGCGAAGCACTCGAGCACCTCGGGAATGCTCGCGAGGGCGCGGATCGCCTCGGTGATGAGGTGCTGGTCGAGCTCGACCTGCACCATCGCGGCGACCGGTCGGCCGAACGCGGCGGGCTTCACCCGGGCGCTGTGCGGGCGAAACACGTCAGCCGCCTGCATCTTGTCGATGCGCGCCTGCACGGTGCCGCGAGCGAGGCCGAGCTTGTGCGCGATCATCGCGACGGGCATGCGCGCGTCAACGTCGAGCTGTTCGAGGATTCGACGATCCGTCGCATCGAGGGCATACACTTCGCTCACTTCGCGCTCCATTCCGGGCCAACGACCATACAAATTGCGTAGTGAAAGTGTAGCCGGTTGCGCGATTCTTGCACCCATCGATTGAATACTTCTCGGGAGGCGGCACCATCCGCCTCCGGCACCCGCGGCCCGCCCCACCAGGAGGGTTCGCACCGCAGATGACCACCACCCCAGGCCATTCGCACACCGCACCCGATTGAGCGCAACTCCCTGCCACCGTGCACCCGTGGTTTCCGCGGGTACGCCGCGTCGTCGCGGCGTAGGGGTGCGCCCATCGGAGCCGCATTTCGCACCGTATCGCCCGGGTTTGCGCGCCCGAGGCAACGTGGGGTTGAATACTCCTCGGGGTTCGGCCAACCAGCCGCTCCCCGCACCGCTGCAAGCCACACCAGGCGCCCGCAGCACCGCACGCGACCACCACCCCGGTCGCCAGTACGAAAGCACCACGTTGAGCACCACCCACGCCCTCGCGCACCCCGGCAGCGCGCCAGTCTCCCTCCGGCGCCCCAGACTTCGCGCGACCCTCACGATCCTCAGCCTCTTCGGGCTCCTCACCGCCGCGAATCTCCCGACCGCGCTGTACCCGCTGATCGGCGGCAAGCTCAACATTGACGCGTTTGGCGTCACCATCGCCTTCTCGAGCTACGTGCTCAGCCTGCTCGTTGGCCTCGTGCTCTTCCGGCCCATCAGCGAGCGGGCGAACCGCCGCACCGTCATCATTGCGGCGCTCGCGGCGACCGCCGTCGCGACCCTCGCGCTCGCGATCGCCCCGACCCTCGCCTGGTTCTGCCTCGCACGTGCCGTCCAGGGCCTCGCCATCGCGGCCGCGACCGGGACGGGATCGAGCGCGCTCCGCGTGCTGCTGCCGGGCCGACCGACGCTCAGCGGCAGGCTCACGCTGCTCGCGACGTCCGGCGGCGTGGCCGCGGGGCCGATCCTCGGCGGTGTGCTCTCGCTCATGGGGCCGCCGACGCAGACGCCGTTCTTCGTGTGGGCCGCGATCCTGATCGCGCTCATCCCCGCGATCGTGCTCGCCGCGCCCCGCAACGAGTGCCGCCCCGCCGTGGTGCAGGCAGGCGCCGCCCCGCGCACCGTGACGACCGACACGGGCACGGTGATCGCGGTGGCGAGCTCGGCTCCGGCGATCCGCACTGCCGCTCTCGTCGGGTTCGTGAGCTTCGCGTTCCTCGGGTTCTGCCTGTCGCTCGCGCCCGGGCACTTCGGCGAGCTGTTCGGCGCGACCTCCCGGCCGGTGCTCGGACTGCTCGCGTCGCTCGTGCTGCTCGCGTCCGCCGGGGCACAGCTGTTCCCGGTGCGCGGCAGGTGGGCGGCCGCGATCGCATTGTCGGCGTTCGCCGCGGGAACACTCCTGCTCGGGCTGGCGACGGCGCTCGCAAGCCCCGCGCTCACCGTCGTCGCGTGCCTCATCGCGGGCGCAGGCCAGGGCATCGCGTTCCAGCGGGTGTTCGGTGCCGCGGTCGCTGCGGTGCCGGTCGAGCGGCACGCCGCGACCGTGAACACGATCTACGCGGTCACCTATCTCGGGAGCACCCTGCCCGTGCTCGGGCTCGGTGTCGCAGCGTCGGCGTTCGGGCTGACGCCGGCCGTGCTGGCCTTCACCGCGGCGATCGCGCTGGCGTGCGCCGCGCTTGCGGCTGTGGCGTTCCGGGTGGCCCGCGCCGACGGCTGAGGCGGGGCCGGCGCGGCGCGCACGTCGCAGGCTGGCGGCCCGGCCCGGCAGGCGCCGCAGGCCGGCGGCCCGGCGCCCCAGCGACCCCGCCCAGCGGGCGCCGCAGCCCCGCTCAGCCCGCCCCTCCGGTAGTCCCACCCCGAGTCCCCGCCCTGGCGGGCGCCCCGGCATCCCAGTGCACACGGTTCCTGCAGGCGTACACGAAAACTACGCGTTGAAACCGTGTACATCTGCAGGGACCGTGTACGTTCGGGCCCCGCCGGAGGATGAGGCCGGTCGAGGATCGGGCCGAGCGAGGGGCCGAGCGAGGGGCCGTCCGAGCAGGGCCCGGCCGAGCAAGGCCCGGCCGAGCGCGCGACCGGGCCGCGCCGTGCAGCCGCGCCCCTACCCCGCTGTGATCGCGGCGAGCGCCCGACGTTCCTCCTCGGTGAGCATTGAGCTGAAGCGGTCGGCGATCGCGTTCCTGGCGATCCGCCCAGCCTCGGCCGAGTCGCGGCGTTCGATCGCTTCGAACAGCCCCGAGTCGATGCGCGCCGAGTCGAGCCGGACCGCGCTCTCGCCCGAGCCGCGTTCGAGGTCGCGCTGCACGAGCGCCCGGAGCGCGCCCGCGACCGCCTGGCCGCTGAGCTGCAGCACCTGGTTGCCGCTCGCCTCCCACACGGTCCGGTGGAACGCGAGGTCGGCGTCGGCGAATTCGGCGTCGCTCGCCTGCGCCCCGTCGGCCCCTTCGGCGGCCTCGCGCATGCGGGTCACCGCCTGCCGCATCCGTTCGAGCTGGTCCTCGGTGTGCAGCACGGCCGCAAGCTCGGACGCGGAACCGTCGAGCACGATGCGGAACTGCACGAGCTCAGCGAGTCCGAGCGACGCGGTGCCGAGCATCGCCCGGAACGAGCGCTCGAGCGTCTCCGGCGTTGGCGCGAGCACGACGGGCCCGCCGCGGGTGCCGGGCTTCGGTTCGATGAGCCCCATGCTCTGGAGCACGCGGAGTGCCTCGCGCACCGTCGGGCGGCTCACTCCGAACTGCACCATGAGGTCGCGCTCGCTTGAGAGCTGCGTGCCGACCGGGATCTCACCGGAGAGGATGGCCGACTCCACCTGCTCGACAATGCGCTGGTATGTCAGCACGGGTACCGCCGGGGTGAAGCTGTGGGTGGGTGTCAACGGTGACTCTCCATCTATGAGATTGCAGCTGTGGGGCCGGGCGTCTTGCGGCTGTCCGGGGCCACACGATCCGTATCGGAAACTCTCTCAGATAGTAGCGCCCCACAAGTGGTCTTACCATGTATCCTAGTTTGAATCCTCGCGGCGCGAGGCGCGCGTCAGAGCCGACTCGCCCCGGGAGGTGACACCACACCACATCGCGCCACCATGGGCCGCACACCCCGCGACCCACCCCGAAACACCAACCGAAACCCCCGTTCAACTCCGCAGAACCCCAACTCACCATCGCCGGCGACGTAGCCGGCCCAAGTTGTAACAGGAAGCACTATGCGTCGTAAGACAACTCTCTCCATCGCCGCGGCGATCATCACGGCGGGCGCGCTCGCCCTCACCGGCTGCTCGGCAGGCTCGGGCGGCAGCACCGGCGGCGACGCCGGCTCGACCGAGACCACCGCAACGATCGCCCTCACCGGCGCCCCCGTGAACCTCGACTTTACGACGACCGCGGGCTCCGCAATCCCGCAGGCGCTCATGACGAACGTCTACGAGGGCCTCGTCGAGGTGAACCAGGACGGCGAGATCGTGCCGCTCCTCGCCAAGGAGTGGAAGCTCTCCGACGACCGCAAGACCTACACCTTCACGTTGCAGGACGGCGCGACGTTCTCGAACGGCGACGCGTTCACCGCGAACGACGTGAAGTTCAGCTTCGAGCGCGTGAAGACCGACTGGACCACCACGCTGAAGGCGAAGATGGACGTCGTCGAGAGCGTCGAGGTCGTCTCCGACACCGAGGTCGCCGTGCACCTCTCGCGCCCGTCGAACGCCTGGCTGTTCGACATCGCCACCCCCGTCGGCGCGATCTTCTCGCCGAACGGCGTCGCGGACCTCGCGAACGCTCCCGTCGGCACCGGCCCGTACACGGTCGAGTCGTGGAAGCAGAACGAGTCGATCGAGCTCGTCACCCGCGACGACTACTGGGGTGACAAGCCGGGCGTCGAGGGCGTCACGCTGAAGTACTTCGCTGACGCGACGGCAACGACGAACGCGCTCCGCACCGGCGACGTCGACGCGATCGTGAACCTTCAGGCCCCCGAGCTCGTGAGCACCTTCGAGTCCGACGACGCGTTCACCGTGACGAGCGGCACCTCCTCGGGCGAGATCTCGCTGTCGTTCAATAACCGCACCGAGCCGTTCAATGACGTCCGCGTCCGCCAGGCCGTGCTCTACGCGCTCGACCGCCAGGCGATCATCGACACCGCGTGGAACGGCTACGGCTCGCTCGACGCGACCTTCGTCACCCCGAAGGAGCCCTACTACGTCGACCTCAACGACCAGTACGCCTACGACCCCGAGAAGGCGAAGGCGCTGCTGAAGGAAGCCGGCAAGGAGAACCTGAAGGTCACCTACAAGGTGCCGACGCGCCCCTACGCGCAAGCCGTGTCCGAGATCGTCGTCTCGCAGCTCAAGGACGTCGGCATCGACGTCACCATCGAGTCCTCCGAGTTCCCGGCCGTCTGGCTCGACGACGTCTTCACGAACCACAACTTCGAGATGACGACCGTGCTCGCCGTCGAGGCGCGTGACGTGCTCACCGTCTTCAACAACCCCGACTACTACATCGGCTACGACAACTCGAAAATCGCCCCGCTCGTCACCGCCGCGGATGAGGCCGACGAGGCCGGCTACATCTCGGGCATGCAGGACGTGCAGCGCCAGATCGTGGACGACGCCGCGAGCGGCGTGCTGTTCCTCTTCCCGAACATCGTCATCACGAAGACCGGGCTCGACGGCGTTCCCGAGAACGCGATCGTCGAATCGCTCGACCTCACCGGGCTCTCCTGGAAGTAGCCTGACGCGGTGTGGTGGGTGCGCTGAGCGCGCCCGCCACACCGGTTCGCTCCACGCCCTCAACACCTAGGACCACGGCATGGCCATTCGGATTCTCATCAATCTCGCGCGCTTCGCGGCGACGTTCCTCGTCGCGACAGTCGTCGTGTTCCTGTTCATGCGGCTCATCCCCGGCGACCCCGCACAGGTCGCGCTCGGTACGAACGCGAGCCCCGAGCTCGTCGCGCAGCTGCAGCACGAGTTCGGCACGGACCGGCCGCTCTACGTCCAGTACTTCGACTGGGTCGGGGGCCTGCTCACCGGCGACTTCGGCACCTCCTACATCACCAGGCAGGACATCAGCCCGCTCGTCTTCGACAGGCTGCAGGTGAGCCTCATCCTCGTCGTCACGGCGATGATCGTGGCACTCGCGATCGCGATCCCGCTCGGCACGATCGCAGCGGTCCGGCACCGCAACGCCTCCGGGATCCTGATCGGCGCCGGCAGCCAGCTCGGCGTCGCGATCCCCGGCTTCCTCGCGGGCATCCTGCTCGTGCTCGTCTTCGCGGTCGGCCTCGGCTGGCTCCCCGCTGGCGGTTGGACGCCGCCAGGCGAAGACTTCGGCGACTTCGTGCGCCGCCTCATTCTTCCCGTGCTCGCGCTCGCGTCGGTGCAGGGCGCGATCCTCACCCGCTACGTGCGCTCGGCAGTGCTCGAGATCATGAGCGAGGACTACCTCCGCACCGCCCGCTCGAAGGGCCTGAGCCCGACGGGAGCGCTGCTCAAGCACGGCATGCGCAACGCCGCCATCCCCGTCATCACTGTCACCGGTGTGCAGCTCGCCGCGCTCATCATCGGCGCCGTCGTCATCGAGCGCGTGTTTGTGATCCCCGGCCTCGGGTCGATGCTGCTCGACGCCGTCGGCAACCGCGACCTCCTCACCGTGCAGTCGGTCGTGATGGTGCTCGTCGCGATCACGCTGATCCTCAATCTCCTCATCGACGTGCTCTACACGATCGTCGACCCGCGCATGCGAAAGGGGGCCTAGCCGTGAGCCAGACCTCGAAGACCACGCAGGGCCCGCGCACGAGCGCGATCTCAGCGCCCCGCGCGCCGCGCAAGCGCCGCGGCCTCTCCCCCACGCTCATCGTCGGCATGGTGCTCGTCGGCATCGTCGTCGTCACCGCGATCGTGTCGTTCTCCTGGACCCCGTTCGACCCCGTGCAGGTGAACGCGCCAGACCGGCTGCAGGGCCCGAGCGCTGAGCACTGGTTCGGCACCGACAAGTACGGCCGCGACCTGTTCTCCGGCATGCTCGTCGGCGCACGCATCACCCTGTTCGTTGGCCTCGTCTCGGTCGGCATCGCGCTGCTCATTGGTACCCCGCTCGGCATCTGGGCGGGCATCCGCGGCGGCTGGGTCGAGGAGCTCATCATGCGCTCCTCCGACATCGTGCTCGCGTTCCCCGCGCTGCTGCTCGCGATCATGTCGGCGGCGGTGTTTGGCGCCTCGACGCTCACGGCGATGGTCGCGATCGGCGTCTCGACGATCCCCGGGTTCGCGCGCGTCGCGCGCTCAGGCACCCTGCAGGTGATGAGTACCGAGTACGTGCTCGCGGCGCGGGCGGCGAGCCAATCGCGGTTCAGGATCGCCGTGCGCCACGTCCTGCCGAACATCATCGGGATCGTGGTCGTGCAGTGCTCGGTCGCGTTCGCGCTCGCCGTGCTCGCCGAGGCCGCGCTGAGCTTCCTCGGGCTCGGCACCCCGCCGCCCACCCCGTCGTGGGGCCGCATGCTGCAGGAATCGCAGCAGTTCCTCGGCACCCACCCGCTGCTCGCGATCTTCCCCGGCGCAGCGATCGCCCTCGCGGTGATGGGCTTCAACCTCCTCGGCGACGGTCTCCGCGACCGCTTCGACCCCAAGCTGAACGGGAGCCGCAGCTGATGGCAACGAACGTGACCCCGGGAACCGACACGCTGCTCGCGGTCGACCACCTGAACGTGCGCACCGCGCACCGCACCCTCGTGCACGACTTCTCGCTGCACATGCAGCAGGGCGAGCGGATCGGCCTCATCGGCGAGTCAGGCTCTGGCAAGTCGATGACCACGACCGCGCTCCTCGGCCTGCTGCCGAACGGCGTCACGGCCGACGGCTCGGTGACGCTGCGCGGCGCCGCTCAGCAGGACGGCCGCGACGGCAACCTGCTTGAGGCGTCCGAGCGCGAGCTCATGAAGATCCGCGGCCGCGACATGGCGATGGTGTTCCAGGAGCCGCTCACGGCCCTCAACCCGCTCATGCGCGCCGGCGACCAGGTCGCCGAGATCATGACCCAGCACGCGCTCGTGAAGGGCAAGGCCGAAGCAAAGCAGCGCGCGATCGAGATGCTCGACGCGGTGAAGCTCCCCGACCCCGCGCAGGCGGCCCGCGCCTACCCGCACCAATTGTCTGGCGGGCAGCGGCAGCGCGTCATGCTCGCGATGGCGCTCGCGAACGATCCGGCGCTGCTGCTCTGCGACGAGCCGACGACGGCGCTCGACGTGACCGTGCAGCGGCAGGTGCTCGACCTCATCCTCGAGCTCGTGAAGCAGCGCGGCACCGGGCTCCTCTTCATCACGCACGACCTCGCCGTCGTCGCGAACATGTGCACGCGCGTGCTCGTGATGAACGACGGCAGGATCGTCGAGGAGGGCCCCACCGACGAGATCTTCACGCGCCCGCAGCACCCGTACACGCGGGGCCTGCTCGCAGCCTCCGACCTCGAGGCGACCGACGCCGACGGTCGCCTGTTCACCGTTGCGAGCGCGCGCGACTACGTGCCACCGACCGTGGATCCCGCGGCCGACCGCGAGGTTGCGGCGCACGCGGCAGCGGCCGAGCGCGAGCACGTCGCCCAGTGCGCGGCTGCGGATCCCAGCGCGGAGCCCGTGATGCGCGTCACCGACCTCGTGCGCACCTACACCCGCGGCAAGACGAGCCTGTTCAAGCCCGCGGCGGAGGTGCACGCGCTCAAGGGGATCTCGTTCGAGGTGCCGCGCGGCGGTCGCCTCGGCGTTGTTGGCGAATCGGGATCGGGGAAGTCGACGCTGCTCCGGATCCTCGCTGGCCTCGACCAGCCAACCTCAGGCTCGGCGGTCGTCGTCGGCAACGAGGTCGCGGGGGCGAAGGAGGCGCAGCTCCGGGAGCTCCGACAGCAGCTGCAGATCGTGTTCCAGGATCCGATGGGCTCGCTCGACCCGCGCATGAGCGTCGAGCAGATCATCTCGGAGCCGCTGCTCGTTCGCGGCAGGAACGAGACCGCGGCCGACCGCTCGCGCATGGTCGCCGAGATGCTCGAGGCCGTGGGCCTTCCCGCCTCGGCCGCCGAGCGCTACCCGCACGAGTTCTCGGGCGGCCAAAGGCAGCGCATCTCGATCGCGCGCGCACTCATCTGCCGGCCCGCGGTCGTCGTCGCCGACGAGCCCGTGAGCGCCCTCGACGTGTCGGTGCGTGCACAGGTGCTCAACCTGCTCGCGGACCTCGTCGACGAGTACGGGCTCACGCTCGTGTTCGTCTCGCACGACCTGAACGTGGTCCGGCACCTCTGCGACTCGGTCATCGTCATGCAGTCCGGCGAGATCGTCGAGGCAGGCGAGACCGAGACGGTCTACCGCGACCCCCAGCACCCGTACACGAAGCGGCTCATCGACTCGTCGCTCACGCTCAGGCAGGAGCTGCTCTCGGGGAGCGCGTAGCCGCCCGACCTGTCGGACCAGCTTCACCAGTTTCACCAGTTGACCCCGTTTCACCCCGCGCGAAAGGCACCGATGTCTCACCCCACAACCGAATACGCCTTCCTCGACGCGGGAACGCTCGCCGAGCGCTACGCCGCGGGAACGCTCACCCCAACCGAGGTCGCGGAACACGTGCTCGCCCGCGTCGCCGAGCGCGAGCCCGAGCTGAACGCGCTCTACCTGCACGAGCCCGACGAGGTGCGCGCCGACGCGGCCGCGTCGACCGCCCGCTGGGCCGCGGGCGAGCAGCTCAGTCCCTTCGACGGCGTGCCGGGCACGGTGAAGGAGAACGTCGCGCGCGCTGGCCGCCCGAAGCCGTCTGGCACCGCGCTCCCGAACCCGCCGATCGCGGCCGCGAACGCGCCCACGACCGACAGGCTGCTCGAGGCCGGCGTCGTCATCGTCGGGTCGACGACGATGCCCGACTGGGGCATGCTCTCCTCCGGCGTCTCCAGCCTGCACGGGATTACCCGCGGCGGGCTCAACCCGGCCCACACCTCGGGCGGCTCCAGCGCCGGTGCGGGTGCGGCGGCCGCTGCAGGCTACGGCCCGCTCCACATCGGCACCGACATCGGCGGCTCGATCCGCCTGCCGGGCACCTGGCAGGGCCTCACCGCGCTGAAGCCGAGCGAGGGGCTGATCCCCCTCGACGTGCCGTACACGGGGCGCGCCGCCGGCCCGCTCACGCGCACCGCAGCCGACTCGATCCGGCTCATGTCGATCGTCGCGAAGCCTGACGTGCGCGACTACCTCACCCGCGAGTACCGCGAGATGGACTGGTCGCTGACGCCACTCGCGCCCGCTGGCCTCCGAGTCGCTATCCAGCTCGATGCTGGCTCCGGCCTCGAGGTCGAGCCCGAGACGCTCGCGATCATCGAGCGTGCGGCGTCGCTCTTCGCGGACGCTGGCGCGACCGTCGAGCCGCTCGCCCCGTTCGTCGGCGCCGAGGTGCTCGACGGACTCGTGAACTTCTGGCGGTCACGTTCATACGCCGACCTCGAGCTCCTGAGCGAGGCCGAGCGCGCACTCGTGCTGCCGTTCATCGTCGACTGGTGCTCGGCGGGCAAGGACTTCACGGCGGCGGAGACGGTGCGAAATCGCAACTGCTCGGACGAGATGGCGAGGCTCACGCGTCTCGCGACCGCGCCCTACGACCTCGTGCTCTCGCCAGTGACCCCTGTCGCCGCGTTCCCCGCTGAGGATCCCATGCCAATCACCGACCCGCTCGCCACGATGGGCCACATCTCGTTCACCGTGCCGTACAACATGTCGGGCCAGCCCGCCGTGTCGATCGGCGCCGGCATCCAGGCTGACGGCCGCACCGTCGGCCTGCAGATCGCCGGCCCCATCGGCTCCGACGACCGCCTCATGCGGGTCGCCCACTGGTTCGAGACGGTGCGCGGCGCGGGCGCCGAGGTGGACTGGAACGCGATTCCGTAGGTCCTGACGACCAGGTGTGGGAGGGTTCGCTCGGCTCACAGCGCCCGAAATAATGAGAATCTTGGAGAACCTCGCACACCCCTCGCAACCTTCTGCGAACCCAGTTAAGATCCAGGGAACGTGTTGAGCACGCCGCCCTGCGAAGAGAATACCTGCTAGAATCTAGTCATCAAGATCGGCCCGCTCGCCTCACGGCTCGGGCCGATTTTCTATTGTGGAGACCTCATGGCGCACTACGCCAAGCCCTGGCTGACGATCGATGAACAGATTGACAGGCTCGTCGAACGCGGTGTGATCATTCCGAATCGATCGGATGCCCAGGCCCTGCTCCGTTCTATCGGGTACTACCGTCTGACCGGGTACCTCTATCCCTTCCGGAAGTCGGAAACGTTCCGCGACGAAGTAGGGAACGACCGCCTCAGAGTGCTCAGTACATATCGTGAAGCGACCACGATCGGTAACGCCGCCGCGTTAATCGACTTCGACAGAACTCTTCGCCTTTTGACGCTTGACGCGGTTGAACGGATCGAAACCACGCTCCGAACGCGGATTGGCTACACGATCGGCAAGGTCGACGCGTTCGCACACGAAGATCCGTCAATATTTATCGACTCGTTCACACGAGCCGGTACCGCTGGGCCAGACGGCTCGCCGCTACCGAGCCGACACGAAGCTTGGCTTTCGCGCGTCGAGCAGAGACGTAATAGCTCTGATGAGGCTTTTGTGATGCACTTTCGGTTGAAGTATGACAACCGAATGCCGATCTGGGCGCTCACGGAGCTGCTCGAGCTCGGCCATCTGTCGCGTCTCTATGCTGGGCTGCGAAACGATCTTGCGACGAGCATCGCCGAGGAGTTCGGCGTTCCAACAAAACGGCTACTCGACAGCTGGATTGCAACCACGAACTACGTCAGAAACGTTGCTGCCCATCACGCACGATTCTTCAACCGGAAGCTCGTTGTTGCTCCAAAGCGCCCCAAGCCTGACCAAGTGCCGCTCCTCGCGCACTTGGGCTCGGTTCAGGCGCCGAAGCAGTTCGGCTCCTACAACGCACTCGCAGTCATGGCGTACCTCATGCGGGTCATCGAACCGAATGGGGACTGGCCCAGGCGGCTTGCGGCGCATCTCAGAGCGTTTCCCTCAGGCAAACACATCGATCAGGGGTCAATGGGCATCGCTGCAGGATGGCTGGAGAGCGATCTCTGGAACAACTAAAGGAAAAGGTCATTCGGGGCTTATGCTCCTTCTGAGCGAGTTTGCGCGACGGAATCCGTTGAGATAAGCTTGAAACACGTTGCAATCCGCAATTCAGAGGTGCGGTCACGCCAAGACCCCTCTGCAACGAATCTTTCGCTTCTGGAGTGATACCCGTGACCGGCCCAGGCCACCACGATCTGTCGATAGCGCCCGCTACCGCAACCCTGTCAATCCCCACCACCGGCACCATTCAGGCCGCCGGGGTGCCCTCCCTTCCCGCTGCTGCCGCGTCGACCGATGCGGCGCCGCGCGCGGCGATGCACCCGATCCTTCGCCGCGTGATCTACGTCGGCGGCTACGAGATCCTCAGCGTCCTCTTCACCGTGTTCGTGCTCGGCGGCATGCTCGGCCACTCCGGCGGGCAGGCGACGCTCACCGCGATCCTGCTGTCGACGACGGCGACCATCTGGAACTACGCCTGGAACACGCTCTTCGAGCGCGCCGAGCGCCGCTTCGGCTGGACCGGCCGCGGCGTGTTCGTCCGCCTCGGCCACGCTTTCGGGTACGAGGGCGGCGTGCTCGTCTTCACGATCCCGCTCGTCGCGTTCATGCTCAAGGTGAGCCTCGTCGAGGCGTTCATGATCGAGGCCAGCCTGCTCGTGTTCTTCCTCGTGTTCACCTACGTGTACTCGTGGGCGTTCGACAAGCTCGTCGGCCTGCCAGAGTCCGCGAAGTAGTCCACCGCAGTCTCGCTTCCGCGCCTACGACACACCCCCTTCCCTGTACCAGGAAGGGGGTGTGCGCTGGGAGGGCCGGTTCGGCCGCTCCCATGGGGAACCGGGGCCGAACTTGGGGAAAGTTGGGGAAGGCCGCCGGAGTCGGTGGGTCGAATACGACCGCCAGTGCACCCGCCATCTCGGCGGCGGGCGCGGCGGCTCGCAGGGGCTAGGAGGCCGGCGGGGTGAAGCGGCCGTCGATCGCGGTCCAGCCGCCGTCAACCATGAGGGTGGATCCCGTCACGAACGACGACGCATCGCTCGCGAGGTACACGACGGCGCCCGCGAGCTCCTCGGGGCGCGACCAGCGGCCGAAGGCGCTCTTCTTCGCGTAGGCGTCGTACCACTCGGGGTTCGCCTTGATCTGGGCCGTCAGCGGGGTCTCGACAACGCCAGGGGCGACGACGTTCACGCGCACGCCTTGCGGACCGAACTCGGCCGCGGCGGTCTTCGCGAGCTGCACGAGGCCGGCCTTGGTCGCCGCATACACGCCCTGCCCGGGCTCGACGACCTGCGCGCGGATCGAGGCGAAGCCGATGATCGATCCGCCGCCGTTCGCCGCGAACCGCTTCCCGAAGTGGCGGATGAGCTGGAACGACGAACGCATGTTCAGGTTCACAACCCGGTCGAACTCGTCGAGCGAGTAGTCCTCCATGCGCTTGCGCACGTTCGTCGCGGCCGTGAACACGAGCGCGTTGGCGGTGCCGAAGCGCTCCGCCGCGGCCTCAACCTCGGCGTCGTCGAGCACGTTGAGCTGGAACGCCTCGGCGGATCCGCCGGCCTCGGCGATGAGCTGCACCGTCTCGTCGGCGCCCTCGAGCTTGAGGTCCGCGACGACGACGTGTGCGCCGTGCGCGGCGAGCGCCTGCGCGGACTCGCGGCCGATGCCGCTGCCGCCGCCGATCACGACGACGGTGCGCGCATCGAGGCGGAAGAGCTTGGAGTAGTCAACGGCGGTCATAGTGTGAGTCCTTTGGGTTGTGTGGCGGCGGTACGGGGGCGGCAGGCTAGGAGCGCGCCCTCGGGCGAATCATCGCCATGCGGGTGACCGTGTACTCCTCGATCGCGTAGCGCGGGCCCTCGCGGCCGATGCCGGAGTCCTTCACGCCGCCGTAGGGCATGATGTCGGAGCGGAAGCCAGGGATCTCGTTCACAACGACGCCGCCGACCTCGAGCCGCTCGATCGCGGCGAAGGCCGACTCGAGCGACGCCGTGTAGACGGCGGCCTGCAGCCCGTAGCGCGAGTCGTTCACGAGGTCGATCGCCTCGTCAACCGAGTCCACCGTGGTGAGGCAGACGACCGGGCCGAAGATTTCCTCGCACCAGGCGTCGACCTCGCGGGGCACATCGCCGAGCACGATCGGGGGCACAGATGCTCCGGTCTCGGGAATCGTGCCCGGCGTGAGGAGCGTGGCGCCAGCGGCGAGGGCCCGATCCACCATCGCGCGGATGCGCTCCCCCGACGCCTCGTTGATCACGGGCGCGACGTTCGTCGCGATGTCACGGGGATCGCCGACGACGATCTCACCCATGCGCTCAATGAGGCGGGCGGTGAAGCGCTCAGCGATCGGGCGCTCGAGCACGACGCGCTGCACCGAGATGCACGCCTGCCCGTTCGCGTAGAACCCGCCGCGGAACACGGCATCGACCGCGGCCTCAATATCGGCGTCCGCCGCGACGATGAAGCCAGTGTTCGAACCGAGCTCGAGGAGCGCCTTGCGCGGCGCCGCCTGCTTCGCGATGAGATGCCCAATCTTCGCCGATCCGGTGAAGGAGACGACGGCAGCGCGCGGATCCTGCACGAGCGTCTCGCCGACCTCCGGGCCGCCGTTCACGAGCTGGACTGCGGCGCCGGTCACCCCGTGCTCCGCGAGCACGTCGCGCGTGATCGCGAGCAGCTCGAGCGTGGCGAGCGGGGTGTTCGGCGCGGGTTTGACGATGACCGGGCAGCCGGCGGCGATCGCGGGCGCGAGCTTGTGGGTTGCGAGCAGCAGCGGGTAGTTGAAACCGGCGATCGCGACGATCACGCCCGCCGGCTTGCGGGTGTAGTAGCCGATCATGCCGCGGCCGAGCTCCTGCACGTCGAGCGGCACGGTCTCGCCGGTGACGTGCGAGACCTCCTCGATCGTGGCCTGCAGCGTGACAATCGTGCGGTTCACCTCGACCCGGCAGTCGGCGCGGGGCTTGCCGGTTTCGAGCACGAGGAGGTCCTCGAAGCGCTCGGCGTCGGCGCGGAGGCGGTCGTGGATGCCCTGCAGGATCGCCTTGCGCTCGGCGGTCGTGAGCGCCGCGACCTCCGGGCGCGCGGCCTCGGCGGCGTCGAGCGCGTCGCGGGAGTCGGCGGCCGAACTCACCGGCGCGTGCGCGAACACGGAGCCGTCGAACGGGAAGACGATGTCGGACGTCGCGGCGAGGTCGCGCCAGCCCGTGCCGATGGGCAGGGCGCCCGCGGGGGCGCGGAGCTCGGGGGTGCCGAGCTCGGGAGCAGTCGATGCGGCGGATATGGCGGTCATTGCTGGATCCTTGCTGTCGTGCGGGGTGCGGGTGTGCGGTCAGGATCGTCGGCCGGCCGCACCGCGGCTACCTGGGCGCGGCAGCGGGCCTTCAAACGAGTGGTCTTACCAGTTAATATAGTTGAACAGTTGGCCCGCGACAACGCCGCGCGCCCTTCGGCCCCGAAAGGATCCCAATGACGCGCTCCCACACCATCGCCATCCTCCCCGGCGACGGCATCGGCCCCGAAGTCGTCTCGTGCGCCCTCGAAGTCCTCGACGCAGCCGAAACCCGCTACGGCTTCACCACCACCCGCACCGAATACGCCGCAGGCGCCAACCACTACCTCGAAACCGGCGAACTCTTCACCGAAGTACAAGACCAGCTCCGCGACGCCGACGCGATCCTCTTCGGCTCCATGGGAGACCCCCGCGTCACCCCCGGTATCCTCGAACGCGGCTTCATCCTCGAAATGCGCCAACGCTTCCAGCAGGCCGCAAACGTGCGCCCCGTCCGCCTCTACCCCGGCGTCCCCACCCCCATCGCAGGCCTCACCCCCGAACGCTGCGAACTCGTCATCGTCCGCGAAAACACCGAGGGCGCCTACGTCGGCCAGGGATCAACCGTCCACGCCGGCACCCCCAACGCCGTCGCCATGCAGGAATCGCTGAACACCCGCGCCGGCATCGAACGCGTCGTCGACTTCTCGTTCCGCCTCGCACTCGGACGCCGCAAGAAGCTCACCCTCTGCCACAAGACGAACATCCTCGTCGCCGCCGGCCAGCTCTGGCAGGAAGTCGTCGCTGACGTCGCACAGCGCTACCCCGAAGTCGAAACCGACTACGTCCACGTCGACGCGATGTGCTTCCACCTGCCACTCACGCCGGAACGCTTCGACGTCGTCGTCACCGACAACCTCTTCGGCGACATCATCACCGACCTCGGCGCCGTCATCCAGGGCGGCCTCGGCGTCGCCACCAGCGCAAACCTCAACCTCGACGCAACCGCGCCCAGCATGTTCGAAGCGATCCACGGCTCCGCCCCCGACATCGCCGGCAAGGGCTGGGCAAACCCCTCGGGCGCGATCCTCTCCCTCGCGCTCATGCTCGGCCACCTCGGCGAGGGCGACGCCGCCCAGGCCATCGAGGCCGCAACCGTCGAGGTCCTCGGCAGCCTCCCCGCCCTCGCGGGCGCAGACATGGGAGCCACAACCGCAGAACTCGGCACCCGCATCGCCGACATCGTCCGCTCTGGCCGCGCGAACACCGAACTCGTGCCAGACTCCCTCCTCGCCACCCTCGCAGCACTCCCCGCCAGCCGGTAACCAGGCTTGCCGGGGCGGGACAGGGCGTGGCGCCGGGGCCGCCCCGCACGCCTGCCCCACCCGAGCACATCATCTTCGCGAGCGCACACCGTATTCACCCGTAAGTAGGTGTGCGCTCGAGAGGAAGATGTGGTGAGGGTCGAAGGTCCGGGGTCGGGCCCGCTTTCCCAATCGATCTACGCGCCCTGGGACTCCGCGATCTCCTGCAGCAGCGCCTGCGCTGCGGCCGTCGGATCAGCGCCGCGCCACAGTGCTGTGAGCGGCCGGGTGATTTCGAGCCCTGACACTGCGACGCGCGCAAGCCGTCCACTCCGAATGTCGTCGCGCACGGCGAGCACGCTCAGCGCGCCGGGTGCGACGCCAGCCATCACCGCGCTGCGCGCCCCGAGCGTCGTGTCGTGGACAACGGCGGGCTCGGCAGCACGCGGCTGGCCAGCTGCGGCGAGCGCGTGCTCGAACGCCAGCCGGGTGCCGCTCCCCCGCTCGCGGTGCACCATCGGGGTCGTGGCGAGCTCGGCGGGGCTCACCGTCTGGCCTGCCCACGGATGGCTCGCAGCGACGACGACTTCGATCCGGTCGCGGCCGACGGTCACCGCTGTGAGGCTTGACGGAACGTCCGGAGTCTCGACGAACCCGAGGTCGACCTCGCCGGCGTGTAGCGCGGCGATCACCGCGGAGCTGTTGGCCGCGGTGAGGGATGCCGTTGCGCCGTGTGGTCCCTGCAGGCCACGCCAGCGCGCGATCCATCCGGGCAGGAGGTGTTCGGCGATCGTGAGGCTCGCCGCAATCCGCAGGCTACCGTCGCGTTCCGCCCGGAGGTCCGCGACTGCTGCGCCGAATTCGGTCGCCGCGTCGAGCAGTGGGCGAGCCCACCCGACGACGAGTTCTCCGGCCGCGGTCAGCTGCGACCCCCGTGCCGATCGGACGAGCAACGGCACACCGAGCTCGTGCTCGAGCGAGCGTACCCGCAGAGAGACCGCCTGTTGACTCACCCCAAGCTCGGAACTCGCCGCAGAGATGCTGCCGTTCTCGGCGATGAGGGCGAGCGCCCGCAGCGCGGCTGTGTCTGGTTCGCGATCCATACGGCCTCCTCTTAGCCACAAGGATAACTTGTGGGCTGCGCGGATAGTGCCTCTACCGCGTCGGTGTGCCGAGGAGGAACATGAGGAGCGTGAACGACCTACCCGCACCCCTTGAATCACCGGCAGCCCCCGCCGCACAGGCGGCACCACGGTTGACAGCGCACGGCGGCCCGACCGACGCACGCGGCCGACGCCGCGGTCACCGGCTCGCGGCCTGGACCCGGAGGATCGCCCCCGGGCTGCTGATCTGCCTCGCCGCAGCCGGCGCGTCGTACGCCGCCGGAGCTGCGATGCCCGGGGTGAGCCCCATGATCATCGCGATCGCGCTTGGCATCATCGCGGCGAACACCGGGGTTCTGCCGCGGTCCGCAACCCCCGGAATCGACTTCTCGGCGAAGAAGCTGCTCCGAGCAGGCATCGTGTTTCTCGGCCTGCAGCTCGTGCTCGGCGACATCGTCGCCCTCGGCGCGCCGATGCTCGCCGTAATCGTCTGCGTCGTCGCTGGTGGCCTGTTCGGCACCGTCGCGCTCGGGAGGCTCCTCAAGGTGCCGACCCAGCTCACGCTGCTTATCGCGTGCGGATTCTCGATCTGCGGTGCCGCGGCCGTCGCAGGCGCCGCCGGTGTCACCGACCCCGACGACGAGAATGAGCAGGCCACCGTCACCGCCGTCGCCCTCGTCGTGATCTTCGGGACGATCATGATCCCGCTCGTGCCGTTCCTCGGCCCGCTCATCGGGCTCACAAGTGACCAGACAGGCATGTGGGCCGGAGCGTCGATCCACGAGATCGCGCAGGTCGTCGCGGTCGGCGGCATCCTCGGCGGCACCGCGCTCACCCTCGCGGTGGTCGTGAAGCTCGCCCGCGTGCTGCTGCTCGCACCGATCATGGCGGTGCTGAGCGTGCGCATCCGGCGGGCGGCACGCGCCAGGGCCGCCATGGCGCCCACCCAGAGCGGCGCCGGCACGGACGCTGGCAGCGTGCCCGCGCCGCTGGAGGGCCACGCCGGAAGCCAGCCGAAGCTGCCTCCCATCGTGCCCCCGTTCATCATCGGCTTCCTCGCCATGGTGCTGCTGCGCTCGTTCGCGGCGCTCCCCGAGGGTGTGCTCGCGACGGGTCAGCTCCTGCAGACCGTGCTGCTCTCCGCAGCAATGTTCGGCCTGGGGTGTGGCGTGAAGGTGAAGAGCCTCGTGAAGGTCGGGTTCAGGCCCTTCGTTCTCGCCGCACTCGCGACCGTGCTCGTTGCTGCGATCGCCTACGCGGGCGTGCTACTCGTCGGATAGAGAACCGGCGGGCAGCACCCCCTCCTGCCGGGCAGCCGCCCGTCCCGGACTCAGCGGCCGGCGCGACCTCGACCGCCGCGCGCGCCACCTGACCGGCTGCCGGAGGAGCCACCACCGCGGGGGCCTCCGCCACGCTGATCGGTGTCACGGCCGCCGCGCGAGTCACCGCGGTACCCACCGCGCGAACCGCTGCCGCCGCCACGGGAGTCGCCGCGCGATCCACCGGCACCACCGCGCCGGTCTCCACGCGAATCGTCCCAGGGGTTGTCGACCCAGCCGCGTTCGAGGGGGCGCCCGCGGCCATCGCCCGTTCGGCCCCGGTCGCCGCCCGAGCGCCCGCGGGGTTCCCCGTCACGCCCGCGCACACCGCTACCGCCACCGCGCCAGTCATCGCGCCGGTCATCACGCCGTTCACCGCCACCCCGCTGGCCACCGCGCCGGTCGCCGCCAGCGCCACCACGCGGAGCGCCACCGCGATCCTCATCAGCCTGTCCGCGACCGGCGTTCGGGTTGCCACGCGCGGCGATCCCGCGCATGCCCTTCGCGCCCTTGCCGTCACCCGGGCGCCCGCCGGTGATCGGCCGGTTCTTGCCGCGGGCGTTCGCGTTCTTGTGCTTCCCGTCAGCGCCGCGCCCGCCGCTGCGGCTCGAGCCGCGCGCGCCGGTCGTCTCGGCCTCAGCATCGCTGCCCTCGCCCGCGGAGAGCAGTGCGCCGCGCTCGGCCGCGGAGAGCTCCCGGAGCTCGCCAGCGCGGAGCGTACCGAGGTTCAGCGGGCCGAACTGGCGCCGCACGAGCTCCTCGACGGGATGACCGAGCTCGGCGAGGAATCGGCGCACGATGCGGTTCTTCCCCGAGTGGATGGTGAGTTCTACGAGCGAGTGCGTCTTCGTCGAACCGCCCGGCAGGAGCTTCGCGCGGTCGGCGCGCATCGGCCCGTCCTTCAACTCGACGCCTTCGAGCATCTGCTGGATCACCGCGGCCGTCACCCGGCCCCGCACCTTCGCAACGTAGGTCTTCTCGACCCCGAAGCTCGGGTGCGCGAGCTTGTGTGCAAGCTCACCATCGTTCGTGAGGATCAGCAGTCCGCTCGTGTCAGTGTCGAGCCGGCCGACGTTGTAGAGGCGGTCTTCCACCTGGCCCGCGAACTCGCGCAGGTCGGGGCGGCCGTGCTCGTCGCTCATCGTCGAGACCACGCCGACGGGCTTGTTGAGCACGAAGTAGCGCTTCGATGAGTCGAGCTGCACGACGACGCCGTCAACGCGCACCTCGTCGGTCTCCGGGTGCACTCGGGAGCCGAGCTCGCGCTGTTCCTCCCCGTTCACGGTGACGCGGCCGCTCGTAATGAGCGTCTCGCAGGCGCGGCGTGAGGCCACGCCCGCGTTGGCGAGCGCCTTCTGCAGGCGGACGGTCCCTTCTTCGCCCTCGCGGTCGACCTCGTTGGACGAGGACGTCACGGGACGGTCCCACCCCCACTCGGCCATGTCGATCTCAACGGCCGTGCCGTCGACTGAGAACTGCCCGCCGGCGTCACCGCCGTCGTCGCTCATGCGGTCGCTGTCTTCGCCTTTAGAGCGATTCATGATCAAATCCTTCCGATCCGTCGTCGAGTAGCGGCGCCACCGACGGAAGTTCACTGATGTCGCCGATGCCCAGGTGGCCGAGGAGCTGGTCGCTCGTGCCATACAGGATCGCGCCGGTCTCCGCGTCGTGGGCGACCTCTTCGACGAGGCCGCGGGCGAGGAGAGTGCGCACGACAGAGTCGACGTTCACTGCGCGGATCGACGCGATCGCGCCGCGCGACACGGGCTGCCTGTACGCGATGACGGCAAGCGTCTCGAGGGCGGCCTGCGACAGCTTCGCGGGCGTCTGCTGCTGCACGAAGTCTTCGACGACGGGGTCGAGGCTCTCGCGCACGTAGAACCGGTAGCCGCCGGCGACCTCCCGCAGTTCGAAGCCGCGCGGCGCTTGAGGCTCGGTGGCACCCGCCGCACTCGCACCGGTCCCGTCGTAGTCGGCGACGAGCGCGACAAGGGCCTTGCGTACCTCGCGCACGGGCGCGTCGCAGGCCGTCGCGAGCGTCACTGCCGAGAGCGGCTCGTCGGCGACGATGAGCAGCGCCTCAAGCTGCTGCTGCAGCGTGTGGGTAGCGCGGGCCACGCTGAGCGGCGTTTCGCGATCAGGATCGAGCGTCTCGTCAGTCATAGTCACTTCCTAGCGTCGAGAGTTCTTCGTCGTTCCAGTGCTCCCCCGACCACTGCACGCTGAGCTCCCCGAGAGGCTCAGCCTGGTCGAACAGCACGGCGTCTCGGCGGTACAGTTCGAGGATCGCGAGGAAGCGCGCGACGATGACGCCCTTCTCCGTCACCCCGACGATGAGCTCGCGGAAGCTGCGCGCCGGCCCGCCACGCAGCATCGAGACAATGATGGCCGCCTGCTCGCGGATGGACACGAGCGGGGCGTGCAGGTGGTCAAGCCCGACCGTCGGGAGCTCGCGCGGGGTGAACGCGAGCAGGGCGACGGCGGCGAAGTCGTCGAGCGACAGCGTCCACACGAGTTCGGGGCCGCGTTCGCGATACTTCGGTTCGAGCGGCACCTGCCGCGGGTGGCGTTTCTCCTCGGCGATGAGCCGTTCGCGAAACCAGTCGCTCGCCTGCTTGAACGCGCGGTACTGCAGCAGCCGCGCGAACAGGAGGTCGCGCGCCTCCAGCAGCGCGATGTCCTCGGGATCGACGGTCTCCCCCTGGGGCAGCAGGCTGGCGATCTTCATGTCGAGCAGTGTCGCCGCAACGACGAGAAACTCGGAGGCCTGGTCGAGCGCGAGCAGGCCCTGCCCTTCGAGCGTCGCCAGGTACGCGATGAACTCGTCGGTCACGAGCGACAGCGAGACCTCGGTGATGTCGAGCTCGTGCTTGCCGATCAGCGTGAGCAGCAGGTCGAACGGGCCATCGAAGCCGTCGAGCGAGACCCTGAATCCGGGATCGTCGCTCGCGGGCTCGGGCCCGGTCTCGAGCGCGGTCATGGCATCTCGGTTAGGCAACCACGCCGCGCTGCACGAGCTCGCGGGCGAGCTTCAGGTATGCCTCGGAGGCGGGGTTCGACGGCGCGTACTCGAGCACGGACTGCGCGGCGATCTGCGCGTCGGGCAGCTTCACGGTGCGGCCGATGACGGTGTCAAACACCGAGTCGCCGAACGTGTCGACGACGCGCTCAAGCACCTCGCGGGCGTGGAGCGTGCGCGGGTCGTACATCGTCGCGAGGATGCCGTCGAGCTCGAGCGACGGGTTCAGCCTGTCGCGCACCTTGTCGATCGTCTCGACGAGCAGCGCGACGCCGCGGAGCGCGAAGTACTCGCAGGCAAGCGGGATGAGCACGCCGTGGCTCGCGGTGAGCGCGTTCACGGTGAGCAGGCCGAGCGACGGCTGGCAGTCGATGAGGATCACGTCGTAGTCGTCGGTGATGCGCCGCAGCACGCCGCCGAGGATCTGCTCGCGGGCAACCTCGCTCACGAGGTGCACCTCGGCCGCCGACAGGTCGATGTTCGCGGGGATCACGTCGAGACCTTCGGTGCTCGTGTGCTGGATCGCCTCGCGCGGATCCTTCACCTTGCCGAGCATGAGGTCGTAGATCGTCGGGACGTCGTGCGCGGGAACGCCGAGGCCGGCCGATAGCGCGCCCTGCGGGTCGAAGTCGACGGCGAGCACACGCCGGCCGTAGCGCGCGAGCGCGGCCGCAAGGTTGATCGTCGACGTGGTCTTGCCGACGCCGCCCTTCTGGTTGCACATCGCGATGATGCGCGCGGGCCCGTGCCGATCGAGCGTCTTGGGCGCGGGGATGACGCGCTCCGGGCGTCCCGTCGGTCCCAGCTCAACCTGCTTTTTCGCCACTCCAGTTCCCTTCCGTCGCTAACGCCCTATCCTATCGGGCCTGGGGCCGGTCCCGGGGTGCGAGCCCGACGAAGCGCGCGTTCGCACTCTGTTACCGTCCGATCGGTTGACATGATGGGGAACCCGACGTGGCCGACCGCAGCACGTGCAGAACCGAACGTCGTCAAGATGCCACAGCTTGTCGCGCCCGTGCCCGGTGTCTCTATAGCCCCAGAGCGATCTCGGGCATGCGCGGGCTCAACACTGTCGCGTCGACGACGTCCGTCCTGAAGCTCGTCTAAAAACTACGGTCGGCCACCGACGAGGCATCGCCGGGTGCAAAATCGAGAGCGCCCGGCGCGCCGAGCGTTGCTGCGCCCCATGACCCGCACGAGGACGGATGCGACCGCGCAGACGCTCCGGGCCTGGCGCCGGGCCCGGCGCCGTCCAAGCGTTCACAGGGCTCCACTTCTGACACGAGCGCGGGTCTCGAGGTGGGCTTTCGCTCCTGCATCCGTCCGTGCCATAGGGGCTTTACGTCGACCCAGGGAGGCGTTCCTCAGGCGTCCGCGCGATGCGCGACCGTCCGCGCCGAACCGCATAGGGCGCGAACCGCTGCTGGTACAGCCTGCCTCGAAACGTGCCGCAACGCGGACCTCTTCGACGCTCAACTTCCCCGGACGGCCGGAACGCTGCAGTTCGACGGATGCGCTCGATACATTTGTCGGGCGCGGCAAGAGCGCCGTGCCCGGCTCAACTAAGCGGATCCTCGAGCTGTGTCACCAATCCGGTTTTGCTGGATCACGCCGGCTTGAGCCAACGAGCTATCTCGGTCGCCGCAATATACGACAGCCCCAAGGCTGGAAGCAGGCCATTACCTGCAAGATACCCGCTCGCCCCATGACCTGAGATTCCAGAAGCAGCTCCGCCCGCAGCGTAAAGCCCGGGGATCGGTTGCCCTCCGCCCGTAAGGACCTGCGCTCGATCGTTCACCTGCAGTCCCCCCTGGGTATGAAACAGCGCTGGCTGTACGCGAATGGCTGCGAGTCGACCTTCGAGAGGGGCGGACCAGTTGGTTCGACCAAAGGGGTCCGTGGTGGTTCCACGAGCGATCTCCGACACCGCTTCGACCGTGCTGGAAAGTCCGTGGACGTCGATACCCGTCGACGCCGAAAGAGCACGAGGGTCCTCTCCCCATTTCACACCGTTCCCCGCGATAACGTCGAGAAAATCTTGAAACGCGAGGCAAGCATCGTAGATCCGCTGGTCAATGATGATCCACGATTCACCTGCTGCGTGGCGAAGCGATTCAGCCGCGTATTCTGAGTAACCACTTGCCTCGTTCCCGTAGCGTTGGCCCTCGACGTTCACGAGGAAACCGCCGTGCATGACAGTGGCCCAGGTCGCAAGCGATGCGGCTGGCATTGCTAGGCCCGCATGCCCCTGGTACGCGTCTAGGTAGGCAGTCGCCGCACCTAGTGACGAGCCAATACGCAGAGCATCGCCCCGAGAGTGTTCGCTTCCAAAGTACGTGGCCCCAGCAATCTCTGGAATGTGGGTGGCGACGAGACTTGTGTTTGCAGCGAATCCATTAGTCGCGAGGATAACTGCACGGGTTGAAATCTCTTCTTCCCCATCTGGTGTTTCAACAGTCACGCTAGTCACTTGACCGTGAGAAGTGTTCACATCAAGCAGTCGGGCTGGCACATAGACGTCGATAAGATCATGGGCCCGCACCGCAGCGAGCAGACCTCCGAGCATCGCTGCCCCAGAGCGGCCTGGGATCGTGTGGCAGCGAAACACGCTGTGCCCCGGGTAAGTAAAATCAGTCACCAAGGAGATGTCCAGACCTGCGTCGTCCGCAAGCCATTCAACGAGCTCCGCACTCATTTCCGCGAGCGACCTTGCGACAGCTACGCTATAGTTTCCGCCGGTTTTCGCAGCGACGTCGCCCAGAAACTTCTCTGGGGAGTCTGCAACGCCTGCCGCCCGTTGAAACCTCGTGCCCATAGCGGGGATCATCGCCGTCGACATCGACGTGTTGTTCCCCCGACTGAAGCTCTCATTCGAGTCGATTACTAGCACGGACAGCCCCCACTGGGCCGCGCGGAGAGCTGCGACGAGGCCGCCGCCTGCTCCCGCAACTACGACGTCAGGTCCTTCAAATTCGTTGTCCACCGTTTTACCTCCTCGCTGAGGGATGGGATCAAATCACATGAGTTAGGGTTCCGTTAACAGGTACAGAGTACACGATTATTTCAACGAATCTTAGCATTCATTGCATACATGTTCCTTTCAGCGCAACAACCCAATCGGAGAGCCTGATGCACAAGCCGCTCACCCACCACAATGTTGCCGCGGGTATCGATAGGTATCTCCAGCTCTGTGAGGATAGAGATTTCAAGTCCGCCGCGAGGTACTGGGGGCCCGGCGATCTCCGCATGACGTTCCCCGGCGGCAGGGTATTCGACAGCTTCGAGGCGCTCGCGCAAGAAACCGGCAACCGATATCGGTGGGTCCGAAAGTATCGAGACCGGTTCTTGGTCGGTTCCGACACGGACACGGGTCTACTCAGCGTCACGAGCATGGGACGCCTGTACGGCGAGGACCCGCACGGCGAAGGATTCACAGACATCCGCTATGTCGATGTGTTCACCATCCGAGACGGATTCATCGTGGAGCAGTTCGTCTGGAACGATCTGGCTGAGCTCGGCGTGGTTTCCTAGCGCCGAGCTCACACCGGACGCGGTGGAGTCAACCTCCGAGATAAGCCGCCTGCACCCGTGGATCGTTAGCGAGTTCTGCTGAGTCCCCGGAGAGGGCAACCAGGCCTGATTCCAGCACATATGCACGGTCCGCCAGGTCGAGCACTTGCCGAGCATTCTGCTCGACGATGAGCACGCCCACGCCCCGTTCGCGGATCGCGTTCACTGCGTGAAAGACATCCCACGTCAGTTTCGGCGATAGCCCGGTTGACGGCTCGTCCAGCATCAGCAGCCGAGGGGCCCCCATGAGGGCTCGCGCGATAGCTAGCATCTGCTGCTGACCACCAGACATGGTGTCGGCAAGCTGATCTCGGCGCTCCTCGAGAATCGGAAAGAGTTCGAGGATTTCTTGCTCCGAGAATCCGCTCCGATCCCGAGCACCCCAAGCACCCATTTTGAGGTTGTCCTCAACCGTCAAAGAGCCGAATAGGGCCCGTCCTTCTGGGACGAGCATGAGTCCTCTCCGAGCCACTTGGTGGCTCCCGCCGAAGGAGATCGGCTTCCCATCGAACTTCACTGAGCCAGCGAACTGCTTGACCTCTCCGGCGATTGTCTTCAGGGTCGTTGATTTTCCCGCTCCGTTCGCCCCAACAATCGCAACCACCTCTCCCGGTTCTACCGACAGCGATACGCCATGCAGAATCTCGAGTCCGTGATAGCCGCTGCGTACCTCGTCTACTTCAAGCAGCATCTCCGTATTCCTTCCCCAGGTAGGCGGCAATCACACGCGGGTCAGCTAACACATCGTCTACCGCGCCCTCCGCGAGCACGGCTCCCTGATCCATCATCACAACCCGGTCACTCAACTGCCGAACTGCGGCCATGATGTGCTCAATGAACAGCAACGTGACCCCTTCCTCCCGACGCAGTTCCTCTAACAAGTCCAGTACGGGCGCACGTTCCGAGGGCACCAGTCCTGCAAGCACCTCGTCAAGCAGCAGCACACGGGGCTTCAGCGCTAACGCACGTGTCAGTTCAAGCCGCTTCTGCACTGCCGTGGGGAGGGATGCAGAGGTACTTCCCATCCAACGCTCAAGTCCAGTCCGTATCAGCAGTTCCTCGGCCTCTTCACGTGCAGCGTGTTCCGTGCGCACGCCCCGACTTTGGACTGCCACCGTAATGTTCTCGAGCGTCGTCATAGTTCCAAACGGCCGCATGAGCTGAAACGTGCGCACGAAGCCAGCGCGTGCAAGGACATGCGTCTTGGCTCCGGTAATGTCTGCGCCGTCAAGCGTCACCGCCCCCGAGTCAGGGGCAAACGCACCTGTAATGCAGTTAAAGAGGGTGGTCTTACCGGCGCCATTTGCTCCGATAATGCCAAGAATCTCGCCTTCTTCAACGCTGATGTCGACGCCACGAAGCGCGCGGATGCCTCGAAACGACTTCGTAACCCCGCGAATCTCTAGCAAGCTCATTTCCGCCTCCGACCCAGCATGGTTCCGACGATGCCCTTCGGAAGGAGAATGACACACGCAATGAGGATGATGGCGTACAGGAGAATATCGAGCCCGCTCTGCCCCTCAAGGAAGCTCAACCACTCAGGAGGGTTCCTCAACAGCGCCGTGACAAGGTCACTCAAGGGCGCCACTATCACTGCGCCGAGAACTGGTCCCCAAAGTGTGCCGACACCACCCACCACCGCTGTAATGATTGCGTTGTTAGATGCCGCGTGTCCAAAAGCGATCTCAGGATCAACGAACATGTAGAACTGCAGGTACAGCGTGCCCGCGACTGCGGTGATTGCCGCAGAAATCGCCACGACCGTAAGCTTGTGGCGCAATACCGGAATACCAATCGCTGCCGCGGCCATCTCATCGTCCCGCACAGCAATCGTAAATCGCCCGGTCCTGCTGCGCAGAAACACAATAGTCACTGCGAGCGCCAGGACGAGAAAAGCAGTGCCGATCCAGAAATAGATCGGCGAGCCGGCCCGGAATTGGAACATTGCCCAGTTGTCTCCCTGCAAAACCGGGACCGTGAACCCGACGGTGCGGTTGAGCGGCCCACTTCCCATGACAAAGAGTCGGAGCATCTCAGCAAACGCGAAAGTCGACAACGCGTAGTACGCCCCCGTGAGCCTATACCTCAACGCGAGATAGCTAATCCCAACCGCAGCCAAGCTCGCAAACGCCATGCCGGCGATCATCCCCACCCACGGAGAGATCCCCAGATCTACTACAAGAAAGGCCGTGGTGTACGCCCCGATACCGAAATAGGCCGCATGACCAAAACTAAACATTCCGCCGAAGCCGCTCATCATGTTCCAGCCGATACCCATGAGCGCGAAGATGATGATGCGCATGGCGATGCTTAGTTCCGCAGGAGGCAAAAGGAACGGGAGCACCGCACCGATCAATGCGACTCCAGCGAGAATGATGTAGTTCCACCGCTGGTTGTTATTCGACACACGGCGGGCGATAATCGCACCGGTCGCAGCAGGTGGTTCCGGGCGAGTAATTGTTGACGTTGTCATGCTGACCTCCCAAAAATCCCCTTGGGCTTAGCAAACAGCACAATCAAGAAGACAATGAACACCGCGAGAAGCGGCGATTGGCCGGGAAGGATGAGCCCGCCGAGCTGCTCTGTCAGCCCGACGATGAGCCCGCCGACCAGGGCTCCGGGAACATTACCCATACCACCGAGCACCACAACGACGAATGCGGTGAGGTTGAAGATTGCTCCGGCCGTGGGCTCGACCGTCGTAAAGGTCGAGACAAAGGTTCCGGCAGCCCCAGCTGCGGCGGCGCCCAGCCCAAACGTAAGCACATAAATGAACTTCACGTTAATTCCAACCAGTCGCGCCCCTTCCGGGCTCGACGCCACAGACCGAATCGCCGTGCCGATTCGTGTGCGCTGCAAGACAATCCACAGCACTGCGACGAGCACCAGCGCTCCGACAAATGCGTAAATCCTGCTGAGCTCTACCGTGGCACCAAAGATATTCACGCCGTGATTGCCCGGCAGCGAGACTGAGAGCGGATTGGGCCCAAAGGTCAGGAGAAGAATGTTCTCGATTGCGAGCGCGACGCCGATTGTCACCAACAGCTGGGTGTGAATCGGCGCGCGCATGATCGGATTGAGTAGCATCGCCTGAATCGCCACCCCGATAACGAACATGGCTGGCACCGTGACGAGCAAGGCAACATATGGGTGCATCCCAAGCCCGTTGACGGCGGCGTACGTGATAAACATTGCCAGCGCAACCATCGCCCCGTTAGCGAAGTTGATAACGTGTAGCACCCCGTACACCAAGGTCAGTCCCATCGCGATGAGACTGTAGATTCCACCGGTCAACAAACCCGTGCTGAGCGCCTGCACCAGCACCGTAGTGCTGCCAGACACGAGTCCGGCTACGACCGAAGCGACCACGATGATTGCGAGGGTCACCAGCAGCGTTCGCATTGATGGACCATTGAAACGACGAGCCGGACCGTCGCCCGGAGCGCTGACACCGCTCTCGGCGACGGGGGACGTCTCGGCCGTCGATACTTGTGTAGTTATTGCTTTTCCCACGGCGCGTATGATCCCTACTTCACCGGAGCCGGAAAGACATACGAGGCCTCAGCGAGTTCGTTGGGGAACACAGTCAGCGTCTTGCCGCCTTGCACCTGCAGCACAGAGACTGTGGCGTTCTTGTTCTGCCCGGCACTGTCAAACTCCACCGGGCCGTCGTTGACGACGATCGGCTCATAGCTCAGTTCTGCGATGGCGTCACGGATATCAGAGGGAACCGCGCTCCCGCCCTCTTCCAACGCGGCAGCGATCACGTTCACAGCGTCATACGTTAGGGCGGCGCTCGTACGCATCGGCTCACCAAACGATTCTTCAAACGCTGCGGCTACAGCCTTGCTGCGATCGTTCGTGACATCAATTCGATAGTTGGCATTCAAGTAGCCTTCGCCACCGTTTGGCGCGTCCACGACAAACTGGGTTTGGTCGTAGCCTCCATTGGCCACACCAAACACGGCTTTTACGTCTGGCGCCATCGCGTTGACTGCCTGCGAGATCAGCAGCCCATCGCGGTAGTATCCCGTCACGGCGAGCAGATCCACACCCCCCGCGAGCGCCTGCTGCACCTGAGTCGAAAGGTCACTGGCGGCCGGGTCGTAGCTGATCGCGGTGGATACCGTCATTCCAAGCTCAGAGGCTTTTGCCTCAAATGCTTTGTATACAGAAGCACCATAGTTGCCCTGTTCATAGAGGAATCCGATTCTTTGAATCTCGGTGCCTGCCTCATCTGCCATGTCTTTGAGATACACGGCTGACCGCTCGCCCATCATGCCACCGGATGGCTGCACTCGGAACGAATATGTATAGCCCTGCTCGAGAATCGAGTCAAGTGCCGAAACGTCCATCACGAACGGCACCTCATTGCGTTCTGAGACGGCAGCGATATTGGCGCTCGTTCCGCTTTGAAACGATCCAACGAGTGCCGAAGCCCCCTCCTGGATCAGGCGCGTGGCCTCGCTTTGGCCAGTCTCTGGCTCGCCCTTGGTATCGACTGCTTCGAGCACAAGCTTGGCCCCGTTGAGCGACTCGATTCCACCAGCCTCGTTGATCTCATCGACCGCCATCTTGGCCGCGTGACTCATCTGCTGACCATCGGCTGCGTTGGCGCCGCTCAGCGGGTGGAGCGCGCCAATTACAATTTCTTCGACGGCCCCATCGCCGCCAGAACCACCGCTAGCGGCGGCGCCTTGGCACGCAGTAAGCGCAAGTGCGGCCACTGCAAACGTTGCGACAAGCGTGAGCTTCTTTGCTTTCATGCCATCCTCCATCACCATCGACATAGTTCCGATTAACGGAATCTGAGGTTACTTCTGACACCCAGCATACACGGGAGGCACCCCGGTGATGTCAAGAAAACAAAAGATTTTCCCAATATTTGCCCGAAATCCCGTGTTCCGTAGAGCGAAATCACTTTCTCGCAACATTCCCGAGCAACCCCTCCTGGACGCCTAGCTCAGCAACCTTGAGGGCCAGAGCCGTCGGGTCCACGACGGGGACCCCTCCTGGGGCTGCCGTCACTTCAACGGCCGAGCAGCCATTAATCAACACCTCCACACCGTCGGCTGAGGCCGTGGCCACAATTGCAGAGACGCGTGCGTTCCAGAGCACCGTGTTCGAGATGTCCTCAACGCTGAGATCCATCACATAGGCTCCGCTGAAAAGGTGGGCTATCCCGTAGCGGCGAACAGTGGCTTCATATTCGTCTGCAATGACTCGATTCCGTGTAATGACACCGAACTTCACACCCAGTGCCGCGAGAAATCCAGCACTCAGCCGGGTGATTCCAAGCACAGCCTGGGGAACGTCCTCGGACAATGCGAGCACTCCGGGGTCGAGCACACAGTCAGGCATTACCGCCGCGGTTGCGCTCCGCTGCGAGTTCAGTGCCACATGTACACCGGCTTCCTCGGACCGGCGTAGATCAGCGATCGTGCCGAGCTGATCAGGCGCTCCTGGCGGGAGGTTCTCAACATCAAACTGCCACCCCTCCGGTGCGAGCCTGTCGTAACGTTTCTGCCTTCGCGTGAGTTCCGACTCGTCTACCCGGATTGGCGTTATTGCTCGTATTCTCATTTCTCATTCCTGTCCACTATGTTGTCGGGCGCGATGCCACGCTCCCTGGTTACTAGGCGACCTTCCGGACAGCGGCCATCACCTCTCGCACGCTCTCCCCTTGCCAGAGGCGAGCGACGTGCGCTTGTAGAGCCGCCGCACGCTCATCCCCGAGAAGAGACTGCAACTTCTCCAGGAGATTCGTCATTGTCAGCGGGAAGTGATCTGCGTCTCCAATTGCGTTCGGAACACTGATTTCATGGTGAGTTCCGTTTCGCATAGACACAGTGACTCTTGCCCCCCGTTCCGCCGGCAGCCGAGAGTCGATCACGGGGTCAGTGACCACATTGACGAGGCCACGCAGCTGGGCAATCTCGGGCGCATTGAGCGCCCCCGGAGCAAAGCTCTCTGGCAGGCACATGCCGCGGTGTAGCGCTACAGCCACGACGTGCGGGATTGAGAACATGGCCGCTAGCCGATTTGTCGGCTCGACCGATGCCAGCGGCGCCGCTAATCGGTGAGTCGCCACCTCAATCGCTTCGATATCGTCGAGTTGCGGGCTGAACGTCTTCCGCAGCAGCAGTGCGGCGTCGGCCGGTGGGTGGGTGTAGTTGCACGAGGCGTGGCGCTTGTAGTAACCGCCCGAAACTTCCCAGCGCGTGCCTAACTCTGCGGTGAGCTCTGCCGTGTCTATTCTCCCGAGAATCTGGCCGAGCGTTACTTGCCCGGTCTCGTCAACACTGCCGAGACCAGCCTGGACGAGACGCACCGCCGTAACCCCGTTGAGCCCAGCGGTCCCCACCCACGTGTTCCTCACGAATGATCCAGCTATCGCACTCGCAAACGGCGAAGCCAGCACCAGGCCAGCGGCGGCATCCATACTTTCCGCAAGCTCAGCTTCTGAAAAGCCATTCAATCGCCCTACTGCCACTGCCGCACCGATCGCTCCCCAGTTGCCGTGCGGATGCAGCCCCTCCACTGGGGAGAATGCGCGCGCTACCCTCGCTGCGATTTCATAGCCAGCCAGCACCGCCGAGAGCATTTCGGCCCCGGAAACATTCAGGCGCTCGGCCTCCGCGATAGCCGCCGGAATAACGTGAGCCCCGGGATGGCCTCGAGCGAATTTGTTTCCCTCGTCGAGCTCAAGCGAGCACAGCGCGACCCCGTTGAGCATCACGGCCGCTTCGAGGTTAACGTCTCCTTCTCCGCCCCAGAGCGTGCAGGGTCCCGGCGTGCGGGGCCAGGCTCCCCGCAGGCAAACCAGCTCCGGCGTACCAGCCCCAGCCACGGCGACTCCGATGGAGTCGAACAGGGTCTTTCCAAGCGCTTCCCGCACCGACACGGGCACATCTGCGATATCCACTCCCGCCGCGAAAGCGGAGAGTTCCCTCAATACATCTTCACGCATAGAATTCCTCTAAATGGAACATTCAGACTCGGCATCGAGCCCGACTCCTGCGAGTATATACATACGCTTTACGCACACCGACACTCTTTTCGGTGAGCTCCCATGCACACAGAGACAGAAAGTGATCCGATGAGCGAGACGCCGATCCGCCCCCAAACCCCAGCTGACTCCACGACCGCCCGAGTAGCAGAGGTACTCCTAGCTTTCGCAGGCTCCAAGGAGCCGATTGGGATTACACACATTGCTCAAACAACGGGCCTCAGCAAAGCCGTGGTTCACAGAATCGTGCAGACACTATGCTCGACGGGATTCCTCTGGCAGAATCCCGAAACCCGCAAGTATCAGGTTGGCTTCGCTGCCTTTTCGCTCGTTGACTCTGCGAACCAGACGACTCGGTTTCGCCGGCTAGGAATGGAGATCATCACAGACCTAGCAGAAATAGCAGGCGAAACCACGACGCTGTCGTCCCGCATCGGCCACCGCCGGGTCTACATTGGGCAAGTCGAGAGCCGACAGCTTGTGCGCATTTCCGTAGAGGTCGGAGCAACGCATCCCCTGACGGTTGGAGCCTCAGGCGCCGCAATCCTCGCGTTCCTCCCTGACGACGAGATCGAGGCTTCGCTGCGCGCTCCAGTTCCCGCACTCAGCGAAAGCACCATTACTGCACCGGAGATGCTCAGAGCCCGACTCGAACGTGTACGCCAAGAGGGTTTCGCGCGCACCACCGGCGAGCGGGTTCGGGACTCAACGAGTTTCGCTGCTCCCGTGCGCAACCGATTCAACGAAGTGATTGGCGCGATCAGCGTGGCCGCGCTCACGTCACGCCTTACTCCCGAAAGGGAGGTGTCGCTAGCGAACCAGGCCATGGCCGCAGCCGATCAACTCACTGCAGGGCTCAAGGCCCCACTCAACCCGTAACCATCACTTGCACAGGAGTCGAACAAACTATGGAAATGCATCGCTCACCTGCCAGTGTCGCACTCACTGCGCTCTACGTTCCTGGAGACCGCACAGATCGTGTGCGGAAAGCACTCGGGTCCGGTGCCGATATCGTCATCGTTGACTTGGAAGACGCCGTAAGCGCCGACAATAAGCACCGGGCACGACTGGGGATGCACAGTGCTCTGTCCGACCTTGCCATGGGGGAACAAAAAGTGCAGGTAAGGGTGAACCCGCGAGGTTCAATCTGGCACGATGCCGATCTCGCCGCAGTTGCGCACCTTCCACCACACGTAGAAATCCGTATGCCGAAGGTTCACGCCGCCGAGGACGTAGAGCGGGCTCAGGAGCTCCTCCCGGGGAGACACTGGCACGCCCTTATCGAGTCACCGCTCGGCGTCGAGAACGCTTTTGCGATTGCGCAGGCCGGAGTGTCCTCAATCGGCCTAGGGGAAGCGGACCTTTGCTCTGCACTCGGACTTCCCCCGGGTCTCGAGGCGAACTTTGGCCTCGCCTGGGCCCGATCACGAATCGTCAACGCCGCGGCTGCCGCAGGGATCGTCCCCCCACTCATGAGCGTCTTTACCAACGTGAGAGACAGCGAGGGCCTTCGCGCAAGCTGCACCAAGGGTCGAATGCTGGGCTTCCTGGGCCGCGCAGCGATACACCCTTCGCAGCTTGCCCCAATCCGAGAGTCGTTTGCGCCTTCAACCGAGGAAGTCGTTCGGGCGCGGGAGACTCTGACCCGCGTTGGCGAGGCAGCTGCAGACAGTTCCGGCACGGTGGTGCTGCCTGATGGATCATTCCTCGATGCCGCAATGGTTGAGGGAGCCAAACGCATAGTTGCGATTAACGACTCGCTGACGTTCCGCAAGTAGGAACAGTCTTCCAGGAACAAAACTCTCGTTGTTCAAACAATAAAACCAGATCAAAACGATATTCTGAGATAGATTTTGAATTAACCGCCACGCTTAGATCGTAAATTCTGAACCGCATGTTTCTTTGAACGAAACTTTTCTGTAGACTCATTGGCGTCCGTTGCGGCTCCCGCCCGTGACGCTCACCCGCTGCCAAAGGAGGCACCATTGGGCACAGATCAGGCCCCGCTTTCGGGAATCAAGGTCATAGACGCGTCGACGATCATCGCAGGTCCCCTGTGCTGCCAGATTCTCGGCGACTTTGGCGCAGAGGTCATCAAGATCGAGCATCCTACGAAGCCTGACGGGCTACGTGGGCATGGCCACCAAAAGAACGGTCATCCCATCTGGTGGAAAGAAGTCTCTCGTAACAAACGTGGCGTTGCACTTAGTTTGAGCGTGCCGAGCGGAGCCGAGGCCCTTAAACGCCTCGTGCGGGACGCCGATGTGTTGGTTGAGAATTTCAGACCAGGAACGCTTGAACGATGGGGGCTTTCCCCGGCGGAACTACACGCGCTCAATCCAGGCCTCGTCATCGTCCGGATTACCGGATTTGGCCAAACCGGCCCATACGCCGCGCGCGCGGGCTTCGGCACCCTGGCTGAGTCGATGAGCGGCTTCGCCCACCTAACCGGTCCCGCCGATGCCGCGCCGAGCCTGCCTGCCTTTGGACTTGCTGACAGTATTTGCGGTATCGCTGCCTCGTCGGCCACTGTCATGGCACTTCGTCATCGCGATGCCACAGGCGAAGGGCAGGTTGTTGACATGAGCATTCTCGAACCTATCCTCACCGCTGTTGGCCCTTCACCGACGGTTTACCAGCAGCTCGGCATCATCGGCGAGCGCAACGGCAATCGATCCGTGAACAACGCCCCCAGGAACACCTACCTCACTGGAGACGGTAAGTGGCTCGCAATTTCAACAAGCGCGCAATCAATTGCAGAACGTGTTCTCACACTCGTCGGGCACCCAGAGGTCATCACCGAACCCTGGTTTGCGACCGGCGCAGGCAGAGTCGAACACGTTGAGCTCCTGGATGGGTACGTCGGTGACTGGATCGCCGCCCGCACTCTCGACGAAGTCGTCGAGGCTTTCACCGAAGCCGGCGCCGCCATCGCCCCCGTATATGACGCTGCTGACATCGTGGATGACCCTCATATTCGACAAACAGAAATGCTGACGGAGGTCAACGATCCTGACCTCGGACCGCTCCTCCAGCACAACGTCATGTGGCGGATGTCAAAGTCACCCGGGTCGATTCGTTTCACGGGCCGCGCTCACGGAGCAGATACCGACGCAGTTCTCCTCGAAGCCGGTTATACGGCTGACCAAATCCAAGACCTTAGAGAAAGTGGTGCGATCAAGTGACCGACCGGTTAGTTCAGGCCCTGAACGGGGACGTTCGAACGTACGATTTAGCGCGACAGCTGCGCGTCGGGATGCCGCAGTCGCCGAACCATCCTCAATTCTGGCATGTGCTGCCGCGGCGCCATGGCGACATGGTGCGTGCCGATGGCGGCAGCGCGGCAAACGACATGATCACGACTGGCACCCATGTGGGCACCCATATCGATGCTCTCGCGCACGTCAGTCAGGATGGTGAGTTGTATGGCGGCGCCGACGCGGGCGACGCGTGCCTGGGCGGGAAGTACGTTGAGCATGGCGTTCATACGATCGAACCAATGCTACGTCGGGGAATCCTCGTCGATGTCGCGGCTTATCTGGGCGTAACCACGCTCGACGGTGGCTATGAGATCACACTCGCTGACTTCGAGGCGACACTCGAGAAGCAGGGGACCGAAGTTCGTGAAGGCGACGTCGTGCTCATTCGTTCCGGCTGGGGTGCAAAATTTGACGAGGGCGCTACATTTGTCGGTGGTCCATCCGGCGTGCCGGGTATCGGCCCGGAGGTCGGCCAGTGGCTTGCCGATCGGAAAATCCACGCTGCAGGAGCCGATTCGATCGCGTTCGAGTGCCTCCAGCCCGGTGCCGGCCATGGCTTGCTACCCGTTCACCGCATCTTCCTTGTCGAACACGGGATCTACATCATTGAAGCGATGAATCTCGAGGAGATCTCTCACGAACAGGTGTGGGAATTCACCCTCGTGCTCGTACCCTTGAACATTTTCGGGGCAACTGGCTCTCCAGTGCGCCCGCTGGCGGTGGTCGCTGGTGAGTAGTCTGACCCTTTCGCAGCAGCTGGCACGCTTCGCATACGAGACTCACTTCGATACGCTTCCCTCGGCGGTGGTAGAAAGCGTGAGAGGTAGGATCCTCGATATTCTTGGCATCTGTTTCGCCGCAACAGAACTGTCAACGAGCCAGGCAGCCATGCAATGGGTAGAGCGACAAGGCGGTACCCCACAGGCGACCGCCATTGGGCTCTCCCACGCGGTCCCCGCCCAGAACGCCGCATTCGTCAACGGCGTGCTGGCCCACTCCCTCGACTACGACGACACCCATCTCCCTTCGGTGCTGCATCCAAGTGCAACTATCGTCCCCGCTACGCTCGCAGTCGCCGAGGCAACTGGGGCATCCGGCGAGGCCACGATTGCAGCGATCGCCGTTGGAATTGAGGTGTGCGTCCGGCTGGGAATGGCCGGTTATGACCAGGAAGCTGGCAACTCTACATTCTTTGAGCACGGCCAACACGCCACCTCAATCACCGGCGCCATGGGCGCAGCGGTCGCCGCCGGCCTGCTGAGCGGGTTGGACGAGACTGGCCTCGCCGACGTGCTTGGAGTCACTGCATCCATGGCTTCAGGGCTGATCGAGTCCAACCGCACCGGCGGGACGGTGAAACGAATGCACTGCGGCTGGGCAGCCCACGCAGCAGTGTCGGCATCGCAACTCGTATCGCTCGGGTTCACTGGCCCACCGACTGTCTTGGAGGGCAGATTCGGCTTCTACGAAGCTTGGTTGCACGGAAAGTTCGATCCGGAAGAGATCACTCGGGATCTCGGAAAAGTGTGGTCAGTCCCGAGTATCTTCTTCAAGCCGTATCCGGCGAACCATTTCACTCACGCAGCAATTGACGCAGCCCTGGCTTTCCGCGCGGAGGGGCTCCGACCCGAGGCCATCAAGAGCATCGAGCTCGGCGCGGCTGCGGCCCCCGCGCGCACCATTGGGGAACCTATCGCAGTCAAGCGGCGCCCCGAAACTGGATACATGGCACAGTTCAGCGCCCCCTTCGTGATCGCTGCCGCCCTTACCGGGGGCGGTGGTTTGGGCCTCGGCCTGGACGACTTCACCGATGCACGCGCGACGGATCCGGAACTACGCAAGATCATGGACAAGGTTACGGTGGTCGCCGACGCCGAGTGCGATGCCATCTTCCCTCATCAATTCCCCGGGGTACTACGTGTGTTAACCGTCGACGGGCAGCGCCTCGAGAAGAAGGTGCTCGTCAATCGCGGAGGGCCGGAGCATCCACTCAGCTTTGACGAGCTCGGGGCGAAGTTTCAGGACAACGCCTCCAGAGTGCTCAGTGAGCATTCCGTGCAACACGTGCGTGCTTCAGTCGCAGAATTCGAGCGATTGACGTCCGTCGGCGAAGCGATTGCAGTACCGCTCGCCTCACATTCCCCTAGCAACCGAACAACTTCCAAGGAGTGAACATGTCTGAATTCGACCTTCTCATCAGGAATGTCAAAGTAGTGAGCGCTACCGCAGACCCGATCGTCGGCGATATCGCGGTCAAAGACGGCAAGATCGCGGCAATTGAGTCTTCCATTAACGCTGAGCTCGCAAAGCACGTTGTCGATGGCGAGGGCAAGCTTGCCTTCCCCGGTGTGATTGATGCGCACCAACACTGGGGCATCTACAATCCCATTGATCAAGACATCGTCAGTGAGTCGCGTGCATCGGCCCAGGGCGGCGTAACCACAGGCATCAACTACACCCGAACTGGCCAGTACTACATGAACGAGGGCGGCTCATACGCTCAGTTCATGCCCAAGGTTCTCAACGCCTGCGCCGGCCGCTCGCACATTGATTACGCCTTTCACGTCGCACCGATGTCGAAGCAGCACATCGACGAGTTGCCCATGCTGACCAACGAATTTGGCGTAACCTCATTCAAAATCTACATGTTCTACGGCGGCTTCGGTTTGCACGGAGCATCGTCGAGCCAGCGAGAGTTTCTCATGCTGCCTGAGGGTGAGAATTACGACATCGCCCACTTCGAATTCGTCATGCGCGGCGTGCAGCGGTTGCGCGAAGAGCTGCCAGAATTCGCGGACGAGATTTCCCTCGGCCTCCACTGTGAGACCGCGGAGATTATGCGCGCGTACACCGAGATAGTGCAGGAAGAAGGCAAGCTCAAAGGTCTCGAGGCTTACAGCGCGGCACGCCCGCCGCACTCGGAGGGGCTGGCGATCACCATTGCCTCGTACTTGGCGCACGAAACACGACTGCCCACTATTAACCTCCTGCACTTGACTTCGGCCAAGGCGCTGGAGGCGGCCATGCTCATGAAGGACGCATTCCCGCACGTCAACTTCCGTCGTGAGGTAACGATCGGGCATCTCCTGGCGAGCTACAACACGGCGGCAAACTTCGGTGGCAAGGTCAACCCGCCTCTGCGCTCGGAGGCAGATATCGAAGCGCTTTGGCACCACGTTGGTGAAGGAAACATCGACTGGATCGTCAGCGACCACGCGTGCTGCACTGAAGATGAGAAATTTGGCAAAGGTGACGCCCACGACGACATTTTCGCTGCACGATCGGGATTTGGTGGGGCAGAGTATCTCCTACCCGGGTTCGTTGGTGAGGGTCTGAAGCGGGGGGTGTCAGAGCAGCGAATCGCACAGCTCACCTCGTGGAACGTTGCACGCCGTTTCGGGCTGACCGACAAGGGAGATCTGGCTGTTGGGTATGACGCGGATATTGCCCTCGTCGATCCGACGCAGACCACTGTCATTCGCCCGGAGGACTCCGAGTCGCGCCAGGAGTACACGCCGTTTGATGGGTTTACGCTCGAAGCACTCGTAACCGACACGTTCGTGCGTGGCTCACACGTCCTCAAGAACGGTGCCGTTGTGGGGGGTCCCACCGGACGTTACGTGCCGCGAGGCCCCCGAGCCGGAGAGATACTAGCCGCACAGTAACACTGGAAATAGCGGGACACATTCGTCTCTCGCCACTAGTCGGCCCCCGGAATCAGAAAGCTTCCTGAGCCCGGGGGCCGATCAACGCCCAGCGCGCCCCTACTTCGCCCGCGGGTGCGCGTTCACGTAGTGCTCGCGCAGCGTGTCCGCGGTGACCTGCGTGTAGATCTGGGTCGTCGTCACCGAGGAGTGCCCGAGGAGCTCCTGCACGGCGCGCACGTCGGCGCCCCCGGCGAGCAGGTGCGTCGCGAACGAGTGCCGCAGCGTGTGCGGCGACACCTCCTGCGTGAGCTCCGCCGCCTCTGCCGCGGCCCGGATGACGAGCCATGCGCTCTGGCGGGAGAGCCTCGCGCCGCGGGGCCCGAGGAACAGCGCGGGTGTGCCGGTGCCGCGGGCCGCGAACTGCGGCCGGGCGCGCACGAGGTAGGCGGCGAGCGCGCGGCCGGCGTAGCTGCCATATGGCACGATCCTGGTCTTCGATCCCTTGCCGGTAACGCGCAGCAGGCCGCCGTCGCTGAGGGTCCCCTCCGGGTCGCCCCACACGTCTGAGCCCTCGCGGCCCGTCCCTGCGTACAGGTCGTCGAGGTCGATCGCGGCGACCTCGCTCACCCGCGCGCCGGTCGCGTAGAGCAGTTCGAGGAGCGCGCGGTCGCGGAGCGACACCGGGTCGTCGCCGGTCACGGCCGCGAGCAGCGCCTCGACGTCCTCGATGGGGAGCGCTTTCGGGAGCCGCTTGCCCTTCTTCGGGGTGCGCACGCCGCGGCCGGCGTTCTCGGGGAGCGCGCCCTCGTCGTACAGGAACCGGTGCAGCCCGCGCACGGTCGACACCATTCGCGTGATGGAGGCGGCGGAGTACGCGGGCACCGGATCCTGATCGGCCGTCTCGCCGCCGGGCTCCGTGGCCCGCGGGGCGCGCGTCTCCTCGGCGAGCGCGGCGACGTACGCCGAGATCGTGTCGGGCGTGACGGCGGCGAGGTCGTCGACGCCGCGCGCACCGAGCCAGTCGGCGTACTTCGCGAAGTCGCGCCGGTACGCGGCCATGCTGTTGTCGCTCAGGCCGCGCTCGATGCTCAGGTGCCTGAGGTATTTCGCGATCGCTTGCCCCGGCTCCATGCGCCTACCTCGAGCGTTCGCCGCGCACGCGGTCGCGCGCGGTCCACGGCAGATCAGGATCGCGGAGCGTCGTCCACCCCGCCGCCTTCGACGCGGCCGCCGCGAGCACGGCCCCGACGGTGAGCGCGTTTCCGATGCGCCCGTCGAGCGCCGCGGTGACCGCGTCCTCGAGCGGCACCCACACCGGCTCAAGCTCGGCCTCTTCGCCCTCGCGCACGAACTCGTGCACGGCCTCGCTCAGGCCGCGGGCGAGGAAGACGCGAATCGCCTCGCTGGAGCCGCCGGGGCTGAGGAACATCTCGAGCAGCAGCGACCACTCGGTCGCCTGCAGGTCCGCCTCCTCGGCGAGCTCCCGCTTGGCTCCGACGAGGCCGCTCTCGCCGGCGACGTCCATGAGGCCCGCGGGAATCTCCCAGTCGCGGTGCGCGATCGGGTGGCGGTACTGCCGGAACATGAGCGCGCGATCTTCGTCGTCGAGCGCAAGCACGGCGACGGCGCCCGGATGGTCCATGTAGTCGCGCTCAAGCACGGTGCCGCCGAAGTCGAGGCGGTCGCGCCTGATGTCCCAGACGTGACCGGCCACGAGCTCCGTGCTCTCGAGCACGCGCACGTCGGGTGCGGGCTCGTCGGCGATCGGGGGCTCGTGGCCGGCCGCGTTCAGCACGTGTGGTTACTCCGCCGAGGTCTCTTCGACCTCGAACAGGCTCGCCGCCTCGCGACGCTCGATCGCGGCGCCCGCGAGGCCCGCGAACAGCGGGTGCGGCTTGCCGGGGCGCGAACGCAGCTCGGGGTGCGCCTGGGTGGCGATGTAGTACGGGTGTACGCTGCGGGGCAGCTCGACGTACTCGACGAGGCCGCCGTCCGGGCTGAGGCCCGAGAACGAGAGGCCAGCCTCCGCGATCTGGTCGCGGTACTCGTTGTTCACCTCGTAGCGGTGGCGGTGGCGCTCGCTCGCGGTGTCGGCTCCGTAGACCTCTGCGGCGAGGGAGCCCTCAGCGAGCTTCGCCTCGTACAGGCCGAGCCGCATGGTGCCGCCCAGGTCGCCGCCGCCCAAGATCTCGACCTGTTCCGCCATCGTCGCGATGACCGGGACCGGGGTCTCGGGGTCGAACTCGGTCGAGGACGCGCCCTCGAGCCCGGCGACGTTGCGCGCGTACTCGATGACCATGCACTGCAGGCCGAGGCAGATGCCGAGCGTCGGGATGCCGTTCTCGCGGGCGAAGCGGAGCGCGCCAAGCTTGCCCTCGATGCCGCGGATGCCGAAGCCGCCAGGCACGCAGATCGCGTGCAGGTGCGACAGGTGCTCGCGTGCGCCCTCGGGGGTCTCGCACGAGTCCGACGGGATCCACTCGATGTTCACCTTGGTCGAGTGCGCGAAGCCGCCGGCGCGGAGCGCCTCGGTGACCGAGAGGTATGCGTCGGGGAGGTCGATGTACTTGCCGACGAGGCCGATCGTGACCTCGCCCTTCGGGTTGTGCACCGCGTCGAGCACGGGGCGCCAGCCGGTCCAGTCCACGTCGGTGACGCGGTCGGTGAGCTGCAGGTGGTCGACGATGGTCTGGTCGAGGCCCTGCGAGTTCAGCAGCTGCGGGAGGTCGTAGATGCTCTTCACGTCGATCGCGTTCACGACCGCGCTCTCTTCAACGTCGCACATGAGGGCGATCTTGCGGAGGTTGTCGCCCGTGACCGGGCGGTCCGAGCGCAGCACGAGCGCGTCGGGCTGAATGCCGATCGAGCGCAGCTGCGCGACCGAGTGCTGGGTAGGCTTCGTCTTCTGCTCGCCCGAGGCGCCCATGAACGGCACGAGCGAGACGTGCACGAAGATGACGTTCTTGCGGCCGAGCTCGTGGCGCACCTGGCGCGCCGACTCAAGGAACGGCTGCGACTCGATGTCGCCGACGGTGCCGCCGATCTCGGTGATGATGACGTCGGGCTGCGGATCCTGCTCTGCCTGCAGGCGCATGCGACGCTTGATCTCGTTGGTGATGTGCGGGATCACCTGGACGGTCGCGCCGAGGTAGTCGCCGCGGCGCTCCTTCTGGATGACCTCCGAGTAGATCTGCCCGGTCGTCACGTTCGCAGCCTGCGACAGGTTGATGCCGAGGAAGCGCTCGTAGTGCCCGATGTCGAGGTCCGTCTCGGCACCGTCGTCGGTCACGAAGACCTCGCCGTGCTCGAACGGGTTCATCGTCCCCGGATCGACGTTCAGGTAGGGATCCAGCTTCTGCATGACAACATGCAGGCCGCGTGCGGTAAGAAGATTACCGAGACTCGCGGCGGTCAGGCCCTTGCCGAGTGAGGAAACAACCCCACCGGTCACGAAGATGTGCTTGGTTGTTTTGCTCTGTTCCGCGTTTGTGCCCACGGGCTTCAATCCTATCACTTCTTCGGTCTGGTGAACAGCGGTCGGCTGGGAGTCTGGAGCGGTCGGCGCGCCGGCCGCTACCTGGCGTTCTGGCGCGGCACCCACACCTGCTTGATGATCATCAACACCGCGGCGGTAACGGGGATCGCGATGAGCGCGCCGAGCAGGCCGAGCAGCGTACCGCCGGCGAGCGCGCCAATGACGACGAGCGAGCCCGGCACCGACACCACGCGGTTCATGATGCGCGGCGTGAGAAGGTACGACTCGAGCTGCATGTAGATGAGGTAGTAGATCGCCGCGACGAGCGCCGTGATTGGCGAGTTGAACAGGGCGATCGCCGTCACGAGCACGGTCGCGAGGACCGAGCCGATGAGCGGGATGAGCGCGAGCAGGAACACGCCGACCGCGACGAGGCCCGCGAACGGGACCCCGACAATGGTCATCATGATGAAGCCGAGCGTCGCGTTCACGAGCGCGAGCACGACCATGCCGTTCACGTAGCCACCGACCGACTTCGTCACCTGCTCGGTGATGTCGATGACCTTCGCACGGCCCGAACGCGGCACGATCGAGTAGAACCCGCGCTTGATGGTGCGCAGCGAGGAGAGGAAGTACAGCGACAGGATGAGCACGATGAGGCCAGCGGTGAGGCCGTTCGCGATCCCGATGCCTGCCTGCCAGACTCCGCCGGCGACCGACGCCCAGTTCGAGGGCTTCCCGATGAAGTCCTGCCCCATCTTCAGGATCGAGTTGAAGTCGACGAACTCGCCGAAGCGGTCGTTTACGTCCTTGTACCACTGCTCGTTCGTGAGGTTGCGGACGATCTCAGGGGCGCTCTGCACGAGCTGCGCGACCTGGTTGCCGATCATCGGGATCACGATCGCGAGGATGCCGCCGATGATGAGGATGAAGCCGACGAACACGATGCCGATGCCGAGCGGCCGCCGCACGCCGTGCCGTTCGAGCCACCGCACGACGGGGTCAAGGCCAAGCGCGATGAACAGCGCGGCGACGACGTACATGAGGATCGTCGACAGCTGACCGACCATGTCGCCGACGACGAGCGCGACGAGCACGCCGAGCGTCACGGTGAAGCCGAGCGCGAACGGGCGGCCGATCGTGAACTCACGCTTCGGGCTCTCGCGCGCCTCATCCTCCGCGTCCAGGGCGGCCTCGCGTGCGTCGCGATACATCTCGCGAACTTCCGCGTCCATCTGCTTCGTGTCGGCATGCAGCACGAGCTTCGGCTCGGTTGGCTCGGAACTCTGTTGCTCCGTCACCTCCGGCGCCTTGGTCTTCTTGCCAAAGCCTATGGACTTGAATATCGACATGCAGTGAGCGTAGCAGCGGCACGCCGCTCAGAGCGAGGCATCGCCTCGCGCGGCGACGCCGCCGGGCACGCCCTCGGGCCCGGCCGACGCGGGAACCGCGGAGGAGAGCCGCTCAGAGCGAGGCATCCCTCCCGCGCTACGCCCCGAGCTGCAGCAGTTCTGCGGCGTGGTCGAGGGCGCTCTCGGACGTATCGAGGCCGGACAGCAGGCGCGCCATCTCCGCGAGCCTGGCGTCACCGTCGAGCCGCTGGCAGCTCGACTGCGTAAACCCGCCGCTCGAGTCCTTCACGACGCGGAGGTGGTTCGTCGCGAAGGCGGCGACCTGCGCGAGGTGGGTGACGACGATGACCTGCGACGTCTTCGAGAGCTGTTTGAGCCGCCGCCCGATCTCGATCGCTGCGGCGCCGCCGACGCCTGCGTCCACCTCGTCGAAGACGAAGGTCGGCACGGGGTCAGCGCCCGCGAGCACGACCTCGAGGGCGAGCATGACGCGCGACAGCTCGCCGCCGGAGGCGCTCTTCGCGATCGGCCGCGGCGTCGATCCCGGGTGCGGGGCGAGCAGGAACTGGACCTCGTCGGCGCCAGACGTGGTCAGCGCGTCGAGGGGAGCAATCGACGCCACGAACTGGGCGTCGGGGAGCGCAAGCTCGCGCAGTTCCGCGCTGACGGCGGTGCCGAGCTCGGCGGCCGCGCGCGTGCGCAGCTCCGTGAGCGTCGCGGCGCGGGCGCCCTCCTGCTCGGTGAGCTCGGCGACGCGGTCGGCAAGCCCTCCGAGCGCCTCGTCGTCGTTGTCGAGCTCGAGGAGCGCGCGCGACGAGGCCTCCGCGTGCTCGAGCACCTCCGCGCTCGTCGCGCCGTAGAAGCGGAAGAGCGCCGTCAGCTGCGCGAGGCGGTCGTTTGCACGGGCGAGTTCGCCCGGCCCTTCTTCGTCGAGGTCGCTCGCGTAGGCCGCGAGCTCCTTCGCGGCGTCGGCGATCTGAAAGCTCACCGAGCGCAGCTGTTCGACGACTGCGGCGATGCGCGGGTCGAGGTCGGCGACCCGCTCAAGATCCTGCACCGCGAGATCGACGAGCCCGCCGGCGTCGCGCTGCATGGGGTCGTCGGACTCGCTTGCGAGCGCCTCCCCCGCGCCGACCGCGGCCGCGCGCAGGCCCTCGACGTTGCCGAGCATCTCGATCCGCTGGGTGAGCTCGATCTCCTCGCCGGCAACCGGTTCGACGGCGTTGATCTCCTCGAGCTCGGCGCGGAGCTTCGCGGCCTCGGCCGCCCTGGACTCCTGCGTCTCGGTGAGCGTGAGCAGGCGCTCCTCGGCCGCGACCCGCTCGGCGTGCACGTCGCGGTAGGCGCGCAGGGCGTCCGCGATCTTCGAACCACCGAACCTATCGAGGGTGTTGCGCTGCGCCGACTGCGACTTCAATCGCAGCTGCTCCGACTGGCCGTGGACGGCGAACAGCCGGTCTGCGAGCCGCCCGAGGGCGCCGACGGGCGCGCTTGCGCCGCCGACTGCCGCACGGCTGCGGCCCTCGGCCGACACGGTGCGGCTCATGACGAGGTCGCCGTCTTCGACGTCGCCGCCGAGCTCGTCGACGATGTCTGCGACCGCGGCGTCTGCGGTGTGCACGATGCCGCTGACGCGCGCCTGGCTCGCGCCGATGCGCACCGCCCCGGCGTCCGAGCGTTCGCCCATGAGGAGGCCGAGCGCGCTCACGACCATGGTCTTGCCCGCGCCGGTCTCGCCGGTGATCGCGGTGAAGCCTGGCCCGAGCGGGAGCGTCGCGTCGGCGATCACCCCGAGGTCTTTGATGCGGAGTTCTTCGATCATGCCTCACCACCTCCGTTGGTGCCGTCGTCAGCGCGGGTCGCTGCCGCGCTCGCGCCGCCGCTGCGGCCGTTCCCATTCCGGTCGCCCCGCCACCCCGAGACCGGGAGGTCGAACTTGCGCACGAGACGCTCAGAGAACGGCGCCTCGTTCAGCCGCGCGATGCGCACGGTCTCGGGCGAGCGCCGCACCGTCACGACCGATCCGGCGGGCAGCTCGGTCCGGCGCCGGCCGTCGCACCACATGACGCCCGGACCGATGTTCTCGGGCAGGATCCGCACGGTGAGCTCGGAGTCGGGCCCCGCGACGAGCGGCTTATTGAACAGGGCGTGCGCGGCGATCGGCACCATGAGCAGCGCCTGCACGGAGGGCCACACGATCGGCCCTCCCGCCGAGAACGCGTAGGCCGTCGATCCGGTCGGGGTCGCGAGCACGACGCCGTCGCAGGCGAACACAGACACCGGGTGGTCGTCGATCCCGACCGACACTTCGAGCATGCGCCTGCGCTTCTCGACTGTCGCCTCGTTCAGCGCCCACGTCTCCGCGAGCACCTCACCGTTGAGTTCGGCACGCACGTCGAGGGTGAGGCGCTCGTCGACCGTGTAGTTGCCGGCAAGCACCTGCTCGACCGTGAAGCCGAGGTCGAAGCTTTCCATCTCGGCGAGGAAGCCGACGTGGCCGAGGTTCACGCCCGCGATCGGGCACGCCGAGCCGTGCAGCATCTCCGCCGCGCGCAGGATCGTGCCGTCACCGCCGAGCACAAACGCCGCCTCGAGCTGGCTCAGGGGGACCTCGTCACCGAGTACCGCAGTGCGGGTGACGTCCATATGCGGCGCGAACTCCGCTCGGTCCGCCGCGCCAAGCACGGGAACGACGCCTGCAGCAATAAGGGCGTCGACGACCGCGGCCGTTGCCTCAATCGCCTCGGTTCGATAGGTGTGCGACACGATGAGCATGCACCGGTCCTGCGCTGAAACTGTCACTCGCCGCTCCCCTCTTCACGCGTGTATGCGGGCGCGCACACCTCGTCGATGCGCTCCGTCCATTCTCCCGGATCGGTCGGTTCGCCGCGCAGCAGATGCACGAGGAATTCACGATTGCCTTCGCCGCCCGCGATCGGTGACGGGGCGAGGCCGCGCACGCCGAGCCCGTTCTCCGCCGCCGAGGTGAGCACCTTCAGGATCGCCTCCCGCCACAGCGCCGGGTCGGTCACGATCCCGTCGCGCACCCGCCCGACCTCGAACTGGGGCTTGATGAGGAGCGCAAGCTCCGCCCCCGGGTCGGTGCAGCGGGTGATCGCGGGCAGGATCAACGTAAGGGAGATGAAGGAGAGGTCGGCGACGACGAGGCTCGGTCGCTCGGCTACGCCGGTAAGCGTGGCGAGCAGCGCGGCGTCGAGCTCGCGCGCGTTGCAGCCCTCGACGACGCGCACGCGCGGGTCCGCGCGCAGCTCCGGTGCGAGCTGGTCGTGGCCGACGTCGACCGCGAGCACCTCCCGGGCCCCGTGTTCGAGCAGCACCTGCGTGAAGCCGCCCGTCGAGGCTCCGAGATCGAGCGCGAGCCTGCCCGCTGGGTCGATGGCGAACGCCGTCAGTGCGGCGATGAGCTTGTGGGCGCCGCGGCTCACGTAGTGGTCGTCGCCGCGCACGCTCACGAGCGCGCCGGCGCGCACCCGCGTCCCCGGCTTGGTGGCGGTGACGCCGTCGATCGCGATCCCGCCCGCGCCGATCAGCTCCGCCGCACGGCTGCGTGACCGCACCAGCCCGAGCTCGACGACGGCGCGGTCGACCCGTTCGAGTGGGCCGTCCCACCGGCTCTCCGCTGCCACCGGGTCAGGCCCCCTCGGTGTCGCTGCGCTGCAGCTCGGCCAGCAACTCATCGTGGAGCTGTTCGAAGCCCTGCGCGCGCCGGTCGAGCGGCTGCGACTCGATGAGTTCGATGCGATCGAGCAGCCCGTCGCTTTCGGCGCCACCCGCGGTCGACTCACTCGAGGTCGGAGCTTCCCCCGATGGATCGTCCTGTGGGTCGTGCTGCATGGGTCAAGCCTATCCGTCCCCCCTGCCGCGCCACCGTGAACCTCAAGTTCGTTGCATCGAACTTGAGATTCCGGACCGCCGTATTACGATAGGGAGCATGATGCCCTCGACCCGGACAAGACGCCCTGAACGGCGACTGCTCGGGCTCCTCGGGCCTGCGTTCGTCGCCGCCATTGCATACGTCGACCCAGGAAATGTGGCCGCAAACCTCTCGGCCGGCGCGAAGTACGGCTACACGCTGCTCTGGGTGCTCGTCGCGGCGAACGTGATGGCGGTGATCGTGCAGTACCTCTCGGCGAAGCTCGGTCTCGTGACGGGCAAGAGCCTTCCCCAGCTGCTCGGCGAGCGCCTCCGCCCGGCCGGCCGCAGGCTCTACTGGGCCCAGGCTGAACTCGTCGCCGCTGCAACCGATCTCGCCGAGGTCATCGGTGGAGCGATCGCCCTGTACATCCTCTTCGGCGTTCCACTCGTCGCGGGTGGTGTCATCGTCGGCGCCGTGTCGCTCCTGATCCTGCTCCTCCAGGGCCGGCACCAGCGCCGCTTCGAGGTTGTCATCATGGCGATGCTATTCATCATCACCGTCGGCTTCGTCGGGGGCCTGTTTGTCAGTCATCTCGACGTCGGCGCGATGTTCGCGGGTCTCGTGCCGCGCTTCGTCGATACGCAGTCGGTGCTACTCGCAGCGAGCATGCTTGGCGCGACGGTGATGCCGCACGCGATCTATCTCCACTCGTCACTCGCGCGCGACAGGCACGGACATACCCCGGACGACCACGCGGAAGGTCGCGCCACCCGCATCACCCGGCTGCTGCGCGCAACGAAACTCGACGTGGTGCTCGCGCTCGTCGTCGCCGGCGGCGTGAACATCGCGATGCTACTCCTGGCTGCAGCCTCGCTCCCCGGTATCGAGGGGACGGACACCATCGAGGGCGCGGCCGCCGCAATCACCGAGCACGTCGGGCCCGCCGTCGGGCTCCTCTTCGCGATCGGCCTGCTCGTCTCGGGCCTCGCCTCCACGTCCGTCGGCGCCTACGCAGGGTCTGAGATCATGGCCGGCTTGCTCCACGTGCGAGTCCCGCTGATCGCGCGCAGGATCGTGACGATCCTGCCAGCGCTCATTCTGCTCGGGTTCGGCATCGACCCCACCTGGGCGCTCGTCGTGAGCCAGGTCGTGCTGTCGTTCGGAATCCCGTTCGCGCTCGTTCCGCTCATCGCGCTCACCGGTCAGCGCGACCTCATGGGGGAATTCAGAAACGGCGCGGTGCTCCGCTACGTCTCGCTCGCCGTCGTGCTCGCGATCGTCGCCCTCAACCTCTGGCTGATCTACTCGACGGTCGTGCTCGGGGCGTAGTTCGCCGTCGCGGAGCGTCCAGTTGGCGCCAGACTACTGGTCGACTTCGAGGACCTTGCCGGAGGCGGCGTCGATCCGCACATCGACGTCGTCGTGGCCCTGATCGATCTGCACCTCGTACGCCAGCACGCCGTTGTCTTCCTCAAGCTCCCACTCCTCGAACGTTCCCGGGGCCGCGGCGAGGGCGGCGGCGATCGCCGCCGAGGGTTCGATGACGCCGTCAGCGGGGAACACGTTCGACGGGGTTCCGGCGCGACCGCCGCCGTCACGCTGCTTCGTCCATTCACCGATGACCGCGCCACTGTCGGCATTCACCGTCGCCAGGTACACCTCGTCGGCCGAGAGCAACTTGACGGTGTACGCCCAAGCGGTGCGGTTCCACTCGAGGGACACCGAGACCGGCTCACCGTCAAACGACTTCGCACCCGTGGCGAGCGCGTCGCGCCAGCTCGTCGCGAACTCGGTCTTCGTGAGGTCGACGTCGCGCGGGGTCGTGCCGACAGCAGCGTCGCCATCGCCTGCTTCGGGCGTGGCGTCCGGCGTAGCCTCGGGTGCTGGCTGAGTGGGTGACGCGGTCGGCGGAATCGCCGTCACGGTCGGCGCGCAGCCCGAGAGCAGCAGCGCCGCTCCCAAAGCAGTTGCAATGGTGATTGTGGATCCTACGTGGCGCATGGGCTCAACCTCCCGGTCATCGTTCTGCACCTCTATGGTATCTGAGCGACGTCTGTGGTGTCTGAGGCTAGCGCCAGTGATCCTCGACGAGGATCTCGGGCACCTTCAACCCATAGATCGCGAGGCCCGAGGCCCAGATCGCGCCGCAGCCCGCACGCAGCAACTCCATCGGGGTGTCCCCCTCGGCGACCACGGTGACGATGTGCCCGTCCATGCGCACCTTTGCCCCGCCGACCCGCACGGTTCCATCCTTCAGCGTCTCAGCGCGCTGGTAGGGTTCGTGCAACTCTGCGAGCGAGGCGACGATGTAGTCGGGCCGCATGTCCGCGGATGCGGCGATGAGCTGCTTCGGGCGGTCGACGCCCGTCAAGACAAACAGCGACGGGATTCCCGCGGCGACGGCGCCCTTAATGTCGGTGTCGAGGCGGTCGCCAAGCATGAGCGCGTTGCGCGAACCGAATCGTTCAAACGCGGCCTCGTAAATCGGCGTCTCCGGCTTACCCGCAAAATCCGGGAGGCGCTGGACTGCCGTGTGGACCGCGGACACGAGCGTCCCGTTGCCCGGCGCGATACCGCGCGCCCTGGGCACCGTCCAGTCCGTGTTCGTCGCGATCCAGGGCAGCGGCTCGCGGCCGGGCTCTTCCTGGAGCGCGTACGCGGCTTCCGCGAGGTGCTCCCATCCCACGTCTTTGGCGAAGCCCTGCACTACGGCGACCGGGCTGTCCTCCGCGCTGCGGGTCCACTCGAAGCCAGCTTTCTCGAGCTCGTGGGTGAGCCCCTCGCCGCCAACGACGAGCACCCGCGAGCCCGGCGCGACCACCTCGCGCAGCAGCGCGACGGCTGCCTGCGGGGAAGTGATCACGTCGGCTGCGGTCGCGCGGAGCCCGAGTTCGCTCAGGTGCGCTGCGACCGTGGCGTCGGTCCGCGCTGCGTTGTTCGTGACGTAGCCGACGCGAGCCCGTTCGGCTGCGAGGTTGAGCGCCTCCACGGCGCCAGCGATCGCCCCGTGGCCCCGATAGATGACGCCGTCGAGGTCGGTGAGCAGCACCTCCCTGCCCTCCAGGGGTGCGGGGTCGAACTTCTCACGCCTGCCGAACAGGGCCATCGTGTTACTCCTTTTCGCCCTGCTCAGCGGCAGCGGCGTTGTCAGCGTCCTCAGCGATCCCGGTCTCGGCCTCAGCCTCGACGTACGCGTCGAGGTACTCGTCCGCGTCGGCGTCCGCCTCCTCGTCGACACCATCGGAGTCGGAATCGACGGTCTCGGTGCTCACTTCTGCGGGAGCGTCACCTGCCTCGACGTCTTCGACTACAGCCCCCTCATCGGCGGCTTCGTCCGCTGCTGGCTCAGCCTCGTCGGCGTCGTAGAGATCGTCGTACTCGGTGATCTCGAGCACCTCGATCTCATCCATGCCGCCGAAGTGCTCCTCGAGCGCTGCCTCAGCGCGGTCGGCGTAGGCGAACCAGGTCTTGGCTTCCTCATCACGGCCGAGATCCTCAAGCACGGTCGCGTACGCGCCGAACAGCTCCGGGCTCCATGAGAAGCCCTTCTTCGGATCGAGTTCAGGGATCTCAAGTTCGAAGAGTGCCTGCTGCGTCTGGCCAAGGTCCAGACGAGCACCCGACATTGCGATGGCAAGGTGGACGCGGTCCGCGGTTTCGAGGGTGGAGACGTCGACCTCCAGGCCAGTCTCGATCGCCTTCTCTGGGCGGCCCAGACCTCGCTCGGAGTCAACCATGATCGCGAGGTGGGTATCGCGACCGCTCAGGCGACGGAACGTGCGGAGTTCTCGGATGGCGAGCGCGAAGTCGCCCGTCCGATACGCCGTCATCGCCAGGGTCTCACGAGTCACCGGAATGCGGCCTGCTCGCCGGCTTGCCGAGATCGCATGCTGGTGCGCAAGTTCTGGATCGTCTTCAATCAGCTCCGCGGCCATCGCGAGGTGGAGCGCGACGCGCTCCTGCACCTCGGGCTGCAGCGTCTTCAGCTCGTTGCGTGCCGACGGGTGCAGGTCGTTGACCCGAATGTGGTCGGCGATGATCGGGTCGTCGTGCTCACTGCGCACGGGACGGAGCGAGTGCTGGAGACGCTCCTCCTCAGTGAATTCGCGATCCTGTCCACCACGATCACTGCGACCCCCGCCACGGGTGCCACCGCGCCCGCGCGAGTCGTGCTCGCGGCGATCATCGCGGCCGCCGCGGAAGGGCGCCCGGTCGCCTCGCTGGCCGCGGTCATCCCGGTCCCCGCGGAACGGACGACGCTCGCCTCCGTCACGGTTGCCCCGGTGGGGCGGACGGTCGCCACGCTGGCCCCGGTCATCACGGTCGCCGCGGTACGGCGCCCGGTCGCCACGCTGGCCCCCGTCACGGTCGCCGCGGTAAGGCGCACGATCACCACGCTGACCCCGATCATCACGGTCACCACGGAACGGAAGACGCTCGCCACCTTCGCGGTCGCCGCGGTAGGTCGGACGGTCACCGCGCTGGCCTCCGTCACGATCCCCACGGTACGCGGGACGATCTCCACGCTGACCGCGATCATCACGGTCACCACGGAACGGACGACGCTCGCCACCATCACGGTCGCCGCGGTACGCCGGACGATCGCCACGCTGGCCTCCGTCACGGTCGCCGCGGTACGATGGACGGTCACCACGCTGGCCACCATCGCGGTCGCCGCGGTACGACGGACGGTCACCACGCTGGCCCCGGTCATCGCGGTCTCCGCGGTACGGACGACGCTCGCCACCATCGCGATCCCCACGGTAAGGCGCACGGTCACCACGCTGGCCTCCGTCGCGGTCGCCGCGGTAAGGCGCACGGTCACCGCGCTGGCCACCATCGCGGTCGCCGCGGTACGACGGACGATCTCCACGCTGGCCCCCGTCGCGATCTCCACGGTACGACGGACGATCTCCACGCTGACCACGATCATCACGGTCACCGCGGAACGGGCGGCGCTCGCCACCGTCGCGGTCGCCTCGGTAGGCCGGACGATCACCACGCTGGCCTCCGTCACGATCCCCACGGTAGGGTGTGCGTTCGCCTCGCTGGCCCCGGTCGTCGCGGTCACCGCGGTACGGGCGGTTCCCGTCGCGCCCGCCGGGCTCGTCGCGGAAGGGCCGACGGTCATCGCGTCCGCCGCGCTCTTCGCGGGGGGCACGATTGCGATCGAAGCCTGAATTCCGAGGGCGGTCACCATTTGAACGGCGCGGACGCCCGGAATCCTCGGGTCGGTCCTGTCGATCGTTCATGTGGTGCTCCCTATGTGGTTGTTGTCTCTCAGAGACAGTACTTCTTAGTCTACAAAATGAAAAAGGGGCTGTTCAGATGAGGCGACCAACATGGTCAACTTCATCTGAACAACCCCTTTCAATAAAGGTTGTTCGGCGGTGTCCTACTCTCCCACGAGGTCCCCCTCGCAGTACCATCGGCGCTGTCAGCCTTAGCTTCCGGGTTCGGAATGTGACCGGGCGTTTCCCTGACGCTATAACCACCGAAACTCTATTGACATAACACACAAACCCCACACCAGGCACCACACAGGATGCAAGGGGTCGTGGCCGTACGTCAAGAACCACAAAGTAGACGCGAACATCGTTACAACAACATACTTACGCCCCAAAACACTATTTGGGATGAAGTCAAGTCATCGGCTTATTAGTACCAGTCAGCTCCACACGTTACCGCGCTTCCACATCTGGCCTATCAACCCAGTCATCTACTGGGAGCCTCACAGGAGTAAACTCCTACGGAAATCTCATCTTGAGGCCGGCTTCCCGCTTAGATGCTTTCAGCGGTTATCCATCCCGAACGTAGCCAACCAGCCATGCCCTTGGCAGAACAACTGGCACACCAGAGGTTCGTCCAACCCGGTCCTCTCGTACTAGGGTCAGATCCTCTCAAATTTCCAACGCGCGCAGAGGATAGGGACCGAACTGTCTCACGACGTTCTAAACCCAGCTCGCGTACCGCTTTAATGGGCGAACAGCCCAACCCTTGGGACCGACTCCAGCCCCAGGATGCGACGAGCCGACATCGAGGTGCCAAACCATGCCGTCGATATGGACTCTTGGGCAAGATCAGCCTGTTATCCCCGAGGTACCTTTTATCCGTTGAGCGACAGCGCTTCCACAAGCCACTGCCGGATCACTAGTCCCGACTTTCGTCCCTGCTCGACCTGTCAGTCTCACAGTCAAGCTCCCTTGTGCACTTACACTCGCCACCTGATTGCCAACCAGGTTGAGGGAACCTTTGGGCGCCTCCGTTACTTTTTGGGAGGCAACCGCCCCAGTTAAACTACCCACCAGGCACTGTCCGAAAACCCGATCAGGGTTCGTCGTTAGATATCCAATATGACCAGAGTGGTATTTCAACAATGACTCCACGAACACTAGCGTGCCCGCTTCACAGTCTCCCACCTATCCTACACAAGCCACACCGAACACCAATACCAAGCTGTAGTAAAGGTCACGGGGTCTTTCCGTCCTTCTGCGCGTAACGAGCATCTTTACTCGTACTGCAATTTCGCCGAGTTTACGGTGGAGACAGCTGGGGAATCGTTACGCCATTCGTGCAGGTCGGAACTTACCCGACAAGGAATTTCGCTACCTTAGGATGGTTATAGTTACCACCGCCGTTTACTGGGGCTTAAATTCACAGCTTCGCAGTCCGAAAACCGCTAACCGCTCCTCTTAACCTTCCAGCACCGGGCAGGCGTCAGTCCGTATACGTCCACTTGCGTGTTAGCACGGACCTGTGTTTTTAGTAAACAGTCGTTCCCCACTGGTCTCTGCGGCCACCACACCCTTTCGGAGTAAATCCTAATAGGCGGATGGCCCCCCTTCTCCCGAAGTTACGGGGGCATTTTGCCGAGTTCCTTCACCATAATTATCTCGAGCTCCTTAGTATTCTCTACCTGACCACCTGTGTCGGTTTGGGGTACGGGCAACTAGCAACCTCACGTCGATGCTTTTCTCGGCAGCATAGGATCAATGACTTCCCCATACGGGTCCCCATCGCATCTCACCCTTCACGCGGGACGGATTTGCCTATCCCGCAGACTACATGCTTAGCCCGGGACAACCATCGCCCGGGATCACCTACCTTCCTGCGTCACACCTCACGCTCACCACCCCAGTTCGGGTTCGCAGCCGCCACCCCACATCACCCGAAGGATCCATGAAGCTTTGGTTTGCTTAGCACTACTGGTTAGGTCTTGAACGGTTACCAGCCGGTACGGGAATATCAACCCGTTGTCCATCGACTACGCCTGTCGGCCTCGCCTTAGGTCCCGACTTACCCAGGGAAGATTAGCTTGACCCTGGAACCCTTGGTCTTCCGGAGGACGGGTTTCTCACCCGTCTTTCGCTACTCATGCCTGCATTCTCACTCGTGTGGCATCCACGACTGGTTCACACCGCCGCTTCACTCGCCACACGACGCTCTCCTACCCATCCATACGGCTGGACCACGAAGGCCTACCTGTTATATGAATGCCACAACTTCGGTGGCGTGCTTGAGCCCCGTTACATTGTCGGCGCGGAATCACTTGACCAGTGAGCTATTACGCACTCTTTCAAGGGTGGCTGCTTCTAAGCCAACCTCCTGGTTGTCACAGCAACTCCACATCCTTTTCCACTTAGCACGCGCTTTGGGACCTTAGATGGTGATCTGGGTTGTTTCCCTCTCGACTATGAAGCTTATCCCCCACAGTCTCACTGCTGCGCTCTCACTTACCGGCATTCGGAGTTTAGCTGACGTCAGTAACCTTGTAGGGCCCATCGGCCATCCAGTAGCTCTACCTCCGGCAAGAAACACGCAACGCTGCACCTAAATGCATTTCGGAGAGAACCAGCTATCACGAAGTTTGATTGGCCTTTCACCCCTATCCACAGCTCATCCCCTCAGTTTTCAACCTAAGTGGGTTCGGCCCTCCACGCGCTCTTACACGCGCTTCAGCCTGGCCATGGATAGATCACTTCGCTTCGGGTCTAGGACATGCGACTGAATCGCCCTATTCAGACTCGCTTTCGCTACGGCTTCCCCACACGGGTTAACCTCGCCACATATCGCTAACTCGCAGGCTCATTCTTCAAAAGGCACGCTGTCACAGCAACAAGGCTGCTCCAACGGATTGTAAGCAAACGGTTTCAGGTACTATTTCACTCCCCTCCCGGGGTACTTTTCACCTTTCCCTCACGGTACTAGTCCGCTATCGGTCATCTGGGAGTATTTAGGCTTATCAGGTGGTCCTGACAGATTCACACGGGATTTCTCGGGCCCCGTGCTACTTGGGATACGCCACACGCAGCCAGGTCATTTCGGGTACGGGACTCTCACCCACTCCGGTCCGCCGTTCCAAGCGGTTCCCCTATAACCTGAACATTCACGTCGAAGGCTCAGCAGCGCCTTCAGCAGCGTCCCACAACCCCGATGATGCAACCCCTGCCAGGTATCACACACCACCGGTTTAGCCTCTTCCGGGTTCGCTCGCCACTACTACCGGAATCACATGTTGTTTTCTCTTCCTGTGGGTACTGAGATGTTTCACTTCCCCACGTTCCCTCTACCCGCCCTATATATTCAGGCGGGAGTCACCAGCTACGCATGCGCGCTGGCGGGGTTTCCCCATTCGGAAATCCTCGGATCAAAGCCCGTTTATCGGCTCCCCGAGGCTTATCGCAGATTACTACGTCCTTCTTCGGCTCCAGATGCCAAGGCATCCACCGTTTGCTCTTCGAAACTTGAAATCACATAAGTAAATTATTTAGAAACACACACAAGCCCGAAGACTCATGCGTGACCAATGAGACACGCCTCCACACCCCGAAAGGTGATCGTGCGTGTATCGAAGATGCTCGCGTCCACTGTGTAGTTCTCAACGTACGGTCAATCCCTGGACAGCTAGACAACACGTTCTAGACACCAGGGCTGAAGAAACCAAGACACCATCACCCCCCATACAGGAAGCAACCGTGGTCTGGGTCTCCAGGACCCAACAGTATGCACTCAAAAAAACCAGAACACCACCATCCAAGACTTTCCAACCAGCCAAAGCCGGCGTACTCACCCCAAACAACAGCACCCTGATCCACGTTGTCAAATGTTCCACCCATGAGCGGGTACGCATCACACGATCGGTGATGAACGCCCCAATCTGCACCAAACAAAGTTTGGTGAGTGCTCCTTAGAAAGGAGGTGATCCAGCCGCACCTTCCGGTACGGCTACCTTGTTACGACTTAGTCCTAATCACCAGTCCCACCTTCGACGGCTCCCTCCACAAGGGTTAGGCCACCGGCTTCGGGTGTTACCGACTTTCATGACTTGACGGGCGGTGTGTACAAGGCCCGGGAACGTATTCACCGCAGCGTTGCTGATCTGCGATTACTAGCGACTCCGACTTCATGGGGTCGAGTTGCAGACCCCAATCCGAACTGAGACCGACTTTTTGGGATTCGCTCCACCTCGCGGTATCGCAGCCCTTTGTATCGGCCATTGTAGCATGCGTGAAGCCCAAGACATAAGGGGCATGATGATTTGACGTCATCCCCACCTTCCTCCGTGTTGACCACGGCAGTATCCCATGAGTTCCCACCATAACGTGCTGGCAACATAGGACGAGGGTTGCGCTCGTTGCCGGACTTAACCGAACATCTCACGACACGAGCTGACGACAACCATGCACCACCTGTAACCGAGTGTCCAAAGAGTTCTGTATCTCTACAGCGTTCTCGGCTATGTCAAGCCTTGGTAAGGTTCTTCGCGTTGCATCGAATTAATCCGCATGCTCCGCCGCTTGTGCGGGCCCCCGTCAATTCCTTTGAGTTTTAGCCTTGCGGCCGTACTCCCCAGGCGGGGAACTTAATGCGTTAGCTACGACACAGAACCCGTGGAACAGGCCCTACATCTAGTTCCCAACGTTTACGGCATGGACTACCAGGGTATCTAATCCTGTTCGCTCCCCATGCTTTCGCTCCTCAGCGTCAGTAGCGGCCCAGAGATCTGCCTTCGCCATCGGTGTTCCTCCTGATATCTGCGCATTCCACCGCTACACCAGGAATTCCAATCTCCCCTACCGCACTCTAGCTTGCCCGTACCCACTGCAGGCCCGGGGTTGAGCCCCGGGATTTCACAGCAGACGCGACAAGCCGCCTACGAGCTCTTTACGCCCAATAATTCCGGACAACGCTTGCACCCTACGTATTACCGCGGCTGCTGGCACGTAGTTAGCCGGTGCTTTTTCTGCAGGTACCGTCACTTTCGCTTCTTCCCTACTAAAAGAGGTTTACAACCCGAAGGCCGTCATCCCTCACGCGGCGTTGCTGCATCAGGCTTGCGCCCATTGTGCAATATTCCCCACTGCTGCCTCCCGTAGGAGTCTGGGCCGTGTCTCAGTCCCAGTGTGGCCGGTCACCCTCTCAGGCCGGCTACCCGTCGTCGCCATGGTGAGCCATTACCTCACCATCTAGCTGATAGGCCGCGAGTCCATCCAAAACCGATAAATCTTTCCACCCACACACCATGCGGTGATAGGTCGTATCCAGTATTAGACACCGTTTCCAGTGCTTATCCCAGAGTTCAGGGCAGGTTACTCACGTGTTACTCACCCGTTCGCCACTCTTCCACCCAGCAAGCTGGGCTTCATCGTTCGACTTGCATGTGTTAAGCACGCCGCCAGCGTTCGTCCTGAGCCAGGATCAAACTCTCCGTAAAAAACGAATAGCAGCCAGCCACCGGAATAAGGTAGGCCAGACTGCGAGTTCAACCTGGACAGAAACCATCATCTGACGATTTCGTTATCCATAAAAAAGGAATCTCCAACACCAAACCAACAGGTTCAATGCCGGGGATAATAAATTGGCATTTGACAATTTAAGTGCACACTATTGAGTTCTCAAGATCCAGACACCCACCGTACTCACCCTGAGGCTTTCCGAAGAGCAACTTTTCTATCTTAGACCACCCTCACGCTTCCGCGCAACTCCAGGCTTGCAGCATTCCTGCCACCACCCGGACCAGACCCACACAGTCCCGAAGAACCATGCACCGCTGGGGTGAAGATGAATCCCATTTTCCCTACCCGCTTTACAAACCAAACTGCGGTTCAAGTGGGGGTGTTGTGTGAGAGATTCTCGCTGCCAGTCGCGTTTTCCGCGCCGGCCAACAGATGAATACATTACGCGGAAACACCACACCACACAAATCGACACGGGACCCGAAGCGGGGATCCCAATCACCGCAACGATCCACCCAGACCGCCGGGCGTGTCTCGCCGCTCGTCGCCGCCCGCCGCCTCGCGACTGGCCACGATCAGCCTGTCTCCCTCGCCGTACTGTTCCTTGAGCACCCGGAGGTTCGCCCAGCTCTCAACCGCGGTGATGCTGGGTTCCGCGCGCAGCGCGTCCGTCACCGCGATGAGCTCCGCGGCCGACTCCCGCGAGAACGTCGCGACGAAGTTGTAGCTCCCAATGGTCGCTGCAAGAAACTCTGGCTCGAGATCGCGCAGCAGCTCGAGCACCTGCACCGTTGCGAGCCTCGTCCTGATCCCCATCCCGATCGACGGCGTCTCGCGCTGGTGATCTCGGACGGGCATGGCCACGACCTTCACGACGCCCGCGCGCTTCAGGCGCTCGAATCTCAGGCGCGCTCCTCCCGCGGACAGCCCCGCGGCCTCCCCCAGTTCGCGATAGCTCGCCCGCCCGTCACGCTGGAGGTGGGCGATCACCGCGCGATCCTGACCGTCCACCTTGAAGTCGGTGTGGCCCGTTCGCAGTGGCGAGTAGCGGTTGACCTCGATGCTCTCGTATAGGTGCGTCCGCACACTGCGCACTCCAGGAATGTCGTGGATCGTCGCGAGCACCTCGCTCAGGTGCGGGTCGGCGCCGACCCTGATTTCGACGTCGATGGGGAACGCCCCCGCGACGTCGGCAACGAAGCTCGACTCCGGGAGCGACACCAGCGCCTGACGAACTGGCTCAACCGCGCCCTCGACGGCGACCTGTAGGTAGGCAAACCGCTCGAGCCCGAGTAGGTCGGGACTGATTGAGACTGTGAGGCGTAGCTCGTTTGACTCGACGGCCTGCTGCACGACCTGGGTCACGAGCCGACGGGTCACGCCGAGGTCAGCGGCGATACGCGAATAGCTCGCGCGGCCATCCTCTTGGAGCTCGCGCAGGATCGCCGTGCGCACAGCCAGCGGCGTCTCGCCCGTTGCACCTGCCACGCTGGCGGCCCCAATCCCATAGGTTACGATCCAACAATTTCTTAGCCATTCTACTCCGAATCCTCAATTTCGAATCATTTTGCGCGCTCTAGCGCACAGTTCATCAAACTCACTTCATTCTTGCTACCGTTCCGCTCGCGCGAGCCTCGCCGGCGACGTAGGCTACGAAGTCGCCCGCGCTTGCGGCATCCAACGAAGGGACTCGTCATGGCATTGGTGGCATGTAGCCAATTCACCCCGGTACTCGGGGCGGTGCGCGAGAACGTCGATCGCTCGCTCGAGCTGATCCGTGAGGCCGCCGGACGCGGAGCGCAGGTGGTCGTGCTTCCCGAGCTCGCGAGCTCCGGCTATGCCTTCGCGGACACCGCGGAAGCCGCGGCGGCCAGCGAGCCCGCCACTGGCGAGAGCGTCACCCGCTGGCACAACGCCGCGGCCGAACTCGGCATCGTCATTGTCGCTGGCTTTGCAGAGACCAACCCGGATGGCGCGCCCTACAACAGCGCGGCGCTGGTCATGCCGGGCGCGGACCCGGTGATCTACCGCAAGGCCCATCTGTGGGATCGCGAACGGCTCATTTTCACGCCGGGCGACGACCTCCCACCGGTCGTCGATACGTTCGTCGGGCGCATTGGCGTGATGGTCTGCTATGACCTGGAGTTCCCCGAGTGGGTGCGGATCGCCGCGCTCGCGGGCGCGGAGCTCATCTGCGCTCCGGTGAACTGGCCGACGGTGCAGCGTCCCAACGGGGAGCGCCCCGGCGAGGTGGTTCGCGTGCAGGCCGAGGCATCAATGAACCGTGTCGCGATTGCGGCCTGCGACCGCGGCGGCAATGAGCGTGGCGTGGAGTGGTCCGGAGCCTCGGTGATCGTTGACGCCGACGGCTGGCCGCTCGCCCTCACCGAGCGAGCGGGAGATCGCCGTCGCCCCGCTCCCCAGCCCACCACCGCGGCCGACGGCTCGACGCTGCCCGACCGCATCGATCCAGCGACGACGATCTTCGCCGAGATCGACCTTGCGGCGAGCCGCACGAAGCGGATTGCGGCGTACAGCGACGTGATCGCGGATCGTCGCACCGATCTCTACGAGCGCTACTCGCGCTGACTCCCCTCGCCCCGTGCGTCGACAGGCCGGGGCGGATCGCACTTCCCGCAACGACCGCGGGAAACTGAAAGCTAAGGATAATGATGTCTTCAGACACTTCAACACCACGCACGGGCGTGATCGAGACCCGCTCGATTGACGTCGTGCCTCTTGAGGAACGCCACGGCAAGGTGTGGCACCAGGGGCCGTTCTGGTTCACCGGAAACTTCGTCCTCACGACGATGGTCGTCGGATTCACCGGGCCGAGCCTGGGGCTGAGCGTGTGGTGGACCGTGCTCGCGGTGGTGCTTGGAGCCGGGTTTGGCACGTTCTTCATGGCCTTCCACGCGAACCAGGGGCCGACGATGGGGCTCGCCCAGATGATCCAGTCGCGCGCTCAGTTCGGCAGCCGCGGCGCCGTCGTGCCGTTCATCGCAACGGTGTTCGTCTACATCGGGTTCCTCGTCTTCGACACGATCCTCGTCACGCAGGGCATCGGTGTCTACTCCGAAGCGACGTGGTTCTGGTATCCGATCATCATTGCCGTCTCGATCGTCATCGCGGTCGTCGGCCACGACCTGCTGCACTTCATCCAGCGCTGGCTCACTTACGCCCTCGTCGCCGTGTTTGCCATCATTACCGTCTTCGCGATCGTGCACTTCACGCAGGCACCCATCGATCCTGCGGCCGCCGTCGCGACCGCTGGTTGGAGCACCTCAGCGTTCCTCATCCAGTTCTCGCTCTCCGCCGGCTACAACATCAGCTACTCCGTGTACGTCTCCGACTACACCCGCTACCTGCCCGTGAACGCCTCGGCGCCGAAGCTCATCTCCTCTGTCTACGCTGGCGCGGGCCTCTCGGCGATCTGGCTCATGTCGCTCGGGGCGGTGCTCGCGAGCTACATTCCGGGCGCGGATCCCATCGGCACCCTCCGCGAGGTCGGCGACATGATCGTTCCCGGCTTCGGCACGGTTGCCGTGCTCGTCTCGGTGCTCGCGCTCGTCTCGATCATGGGCGTGAACGCATACGGCGCGATGCTCACCGGCGCAAGCGCGATCGACGGGTTCACGCCGGTCAAGCCCACCGTGAAGATGCGCGTGGTCGCGCTCACCATCGTGGGCATCATCACCCTGGTCATCGCCCTCGCGATCCCAGACAACTACGTCGATAGCTTCAACAGCTTCGTCGGCCTCATGCTCTACTTCCTCGTGCCGTGGTCGGCGGTCAACCTCGTCGACTTCTACCTCGTGCGGAAGGGGCGCTACGCACTGACCGACATCGTCGACCCGCGCGGCGGCGTCTACGGCAAGTGGGCCTGGCGCGGGGTCGCGGCGTACGCGCTCGGATTCGTCGCGATGATCCCGTTCTTCTCGCTCTCGTTCTACACGGGCCCGGTCGCGAAGGCACTCGACGGCGCCGACTTCTCGTTCGCGATCGGACTCGTCGTGTCTGGAGTCTCGTACTACCTGTTCTCGCTCCGCCGGGACACCTCGGCTGAGGAGCGCGCGATCGCCCGCAGCCAGGAAGTCTTCGGCACCTGGCACCGCTAGCCGAGACCCGGAAACGTCGCTGAGCGGGGCGCGCACGTATACCGTGCGCGCCCCGCTCGTGTCTCCACAGTCCCGCGCCATCCCGCCGTGGGTATATTGGTGCGATGGCAACCGACAGCGCAGCGCGCGCGAGTGTGTGGATCGCATCGGGCACACTGCTGTCGCGGGTGCTCGGCCTCGCCCGCAGCATGGTGCTCGTCGCCGCAATCGGTGCGACCGGGGTTGCCGCGAACGCGTTCAGCACCGCCAGCCAGGTCACGAACGTGGTGTACACGCTCGTCGCGACGGGAGTGCTCACGTCGGTGCTTGTGCCGCAGCTCACCCGCGCGCGACTGCGCGAGGACGGCGGCGCCGACTACGTCAACAAGCTGATCACGCTCGCCCTCTGCGGGTCGCTCGCGGTGTGCGCCGTCGTCGCGGCGCTGCTCCCAGCCCTCATGGGAGTGCTCGGGGCGAGCTGGCAGGACCCCGGCCAGCTCGCGCTCGCGACCGGCTTCGCGTTCTGGCTGCTCCCGCAGATCGTGTTCTTCACGCTGTACACGGTGCTCGGAGAGGTGCTGAACTCTCGCAGCCACTTCGGCCCGTACGCGTGGACGCCCGTGCTCAACAACGTCGTCTCGATCGCTGGCCTTGCGGGATTCATCTGGTTCCTGGGGGCGGACGCTGACGGACAGCGCGCCTCAGGCGAATGGCCCGTCGGTGGCACGGCACTGCTCGCGGGCACGGCGACGCTCGGGGTCGCGCTGCAGGCGCTGGCCCTCTTCGTGTTCCTTCGCCGAGCCGGCGTCTCCTACCGCCCCGACTTTCGCTTCCGCGGCACGGGCCTCGGGGCGACTGCCAAGCTCGGCGGCTGGACGTTTCTCGGCGTGCTCGTATCGCAGGTCGTGGCGCTGGCGCTCAACCAGGCAATGAACCGGGCCGCGGGCAACGAGGCGGGCATCGCGGCCTGGCAGCTCGTGTCCCTCGTCACCGTGCTGCCGCATTCGATCATCGTGATGTCACTCGTGGCCTCCCGCTTTACCCGCATGAGCGTGGCCGCCGAACGGGGCGACACGGGGGCGATCAGAAGCGACCTGTCGCTCGTCTCGCGCCTCACCGTCGTGTCGATCACGCTCATCGCGGTCGTGATTGCGGTGCTCGCGGGGCCGATCACCAGGATCCTGATGGCGAAGGCGAGCGTCGAGCAACTGTACCCGGTGATGGCGGTGCTGCTCTGCCACGTCACCGGGGCGGTGGCCTTCAGCGTGCTGTTCGTGTTGAACCGCGGGTTCTACGCCTACAGCGACACCCGATCCCCGTTCGTCATCCAGTCGGCGATCGCGGTGTGCTCGCTCGCCGCGATCGCCGCGAGTTTCGCCGTGCCGTCCAGTGCGGCGACGGCATTCATCACGCTCGCGACCAACCTGTTGTTCTGGGTGCAGCTCGCCGTGACCTTCTTCGTGCTGCGGCGCAGGCTCGGCGGCGTCGGTGGCAGAGCCATTGGGCGTGCCTGGTGGCAGAGCGCCATCGCCGGCGCCGGTTCGGCCGTGGCCGGCGCGTGGGCGCTGCATGCCCTCGGCGGGATCACCACCGAGAGCTGGGCACTGAGCGGGCTTGGCGCGGCGGTCCTCACCTGCGTCGCGGTCGCCGCGCTGATGACCGCCGTCTACGCCGGGGCCCTGCTGCTCCTGCGGAATGCGGAAGTCAGGCAGACCTGGAGCCTCGTCGCGAGGCGCTTCGGCACCGGGTAGCTACGGGTCGCGTCGAGTTGGCGGTTGTTGTCGCTAAACGTGGTCCAGTGGCGACAACAACTGCCAACTCCGGCAGGGGCGTAGAGCTACTCCCCCGCCGGGAGCAGCGGCTCAGCGTCGCGACCCCGCACCGCCGCCCGCGGAGCGGTTCCGGTGCGCAGCCAGTCGAGCACATTCCGTGCGGGGTCGAGCGTGTAGTGCTCGAGCGAGCCGTCTGACAGGAACGCGACGTGCGGCGTGACGATCACGCGCGGGTCGTTTCTGAGCGGGTGGTCGGCAGCCGGGGGCTCGCCGTGCAGCACGTCGACCGCGGCGCCGCGCAGCTTCCCCGAGTCGAGCGCAGCGGTGAGCGCCTCCGGGTCGACGAGCTCGCCGCGCGACACGTTCACGAGGCTTACCCCCGGCCGCATCGCCGCGAACGCGGCCCCGTCGATCGCGCCGTGAGTGTCGGCGGTGAGTGGCAGGTGGAGGGACAGCACGTCCGACTCCGCGATGAGCGCGTCACGCTCCACGAGTTCGACGCCGTGCACGGGCGCAGTCACGAACGGGTCGTGGGCGATCACCCGGGCAAAGCTTGGGCCCGCGACCTGGGCGAGCCGCTGCGCGATCCGCCCGAACCCGAACAGGCCAAGGGTGAGCCCGCTGAGCCGGCGCGGCACCGCGGTCACGTCGTCGGTCCAGCCGCCGGCCGCCGTCACCGCGACGCTGCCGCGCAGGTCGCGTTCGAGGGCGAGCATGAGCGTCAGCGCGTGCGCGGCGACCTCCTCGGTCGCGGCGTCCGTGAGATTCACGACCCAGATGCCGCGCGCCTCGGCCGCCGCGCGGTCGATCATGTCGAAGCCCGCGCTCATTGTCGCGATGAACCCGACGTTCGGCAGCCGTTCAAGCAGAGCCTCGTCGATCCTGGCGTAGCCCACGACGAGCGCGACGGCCCGCTCAGCCCCGGCGGGGAGCGTCTGCGGCTCACCCGCGCGCGACGGGAGTTCAGCGAGGACCGTGTCGCAGCCCGCGGCTTCGAGCAGCGCGCGGCCGGGGGCTGGATCGAGGTCGGTTTCGTCGGTGAAGAGGACGAGCGGCCGGGTCATGCTGTCGCTCCGTCCGCGCCGGTGAGTCGGTCGAGGTGCGTCGGCGCGAAGAGCTCAAGCACTGCGGGCAGCACCACGACCCGGGGGCCGCCAGCGGCCAGCGCACGCGCGACGGTTGCGGGGGCGTCCGCGAGCGTCGTCTGCTCGGCCGGAATGCCGAACGACTCGGCGAGCGCGACGTAGTTCGGGCGGGTGAGCTCGGTCGCCGTGGCCGCGCCGAACGCGCCCTCCATGTACTCGCGAAGCACGCCGTACCCGCCGTCGTCAACGATGAGCCACACGACCGGCAGGTCGTGCTGGGCCGCGACCGCGAGCTCGGCGATGCCATAGAGCGCGCCACCGTCGCCGGAGACGGCGAGGACGGACCCGGTCTCCCCCAGGATCCTGCGGCCGAACGCCGCGCCCAGCGCCGCGGGGAAGCCATACCCGAGACCGCCGGCGCCCTGCGCCGACGCGAACTCGGCGCCGCGGGCGTCCCAGGCCGACCACGCCCAGTAAGCGAGGATCGTCATGTCCCAGTACACCTTCGTGTCGTCAGCGATCGCCTCCCGCAGCCCGCGGACGAGCGCGATCTCGGCTTCGCGGCCCTGGCCCTCGACGCGGGCGAGGACGGTGTCGAGCAGGGTGTTGATGCTCGCCGTCGCCGCCGCGCGGCGCTCGGGTGTCGACTCGCGACCGGCCGCGGAGACCGCGGCCTCGAGATCAGCGAGCGCGAGTTTCGCGTCGGCGTGGATCCCGATGCCTGGGTGGTTCGAACCGAGCTTGCCGAGATCGGCCTCGATCTGGATCACGCGACCGTGCGGACGGAACGTGTGGTAATTACTGGAGAGCTCCCCGACGCCGCTGCCGACGATGACGAGCACGTCGGCGTTCTCGAGGAACTCGGTCGTCGCGATGTCCTCGATCCACCCCTGCGCGGAGAGCGGGTGTCCCCAGGGTAGTGCGGTCTTACCGCTGAACGTCGTGACGACTGGCGCGTCGAGGCGCTCCGCGAGCGCGACGAGCTCGCGCTCCGCTCCGGCGCGCACGACGCCACCGCCAGCGAAGATTACCGGGCGCTCGGCGGCGGCGAGGGCGGCCGCGGCGTGTGCGACGGTCTCCGCGACTGGCGTGAGCGGCGCTGGCGTCTTCGCGAGGGTCGCGCCCGAGAGCACGGGAACATCGTGCGCGGAGGCGAGCAGGATGTCCTGCGGCACCTCGACGAGCACGGGACCCTGCGGCGCGGCCGCTGCCACCCGCCAGGCCTCGGCCATCGCCGTCGGGATCTGCGCCATCGTGCGTACGGTCACGACGTGCTTCACGACCCCGCGGAACGAGGCAGACTGATCGGGCAACTCGTGCAGGTAGCCGTGGCGGCCCCCGCCGAGCCCCGCGACGGGGATCTGCGCGCTGATCGCGAGGACGGGGATCGAGGAGGCCGCGGCCTCCTGCAGCGCGGCGAGCGAGGTGAGCGCGCCGGGCCCCGTCGAGAGCAGCAGCGGCGCGACGTCGCCCGTCACGCGGGCGAGGCCGTCGGCCATGAACCCGGCGTTGTTCTCGACGCGTGCGCTGAGGTAGGCGAGGTCTGAGCGACGGAGCGCGTCGAACAGGCCAAGCGCATGCTGGCCGGGGAGTCCGACGACACCGCGCGCGCCGAGCGCGAGCAGTGTCTCGAGCACGACGTCGCCGCCGATGCGCTGTCCGGTGTCGGGTGTCTGAGTGGGCATTGGTTCCTCCATAAGAACTGTGTTGAGCAGGCACTCAGGGGAAGGATCCGGTCCCGCGGGCGTGCCCTCCGCGGGACCGGTGAGGTGACTATCGGCCCCTAGCGTTCGACGTCCGTGTAGACGACGTCGTTCACTGCGGTGCGGTCGTCGAGGCTCAGTCGGTGCGTCCACTCGTCGAGCACCTGCGGCGCGACGGGCTTCGTGCACAGGCTCACGATGACGTAGGTGATGAGGCTCGCGAGCAGGCTGAAGTAGATCGGCTCGTTGGCGAGGATGCCCCAGATGAACATCGAGACGACGACGGTGACGGTGCCGACGAGCATGCTCGCGAGAGCCCCGGCACGGGTACCGCGCTTCCAGAACAGTCCGCCAACGATCGCGACGAGCAGGCCGCCGACCAAGATGTCGTACGCGATGGTGAGCGCCGCGACGACGTCGGTGACGAGGGTCGAGATGAACATCGTGATACCTGCGAGCACGAAGATCGTGACGCGGTAGCTGACGAGACTGTCGCCGGCAACGTGGCCGTCCTCGATCTTTGCCCGCTTCGGCTTCATCCCGAACACGCGGCGGATCGCCGGCATGAGGTCGGAGGTAAAGACGGTCGCCGAGGCGATGAGCGCGCCGCTCGCGGTCGACATCATCGCGGACAGGGCCGCGGCGAGCACAATGCCGCGGACGCCGGGCGGCAGCATCTCCTGCGCCATGAACGCGAACGCGTCGTCGCGGTTCGGCATGTCGGGGAACAGCACGCGCGCGGCCATGCCGATGAGAGCGCCGGCGAATGCGTAGAGCAGGCAGTAGACGCCGGAGGCGATGCCGCCCCACTTCGCGACGCGCGGGGTGCGGGCGGTGACGACGCGCTGCCAGATGTCCTGCCCGATGAGCAGTCCCAGGGTGTAGACGATGACGTAGGTGACGATGGTCATGCCACCGATCGACCAGGGCGAGAAGAAGGAGTCGCCGAGGCGCTCTCTGATGCCGGCCCAGCCGCCCGCCTCGTCCGAGGCCGTCATGAGCGCGATCGGGAGCAGCAGCAGGAACATGCCGACCGTCTTAATGACGAACTGCACGACGTCGGTCATGGTGATCGACCACATGCCGCCCATGATCGAGTAGATCGCCACGATGGAGCCGCCGATGACGACGCCCCAGACGTTTGAGATGCCGAACAGCACGTGGAAGATCGTCGCGTAGGCGAGCGTCGAGGTCACGGTGAGCATGAGCGTGTACAGGAACATCACGATGCCCGAGATGAGCCCGTTCGACCCGCCGTAACGCAGGTCGAGCATCTCGGTGACGGTGGTGACCTTGAGCTTCACGATGCGTTTCGCGAGGAACGCGCTGAGCACGAGGATACCGAGCCCGATGCAGGTCACGAGCCAGGCTCCCGAAATACCGTACTCCCAGCCGAGGCCGATGCCGCCGACCGTCGACGCGCCGCCGAGCACGATGGCGCTCATCGCGCCCGAGTACATGAAGCCGCCGAGCCTGCGGCCGGCGACGAGGTAGTCGCTCTTCGACTTGGAGCGCTTCATGCCCCAATAGCCGACGCCGAGGATGCCGACGAGATACGCGGCGATGATGATGTAGTCCAGGACCACAGTGTCCTCCTTGATCCGGTGGTGTGGATCGACACCGATCCGTGGTGTCGACGCCGACTGCGTGTTACTTCTAGGGAAGGTACTCAGGATTCGCGCGGAACTCGACGACGATTTATCCTATGTTCTATCCCAGCTGGGATACATCATCTTTTGAGCGGAGGCCGCGTGCACGACGGACCCGACTATCTCGACCGCGCGACGGTGCCGCTGGCGACGCTGCTCGACGAGCCCACGCTGCAGGCGGAGCTCGCCTCGCCGGCGCCCGGCGTGCTCCGCTCCGACCGCGCACTTGCCGCCCGCATCCGCAGCACCCCGGTCGCGGCGGCCATCGTGATCGAGCTCGACGACCCTGGCCAGTACATGCTGCCCGGCGACCTGCTCATGGTGACCGGTCTCGCGTTCTCTGACGACGCCGAACACGACCGCGACTACGTCGCGAGGCTGCGCGCGAGTGGGGTTTCCGCGCTCGTGTTCGGGCTCGAGCCTGTGCACGCGGCGGTCCCGCCGACCCTCCTCGCCGCCTGCCGCGAGGCAAACTTCCCGCTCATCGTGCTGCCTCCGCCGATCTACTTCGCGGCGGTCACGAGTATCGTCAACCGCGCCCTCGAGACCGAGCGCACTCGCGCGCTCGAGCAGATGAACACTCTCGCGAGACACCTCACCGAGGCGGTACTGCAGCACCGGCCCGCGCAGCGACTCGTCGAACGCCTCGCGGCGGAACCCGGGAGCTGGGCGGCGCTCCGCATCGGGGACGAGCTGTACCTCGGCGGTGACGTCCCTGACGAGGTCGCGCTCGCCGAGGTGTTCGCGGAGTTCGACGAGCGCCTCCGCCGCCCACGCGGCGCGAAGGGCGGCGCCTCAACGGTGTTCACGACCGTGCGCGCGGGCGGCGCCGAGTACGAGGTCGCCGCTCACGAGGCGACGCCACGCACGTCGCGCAACCGGAGTGTCGACGGCAACGCGATCCTGACCGTCGCCCGCGCGCCGCGCCTCACACGGATCGACCTCACGGCACTGCAGCTCGCCGCGAATCTCGTCGGCCTCCTGCTGCAGCTTCCGGCCGCGCAGTCGATGGCTGTCGACCAGCTGCTCATGCAACTGCTCATGGAGCGGCACGGCTCTCAGCTGCTTGGCGCCGAGCGTGACAGGTTCGCGCGGCTGCTTGCAAACTCGCTCGGCGGCGGCGCCCGGACGGCGCACGCCGTCATCGCGATGCGGGATCCAAACGCGGCGACCAGCGGGGATCCCGTCCCGGTCGGCGAGACCGTCGCGTCCGACACGAACTGGCTGCGCCAGCTCCTCCACACCCCGCTCGTCGAGCACCGCTCGAAGCAACTCAGAGCGTTCGTGGCAAGCGTGCCAACCCAGGGCGAATTTCAGCACGCCAGACAACTCGGCTGGCTCCTCGCCGTCAGCAGGCCTCACCCGCTGCTCGAACTCCCGAGCGCGATGCAGGAGGCGGAGGTGCTCGCGCGCGCCGCACTACACATCGGCGCACACATCGACGGCACCGCCCCGCCTGCGGAGGCGAGCTGGCCGATCGGGGCGGCCGCCGACCCGGCGGTTGCCCGCGCCGCTGCGGCGCACTGGCTTGCGCCGATCCTCACCGCGGAGTCAACCGAGCAGCGCGCGGCGCTCACGGTCTGGCTGCACCAGCACGGCTCGTGGGATCGCAGCGCCCGCGAGCTCGGCCTCCACCGCAACACCGTGCGGCGGCTCGTAGGAGAGGCCCAGCTGCGCCTCGGGCGCGACCTCGACGACCCGCTCGAGCGGGCGCGCGTGCTGCTCGCGCTCACGGCGCTCGGCGACGATCGCGCGAGCGACAGCGCCGAGCACACCGCCGCGGCGCGGGGCGGCGGTCCGAGCTAACCGACCCGCGCGACGGCACGGATCGGCGAGCCGTCGACGCCCGCGAGGCGAAGCGGGACCAGCGAGAGCTCGACGGCGTCGGGGATCTGCGCGAGCGCGCGGAGGTTCTCCACGATGACGCCGTCGAGCCCGAGCCAGTACTCGTGCACCGGCATTCCCTGGTCGGGCTGTGCGGTCGGGTCGGGACTCAGCGTGTCAAGCGCCAGCACGCGGGCACCGCGGGCCCAGAGCGTTTCCGCAAGCTCCAGCGTGACGACCGGATGCCGCAGCGCCTGCGCGGTGCCGAAGTGAGCGTCCCACCCCGTTGCGATACACACGATCCCAGGCAATGTCGCGGGAATCGCCAGATCGGCGGGCCCGATCCGTTGGTCCGCTGCCGCGACTGCGCGCAGCACCAGCGCGTCGCCGATGAGGCGATCGAGCGGGATCGCGTCGACCGTCCGCCCGCCTCGCACCGCGTGCGCTGGAGCGTCGAGGTGAGTCCCAGCGTGCGACCCCAGGCTGAGACGCTCAACGGCAACGCCATCACTCGCGATCGTGAGGGCGCTCGCGAACTCCACCGTCGGGTCCCCCGGGTACCCGGGCATCCCGGTCCGCAGCGGGTGGCTGAGATCCACGTAGTTCGTCATGCACGCCTCCCGGGTCCGCGGAGTCGGGCGGCTCCCCACCCCGTCCACCTCAACAGTAGACCCGTCGACTCGGCGACAACACAGCGCAGGGCCCCCGGGATCACCCGGGGGCCCTGCGTCAGACGGGGCGAGGGTTAGTCGCGCGCAGCCATGGCGCTCACGAGCTCGTACACGACGTGGCTCGCCGCGACCGCAGTGATCTGCGCGTGGTCATACGCGGGAGCGACCTCGACGACGTCGGCGCCCACGATGTGCAGGTCGGCGAGGCCGCGGATCAGCCGCAGCATCTCGCGGCTCGTCAGGCCACCCGCCTCGGGGGTGCCGGTGCCGGGCGCGTGCGCCGGGTCAAGCACGTCGATGTCGATCGAGATGTAGAGCGGCTTGTCGCCGACACGCTTCCGGATCTTCTCGAGGGCGGCGGGCACGCCGTTCTCCTCGATGAACTCGCTCGTCACGATCTGGAAGCCCAGCATCGCGTCATCCTCGAGGTCCTGCTTACCGTAGAGCGGGCCGCGGGTGCCGCCGTGCATCGACGCCGTCATGTCGATGAGCCCCTCCTCGGATGCGCGGCGGAACGGGGTGCCGTGCGTCGTGGGGGCGCCGAAGTACGTGTCCCACGTATCGAGGTGCGCATCGAAGTGGAGCACGGCGACCGGGCCGTGCTTCTTGTTGATGGCGCGGAGGAGCGGGAGCGCGATCGTGTGATCGCCACCGATGGTGACAATCTTGTCGACCTTCTCGCCGAGCTCGGTTGCGGCGGCTTCGACCTGGTCGACGGCCTCGTCGAGGTTGAACGGGTTCGCCACAATGTCGCCGGCGTCGACAACCTGCTTCACGTAGAACGGCGAGACGTCCTGCGCGGGGTTGTAGGGGCGCAGGAGGCGCGATGCCTCGCGCACGTGCGACGGACCGAAACGAGCGCCCGGGCGGAAGCTCACGCCGGTGTCGAACGGGACGCCGACGACGGCGATATCTGCCGCGGGCACGTCCTCGATACGGGGCAGCTTGGCGAACGTGGCGATCCCGGCGTAGCGGGGGGTCAGACTCGCGTCGACCGGGCCCTGTGGGGTGTGTTCAGTCACAGGTTCTCTCTCCTAACGTGTTGCCTAATAGTAAACTCTTGAATACTATTAGTGAACTTGAGACCAGCATAGACTGAGAGCGCTGGAGCGTCAACGCGCTCACAATTCCCTGACGAAAGAGGCCACGTCGTGCGACCGATCCACCCCACCGCGGCCGAGACTCAGGTGCAGATCGGGGCGAAGCTCCGCAGCTCGCGCCAGGCCCAGGGGCTCACACTCGAACAGCTCGCCGCGGCCTCAGACCTCACCAAGGGATTCATTAGCCGCATCGAGCGCGACGAGACGATGCCGAGCGTGCCGACGCTCGTGCAGCTCTGCCAGGCCCTGTCGCTGCCGATCGGGTCGCTCTTCGAGGAGCCGGACGTGCAACTCGTCGCGCTCGACGGCGCCCCGCGAATCAACATGGGCGGCATCGGCGCCGACGAGCGCCTCGTCACCCCACGGGCAGAAGAGCGGATGCAAGTGCTCCGCTCGAGCGTTGAGCCGGGAGGGTCGGGCGGGGACGAGCTCTACACCGTCAGCTGCGACGTCGAATCGCTGCACGTCGTCTCCGGCGAGGTCGGGGTTCGGTTCGCCGACCGCGAGGTCACCCTCGCCCCCGGCGACACCCTCACCTTCCCCGGCCGCACACCGCACACCTGGCGGGCGGGCGGGGCGGGCGCCGAGATCGTGTGGATCCTCGTGCCCGCCGCCTGGAGCGGCTCGCGCTAGTCTGCGCTCGGGTCTGCCGGGAACACGATCACGCTTCGCGTGCGCTCGCCGCGGCGCATCGCGTCAAACGCGTCATTGACCTCGTCCAACGAGACCCTCGAGCTAATCAGCTCGTCGAGCGGCAGCTCACCCGCGAGATAGGCGGCGGCCACCCGCGGAAAGTCTCGAGCAGGCACGAGCCCCCCGTAGTTCGACCCGATGATTATCTTCCCGTCGTAGGCCAGCTGCAACGCATCAAGCTCAAGCGTCTGCCCTTCGGGCGGCAACCCAACGAACACGGCTCGCCCTCCAGGGCGGATGAGTGCAGGAAGCTGCGCCATTGTCTGGATGCGGCCGATCGCTTCGAACGCCACGTCGGCGCCACCCGCGGTGAGCGCCGCAACCTCCGAGGCGAGGTTCGGCCCACCGATGAGGCCGTGCGTGGCCCCAACGCGAGCGGCTTCGGTTAGCTTTTCGGGGGTGACGTCCACCGCAATGATCGGGTGCGCTCCCGCAAGCCGGAGGGCCGAGATGATCGAGAGTCCGACCCCGCCAGCCCCAACCACTACAGCGGCCTCGCCCGCCACAACCTTGGCGTTGTTGACGACCGCACCGTATCCGGTCCCCACCGAGCACCCGATGAGGCTTGCGATATCGAACGGCACCCGCTCGTCAACCTTGATCGCCGCGAAGTCAGGCACCACGACGTGATCGCTCATCGCCCCGACGGCGAGGTAGGGCCAGGCCGCTGCCCCGTCGAGCGTCCGCCAGCGCGTCGTGCCGTCGGGCAGCTGAGAGTCATTCGATTTGACGCGCATGCACGCCCACGGCTTCCCGCCGGTGCACTCGGCGCATCGCTGGCACGCCTGGTGCCAGGCGATGATGACGTGGTCCCCCACAGCGAGTTCACGCACGCCCTGACCGATCGCTTCGACCACGCCGGCCGCCTCATGCCCCATGACCGCTGGCAGCGGCACGTTCCACTCGCCGTCGATGACGTGACGGTCCGAGCCGCACACGCCCGCCGCGCGCACCGCGATACGCACTTCGCCATGCCCAGGGGGGTCCAGCGTGAGTGTCTCGACGGCAAGCCTGTCGCCACTGTCTGCGTGATACACAGCGGAGCGAACGGTGAGTGATTCAGCCATGACTAACTACTTCCTTCCAGCGGCCGCAAAGGTATCGCTTTCCCCATACGCACCGCGGCCGCAGCGCACATACAAGAGCAGGTTCAACACGAGGTAGCTCCCCATAGCGATCAGCACGGCAGGGACCGTCGCCGTCGCGAACCGGAAGAGCGGCTGCGTTTCGAGCGTGATCGGGTTATAGACCCACAGGTAGAACGCGGACGCGATGATCACCGCCGCGATCGCAGCGACGTTGACGCCGCGGCTGAAGCGCAGCGGATCTTGTAGGCCACTCGCGTACAGCGCCCGAAGCGGGACGACCTGGCGGCGCAGGATGAAGTAGTCAGCGATGATCACGCCGCAGATTGCCGCAATGAATGCGCCGCTCACCACGACGAAGGTCATGAACTGCTCGTACATGAACCCCGGGAAGAAGCTCAGCACGGCGGGCAAGGCGAGGAAGCCCCCCGCGAGCACCGGCCAGCGCAGGCGCGAGAGCGCCCTACCACTCGATTGCTTTACCGCGAGGACTGTCGAGTACGCGATAGAGGCCATACTCGTGACGTTCGCAAACCCGACGAAGAGGAGCGTCAGAACGCCCAGGACGGGCCCTCCGAGCGGCACCATCCACGAGGTCGGGTCCGCCTGCCCGAACAGCAGTCCCGCAGCCATGCCGACGAGCTGCGCGACGACGGTACCGATGAAGATGCCGCCATATGCGGGCCACACCGCCGCACGCGGGCCGCGTGTCAGCCGCGCCAGGGTGCCCATGACAGGCCACCACGACAGGCCCGCACCGAGGTTAAACTCAACCGCCATCATGAAGTTCAGCTGTTCGTCGGCGAACGGCGCGATGGGTTCTGCCGCCAGTAGCTCACCCCAACTGTAGTGGGTCATCAAGAGCACCATCATGAGCGCCACCACGACGAGCAGACCGGGCGCAACGAAGCGGTTGAGCTTACTAATCGTGACGGGCCCGCGGGACAGAATGATCCACCCGATAAAGATCGCAAGCAGCGCGAACACGGTGACGAGGGGACCGAACTGCGCAAAGTCGGTGCCAAATGCCTGGTTCGAGATCTCCGAGAAGGCGCGACCAAACATCACCCCGAGAAGCGAGGTCCAGCCCATTTCAGTCAGCAGCACGACAACGAAGACAACGATGCCAACTCCGATCGCTCCGAAGACCGACTTCAGCACCTTGTACTGCTCAATGCCCAGCCGTTGACTAAACAACACGCTCCCGAGCACCATGATCGCGAGGCCGATGCTGTTCCCGATCAGCATTGCTGCGATGCCGTCGGTGAACCCGACGAGGAGCACTGTCGAGCCGCCCGTGAGGAATGCCCAGGTAGCGATGGCGAGGCTCAGCGTCACCCAGCTGAAATCCCCGCCGCTCCAGGTGCGTTCGTGCTTCAGCAGCGGGAGAGATCCGTAAACCGCCTCCTTCGCGATATCGGCGTCAACGCTCGCCCGCTCGCGCCGCGCGCTCACAGCAGGACCGTCACAATCGAGACAGCGACGATCCCGGCGGCGACGGCGAGAAAGATGGACAAGCTGGTTCCGCTCATTGCGGCGTGCACCGAATCCGCGGCCTCCTCTGTTTCGAGGAGCGCAAGGCGACGCTCAACTTCCGCATCTAGTTCAATAAATTCAGACATCTGGGTCTGACCTCCTTGTGAGTCCCGGTCGTACACCTTCGTAAGTCGGAGAAAGCCTAAGTCCGACATCGAACCGCATGCAAACGCATTCGCACCTTACGCCGGATGATTATGCGCAAATGCACGATTTTGGTGCACAACCGCGTCGGCATCTTCAACTAGCATGCTGAGTGGTGCGAAAACTTCGCACCCGACCGAGTGGGTTTGGAGATCGACCGTGGAAGTGAACCAGGTTGCAGACGACCTCCGGGCGAAGGTGCTGGACGAACTTCGCGAGAATGGTCGGGCCAGCTACGCCCAGATCGCGGCCAAATACGGAAGCACGAGGCGGCTCGTGACGCACATCGTTCAATCGGCACTCGAACACGACGAATTACGCATCACCGTGTCGATCAGTCCCGACCTCCTGAACCTCGAACGCTTCGCGTACGTTCAGATAGCCCTCGACGGTCCCATCGCTGCCGCACGCGAAGCGGTCGTCGCGATGCCAGAAACCACGTTCGTCGCCGAGATCACTGGAAGCTACGGACTCGATGCCGAAATCCGCACCGGAGCCGATCCACACCTTCGGGATACCATCGACCGGATCCGGCAGCTCCCACACGTCCGTGAGCTCCGGGTACATCACTATGACAGCATCGAGATGAACCTGTACTCGCCCATCCGCACGGGCGGAACTGGTTTCGTCCTCGACGACGCCGACCGCGCAATCATTCGCCACCTGCAGCACGACGGCCGCGCAACGTTTCGGGAACTCGCGGCAGCAGCCGGGATCTCCGCGAGCGGGGCTCGCCTTCGATTCACTCGGCTGACCCGCCACGGCGCCGTGAAGGTCGTCGGGATCCCGGTTCGAGGCAGTCACTCTGCGGCGATCACCGTCGGGGCCGGGATTCAGGTCCGGGGCCCGCTTGAGGCCGCCCTCAAGTGTGTAAAGGAGTTGCGTCCAGAGTTCCTCGCCGTCGCCTCTGGCGGATACGACCTTATCGCGACGCTCTCGGGGTCCTCCAACGACGAGATCCTCGGGCTCGCCGACAGCCTCCGTTCCCGCCCCGAGATCGCACGGGTTGACACCTGGGCCAACCTGCGGATGCACAAGGAACAGTACGGCGAAGGAGATCGCCTGAGCGCGGCGTTTGGAGAACCCTGATTCCGCCAGAGCACACCGGCCACGCCAGCTGACTACTCCGCTGGCAGGGTCTCCGCGAGCACCCGAATCGTGTTGCCACCCATGATCGCGTGAATGTCATCCTCACCGTAGCCGCGGTTCATGAGCTCCTGCGTGATGATCGCGAGGTGGCTCGTATCCCAGGCAACCTCGGTTGACCCGTCGTAGTCGCTGCCAAGCGCCGCCGTCTCGATTCCGCCGATCTGCACGACGTGATCAATCGCGTCGACGACCGCCTGGGGCGTGAGCTCACAGACCGCCGCATCCCAGTACCCGATCCCGATCACGCCGCCGGTCTTGGCGACGCCGCGAATCTCCTCGTCCGTGAGGTTGCGGTTCACATCGCAGGTTGCTTGGACGCCGCCGTGACTCGCGACGACGGGCTTCTCGGCCATCTCGAGCACCTCTGAGATCGTCTGGTGGCTGGCATGGGCGATGTCGACGACGATTCCAAGGCTTTCCATTTTCGCGATCGCCTCGCGGCCCATGTCAGTCAGACCGCCCTTCCCGACGCCGTGCATCGAATCTGCGAGCTCGTTGTCGAAGAAGTGCGTGAGGCCGGCCATCCGCATCCCGTCCTCGAACAGCACGTCGAGGTTCTCAAGGTCACCCTCGAGGTTCTGCAGCCCCTCGACCGAGAACAGCGCCCCGATCACGGGGTCGCCCTCCGACCTGTCGACGAGGAGCTGCTCGAGCTCGGCGCGGGTGGTGATCACGCGCAGCGCGCCACCCGAGGCCTCGGCGTCACGGGCGAGTTTCGCGGCGTGATACCTCGACCGCTCGAGCAGCGAGAACCAGGTCTTTGGCGGTTGCAGCTGCGCGAACGACAGCAGGGTGATGTTGTCAGTGTCGCCCGTGTTCGACTCGTAGTTCTGGCCCTTTGGCGACTTCGACACCGACGAGAACACCTGCAGCGCTACGTTGCCCTCTTCCAACCTCGGGACGTCGACGTGGCCACGGTCAGCGCGGGTGTTCAGCGAGCGGTCCCACATCAGCGTGTCCGAGTGAAGGTCTGCGACCGCGAGCTTGGCGTGCAGCGCGGCGGCCTCGGCCGAAACGTCGGGGATCGGGTCGCCCGTGACCTCGTTCATGCTCCGCTCAGCGATCCCCGGGGCGAGCGCGAAGAACGCGGTTGCGGCGAGCGCGAGCACGAGGACGGTTCCGATGATGGTTCGCCGAGCCCAGCGACGACGGTGTCGAGTTGTCATAGCGAAAACGTAGCAGCGCCATACACGGCGTCCCGAACGCTTTGCGCAATCCTCACAAACAAGAGCCGGGGAGGATCACCGGTTCTGGCGATCCTCCCCGGCCCCTGAGAACCGTGCCTTGCGCTACGCGCGCACCGCGGCGAGCGTCTTCTTGCCGCGGCGCAGCACCGCGAACTTGCCGTGCAGCAGGTCCGCTGCCGCGAGCTCGGCGTCCTCGGACTCGACCTTCGCGTTGTTCACGTAGACGCCGCCCTGCGCGATCGCACGGCGAGCCTCACCGAGGCTCTTCACGAGCCCGGCGTCGACGAGCAGCTGGGCGATGCTGGCACCAGCCGCGCCCGCGGCCACGGGCAGCTCAGATACGGCGCCCGCGAGCGATGCTTCGTCAAGCTCGGAGAGCTCGCCCTGGCCGAACAGCGCCGCCGATGCGTCGATGGCGCCCTGCGTCGCCTTCGCGCCGTGCACCAGGGTCGTCACCTCCAGCGCGAGACGCTTCTGCGCGGCGCGCTTGAACGGTTCTTCAGCGACCTGCGTCGCGTAGTCCTCGATCTCGGCGCGGGTGAGGAACGTGAACACCTTCAGGCGGTCCACGACGTCAGCGTCAGCCTGATTCAGCCAGAACTGGTAGAAGGCGTAGGGCGAGCACATCTCGGGGTTCAGCCAGATGGCGTTGCCCTCGCTCTTGCCGAACTTCGTGCCGTCGGCGTTCGTGATGAGCGGCGTACCAATCGCGTGCACGCTCGCGCCCTCCGCCTTACGGATAAGCTCGGTACCGCTCGTGAGGTTGCCCCACTGATCCGAGCCACCCGACTGCAGCTTGCAGTCGTACTGCCGGTAGAGCTCGAGGTAGTCGAGCCCCTGCAGGATCTGGTAGCTGAACTCCGTGTAGCTGATGCCCTCGTCGGAATCGAGACGCTTCGCGACGATGTCCTTCTTGATCATCGTGCCGACGCGGAAGTACTTGCCAATCTCGCGCAGGAAGTCGATTGCCGACAGCGGCGCGGTCCAGTCGAGGTTGTTCACCAGGCGCGCGGCGTTGTCGCCCTCGAAACTCAGGTACTTCGAGACCTGCTCGCCCAGCGAATCCACCCACTGCGCGACGGTCTCGCGCGAGTTCAGGGTGCGCTCGCTGGTGGGGCGCGGGTCCCCAATAAGGCCGGTCGAGCCGCCGACGAGCCCGAGCGGGCGGTGCCCCTTCAACTGGAGTCGGCGCATGAGCAGCAACTGCACGAGGTGGCCGAGGTGCAGGCTTGACGCCGTCGGGTCGAAGCCGCAATAGTACGCGAACGGTTCGCCCTCAAGCAGTTCAGACAGCGCGTCAGCGTCAGTCGATACGTGGATCAACCCGCGCCACTCCAGCTCGGCCCACAGGGTGGGGAAGCTGTCGTCAATGCGCTGGTTGGCCATGAGCTCAGTGCGTTCGTTCATTTCAGACACGCCTCGCAGTTTACCCCGTTTGCGGTGCGGGCCGGGCACCGCTGTGGCCCTGCGGTACCAGGCAGGCGGGTACCGCAGTACCAGCGATCGGCACCCCGGGCCGATCACACGGCGCGGGCGCCGCGCGAGCATGGGAACTATGACACACGTGATCCTGCAGGCGGACCGCCTGACACAGCACTACGGCAGCACTCGCGCTCTCGATGCCCTCTCGCTCGGGATCGTCGAGGGAACATCGACCGCGATCATGGGCGCGTCTGGCTCCGGCAAGACGACGCTGCTGCACATGCTCGCGGGGATCCTCACCCCAGGATCGGGCACGGTCACGTTCGCCGGCCAGGCGATCAGTGGTCTCCCCGACTCCGAACGCAGCAGGCTCCGACGCGAGCAGTTCGGTTTCGTCTTCCAGCAGGGACTGCTCATCCCAGAGCTCACCGCGGTCGAGAACGTCGCGCTCGCCCCCATGCTCAACGGCGCGAAGAAGAGTGACGCGATCGGGCCGGCGGCGCAGTGGCTGCAGGCGCTCGGCCTTGCGGGAATGGAGGATCGCCGGATCGGCCAGCTCTCCGGCGGTCAGGCGCAACGCGTCGCGATCGCGCGCGCTCAGGTGACTGGCGCCAGGGTCATCTTCGCGGACGAGCCGACCGGGGCGCTCGATTCGAACACCTCGCAGGACGTGATGAATGCGCTACTCTCGAGCACCTCGGGCAACGGCCGCACGCTCGTCGTCGTGACGCACGACCCGAACGTCGCGGCTCGCTGCCAGCGAGTCGTCACGCTCTCCGACGGCCGGATCGTCGCCGACACCGCGCACGCGGCAGGGTCGAACGGAGCGCAGTCATGATCCTCCGCGTCCTCCCCCTGCTCTCGCGACCGAGCCGCCAGGGCGCCGCGGGCCTGCTGCTGCCGGGTATCGCATTCGCGAGCGTCACCGCGCTGCTCGCCATCGTGATCGGTGGCGCGCAGTCGTTCTGGGGGTACGACGACGACATGGCAATGCTCTACGGCTTCCTCGCAGGTCTCGCGCTCGCGCTCATGGTGCCGCCGCTCATCTCGCTCGGCTCGGCAGCGGCGCGGCTCTCCGCGCGGCGGCGCGACGACCGCCTCGCCGTGCTCCGGTTGCTCGGGGCGACGGGGCGCAGTACCGCGGGCCTCGCGGTCTTCGAGTCCGCCGCTGTCGCATTCGCGGGCGCGGTCGTCGGGGTCCTGCTCGCCTACGCGCTCTCACCGCTCATCGGACTCATCCACTTCCGCGGCGCGCCGATCGGCACGGCACAGGCCGCACTCCCCCTCGGCTGGGCGGCGCTGCTCATTCTGGCTGTCGTCGCCATCGCTGCGCTCAGCGCGATGGTCGGGCTGCGCAAGGTGATCATTTCGCCCCTCGGCGTTGCCACGAAACAGACAGCGCCGAAGATGCCGTGGGTCCAGGGGCTTATCGCGGGTGCCGCGATCCTCGTCGCGATCCTCGCGGTGTCGGTGCTCGTTCAGGCGGGCGGTGACGCGGGTGTCGCAGTCGTCATGGTCGGGTTCCTCATCGCATTCGTCGTCGCTCTCCTCGCGATCGACCTCATCGGCGCCTGGGTGCTCTCGCTCTTCGGAAAGGCGCGGCTGCGTCGCGCACAGACCCCTGTGGGCCTCATCTCGGCCCGGCTCGTGCTCGAGTCGCCGCGGGCGGCGTGGCGCCAGGTGTCTGGCGTCGCGATGTCGAGCTTCATGGCGGTCTTCGCCGGCTCCGGGATCGCACTGCTCGGCGAAGCCTCGGGCGCTGAGGCCGAGCTCACCGGGCCAGAGCAGTTCCTCATGGGCGACATGCGCACGGGGCTCGCGATTGTCGTGATCGGCACGTTCATCATGGTCGCGTGCTCGGTGGGCGTGAACCAGGCAGCGCAGATCCTCGACCGACGTGACGTGCATCGTTCCCTCGCCATCATGGGCACCCCACTGTCGGTGCAAGACGGCGCCCGCCGCAAGGCGGCAACCCTGCCGCTCGCCGTCGCGTCGGTGGGGTCTGCGGCGATCGCCGCCGTGCTCCTGTTTCCGATTTTGGGGGCTGCGCTGATCTTCGCGCCACTGTCGCTCATCACCATGCTGTCGATGATCGTCTTTGGCTACCTCATTGTGCTCGGGACGCTCTTCGGTACGAGGCCGCTACTGCGAGAGGCCTCGCGCGTCGAGACTGTGTCAGGCTGACGCGTTCGGGCCCTCGGTCGCCCATGCGGGAACGGCGTTAGCGACAGGAACGCTCACGCAGGCCGCAACGCCTGAGCTCGGCTCGCGCGTCTCACCCCGTGAGACGCGCGAGCCTCGCGCCGACTGAACTGCCCCTGCTCCGGCGTTCACCGCCAGACACGCTAACCCTGGTCGCTCGAGTTGTTGCGCTCATCGGGTCGGGTGAGGGCTTCGCCACGTAACCGATCGAGGCTGTGCTGCAGCTCGCCGATGAGCATGGTCGAGCTGTCGAACCGGTCTTCACTCCGAGAGTCCACGCCGTCGATACGTGAGTCCACACCATCGATACGAGAGTTCACACCATCAAACCGGGCGTCAACACTGTCAGATCGGCGCTCCATCCGATCAAACCGGGCGTCCACGCCGTCGAACCGGCGATCGATCCCGTCGAACCTGGCATCGATACTCGATTGCATCAGCGCGAACCGAGCATCCACCTTATCGAACCGAGCGTCCACCTTGTCGAACCGAGCGTCCACCTTGTCGAAGCGGTCATCAATGCGAATTTGGGCCGCTTCGAACCGGGCGTCTGCGCGGTCGAACCGCTCATCCATCCGGTCGAACCGACGATCCATACCGTCCATTCGTCGGCCGAGCGTCACCTTCACGTCCCGTGTGCTCCACAGCCCAACGGAGATAATTGCTGCGACACTTGCGAGCACCACGAGGAGCTCAATGAGTCCCATACACCACCTCCCCGGTAGGCATCAGTCGTTGCGCAAGTGCCTCCACGCTACGTCGACATGCACCGAAGTTGAGGAAAACGGGGAAAACTGTGGACAACCGCTCCCCGAGAACGTGAAGGCCGGCCTGTGAGCGAAGCTGCACAGGCCGGCCTTCACGTTCCCGCTGGGGGACTACGCCGTCGGCTCGGCGCCGAACTCCCGCAGTCGCTCGGCAAGTTTTGCGAGCTGCTCGGTCACGCGCACCTGCGCGGTCCCGCCAACGCCGACGCGCGAGTTCACGGACCCTTCGATAGTGAGAACGTCGCGCACGCCCGGCAACAGGTGCTCGGACACGCTCAGCAGCTCCTCGTCGCTCGGCTCGTGCAGCTCGAGTCCCCGCTCCTCGCAGTACCGAACGAGTTCACCTGAGATCTCGTGCGCGTCGCGGAAGATCACGCCCTGCTTCACGAGCCACTCGGCGACGTCAGTCGCGAGCGAGAAGCCCTGCGGCGCCAGCTCCGCCATGCGGTCGGTGTCGAAACGCATCGTCGCGACCATGCCGGTGAAGGCCGGCAGCAGCACCTCGAGCTGCTCGACCGAGTCGAAGACGGGCTCCTTATCCTCCTGCAGGTCGCGGTTGTAGGCGAGTGGCATCGCCTTCAGCGTCGCGAGCAGACCGGTGAGGTTTCCGATGAGTCGGCCAGACTTGCCGCGCGCGAGCTCGGCGATGTCGGGGTTCTTCTTCTGCGGCATGATGCTCGACCCGGTCGAGTAGCCGTCATGCAAGCGAACGAACCCGAACTCCTTGGTGTTCCAAAGGATAATCTCTTCGCTGAGCCGCGACAGATCGATCCCGATCTGCGCCGTGATGAACGCGAACTCGGCGACGACGTCGCGCGCGGCGGTGCCATCGATCGAGTTCTCGAGCGGGTCGCCGAGGCCGAGTTCGGTGGCGACGAGGCGCGGATCCAGACCGAGCGAGGAGCCCGCGAGTGCTCCGCCACCGTAGGGCGATGCGCTCGCGCGCCGCGCCCAGTCGCGCAGCCGCTCGAGATCGCGCACGATCGGCCACGCGTGCGCGGCGAGCTGGTGCGCGAGCAGCACCGGCTGCGCGTGCTGCAGGTGCGTGCGGCCGGGCAGGATCGCGCCCTCGTGCGCCGCGGCCTGCGCGTGAATGGCGCCCGCCAGCTCGACGAGCATCTCGCCGATAACGGTGGCGTGGTCGAGCAGATACATGCGCACCAGGGTCGCGATCTGGTCGTTGCGGCTGCGGCCCGCGCGAAGCTTGCCGCCGAGCTGCACGCCCGTGATCTCGATGAGACCGCGCTCAAGCGCTGAGTGCACGTCCTCGTCTGCCTCGGCGGCGACGAAGCGGCCGTCCGCGACGCGGGCCGAGAGCTCGTCGAGGGCGGCACGCATGTCGGCGAGCTCCGTCTCCGACAGATAGCCGGCTGCGGCGAGCGCGCTCGCGTGCGCCTTCGACCCCCGGATGTCGTACTGCGCGAGCACCCAGTCGAACTGGGTCGACTTGCTGAGCTTCAGGAGCTCGGGCGAGGGTCCGCTCGCGAACCGTCCGCCCCAGAGGGCGCCGTCTTCCGCCGCGCGGTTGCTGTTTTCGGCGCCGTTGCGCGTTTCCTCAGTCACTTGCTCTCCTTCAGCAGCCATGCCATCAGCGCCTTCTGCGCGTGCAATCTGTTTTCCGCCTCGTCCCAGACGACGCTCTGCGGGCCATCGATGACCTCGGGCGCGACCTCGTACTCACGGTATGCGGGGAGGCAGTGCAGGAAGATCGCGTCGTCCTTCGCCTCGGCCATGAGCTCGGGAGTCACTCGGTAGGCCCCGAAGGTTGCGATGCGCTCGGCCTTCTCGGCTTCCTGTCCCATCGAGACCCAGGTATCCGTGATCACAGCGTCGGCGCCGGCCACGGCCGCTGCGGGATCGGTCAGCACGGTGACGCTGCCGCCGGTCTCCGCCGCGATCCTCTCGGCGTCCGCGATGATGTCGGCACGGGGGTGGAAGCCCGCGGGCCCAGCAACCCGAATGTGCATTCCAGCGGTCGCGAAGCCGAGCAGGTACGAGTGCCCCATGTTGTTCGCGGCGTCACCGAGGTAGGTCGCCGTGAGGCCCCGCAGCTCGCCCTTCTGCTCGCGGATCGTCTGCAGGTCAGCCAGGATCTGACACGGGTGGAAGTCGTCAGACAACGAGTTAATGACGGGGACCGTCGCGTTCTCGGCCATCTCCTCAAGCCCGGCGTGCGCGTGCGTGCGCCACACGATGAGCGACACCATCCGGGAGAGGACCTTCGCGGTGTCAGAGATCGACTCTTTCGAGCCCAGCTGGGCCTCGCCGGGGTTCACAATGATCGGGTTGCCACCGAGGTCGGCGACGCCCGCGGCAAAGCTAAACCGGGTGCGCGTCGAGGTCTTGTCGAAGAAGATCGCGGCAGACTGCGGGCCCTCGAGGGATCGCTCCGAGAATCGGTCCTGCTTCATTCGCGCGGCGAGGTCGAGCACCTCGCGCTGCTCGGATGGGCTCAGGTCGTCGTCTCTCAGGAAATGCCTAGTCACCCGCCCAGCTTACTCGCCCGTCACCACGCCGCAGAACGGCCGCTTGAGCGCCTGCGGCAGCGCCACGCTGGCCTGTGGGAGAATCGGGGCCATGTCTGTCCCCCGCCTTGTCGCATTCGATCTCGACGATACGCTCGCCCCATCGAAGTCCCCGGTTCCGCAGCGCATGCTCGACGTCTTCGCTCGCCTGCTCGATCAGACCACTGTCGCGGTCATCTCCGGCGGCAATTTCGAGCAGTTCGAATCGCAGCTCGTCTCGCAGCTCGACGGCCGGGAGTCGGTGTCCGAGGCCGCGCTCGAGCGACTGCACCTGCTACCAACGTGCGGCACGCGATACGAGCGGCGCGAGGCCGGCGCGTGGCATACCGTCTACCGCGAGCATCTGTCAGAGGCGGAACGTGACGGGGCGCTCACCGCGCTTCGCGAGGAGGCCGAGCGCCTCGGGCTCTGGGAGGCCGAGCCGTGGGGAGAGATCCTCGAGGATCGCGGGTCGCAGGTCACGTTCTCAGCCCTCGGCCAGCGCGCCCCCGTCGATGCAAAGCACTCGTGGGACCCGACCGGCGAGAAGAAGAACTCCCTTCGCGCGGCAGTCGCCGCGCGCCTCCCCGACCTCGAGGTGCGCAGCGGCGGGTCGACCTCTGTCGACATCACCAGGCGAGGGATCGACAAGGCGTACGGAATGCGCAAGCTTGAGGAGCACACCGGGATCCCGCTCGACGACATGCTCTTCGTCGGCGACCGACTGGATCCCGACGGCAACGACTACCCGGTCAAAGCCATGGGTGTGAAATGCCACGCAGTCGCTGGGTGGGAAGACACAGCACGCTTCATTGAGGAGCTGCTCGAGGCGTAGGGGCTCGGGCGCCACGACGCGGCCAGCCAGCCAGCCCACCAGCCAGCCCGCTAGTCCCCACACACCAGCCAGCCAGCCCACACGCCAGCCAGCCCCACTCACCAGCGCTATCGTCTGGAATCTGCAGTAACTATCACGAATCTGCGGGGTCTTGGCATATCATCGGCCGATCCCGGGGATAACTGCTGTGCCGTCGATCGGCCCAGAGGAGAACGCCGCCCCAGAGCCCACACACGCCTGTGGCCCCACCGGTCGGTGGGGCCACAGGCGTGTGTGGGCTCGAATCCTGGAGAAGCTAGGCTTCGACCGCCGCGGTCTCGGCGGGAGCTTCGACACCGAGCTGCAGCACGCGGGTGGTGCGCTCGAGCGAGGCCTTCGCGGCTTCAGGGCGACCGTTGAGCCCCTGACCGAGCGCGGGAACCTGCTCCTTGAAGACGTTCTCCCACTCCGACGTGTACTCGTCAGGGAAGCAGGTCTTCAGCACACCGAGCATCGCGTGGACCGCGGTCGAGGCGCCGGGCGAAGCTCCGAGCAGGCCTGCGATCGATCCCTCTGCCCCCGTAATGACTTCGGTGCCGAACTGGAGGATGCCGCCGAGCTTCGGGTCCTTCTTCATGACCTGGACGCGCTGGCCAGCGGTGACCATCTCCCAGTCCTCGGTGCGTGCGCTCGGCAGGTACTGGCGGAGCGTTTCCATCTGCTTCTCGCGGCTCGCGAGGAGCTCCGAGACGAGGTACTTCTCGAGCGAGAACTCGGTGAGGCCAACCTTGACCATCGGACCAAGGTTGTGGGTGCGGATGGAGCCGGGGAGGTCCCACCACGAGCCCTTCTTCAGGAAGTTCGGGCTGAAGCCCGCGTACGGCCCGAAGAGGATGCTCTTCTTGCCGTCGATGATGCGCGTATCGAGGTGCGGGACCGACATCGGGGGCGCGCCAACAGCGGCCTTGCCGTAGACCTTCGCGTTGTGCTGCTCGACGATCTCCGGGTTCGAGGTCTTCAGGAACTTGCCGCTGATCGGGAAGCCGCCGAAGCCCTTGATCTCGGGAATGCCGGACGACTGCAGTAGCGGGAGCGCCCCGCCGCCCGCGCCGACGAAGACGAACTTGGCATTCGTGATCGAGGTGCCGTAGCCGTTGCGGCTCCGCACGTGCACGTCCCACGTCCCGTCTGCCTTGCGCTTGAGCTTCTGCACCTCGGTCTCGAGGTGCATCTGTGCGCCCTCGCGCTCGAGGTAGCTGAAGAGCTGGCGGGTGAGCGCGCCGAAGTCGACGTCAGTGCCCGCCTCCGAGCGTGTGGCGGCGACAACGTCGCTCTTTGCGCGGCGGTCGATGACGAGGGGCACCCACTCGGCGATCTTCTCGGGATCGTCGCTGAATTCCATGTCGGAGAACAGCGGCTCGGTCTTCAGCAGTTCGTAGCGACGGCGGAGGTAGTCGACGTTCTCCTCGCCGCGCACAAACGTCATGTGTGGCGTCGGGTTGATGAAGCTCGTCGGCTCAGCGAGGATGCCGCGCTCGACGAGGGTGGACCACCACTCGCGCGAGAGCTGGAACTGCTCGTTGATGTTGATGGCCTTGTCGGCGGACAGGCTGCCGTCCTTGCCCTCGGGCATGTAGTTCAGCTCGCAGAGCGCGGCGTGGCCGGTGCCCGCGTTGTTCCACCCGTTGCTGCTTTCGGTGGCGACTTCGCTGCGGGACTCGAAGACCTCAATGGTCCAGTCCGGGCGAACCTGCTTGATCAGCGTTCCGAGCGTTGCGCTCATCACGCCGCCGCCGATTAGTACGACATCTACCGTGTTTGTGCTCACGATCTTGTAGTGTACCTCGGTTACCGGGGCGCTCGGGTCGAAGCGTGTTCAGGGAACCCGGTTTACTCGATCGCCACGCGCCTCGCCTCGGCGAGGGTTTCCGCGCGAGAGTCGACGATTCGCGTGTATCCGAGGCGTTCTGCCTCCGCGAGCCGTTGCGGCCCGGAGGTAACCGCGCGGATCTCACCCGCCAGTGAAATTTCACCGAAGGCCGCGAATTCGAGTGCGAGCGGTGTATCCGCGACCGCAGAGATCACGGCTAGGGCGATCGCGAGGTCGGCCGCCGGTTCCGTGAGCTTCACACCGCCGACCGTCGACACGTAGACGTCTTGGTCGTGCAGCCGCACGCGCGCGCGACGCTCAAGCACCGCGAGAATCATCGCCACCCGAGAGGGATCGACGCCGCTCGTCACGCGTCGCGGGTTCGGCGTCGCGCTCGATGCCACGAGCGCCTGGATCTCGACGGGAAGCGCCCGCCGCCCTTCCATCGCGATGGTCGCGCACGTGCCGCTCACCGGCACGGTGCCCCGGCTCAGAAACAGCCCGCTCGGGTCGCTCACCTCGGCGATACCGCCGCCGGTCATCTCGAAGCAGCCAACCTCGTCGGTCGGGCCGAAGCGGTTCTTCAGCGTGCGCAGAAACCTCAGCGCCGTGTTGCGGTCACCCTCGAAGTGGCAGACAACGTCGACGAGGTGCTCAAGCAGCCGGGGCCCGGCCACAGACCCGTCTTTCGTGACGTGGCCCACGAGGATCACGGGCGTCCCGCGATCCTTCGCGACCCTGATGAGAGCCGCCGCGACCTCGCGCACCTGCGACGGGCCGCCCGCGATGCCCTCAACCTGGTCGCTTGCAAGGGTCTGCACCGAGTCGATGATGATGAGCCCGGGATCGACCATCTCGATGTGTCCGAGCACCGAGCTCAGGTCGGTCTCTGCCGCGAGGTAGAGGGTGTCAACGAGCGCGTCCGTTCGTTCGGCCCGCATGCGAATTTGGCCCGTCGATTCCTCACCGCTCACATAGAGCACGCGGGCGCCGTGCCTGGCGATGCGCGACGCGACGTCGAGCAGCAGCGTCGACTTGCCGACGCCCGGTTCGCCAGAGAAGAGGATCGCGGCGCCCGGCACGATGCCGCCGCCGAGCACACGATCGAGCTCGGTGATGCCCGTCTGCCTGTGTTTCACCGAGGCGCCCGAGAGTTCGGTGATCGGCCTGGCCTCGCGGCCGGCCTCGGGCGCCGTGGCCTTCGTAGTGCGCGCGAGCGAGGCCTTCGCCGCGCCGCGCAGCTCAACCGTGCCCCACTGCTGGCATTCGCCGCAGCGGCCCACCCACTTCGCGGCCTGCCAACCGCACTCGGTGCAGGCATATGCGCTACTCGTTTTCGCCATGTGTCGAGACTAGCGCCGGCCTCCGACACTCCGGCGCGCCCACCGGTTTCACCCGGATTAGGTTCTGCAGACACTTTCCCGTAAGCTTTTCCGCGGTGACGTGTCCGAGCGGCCGAAGGTGCAACACTCGAAATGTTGTGTAGGCAACCCCTACCGCGGGTTCAAATCCCGCCGTCACCGCCACAACGAAAACCCCCGCTAGACCGAATGGAAACATTCTGGTCGCGGGGGTTTTCTGCGTCTGGGCCCGGGCCTTCACGCCCCTCGCGCGACACACCCCTCACGAGACAGCCCCTTCCCGGCAGAACAGCCCCCTACAAACTGTGGGAGAGGTGCTCTCTTGCAGGAAACGGGCCATCCGGCGGCCCACAGAGGGTGCCGGCTCCCGGGCGAACCCCCGGCAGCAGGGGCAAGCCTGGGTCGAGGGCCCCGAGGCTCAGACCGCGATCACCGTGATGCAGAGCCTGTCCGTCGCGTAGCCGGAAGCTCCGCGCGCTCCAACACCTCTGCCACAAAGGCCGTCACGCGCTCCAGGAGCTGGGCCCGATGCGCGGCCACCATTACGTCGGCCGGCGGGTCGAGCGGCCCCATCGGCCTGAGCGCATTCACCCTCGCATTGCAGTCGAGGTCGATGCACAGGTAGGTCCCGAACGTCGAGCTGTCCTTGTGCTTGGGCGACGTGGGCGCGGTGAACAGCACCACCTGATCGAACCGTCGCGGGATGCGACAGAACTCACACATCACGGCCCGCCGCACCGAGTTCCGGGTGCGGGTGGTCGTGAGCATCACACCCCGCAGGCCGTGCTCGCCCTCGATGAAGAGGTAGCCGCGTTGTGGGGCGCTTGGGTCGCGCCAGCCGAGGTAGTCGCGATCCTCAACTGCAGGGGTGAAGCCGTCCCGCGGCATTCTGGCGGTCTTCCTGGTCGACGCGTCGACATTGCCCAGTGCGTTGCGCAGGGTTGTGAGCGCGTGGGGGCGCATGATTTCTCCTTCGTGAATTGCAATCTCACTCAATTTGTACAGGCGTACAGATTACGCGGATAGACTACACGGAGTTCGCGAGAAATGAGGATCGATGGCTTATCTGCCCCGGGAAGAGCGCCGCGCGGCGATCATCGAGGCGACCGTCCGCGTCATGCTCGCGGACGGTCTCGAGGGCGTCTCTGCGCGATCCGTCGCGACGGCAGTCGAAGGATCGCCAGGCCTCATTCATCAGCACTTTGCGAGCGTCCCCGAGCTCATCGCGAGCGCCTGGCAGAAGTTCGTCGCCGACAGTCTCGTCGAGTATGACCAGGCTGTCGTCGCCGACGGGGAGGACCCCATCCGCGAGTTCTTCGGCAACCATGTCGATCCCGAGCGCGCGGCAGAGGTCGGCCTGTGGGTGAGCGCCTGGGCCTACGCGCTCCGCTCCCCCGAGTTCGGACCCGTCTACGCCGAGACGCTCGGCCAGCTGACCGCGGCCCTCCGCCGCGCAGCCCCTGCGGTTTCTGAACTCGCCGCTGAGCGCACGGTGCTCCTCGGCGTCGCGCTCGCGGGCATGCAGCGTATCGCCCCGGAACAGTATGGCGCCGCGCACCTCGAGGACCTCATCGCCGGCTGACCCGGCGTGCACACGTCGCACGTCGCACTCGGACGCGACTACTCGCATTGGTTGACGCCGCCGCGCACCTGCTGTGGACTAGGGACATGGTTCTCCTCGGATGGGCTGTCACGATTGCAGGACTGGCCTTGTTCTTCGTCTCCATGAGGATCGTGCTGCGCTCGCGCCCCAACGAGCACATCCCGCTCGCCGGGCGGCCCGATCCGATGCCGCCTCACGCAGAGTGGACCTACACCGTCGGTCTCGTCCTCACGGTGTCGAGTGGGCTCCTCATTTCTCGCGACGTCGGTCCGTGGAACTTCGTGCTCCTCTTTGTTGGTGCCCTTGCCGCAATCCTCGGTTTCTCAATCCACAATCGCAGGATCGACTGCCGCAATGCCGCTGGGCCCGAGAGTAACGGTCCGTAGGCCCCAGGTTGGCCTGGCCGGCCCCGCACCCGTCATCTACCACGATCGGCATCACACCACACAGGAGGAACGCATGCCACTCTCGAATCTCACGAAGCAGCACCCAGCCGTCTACGAGCAACTGTCGGCGTTCAGCGCGGCAGCCGAGGAAGCGGCCGCCGATGCGGGGGTCGACGCGAAACTCGTCGAGCTCATCAAGATCCGCGTCTCCCAGCTCAACGGCTGCGCCTTCTGCACGCGACTGCACAGCCGCGACGCTGTCAAGCTGGGTGAGACCAGCGACCGCCTCGCGGTGCTCCCCGCGTGGTGGGAGTCCCAGTACTTCTCAGCCATCGAGGCGGCGGCGCTCGGCCTTGCCGAGGAGGTCACCCGGTTGTCGGTCCCGCAGCGCACCGAGTGGGACACCGGGGCCCTCACCCCGGAACAGATTTCCGCGGTCAGCTGGCTCGCGCTCGTCATGGGCGCATGGAACCGAGTTGCGATCAGAAGTGGTTACCGAGTCGCTCCGTAGCGTAGGTCGCGACGATCTCCAACACGCAACGGTCCAGCTTTCTCCACCGCATTCCGCAGCCGCGACGCGCCCGAAAACTCAGACAGTGATACGGTTTTCTGTGGCCCTGCACGTTGGGGCGCGGTACGGACGGCACTGGCAGCCGGCGTACGGAGCGCACCGGCGGGGTCTTTTGTGTTGTTTTTGATTTCCCGCAGCGGTGCGCCCTCGCCAGCGCTGCGAGGGAACACTGCACGCGGTATACCCCAGGGGAGAACCCGTGTCATCACCCACTACGCAGCCCGATAATACGGCGCCGGCGAGTCAGCCACAGTCACGCAAGGGTGGCTTCTTCGGCCATCCGTGGGGGCTCGCGAACCTCGCGGGCGTCGAAATGTGGGAGCGCTTCAGCTTCTACGGCATGCAGGCGCTCCTCGCCTTTTACATCTACTACTCGGTCACCGATGGCGGCCTCGGAATGTCGCAGGCGGCCGCGACGTCGATCGTCGGCGCCTACGGCGGCCTCGTGTACCTCTCGGCCGTGCTCGGCGGCTGGGTCGCCGACCGCGTGCTCGGCGCCGAGCGCACGCTGCTGACCGCCGCATGCCTCATCATGGCCGGCCACCTCGCGCTGGCGCTGGTACCGGGAATGCTCGGGCTCGCGATCGGCCTCGTCGGGGTCGCGCTCGGGTCGGGCTCGCTGAAGACCACGACGTCGACGGTACTCGGCGACCTCTATGACAAGGGCGATCAGCGCCGCGACGCCGCGTTCTCGATCTACTACATGGGCGTGAACATCGGCGGCTTCGCCGGCCCGCTGCTCACGAGCGCGCTGTGGGGCTGGAAGGGCTTCCACTGGGGCTTCGGCCTCGCCGCGATCGGCATGGCGGTCGGCCTGGTGCAGTACATCGCGATGCGCAAGCACACTGTCAGCGAGTCGAGCCGCAAGCCCGCGAACCCGCTATCGACGAATCAGAAGCGCATCTGGTCGGTCGTGTTCCTCGCCGCGATCGCGCTCATCGCGCTCGCGCTCTCGTTCGGGATCATCACCGCCGAGAACCTGTCGACCGTCGTCGTGGTGCTCATCGTGATCGCCGTCGTCGTGCTGTTCACCGTGATCCTCACGAGCCACCAGGTCTCGGCGCCGGAGCGCCGCCAGGTGTTCTCGTTCATCCCGCTGTTCCTCGCCTCGGCGGTGTTCTGGTCGCTGTCGCAGCAGCAGTTCACGGTGCTTGCGATCTACGCCGACCAGCGACTCAACCGCAACATTCTCGGGTGGGAGATGCCCCCGAGCATGGTGCAGTCGATCAACCCGATCTTCATCATCATCCTCGCCGGCGTCTTCGCGGCCATGTGGGTGAAGCTTGGCGACAAGCAGCCGAGCACGCCGGTGAAGTTCGCGATCGGCACCGCGCTCATGGGCGTCGCGTTCCTGTGCTTCATCCCGTTTGCTGGCGGCGCGAACGGCACCGTTCCGTTCCTCGCGTACGTCGTGATCATTCTGCTGCTCACGCTCGCTGAGCTGAGTATCTCGCCCGTCGGGCAGTCGCTCGCGACGAAGCTCGCTCCCCGCGCGTTCCACTCGCAGATGGTTGCACTCTTCTTCCTGTCGATCTCGCTCGGCTCGGCCGCCTCCGGCTCGCTGTCGCGGTTCTACACCCCCGAGAACGAGGTGCCGTACTTCCTCGCGCTCGGCGGCGCGTCGATCGCGGTCGGCGCGATCCTGTTCCTGCTCCGCAAGCCGGTGCTGCGCCTCATGGGTGGCATTCGCTAGCACCAGCGGGCACGCACACGATCGCTCAGGATCGGCAGGCCGAAGGGCCGGACACAGCTTCTGCTGCTGTCCGGCCCTTCTTGCGTCGCAGCGGGATACATGGGGCATTCGTCGAGCGGATTCTTGGGGGAAGCCTCGACGTCCGCGCTGCGGGTCGGGTGGCTAGGTCGTCACGTTGCGCTTCTTCCGCCAGAGGAGCAGCGCGCCGCCGAGGAGGAGGAGTCCGCCCGCGACCCCGCCGATGCTGCCGAGCTGTGCGCCGGTCACCGGCAGGCCCCACAGCAGCACCGTGGCGCTGTCGGAGTCCCGGCCCGAATCGTCCGGGTCACCGAAGGTGTGGTAGTCGACGGTCGCGGTGTTCGTGACGTCGGTCCGGGTCGAGCCGGCGCTCACCGTCACCCCGAGCGTGATCTCGGGTGCCTCGGAGGCGCCCTCGGTCGATCCCTTCGGCTGCAGCGGCCCGAAGAGCTCGCAGCGGAGCGTGCCGCCGTACCCACGCGAGTCCTTGCCCGTGACATCGCACTCGCTCCAGTTCGGGAACGTGTTCGCGTCGCCCTGACCTGCCCAGGCCACCGAGTCGACCTTGAGGTCGGCGGGGATCTGGTCGGTGACGACGACGCCCTCTGCGGCGCTGTCGTCGCTCAGGTTCTTCACCGAGAGGGTGTAGTCGAACGACTTGCCTGGCTGCGTGCGGGTGACGCTCGCGTCCTTCTCGATCTCGACCTGCGAGTGGCGTGCGACGCCACAGCCAGCGGTTGCCGGCGGGTAGCTCGCGTTGAACGTCAGCTCGGGGTTGACCGAGAACTGGATCGTCGTGTTGCCGCGCCACGAGAAGTCGAGCTCGCTCGGGTCGAGGATGAGCCCGTTGAACACGAACTCGGCCTGTTGCGCTGGCGTCATGACCGTCGAGGTGCCCGGGAGCAGGTAGCCCCCGCCCGCGGCCATGTCGGCCGCCTCGATCGCACGCCACCCCGGGTAGTCGATGCTGATGCCCGACGGCGTGAACGCCGATCCTGGCCAGGTCTGCGTTGCCGTCCAGGCGGTCGAGCCACCCGGCTCAGTGAGCGTCACCTCGGCAGGCACGGTGTCCGCGGTCCCCTCGTCGGGAGTCCACAGGAAGCTCACCGGCTTGTCCTTGAGCAGCGCCGACTTCGACACCGACCACCCGAGCATCGGCGCGTCCGCCACGCAGAGCGTGTAGACGGTTGCCGTGAGGTCGCGCACCGGCACCTCGGCTTCGTCGCAGTTGTTGTCGGCGTTCGAGTCGCCAGCCATCTCGACGCACGCCGTGTTGGTGAGTTCGTCGAGCGCGACTGGGGCCGCTGGCGTCGGGGATCCCGAGAGGATCGGCTCGGCCTGCAGGTTCTGGGCGGGGAGGAACTCCACGCCGATCCGCACGTCGACGGATTCGCCGACGCCGATCTCACCGATCGTCAGTTCGACCTCGTTGCCCACGTAGCCGGGGGCCTCGGTCCAGGCGACGTCTGGGTCGACCGTCAGGCCGGTGATCTTCAGCCGCTCGTTGATGTCGGCGTCAGTCACCTTCACGTCCTTCGCGGGTCCGGTGCCGTGGTTCGTCACGGTGAGCACGTACTCGAATGTGTCGCCGGGCTGCACCGAGGTCTCACCTTCGGCGAGCACCGCCGTCTTCTCGATTCCCACGTCGCCGAAGTTCACGGTGACGCAGCCGCCGTCCTCGGCAGCGAAGCCGCCCGAGGTGACGGTGCCGAGGTTCGGCACGACGATTCCCGTCGCGTCGGTGTCCTCGCAGAGCGCGGGCTTCGGCGCCTTGGTCGGGTCGACCTTCACGGTCGCCTTCACGAGGTACTCGAAGTCGGGAATCTGGGACTCGCCGTTCTCCTTGACAAACTGGGCGCCGTCAACGATCTTCCACTCGCCCGAAGCCGGCCGGCGCGGGTGCTGCGGAGCCGGGGTTTGGCTGTTCGCGGCCTCGGCGGACCAGCCGCCAACGGTCTCGACACCTGTGGGAAGCTGCGGCTCGTCGAAGAGCGAGAAGCTCACGCCAACGGGGTAGCCCGCGTCGACGGTCGGGTACTTCACCGACACGGTGTAGGCCACGTCAAAGGTCCCGTCGCCGTTGTCGACGGAGGAGGCACCGGTCTTCTCGATTGTCGGGAAGATCGGTTCCGCGCAGGCTGCGACCGGAATGATGTCTCCGCCGGAGGTGAGCTCAGCGGTGTTCAAGAACCCGCCGCCCTCGCCCTCGGTCGCGCAGGCCGTCGAGCCGTCCTCGACTGCCGAGGCAGTCACGTCGGCGATCACCGAGACACGGTACTCGTGCGTCGCCCCCGCTGCGATAGCGGCGCCCTTCACGATGTCCGCGCTCCACGTCGCCTCGGCGAAGTCGCCCGTCGCGCCCGCCGGGCCCGTCCACGAGGCCGACTTCACGTCGATCCCGTCGCCGAACGCGAGCGCGTCACTGAGGTCGTACTTCGAGGTCAGCCCGTCGGGGTTGGCCTCGCCCCGTGCGGCGAGCGCAACGACAAGGTCGTAGTCGATCTTCCAGGTGCCGTCGGCGTTCTGGATCGCCTTGGCCACGGTCTTCGAGACCAGCGGGTTCACCCCTGCCGGCACGGGCAGGCACGCGGTGTCGTCACCGATAACGGTGTCGCCCTGGGTGAGCTCGGCGGTGTTGAAGAACCCGGATCCGGGGCCCTCGCAGGCAGCCGCGGTGGGCTCCCCGACGCGGGCTTCCCAGGTGACCAGCCAGGTGTGGGCGGTGTCCCCGGCCTTGATCTGGACCGGCTCCTCGCTGAACGCCGTGCCAGCCTCGATACCGAGCTCGGCCCCGGCGGGGTCGGTGTCGGTGCGCTGCGCGGTGCCGTCACCGAGCGTCACGCCACCGGAGAACTCCGGGGTGTCGCTCAGCGTGTACGACGAGTCGTAGCTGCTCGGGGTCACGGTGAGTGTGTAGCTCACGCGCCACAGTTCGGGATCGGTCGCGTCCTGCTCCGCCCCGACCGCGGTCTTCGTGATCGTCGGCAGGTCTGGCTCGGCGCACGCTTCGACCGGGGTGGTCACCCCGCCAGAGACGAGCTCCGCGGTATTCAGGAAGCCGCCGGCGTCGCCGCCGGTGAGGCACTCGCCCGCGCCCTCGTCCAGGGCTCCGACGGGCACCTCAGCGGTGACGCTTACCTTGTAGGTGTGCGTGCTGCCGGCCTTGATGCCCTGGCCGGCCGCGATGTTCGCGCTCCATCCGGTGGAATCGAAGTCACCCTCTGCGCCGGCGGGCCCCGTCCACGAGGCCGACTGCACGGTGATGCCGCCGCCGAACGCGAGCGCATCGGCGAGGTCGTACTTCGCCGACAGTCCCTGTGGGTTCGCCTCGCCCTGTTCGGCGAGCGTCACGACGAGGTCGTAGTCGATCGTCCAGCTGCCGTCGGGCCGCTGCGCGGTCTGCGCCACGGTCTTGGTGACCTGCGGGTAGACCCGATCCTCGACGGGCGCGCACGCGCTGTCGTCGCCGACGACGGTGTCGCCCTGCTTCAGCTCCGCGGTGTTGAAGAACCCGGTGCCGGGGCCTTCGCACTCGGTGAGCTCGCCGGAGACGTCGGTTCCGACGCGTGCCTCCCACGTGACGAGCCACGTGTGGGGTGGGTCGTCGGCGCCGATCTCCGTGGGTCCGCCGGTGAACGGCTGGCCCGACGAGATCGCGAACGCTTCCTGCGCCGGATCGGTGTCGGTGCGCTGCGCCGTGCCGTCGCCGAGCTGAATGCCCTGCGCGAAGTCCGGCGTATCGGTGAGCGTGTACGAGGTGTCAAAGCCGCTCGGGGTCACGGTGAGCAGGTAGCTCACGCGCCAGAGATCAGGATCGGCCTCGTCCTGCACCGCCCCGACCGCGGTCTTGGTGATCGTCGGCAGTTCGGGCTCGGCGCACGCTTCGACCGGGGTGGTCTGTCCGCCGGAGACGAGCTTCGCGGTGTTGAGGAAGCCGCCGGCCTCGCCCTCGGGGGCGCACTCGGTCGTGCCGTTCTCAATCGCCTCGCCCGTCACCCGTGCGACCGCGGTCACCTGGTAGGTGAGCGTGTCGCCCGCGGCGATCGTCGCGCCGGTGGCGAGGTCTGCCGACCATGTCGCCTCGTCGAAGTCGCCTGAGGCGCCGGCCGGGCCGGTCCACGACGCCGACTGCACGGCGATCCCCGCGCCGTAGGCGAGCGTGTCGCTGAGGTCGTACTTCGCCGAGAGGCCGTCTGGGTTGCGCTCGCCCTTGGCGGGGAGCGTCACCGTGAGGTCGTAGGCCACGTTCCAGTCCCCATTGGGCTGCTGGCTCGCGCCGGTGACGGTCTTCGTGATCGTCGGCTGCGCCGGCTGGGGAACGGGGATGCAGGCGTCGCTCTCGCCGACGACGTCGTCGCCCTGCACGAGGGCCGCCGCGTTGAAGAACCCCGATCCTGGTTCGCCACACGCCGCGTCATCCGCGGCGACGTCGCCGAGGCGCGCCTCCCAGCTCACGAGCCAGGTGTGGGGCTCGTCGGCGTCGCCGATCGCGACGGGGTCTGAGGTGAACTTCGCGCCACTCGTGATCGCGATCTCGGCCCCTACCGGATCAGTGTCGGTCCGCTGCGCGGTTCCATCACCGAGGGTGACTCCACCGGCGAACGCCGGCGTATCGGTGAGCGAGTAGAACGAGTCAGATGTGCCCGGGGTGACCGTCAGCGTGTAGCTCACGTGCCACAACTCGGGGTCCGTCGCGTCCTGTTCCGCGCCGACCGCGGTCTTCGTGATCGTCGGCAGGTCGGGCTCGGCGCACGCGCTCGCGTCGGAGGTCGCTCCGGCGACGGCGATCGTCGCCGTGTTCAGGAACCCGCCGGCGCCGCCCTCGGCCTCGCACTCGAGCGTTGACTGCTCGGCGGTCCACGCCGCTGGGTCGATCGTTGCGACCGCGGTCACGGTGAAGTTATCGGTGGCGCCCGCCGCAAGGGTGCGGTTCGTCGCAAGGGTCGCCGTACCGTCGGTGAACGTCCCGGTCGTCGCCGCCGGGCCGGTCCACTGCGCCGAGGTGACCTCGATGTCTCCGCCGAAGTTCAGCGTGTCGGTGAGCGAGTAGATCGCGGCGATCGGGCCGAGCGGGTTCGTCGCGGTCACCGCGTAGACGATCTGCCAGGTGCCGTCGGCGAGCTGAGTCTTACTCGTCACCGACTTCGTCACCTTGGCGGTCGCCGACGGGATCTCGGCGCACGCGCTCGACTGGTCGGTGCCGACGCCGTTGGTCACGACGGCCGTGTTCCATAGGCCGTCCTCGCCGCCGGTGTCGCAGATGAGCGTCGCCGGGTCCGCGGTCGCCGTTACGGTGAGCACGCCCGAGATCGTGTACGTGCGGGTCTCGCTCGGGGCGAGCACCCCCGTGGCGACGACGCCCTGGCCGTCGGTCACCCAATCGCCGGACACGGTGCCAGTGCTCGGCGTGATCGACGTCCAGGCGATCGACGTGCCTGCTGGCGCTGCCTTCGGGGTATCGGAGAGCGTAAATGCGAGCGGGATGTTCGATGGGTTCGTGACCTTCAGCTCGTAGCTGATGCCCCACGTTCCGTCAGCGTTCTGTGTCGGGGCGACCGCGGTCTTCACCACTGTCGGGCTCGCGGGCTCGCCACAGCCGGTGTCGGTCGCGCTCCCGCCGGGGAACTCGACGGTGGCGGAGTTGAAGAACGCTCCGCCCGATTCCGGGTCACAGGTGAGAGACGGGTTCTCAACGGTGTCATCGAAGCTCGCGATGACCCTGTAGATGTAGGTGTGCTCGGCGCCCGCGGCAATCGCGGTGTCTACGGCGGGTGCGGGAATCTCGGTATCGGGATCCGCGGCGTCGCGCCACGATCCGCCCTCGACGGCGAACCCTGCGCCGAGCGCCGGGGTATCCGTGAGCGTGTACGTACTGCCGACCTGGCCGCTGTTCTTCACGGCGATCGTGTAGTCGATCTGCCACGTGCCGTCGGCGAGCTGGGCGACGGCTCCGTCGCTCTTCTCGATGGTAAGGGGCGAGGGGAGCGCGGTGTTCACGATCGTGCACACAGCGTTGTCGCCCGCACCGAGGTGCAGCGTCTCGTCGGAGTCGACCGCGATGAGCTTCGGCTCCTCGTCGTTCACGACGCACGAGAAGGCGGTGCCATTCTCGAAGCCAGCTTTCGCCGCCGACTCAGTCAGCGAGTACTCGCCGGGCAGTACCTCGGTCGCTGCGACGCCACCTGGCCCCGAGAGCGCCTCCTGGGTACCCGGGTACGGGGTGATCGCCGCGTCGTCGTTGCCGACGGCGACCGGCGCCGTCCAGCTCGCGCCAAGCGTCCAGCGATCGTCACCGACGGGCACCGTCTCGACCTCGTCGTCGATCTGCACCTGCTTCACGAGCTGCAGCGTCGGCTTCGGGTCGTTGACGGCGGTGCACTTCATCCAACCGCCGGGCTGCACCGTCACGCCGCCGTTACGGCCGTCGCTCTGGTTCGACGCCCACACCGGTTCCCCGTCGACGACGGAGGTCGCCGCGACGCACACCCAGGAACCCGTCGCGCCCGCGCCGTGGTTCGCACCCCACTGGTTCTGGAGCGTCGGGCGCCACTGCTGCGTGTAGTTCTTCGCCGCCGGCGTGAGGGCTTCCTCCGCGAGCGGGTAGACCACGCCGGGTGTCACCGCCGAGGTCGCCGAGTTCGAGCCCGACGTCCCCGACGGGCCATCGGCCGCGTCGCCCTGCGCGATCGCGTCGAGGGTCCAGTCGGTGGCCGGGGTCTTCCCGTCCGAGACTGACTTCTCGAGGGTGAGCTTCGTCTCACAGGTGACCGTGTTCGTGATCGTCACCGTGTTGACGCCCTGGTCGCTCGCGAGGATGAGCTTGATCTTGCCGTCTGGAAGCTCGGGAGCGAAGGTCGCAGTGTTCGTACACAGCGGCGGCAGCCCGTTCACGGTCTCCGCGATGGCGACCGTCGAGTCGAGCGCGAGGTTCGAGACTGTCTGCCCGAAGTTCACGGTGCCGCCCGGCAGGCGAGTGTTGTCGCTGAGCTGCAGCCCAGCGCTCAGGCCCGGGATCGCCGTCGGCGCAACGTTCGGGTCGGTCACCTCTTCGAAGGTGCCGTCGCCGTCGGAGTCGAACTTCCACACCTTGTCGACGCGGAGCTGCGCCGAGCGATCCTGCGCCTGGTTGTAGACGGTGCAGGTGATCGTGGCGTTCTGGATCGGGTCGACCGCGAATCCTGGCGCGGTCGCGCTGTCGATGTTGGTGACGGGGACGCTCGCGCCAGTATCGGTTCGGGTGCAGACGGCGTTCTTGCCGTTCTGCGGCGCGAGCGTGTGTTCGAGACCCAGGGTCTCGGTGACGCTCATGCGCCTGTTCGCCTGCGTCGTGCCGTCGAAGTTGGAGCGGAAGCCGAGCACGCCCGTCGCGCCGGTCGCGCCGGACGCCGACGTCGCGAAGGTCGTTCCGACCTCGTCGACGCGTACCGCGGCGGCGCCGGTGTTTGCCATGAAGCCCCAGTTGTTCTTCGGCTGCGCGTCCGCGACAGTTCCGCCGACAGGAATCACCTGCTTGACGACGTTCACCGTGCCGTCGCAGTTTGCGGAGGCGAGCGCCTTAAGCTGCGCTTCGAGGTTGTTCCAGTTGGTCACCTGGTAGTAGTCGGAGTTGGCCGTCGGGCCCGAGATGGCCTGGAGGTTGTGCGAGTCCCCGGAGACGCCGAGGCCGACGCCGACGGCCATGATCTTCACGCTCTGGGCCTTGATCGCATTCGCCGAAGCGATCGCGTTCTCCATCTCGAAGAAACGGGTGGCCCGCGCGCCGTCGCCGTTCTGGCCGTAGACAGTGGGGAGGCCGTCAGTGATCATGATGACAGCGTCCAGCTGCGGCGCCATGGTGTTCAGCGACCACAGGCCAGCGTCCCAGTTCGTGTACTGGGTCGAGCCCGCGATGGTGAGGCCGTTCGCCTTGTCCTTCACCGTTTGCGCCTGCGCGGCAGTCGCGACACTCGTCAGGCCAAGGAAGCTGTTGTTCGCGCCGGGGGAAGGCGCCACCGTGCCGAACGTGTGGAGGGCTATGCGCGACGGCGTGCCAGTGAGGGCGGTAACGACGGCGGACGAGGCGTTCCGAATCTGCTGGAGCGCACCGCTGGTCTGAGAGACCGAGGTCGAGAGGTCGACGAGCAGGGCGACGTCGATGCCGCACTCTGCTGGGATCGACGGGTTGTTCCGCACGCTCGACCACGTCCCCGAGCTCGCACGGAGGTTCGTCCCCGTCGGCGGCCTGAAGGTGCGCTCGGCTGCGGAGACCCCGCTGCGGGCGGCGCCGGTGTAGAAGCTGTACGGCTCCGCGGTGCCCACCGAGAGGCCGTTCGACGAGGTGTTCATCGTCGAGAGGATCGACCAGCCGGCAGGCGCCTCGACGGAGCGCACGACGTAGCCAGGCGCGCCCGAGTTCGAGCCACGCGTCGGCACCTTCATCCAGCACTGGCCCGTCGCGTCGGTCGTACACGTCGCGACCGCTGTCTGGCTCGTGACGTTGGTGAGACTGGTGGCCTGGAACGCGCTGAACGCAACGCCGGCAAGGTTTGCCCGGCTGCTCACGCCGTTGCGGTCACCGGTCGCGGCGATCTGGATCAGCCATTCTTGTGCGCCGGGCGAGGTTCCAACACCGGGCCCGCCGTTGAGTGTCGGGACCGCGGCGGGGGCAACGTCAGCAGCCGCCGGCGCGTCGAGCGACGCGGCCTCGGGCGCGGCAGGTGCGGGCTCGTCGCCGACGACAGCGTCGTCTTCCGGAGCCTCCGGTGCCGGATCCTGCGCGCCGTCGTCGCCGACTGGAGCCTGCGGCTCGGTCGCGGGAGAAGCAGATTCCTCCGTGTCCGTGGGAGCCTCTGGCGCCTCGGTCGGTGCCGGCGCCGTCGGCTCAACCGTTGCCTCGTCTCCCTGCGGGGAGGTGAGCGCGTAGGCCGCCGTGGGCAACCCCGTGTAGATCACGGCGCCAGCGAGCATCATCGCGACCAGACGGCCGAGGCTACGTCTCCGTGCTCTGGCAGACGCTCCCGCCAATCGAAACTGCTGACCCCGTCGTGACATGCGAATCCCCATCCCCAATGATGCTGCTCTGATCGTTGGGCCCCAGGGAACCCATAGCGTACTCGTTGAAGATAAGCGTCAAGATTCACAAAAGCAAGTCTGATGATTCGCACTTCAGGCGAAACAGTCACCGAACATCAGCGTCAACACGTGTTGAACTAACCCGGCCAACGTCCCGCAAGAAAGTCGGCGAACCTTGCTTTGAACTGGGATTTACAAGAATCAGACACGTGTTCCGCACGGCAGAACATTGACGTGGCGTTCATGCGTTCCGCCCAGCAGAACTCGCCTTTGAAGTTTCTCCGCAAGTGGTCGGCGTGTCAAGATCGTTATGACCTACGGGTCAAGGAAGTTCCCACCCGCGATCGGGCAAGATGAGAGGCACTATGAGCCCCAGAAACCTGTTCCGCCTGTTCGCGACCGCTGAGGTCATCACCTGGGCCGGCCTCATCACCGCGCTCATCCTGAGAGCAACGGGCGTGACGGCCAGCGCCGTCTCCATCGCCGGTGGCATCCACGGCTTCGTGTTCCTCGCGTACTGCGTCTCGACGGTGTTCGTCTGGATCAACCAACGCTGGAAGCCGGGTCTCGGCATCACCGGGCTCCTCCTCGCGGTCGTCCCGTTTGCGACCTACCCGTTCGAGCGTGCCGTTGATAGGCGCGGGCTCCTCGCAGGCCCGTGGCGACTCGCGCCCGGTGGGGATGAGCCACGCGGTTTCGTCGAGCATGTCCAGGCCTGGATCCTGCGCAGACCGATCCTCTCGATCGGGCTCATCGCGATCCTCGTCGTGATCGTGTTCCTGGTGCTCCTGTGGTTGGGTCCCCCCGTGCCCAAGGGTTAGGATCTCCGAAAGGAGCATCACAATGAGCAATCTTGAGTCACGGCCCGAAGAAACTCTCTGCGCTGCCGGCCCGGGCAGGGCAGGCGAGGTGGAGGTGCTCGAACCACGCGAGGTGCCGCTCGGCGGGCTCCGCGGGATGCCGGTGCGCCGCACACTCCCGCAGCGCAGTCGTAGTCTCATCGGCGCCTGGTGTTTCCTCGACCACTACGGGCCCGACGACGTCGCCGAGACCGGTGGTATGCAGGTGCGCGCCCACCCGCACACAGGTTTGCAGACTGCCAGCTGGCTGTTCTCGGGCACCATCGAGCACCGCGACAGCGCGGGCAACCACGCGATGGTGCGGCCGGGCGAGCTGAATCTCATGACCGCGGGCTCCGGCATCAGCCACTCGGAACGGTCCACACCCGATACCACGGTGCTGCACGGCGCCCAGCTCTGGATCGCGCTGCCCGCGCACGCCCGCGGCATCGTGAAGCGTTTCGACCACTACGTGCCGCCCCTCGTGTCAGGCGAGGGCTACACGGCGCAGGTGTTCCTCGGCTCGCTGCTCGGCGAGCGCTCCCCCGTTGAGACGCACACGCCGCTTGTCGGCGCCGAGCTCACGCTCGCGGAGGGCGCCAGCCTCACCCTCAACGTTGATCCCGCCTTCGAGCACGGCGTGCTCGTGGATACCGGCTCGGTCGCGATCGCACCCGGCGACGCAACGGGCGCATCGCTCCGCGCGGAAGATCTCGGCTTCGCCGCCGCCGGCTGCTCCGAGCTCACCCTCACCGCTGGCCCTGACGGCGCGCATGTTCTGCTCATTGGCGGCGCCCCGTTCGAGGACGAACTCGTGATGTGGTGGAACTTCATCGGCGGCTCCCACGAGGAGGTCGCCGCCGCCCGCGACGCGTGGCAGGCCACCATCAGCGCCGACGAAGCCAACGCACTTGACGACGCCGATCGCTTCGGGCTTCCCGACGACGAGCCTGAGCCGCCGCTGCCAGCGCCTGAGCTTCCGACCGCGCGGCTGCTGCCGCGGAGCAAGCTCGGCCCGCTGCCCCCGGCGACCGCGACCCTCGCGACCGCGGGGGGAGCCGACGCCACTGCCCGTTCAGAACCGCAACCGTCTTCCGAGGAGGCACCCATGTCCGACGCAGCAGAGCAAGTCCGAGTCGCGCACGAACCCGACGCCTCGCGGTACGCGATCTATCTCGGCGAAACCCTTGCCGGCTTCACCGAGTACCGGGTGCCGGCCCGCGGCAACGCCCGCGCGTTCGTGCACACTGAAGTCGACCCCGAGTTCGGCGGCCGCGGGCTGGCCGGTACGCTTGTCACCGAAGCCATGGCTGACACGCGCTCCGCGGGAATGCGCATTGTCCCGTACTGCCCCTACGTGTCGGCGTGGCTGAAGAAGCACCCCGAGTACGAGGAGATCGTCGATTGGCCCACCACGTAGCCGAACCCATCAGGGTCAGCGCGGTTGTTGTACGCGACGCCGAGGGCAAGGTCCTCAACGTGAGAAAACGTGGCACCGACTCACTCATGCTCCCGGGCGGTAAGCCCGAGGCAGGTGAGGATCCCCGCGACACAGCCATTCGCGAGTTCCGGGAGGAGCTGGGGGTCGAGCTCGACCCGCTCCGGCTCCGCGGCCTTGGCGAGTTCCGCGCGCCCGCAGCCAACGAGCCCGAGCGCGACGTCATCGCCCAGGTGTTCGAGCATCCGTACGTTGCCGTCGACCGCCCGCTCGCCGAGATCGAGCACCTCGAATGGGCCGATCCGCTCGAGGCAAACGCCGCGATGGCGCCGCTCAACACCGAACAGGTGTTCCCCGCACTCGCGCGCACCGCTCGACCGCCGCAGCGGCTCGCAGTGTTCACCGGGTCCGCGTTCGGCAACTCCCCGGCGTTTGCCGCTGGCGCCCGCGACTTCGGCGAAGCGATGGCTCGAGCCGGCATCGAGCTCGTGTATGGCGGCGGCAAGGTGGGTCTCATGGGAACTGTCGCTGACGCGGTGCTCGAGGCCGGCGGCCGCGCGTTCGGCGTCATCACGGAGGCACTCCTCGCAGGCGAGACCGGCCACACCGGACTGACCCGCCTCGAGGTCGTCGCCTCGATGCCCGAGCGCAAGCGTCGGATGGCCGAACTCACCGACGCATTCGTGGCGCTTCCGGGGGGCCCAGGGACGCTCGAGGAGATCTTCGAGGTCTGGACGTGGGTCACGCTCGGGATCCACACGAAGCCGGTCGCCCTCTACGACATCGACGGCTACTGGCAGCCGCTCGTCCGCGCGATCGACACCATGGTCGACGCCGGCTTCTCGAAGCCCGAGGCCCGCGACGCACTGATCGTCGCAACGGAGCCCGCCGAACTCTTCGCGAAAATCAGCGAGTGGCAGCCGCCGCTGCCGAAGTGGTCGTAGCCGCGCGCACCGCACCTGACGCCGCCTACGGCTCTTCCATTACGCTAAGTGCATGAACGACGCCGCGAACCAGCACTCCCCCGGCGCCTCAGCGCCGCAGCCAGAGAGCCGTGACCGTCCTGCGTCAACAGCCCAGCCTGCCGCGATGGCCCCGTCACTCACCGTGCTGCTCGGCCTCGCCGCCGCCGTCGTTGTGCTCGCCGGAGTGTCGTTCGCGCGCGAGGTCATCGGCCCGCTCGCACTCGCCGCGGTGATCGTCATCATCTGCTCTCCCGTCCGTCGGCCGCTCGACCGGCGCGGCTGGCCGAGCTGGGTGTCGACCACAGTGGTCGTCGCGCTCTCGTGGGCGATCCTGCTGGTCCTCGCCGCCATGCTCGCATTTGCGACCGCGGAGTTTACGCAGCTCGTCATTGCCTATAGCGCGGATCTTCGGGCGACGGCCGACAACCTGTTCGAGTTCTTCACGTCGCTCGGCCTCAGCGACCAGTTCACCGACGCGATCACATCGGTGCTCACGCCGTCAACGATCGTGCAGTACGCGACGTCACTCGGCAGCAGCATTCTTGGCGTCCTCACCGCGCTGTTCTTCATCTTCGCCTACGCGATCTTCATGGCTGCGGACGCCGGGCGGTTCGCGCGGGCGACACGCGAGTTCGGCCCGGCGGCGGCGCCCCGGGTGCGGCGCTTCGCCCAGTTCAACGGCAACGTGCGGCGCTACTACGTCGTGAACGCGGCGTTCGGTCTGCTCGTCGCGGTCGTCGACGGGCTCGCCCTCTGGGCGCTCGGCATTCCCGCTCCCCTCGTCTGGGCGATCCTTTCGTTCGTCACGAACTTCGTCCCGAACATCGGCTTCGTGCTCGGGCTCGTGCCGCCCGCGATCCTGGCGCTCGTCGTCGGTGGATGGCCGCTGATGCTCGCCGTCGTAGCGGTCTACGCGGTCGCAAATGTCCTCCTGCAGGTGCTCATCCAGCCGAAGTTCGTGAGCGATGCGGTGAGCCTGAGCCTCACCCTCAGCTTCGTCTCCGTACTGTTCTGGACATTCATCATCGGGCCGCTCGGCGCGATCCTCGCGATCCCCCTGACGCTCCTGGTGCGCGCCCTGATCCTCGAGCGCGATCCGGGAATGGGCTGGCTGCGATGGCTGTCCGGCGATAACGTTACGGCGGAGGCGGCGGGGCCGCGCGCCGGCTGACCGGTGCAGCTGCCGGGCAGCGGCCGCATCGATCCTTCGCTGGCGCCCCGCGCGGCGACTACCCCCGCGCGCGATGCCGCCGAACCGCCGCCCGGTTCGCGCACCGCACGGAGCAGTACCGCTGCCTGCCGTTGCGCGTCACGTCGACGACGACGTTCGTGCAGGGATCGGCACCACAGCGCCCAAGCCGGGTGACGCCCCGAGTGGTCAGGTGCAGGGCCGTTCCGACGGGGATCACCGAGCGCAGCACCCCGGGGAGGGATTGCCTGTCGTCGCGGTAATGCAGGTGCCAGCCCTCGCCGTCGTGATTGACGAGCTGCGGGAATGCCGCGGCGTCGGCCATCTGCCGGTTCAGGATCTCGGCGCGGCGCTCCGGGTCGTCAGCGTCGACGACTCTCAGCCACTCGTCGATGACGGTGCGCACTCCGGCGTGGTCGCCAGCGTCGACGGCGAACCGCATGGTCATGCCAAACTCGCGCGTGCGTTCCTCGATCCCGGCCCGGTCCGCCGGCCAGTCGTTGGCGAGCGAGGCCGCGAGCAGCACCGCGTAGGTGCCGTAAGGGTTGAGATGCATAAGGGCATTACATCACGCTTGTCTCATGAGTACCACAGCACCGACCTCACTCCCCTCCCGCGCAGCGCGAATTGGCTCCGGTCCCGCGACGGCGGCCCCCGCCCCATCCGGCCACGACGGCGCCCCGGGGAACACCGCGCACACGTCGCCAGCGCCCGCGCCACCGCGCCGCGTGCACGAGCACGCGTGGCACGCCGAGTCGAGCCACCCGACGTCCGAGGGCATCGTGAGCTACGTGCGGTGCGCGCGGTGCGGCGCTCGGCGCGTCGAACTGCGCCCGCTCGCACCCCGCGTATCGCGGAGCTGAGCCGCACTCACTCCCCAGACGATCGGGGCCGAGCGGCCGACGCCGCATTCGCGGCTAGCGCAGGCGATCCTCCCAGAACGCGCGCAGCTGGCGGCTCTTCGCGAAGACGATCTCATCCCACTCCGCGTCGGTCGTCGAGCTGTCCGCGAAGTCCGACGGCACCTTGAACACCTGCAGCGGCACATCGAAGCGGGCGCAGAGGGCCCCGTAGGCATAGCCCTCCATGTCAACGAGCTGCGCACCAAGGCTCGCGATGTGGGCGCGCTGCGCGTCATCCTTCACGAACTGGTCCCCCGTCGCCATCGTGGCGGTCTCGGCGAGCAGGACGTCGCCCGCGGGCACGATCGTCTGCGACGGCAGCGAGAAGTCGTGCTGCACGAGCCCGGTCACCTGATACACGGTGTCGAGCGAGAGCCGTTCTGCGCCCTCGCCAACGACGCCCGCGGTGCCAAGCACCACCACCCGCTCCACGTCGCCGCCGCGCAATTCCTGCGCGAGCGAAACCGCGGCGTTGATCTTGCCGACGCCCGTGACAAGATGCGGCACATTAGCGAACGCCGACGCCTCGTCGCCGTGGGCAAACACGATCAGGGTGCGATTGGCTGTCATGGATTCTCCTCATGGTCATGGCGGCTGAACGCAGCAGCGCAGAGTGATGATCACCGGCGCGTGCGCGGTCGGCCGCAACCAAGGCTACCGCGCCGCGAAGGCGAGGAATCACGCGGGCACAGCAGATATTTCGAAACTCCACTGGCGTTTTTCGAAGACTTGTTCTAAGATATTCAACAGAGCTTGCAAGCGACCGCGATTTCGTCCAGTGCAGGGCCAGTCTTCATTCCAGCGAAGTGCGCAGCAGCTCACCAAGATCCGCACGGATCCATCGCCTCATCCGAGGCCAAGCATGCGCATGTGTCTGCACTCAGCACAGCGTGCTCGTTACCGCCGCACGTCACGACGACGACGTGGCATCGAAAGGACCTATCCATATGCATACGCAAAACATCACCCCGATTCGCCCGGCACCGCGTACTCCGTACCACTCGCTCGGCGAAGGCGCAACGATGCGGATTCCCGAGTGGGCACAGCACCGCTCCGTCTACCGCAGCGCAGGCCGCACCCTCTACGTTGTCGAGACCGACACGCTCGCCGATGCCCGCCGCGACCTTGTCCGCCTGGACAAGGCTGGCTGGGATGTCGCCGTCGAGGCTGCCGGCCCGAACGCCCGTATCGCGCTGAGCCGCGCCGCGTAGCGTTGAGCCGCTCGGCCGCACAGGCTGAGCCACGCTTGAGCCCCGTCGCCCACCAGGGCCGGCGGGGCTCTTCTGTGTCTGTTGCCGCTGCTCCCGTTCGCCTGATCCCCGCTCGTCACGACCTGCGCGACCAGGCGTAGCTGCGCGTCACATTCGGCGACCCGTCAAGGCCGCGCGGCTACACTTGCGGCATGAGTGACGTAGAGCTTGCCGCAGTCGAGAGTTTCGCCCTAGACCACACGAAGGTGCTCGCGCCGTACGTCAGACTCATCGGCGTCGAGCACGGCCCGAAGGGCGACGCAATCTCGAACTTCGACATCCGTCTGGTGCAGCCGAACGCGGGCGAGATCCCGACGGCTGGGCTCCACACGATCGAGCACACCATCGCGGCGCTACTGCGCACGCGGTTTGATGGCCTCATCGACATCTCGCCCTTCGGGTGCCGCACGGGCTTCCACATGATTGTCTGGGGCGAACCGAGCTCCGCGGAGGTCGCGGCGGCGATCAAGACCTCGCTCACCGACCTCGTGGAGCGAGTCGAATGGGACGATGTCCCCGGCACTACCGCCGAGAGCTGCGGCAACTACCGCGACCACAGCCTGCACTCCGCAAAGGAGTGGTCGAAGCAGGTCCTCGCTCAGGGCATCAGCGTCGACGCGTTCGACCGCAGCGTCATCGCCTAGCCGCCGGGCAGCCGGCCCTCAGGCGACCAGTCGGGCCCGCGCCTCCCGGGCCCGCTCACGCACGGCGTCAGCGTCGAGCGTGAGGTGCTCACCGTCCGCATACACGTGCCTGCCGCCGATGAAGACGTGCCGCACGTCGCGCCCGGTCGCACCGTAGACGAGGTGCGCGACAAGGGATTCGGAGGGCAGGGGCGCGGCCGCGGTGCCGCGCAGGTCGACCGCGACGATGTCTGCGAACCGGCCAACGTCGAGCGCTCCGGACTCCGGGAACCCGATCGCCGCCGCACCGCCCCGGGTCGCGATGTCGAGCACCTGCGGCCCGAGCACGGCGGCCGCATCCTGGCGGGCTCCGCGGTGCAGGATCGTGGCGTGCTTGAGCTCCTCAAACAGGTCGAGCGAGTTGTTGCTCGCGACCGAGTCGGTGCCGATCGCAAGCTCGAGGCCCGCGCCGATCATCTCGGGGAACGGCGCGATGCCGTTGCCGAGCTTGAGGTTTGAGACCGGGTTGTGGCTGATTGACGTGCCGGTCTCGGCGAACGTCGAGATCTCGCTCGCGGTGAGGTGCACGCAGTGGGCCGCGTGCACGTCGGCGTCGAAGAAGTCGAGCGACGCGAGGTGCTCACCCGGCGTCTTGCCATACTGTTCGCGGATCTGCGCGACCTCGGCCGCCGATTCGGAGACGTGGGTGTGGATCGGGATGCCACCGGCGAGCGCACGCTCCCGCACCTCGCGCAGGAACTCGGGCGTGCATGTGTACGGCGCGTGCGGCCCGAAGCCGACCCGGACGAGCGGGTCGTCGCGGTAGTGTTCCGCGAGTCGCTCGACCTCGTCGAGGACCTCCCCGCCGGTCATCGGCGAGACCGTCGGGTAGGCGACGTGGTCGGTCGCGCTGCACGCGAGCGCCGCGAACACGCGCATCCCCGCGGAGCGCACCCGCTCGATGAGCGCCTCGTCCCAGTAATACATGTCGGCAAACGCGACAGTGCCGGTCTCGATCATCTCGAGCAGTGCGAGCTCGAGCCCGGCCACGAGGTCGTCGTGGGTGAGGCGTTGCTCGATGCCCTGCACCGTCGCGAGCCACTGCATGAAGCTCTCGTCGTCGGAGACCCCGCGTTGGAGGGTCATCGCCGAGTGGGTGTGGCCGTTCGTGAGCCCCGGCATGAGCGCGTGCCCGGCAAGATCGTGGGTCACGACGCTCCCGTCGCGGGGCGGCCCGGCGTAGCTGATGCGCCCGGTCTCGTCGAACGCGAGCTCGGCGGGGGCAACCGGCCCAGCTGGCGTGAGCATGGAGTCGGCGCGGAGCACTGTCTCAGTCGTCATGCGCCAAGGCTACCGGGAGCCGCGCACTCGCGGCAGTCGGCTAGCCGCCGAGCCGGCGCTGCCGCGCGGAATAGTCGCGCAGCGCGCGGAGAAAGTCGACCTCGCGCAGGTCGGGGTAGAGCGCCTCAACAAAGTAGAACTCCGAGTGCGCGGACTGCCAGATCATGAAATCCGAGATGCGCTGCTCGCCGGACGTGCGAATAACGAGATCAGGATCGGCCTGCCCGCGCGTCCACAGATGCTCGCCGATCTTGTCGGGGGTGAGCGTCTCGGCGAGGTTCTCGAGCGTGCCGCCCGCTTCCTGGTGGGCCTCGATCACGCTGCGCACCGCGGCCGCGATCTCGCTGCGGCCGCCGTAGCCGACCGCGAGGTTCACGTGCAGGCCGGTGTTGCCCCTGGTGCGTTCCTCGGCTGCGGCGAGCGCCGTCGCGAGTTCCGGGGCGAGGCCCTCGCACGACCCGACGTGCTGCACCCGCCAGGCGGGGTTGCGCGCGAGCTCGGTGGCGAGTTCGGCAATGATCCCGAACAGGTCCTCGAGCTCGTCGCTGCCCCGCGCATTCAGATTGTCGGCCGAGAGCAGGTAGAGCGTGACCACCTTGACCCCGGCATTCTCACACCAGCCAAGAAACTCTGGAACCTTCCGCGCGCCGGCGCGGTGTCCGAACGCCGCTCGCTCCTGAAGGCGCTGCTTCGCCCAGCGCCGGTTGCCGTCGACGATGACGGCAACGTGGTGCGGCACGCGCGCGTCGACGATCTCACGCCGCAGGCGCTGCTGGTACAGGCGGTACAGCAGGCCGGTGCGCGGCGGTTTGGGCGGGGAAGTCACCTGGGTAGTCTAGCGATGCACCGTCTCCCCCGGCCGGGTGTTTCATCAGTCTCGCCGCCCCGAGGGTGGCGATGGGCTACACATATACCCTGCTGGATCTGTCGGGAACATACACTCGAAGGATGACCGTATCCAATGCCGAGGACGCGGCGGACGCGCCGCGGGATCCCCGAGACGCTGCCCAGCCCGCTCACGAGGTCGACGGCGACCAGGGGGCAGAACGGTTCGCGCTCCCCCTCCTTGACGACGCCCTCGACCACGAGGCGGAGCACGGCGGCGACGGGGGAGACCCGAACGCCGCAGAGGTGAAGCCGAGATGGCGCGGCTGGATCCACGCGGGCACGTTCCCGATCGCGGTTGCGGGCGGTATCGTGCTGATCTCGCTCGCGCACGGCGCGCTCGCCAAGTGGGCATCCGCAGTCTTCATGCTCACGAGCATGCTGCTCTTCGGCGTCTCCGCGCTCTACCATCGCATTGACTGGAAGCCCGAGACGAAGCAGCTGTTCCGCCGGCTCGACCACGCGAACATCTTTCTGCTGATCGCCGGCACGTACACACCGATCGCGTTGCTCGCACTCCCGCCGTCGAAGGGCGTCCTACTGCTCGTGCTCGTGTGGGCGGGCGCGCTCCTCGGGATCGGCTTCAGGGTGTTCTGGATCGGCGCCCCGCGGTGGCTCTACGTCCCCCTCTACGTGCTGCTCGGCTGGGCAGCGATGATGTACATCGTCGACATCGCCCACGCGAACCTCGCCGCGATGGTGCTCGTCATCGTCGGCGGCCTGCTCTACACGGCGGGATCCGTCGTCTACGGGTTCAAGAAGCCAAACCCGGTGCCGGGCGTGTTCGGCTTCCACGAGATCTTCCACTCGCTCACCGTGATCGCGTTTCTCTGCCACTGGGCCGCGGCGCTGCTCCTCGCGCTCGACCCCATCTCTCTGAGGTAGCCCCGGGCCGCCGCGGACGCCCGCACCGACTACTGGGCTGCGAGGACCCTGAGCACAGCCTCACCGTAGCGCTCGAGCTTGACTTGCCCGATCCCCGAGATCGCAAGCAGGGCCTCGTCGCTGGTGGGCTGGTGAGCCGCCAGCGCCGCGAGCGTCGCATCCCCGAACACGACGTAGCCTGGCACGCCCTGCTCCTTGGCCTCGGCCGCGCGCCACGCCCGCAGCCTGTCGAACACCTCGGCCTGCTCAGCCGTGAGATCCGCGGCGGCGGCCGAACGCTTCGCCCCGCCGCCAGAGGAGCGAGACGATGTCGCGCGCGAGATGACTTCCTCGCGCATGAGTACCTGCTCTTCTCCGCGCAGCACCGGCTTCGCGGCCTCGCTCGGCCAGAGCACGCCCCACTCGCCTCGCGCCTCGAGCAGCCCGACAGCGACGAGGTGGCGCACGACGCCGCGCCACTGCGCAACCGTCCAGTCGGTGCCGATGCCCCAGGTGGAGAGCTCGTCGAGTCGCATCTGAGTGACGCGTTCCGACCCGACGCCGCGCAGGACGTCAATGTGCTGCCCCGCGGCGTACGTGCGGCCGCGCTCGTTCTGCGTTCGGATGATCGTCGACAGCAGCATCTGCGACGGAACCGTCGCGTCCCACAGCTTCGGCGGGTCGAGGCACACGTCGCAGTTGCCGCAGTTCTCGGGGGCGTCGAACTCCCCGAAGTAGCCCAGCAGATACTTGCGCCTGCAGGTGACGCTCTCGCACAGCGCGAGCATGTGGTCGAGATGACGTGTCTGGTTGGCGCGGGTCGCTTGGTCGCCGTCGCCGGAATCGATGAACTGGCGTTGCTGCACGACGTCGGCGAGGCCGTACGCGAGCCAGGCCTCCGACGGCGCGCCGTCGCGCCCGGCCCGGCCGGTCTCCTGGTAGTAGCCCTCGACGGACTTCGGCAGGTCGATGTGGGCAACGAACCGCACGTCGGGCTTGTCGATCCCCATGCCGAACGCGATGGTCGCGACGACCACGACGCCGTCCTCGCGGAGGAAGCGGGTCTGGGCGTCCAGCCGCACGTCGGCAGGCAGGCCCGCGTGGTAGGCGACGGCGTCGATCCCGGCATCGCGCAGTGCCGCGGCCGTCTGCTCGACGCGCTTGCGACTCAGCGCGTACACGATCCCGGCCTCGCCCTGGTGCTCGTTCCGAATGAACGCGAGCAGCTGGGCGCGCACGTTCTGCTTGGGCACGATCTGGTAGCGAATGTTCGCGCGGTCAAAGCTCGACACGAAGTGGCGGGCGTTGCCGAGGAACAGCCGCTCGGTGATCTCCTGATGCGTCTCCGGCGTCGCCGTCGCCGTGAGCGCGATTCGTGGCACGTCGGGCCACTCGGTCGCGAGGCCCCCGAGCCTGAGGTAGTCGGGGCGGAAGTCGTGGCCCCACTGCGACACGCAGTGTGCCTCGTCGATGGCGAAGAGCGCCACCCGGCCACGCTTCAGGAACTCGACGGTGCCGGGCACCGCGAGCTGCTCGGGCGCAAGGTAGAGCACATCGAGCTCACCGTCCAGATAGGCGGCCTCAACGGCCCGGCGCTCCTCCGGGGCAAGCGACGAATTCAGCGCCGCTGCGCGTACACCCGCGAGGCGCAGCGCCATCACCTGGTCGTGCATGAGGGCGACGAGCGGCGAGAGCACGATGCCGGTGCCCTCGCGCGCGATCGCGGGGATCTGGTAACAGAGCGACTTGCCGCCGCCCGTTGGCATGAGCACGACAGCGTCCCCGCCGGCGACGACGTGGCGAATGATCGCCTCCTGCTCGCCACGGAACTCGCTGTACCCGAAGATCCCCGAGAGGATCTCGTGCGGGTCGCGCACCACGCCCGTCATCCGGTCAGGCTCCGGTGCCGCGGGATCCGCTGTCGTCGCTGTCCTCGCCACGCTGCGTCTCCTCCGGCGCCGCACCCTTGGCGCCCGCGTCCCCGGCGGTCCCCGCGTCGGCGAGCTCCGCGGCGATGTCCTCGCGGATCTCGTGGCGGTAGCTGTTTCGGCGCAGGCGCTTCACCAGCAGGAAGCCGAGCAGGATCACGGCGGCGGCGAATACCGCGGTCGCGATGAAGCCCTCAGGGCCCGGGGTGACCTTATCGGGGTCAAACGTCTCGCCGTCCTTCGCGGCGAGCGCGATCACGGCATCGGCAACAAACGACTGCGCGGCAAGTGCCACGCTCGAAACAACACTCATCGTGCGTTCTCCTCAATTCCTTCAAACAGATCTGCTTCAAACTCGCTGGTCTCGACTCGGGAGCCCGCCAGTCGGTAGTCCTCGAACGGCCACGCCTGCAGCTGCACCTCATTCGGCCAGAAGAAGAACGAGCTGTCGGGCGACACCTGGCTCGCGTGGGCGCGAAGCGCGTCGTCGCGCTTGTCGAGGAACGGGCCGACGTTGACGCGGGCCGTTCCGGTGTAGCCACGCCGGAGCAGCCACTCGCTCATCTCGTCGATGCGCGCGAGCACCGGGGAATCCGGATCGTTTTCGACAAGCCAGGCACGGATCGCTTTCACGCGCTCGGAGTTGAAGATGTCCTCGTAGTACATCTTCCCGATCTCCCACGGCTCGCCCGCCTCGGGATAGGCGCTCGCGTCTCCCGAGCGCTCCCAAGCGATCATGCTGATCTCGTGGGTGCGGATGTGGTCGGGGTGCGGGTAGCCGCCCTGCTCGTTGTAGGTGATCATGACGTGCGGCTTGAACTCGCGGATCACGCGCACGAGCGCCTCGGCCGACACGTCCTTCGGCACGTCAGCGAAGGATCCGGCGGGGATCTCCTCACCCTCGCCAGGGAGCCCAGAATCCTCGTAGCCGAGCCAGGTGTGGTCGAAGCCGATGATCTCCTGCGCCCGCGCCATCTCGCTTCGGCGCAGACCGGCGAGGTCGCGGCGGCTGCGCGGGTCGCGCGCGGCGAGCTCGTTCAGCACGTCGCCGCGCTCTCCGCCGGTGCAGCTCACGATGAGCACCTCGACACCGCGGTCAAGGTAGTGGGCGTAGGTGCCGCCCCCCTTGCTCGATTCGTCGTCGGGATGCGCGTGTACGGCGATCAATCTGAGCGTCATGGGCGTCCTTTCACATGCAGCGATCATGCGATCCCGATACGCTGGCACGGGACTAGTCTAGCCAGCACACACCGGAGGTTCCCCGTGACCGAAACCGCCAGCGCCACCGTAGCCGACCGCTACGGCGCGAGCCGCTCCAAGCGGTGGGATCGGCGTATCGGCTGGTCGCTCGCCTCGGTCGCAATTCTGGTCGGCCTGCTGGTGATCGTGTTCGGAAACTGGCGGCAGAGCACGACCGAGTTCAAGAACATCGGCTTCACGTTGCACAACGAGGTCGCCGCCGGAGAGACTTACAGCGCGAACACTCGCTTCGAGGTCACAGCGGAGCCCGGCGTGCAGGTGAGCTGCGCCGTCGAGGCGCTGAACACGTCAAAGGCCACCGTCGGATGGAAGATCGTCGACCTGCCGGTCATCGACGGCCGCTCGCAGACCGCGAGCGTCGACATCGTCACGCTCGGGCCGGCGACGGCGGCGCACGCGAAGGCGTGCTGGCCTGTCGAACCCTAGCCTCCACAAGCTGCACTGATACCCTAGATCGGTACGCCCTGCTCGACGGGGCGTTCGTCATAGATCAGCGGGTTCGCTCTCCCTCGGTGGGCGAACCTTCCCCCAAGAAACGAGGACACCATGGCCGAGACCACGCAGACCTGGCTGACGCAGGAGGCATACGACCGCCTGCAGGCTGAGCTCGACGCACTCTCTGGCGCGGGCCGAAAGGACATCGCGGCTCGCATCGAGGCGGCCCGCGAGGAGGGGGACCTCAAGGAGAACGGCGGCTACCACGCCGCTAAGGACGAGCAGGGCAAGATGGAGGCCCGCATCCGCGACCTCACCGAGCTGCTCAAGCACTCGACAGTTGGCGAGGCCCCCGAGGCAAACGGCGTCGTCGTTGTCGGCACCGTCGTAACCGCAGAGGTCTTCGGCGACGAAGAGCGCTTCCTGCTCGGCAACCGCAACCTCGCCGACGGCTCGGACCTCGACGTCTACAGCGCGGAGAGCCCGCTCGGTGCGGCAATTCTCGGCCTGAAGGTCGGCGAGGAGGCGAGCTACACCGCGCCCAACGGCAAGGAGATCCCGGTGAAGGTGCTCGCGGTCGACACGTACGCCTAGCCCGCGCTCGGAACGCACAGGGCCCAGGAGCTGCGCAGCTCCTGGGCCCTGTGCGTTCCGTACGCGCTAGTAGCGCTCGCCGACGCGCACCTGATACCCCTGGTCGCGCAGCGCCTGGGCGACGGCCTCGCCGTGCTCCGCCCCGCGGGTCTCAATGTGCAGCTCGAGCTCGACCTCGCTGACGGGGAGCTCGGTCGCGTGCCGCGTGTGAATCACCTCGACCACGTTCGCGTCCTGCTCGGCGACGATCGAGGCGGTCCGCACGAGCTGGCCGGGGACGTCGGGCAGCAGGATGCGGAGCTTCGTGTAGCGCGCCGATGCGGCGAGTCCGTGCCCGATGACGCGCTGCAGCAGCAGCGGGTCGATGTTCCCGCCGGACAGGATCACCGACGTCGGCCCGGTGAGTTCGACCTTGCCTGCGATGATCGCCGCGACGCCCGACGCACCGGCCGGCTCAACGACAAGCTTCGCACGCTCGAGCAGCAGCACGATCGCGCGTGCGATGTCGTCATCGCTGACGGTGACGATCTCGTCGACGTACTCGCGCACCGCCTCGAAGTTTCGCGATCCTGGTCTGGCGACCGCGATGCCGTCCGCGATCGTAGGCGAGGTCTTCACGGTGACCGGTTCGCCAGCCTCGAGCGAGACCGGGAACGGAGCCGCGTTCTCGGCCTGCACGCCGATGATCCGCATCGGCGTGCCGCGCTTGGCCGCCCACTGCTTCGCCGCGGCGGCGACACCGGAGATGAGGCCACCGCCGCCGATTGGCACGATGATGGTCTCGACATCGGGAGCGGCCTCGAGGATCTCGAGCGCGACAGTGCCCTGGCCCTCGATCACGGCGTGATCGTCGAACGGCGCAATGAAGACCGCGCCGGTCTCGCGGACGAACTCCTGCGCGGCGACCGCGGTCTCGTCGAAGATATCGCCAGCCAGCTGCACCTCGGCGCCGTAGTTGCGGGTCGCCTGCAGCTTCGGCAGGGCGACACCCTTCGGCATGAAAATGGTGGCCTTGATCCCGAGCTCGCGCGCGGCAAACGCCACGCCTTGCGCGTGGTTGCCCGCGGAGGCAGCGACGACGCCGCGCGCCCGCTCCTCGTCGGTGAGCTGCAGCAGGCGATTGTAGGCGCCACGGAGCTTGTACGCGCCCGTGCGCTGCAGGTTCTCGCACTTCAGGTAGACCTGCGGCGCACCACTAATCCCGGCAAGGAATCGCGACGTCTCAAGCGGCGTACGCTGCGTAATTCGATGCACCCGCTCAAGGGCTCGCTCAAAGTCGTCAAGCGTTGGGGCCGTGTAGGCGTCGCTCATGCGATGTTTCCTTTCCGCGCGTGTTTCGCTGCTTCTTTCGCGCGCGCTCTCGCGACGCGATGGACTTGGTCTCTTCGATGGAACTCTGCCGCCGGGTCGGTCCCCGATTCCCACTGCCGTTTGACGAGCACGCTCACAATCGTGTTCGCCGCCGCCGCGATCGGCACCGCAAAGAGCGCCCCGGGGATCCCGGCGAGCAGGGTACCCGTCGTCACCGCGAGCACGACGCCGAGCGGATGCACGCGCACTGCGTTGCCCATCACGAGCGGCTGCAGGACGTGGCCCTCGATCTGGTTCACCAGCACGACAACGCCAAGCATGATGAGCGCGGTCACGGGGCCGTTGTAGACGAGCGCGATGAACGCGGCGAGCGCGCCCGTCACGATCGCGCCAAGGAACGGAATGAACGAACCGAGGAAGACGAGGATCGCGACGGGGATCGCAAACGGCACCCCCAGGATCGTCGCGCCGAGGCCGATACCGACGGCGTCGACGAAGGCCACGAAGATCTGCACGCGAACGTACTGCCCCACCGACACCCAGCCGGCGCGGCCAGCGGCGTCGAACGCGGCGTGGGCGCGGGCGGGGGCGAACCCAACCACCCAGTACCAGATGCGTTTGCCATCGATGAGCAGGAAGATCAGCGAGAAGATCGTGAGCAGCAGGCCCGTCGCGACCTGGGTGGCGGTCGTCGCGACGCCAAGCGCGCCCGTCCACAGCGTGCCCTGATTGTTCTCGAGCAGCTGCATCGCCTGGTTCATGAGGTCGTCGAGCTGATCGACGGGGATCCCGAGGGTGTTGTGCTGCACCCAGTCGAGGATCTCGTTCCAGACCTCAACCGACCGCTTCGAGAAGTCGCCGAAGCCGTCACGCAACTGCGTGACGATCAGCCAGATCAGCACCCACAGCGCTGCGATGAAGACGCCCAGCGCACCGACCACGCCCGACCAGCGGGGCAGCCCGCGCCTGATGAACCAGTCGACGACCGGATTCAGGAGCGCGGTGAGCAGGATCGCGATGAGCAGCGGAATCACGATGATCCGCACCTGCACGATGCCCCAGATCAGGGCGCCGACGGCGATCGCGATGATGATGAGCCGCCAGGACCACGCGGCGGCGACGCGGATGCCGAGCGGCAGCTCCTGTTCGGCGCGCTCGGTCGGCGACACCGTCTCCGGGGTCTTGTTTGACTCTTCCACGTGCACAGTCTACTGAGCGCTATATACGCCTACGTGGTAGCGCGACCAGGAATGCCGCGCTGCGACTAGAGCAGCTTGCGCAGCCACTTCCGCGCGACGCCGTCCTTCGCGGCCGTGTACGGAGGCATGACGGTCGCCGCGAGCGTGTCGGGGCGGAGCGGCTTGGCGAGCACCGCCTTCTCATGGCTGAACACCCGGAACGAGAGCTCGCCGTGGTAGGCGCCCATGCCGCTCTCCCCCACCCCGCCGAACGGCAGTTCGGGGGCGGTGAGGTGCATCACGGGCACCCCGAACGCGAGGGCGCCGGAGCTCGTCTCGCGCTCCCAGCGCGCGCGGACGGCCGAATCGTCGCTGAACACGTAGGCGGCGAGCGGCTTGTCCCTGCCGGTGACAAAGCGCAGCGCGTCGTCGAGATCCGAGACCTCAACGAGCGGCAAGATCGGTCCGAAGATCTCCTCCTGCATCACCCGCGCTTCACGTGAAACACCGGTGAGCACCGTCGGAGCGATGTGGAGCTCGGCTGCGTCGTAGTCGCCGCCGACCACCGCCTCGCCGTCGCCGAGGTACCCGACGAGTCTGTCGAACTGCGCGCGATTCACGACGCGCCCGTAGTCGGGGTTCTGCTGGGTCGCCGAACCGTACAGCTCGTGGATTGCGTCAGCGAGCAACGGCGCGAGGCGAGTGAGCACCGCGCGCGTTCCGAGCACGTAGTCGGGCGCGACGCAGGTCTGGCCGACGTTCATGAACTTGCCCCAGACGAGTCGCTTCGCTGCCTCGTCGAGCGGCACCGAGTCGTCGACGTACGCCGGAGACTTCCCACCGAGCTCGAGCGTCACGGGGGTGAGGTTGTCGGCGGCCGCATGCGCGACGATCCTGCCAACCTTGCCGTTACCGGTGTAGAAGATGTGATCGAATCGCTCAGCGAGCAGCGCGGTCGTCTCGGGCACCGCCCCCTCGACGACGGCGACGGCGCGCTTGTCGAGCGTGTCGGGGAGCAGCCGCGAGATCAGCGCGGCTGTCGCAGGCGCGAGCTCGCTCGGCTTGATGACGACCGAGTTGCCTGCGGCGATGGCGCCGATCACCGGCGACAGCGCGAGCATGAGCGGATAGTTCCACGGCGCGATCACCAAGACGACGCCGAGCGGCTCCGGCACGACCTTACCGAGCGCGGGTTGCAGTGCCAACGGCAGCCCGACCCGCCGCGTCCGCAGCCACCGCCCGAGGTGCGCGAGCGCGTGATCGATCTCTGCGACAAGGAAGCCGATCTCGGTGAGCTGCGCCTCCGTGCCGGCCTTGCCCAGGTCGTCGAACAGTGCCCGCTCGAAGTCTGCGCCGCGCTCAAGCAGGAGGTCGCGCAGCCGGGTCAGCTGTTCGCGCCGCCACGATTCCGGGCGGGTGACACCCTGGTCGAACGTGTAGCGGAGCCCGGCGACGATCCCGGGGATGCGATCAATTGCGGTAAAGCTCATGCGCCCAGAATAGTCTGCGCCCCTGGGCCTTCAACAGGTCCAGGGGCGCAGCTCGCTGTGCTCGGGCTAGCCGTGCAGCGCGGGCACGATCAGGTAGATGCCGACGAGTACAGCCACGACCGAGAGGCCGAAGCAGGTGTTGGCGGCGATGGTCGCCCAGAGCGGACGTCCGGCCTCCTCGTCAATGTCGTCGTCCTCGTCGTCGCGGTCCGGGCCGACGGGCTCGATCGTGCCGTCCGGCCGACGTGCGGGCCTGGGCGGGGTCGCGAGGAAGCGAATGCCGAGCGAGTACAGCGCGACGACGAACACCGCAGCGAACAGCGCAGCGCCGAAGACAGTGAGGAACGCCATCCAGTTGATATCGCTCATGCGTTGTCTCCCTCGCGCTGCTTCTTCGCCGCAGCCTTCTTCGCGGCCTTGCGTGCGGCCTTCTCGGCCTCCCGCCTCGCCTTCTCAGCGGCCCGCTTCGCCTTGTCCGAACGCACGGCGGACTGGGCGACGGGTGTGAGCGGCGGAACGGTTCCGGTCTTCGTCGAAACCTTCTTGACGCGCCCCTTGCCCATGCGAACGGCGTAGCCGGACTCGGCAACATCGGGCACCGCAATCGCGTTACCCGCGTCCACCTTGTTGCGACGCGAGCGCCAGAAGATGAAGAGGATGAAGAAGAGCCCGAGCACGGCGTCGAGGATGATGCCCCAGGTCCCGAGGTGCGCGATGAGCGCAGCGACGGCGCCGACGATGGCCGCGGCGGGAAGCGTAAACAGCCAGCCCGACGCGATGCGGCCGACAGTCCGCCAACGAACCGTCGAGCCCTTGCGGCCGAGGCCCGAGCCGATGACCGAGCCCGAGGCGACCTGGGTCGTCGAGAGCGCGAAGCCGAGGTGGCTCGACGCGAGGATCGTTGCGGCCGTCGAGGTCTCAGCGGCAAAGCCCTGTGCGGGCTTCACATCGGTGAGGCCTGCGCCGAGGGTGCGGATGATGCGCCAGCCGCCGGAGTACGTGCCCAGCGCGATCGCGATCGCACAGGTCGCGATGACCCAGAAGTGCGGGCCGGTGCCGGGATCCTGCAGCCCTGCCGCGACGAGCGTGAGGGTGATGACGCCCATCGTCTTCTGCGCGTCGTTCGTGCCGTGCGCGAGGGCGATCAGCGACGACGAGGCGATCTGGGCGTACCGGAACCGGCCACGGCCGTCCTTGCGCCCGTCGTGCCTGCGCGTGATCGCGTACGCCACGCGGGTCGCGGCGAACGCGACGAGGCCCGCGGTGAGGGGCGCCGCCAGGGCGGGCAGCAGGATCTTCGACATGAAGACGCCGCCGTCAATCGCCGAGAACCCGGCGCCGACAACCGCGGCGCCAATCAGCCCGCCAAACAGCGCGTGCGACGAGCTCGAGGGCAGGCCGTAAAGCCAGGTCACGAGGTTCCAGACGATCGCGCCAATCAGGCCCGCGAAGACCATCTCGGGGCTGATCAGCACCCCGCCGTCGGCCCCCTCGCGGATCAGACCGCCCGAGATCGTCTTGGCGACCTCGGTAGACAGGAATGCCCCGATGAGGTTGAGGATGGCTGCGAGCAGCACAGCGGTCTTCGGCTTGAGCGCGCCAGTCGCGATGGGAGTTGCCATCGCGTTGGCCGTGTCATGAAAGCCGTTCGTGAAGTCAAAGAAGAGTGCCAGCGCAATAACTAGCAGCACGATGAGGGTGAATTCCACCGGCGCCTTCCGTTCGGCGTTATATGTTGATGAGTTTCCTCGCGTGCTCGCTCACAACGGTTTACGTGCCGTTCACGCGCGCGCTAACTAAATGTTGGCACCTCGTCATGGTTCGGTCAAGCTAGGCCCTACTCGTTCACCTCCCGTTCACCTTTCCACTCCCCCGCCGGAATATCGCCCGGACGGCGTATGTTGGAGTGGGTAGGCGAAGCCGCTCGCGACCAGATTGAGGAGGGTGCAATGAGCACCGCACAGATTTCAGATTTCACCCCCGAGGCGGGGTCCATCACGATGTTCTCGACCGAGTGGTGTGGGTACTGCAAGCGTCTCAAGACGATGCTCTCCGCGACCGGCATCGGGTTCACCGAGGTCGACATCGAGAACACCCCGGGAACGCCAGAGCTCGTCGAGCACGTCAACGGCGGCAACCAGACCGTTCCGACGGTCGTTTACCCGGATGGCACCACCGCGACAAACCCGTCGCTCAACGACGTGAAGGCCAAGCTCGGGCTGTAACCAGACCGACGATCGCACAGCCCCGGCGCCTTCCCTGGCGTCGGGGCTTCGTCAACACCGCCCCCGCTCCGCGGATGTGGTGCACCGTCTGTGGATATCCGGCTGACACGAGGGTGCATCGCGCAAGCTACCCTCGTGCCATCTTCACGCCAGCTCGACGCCGTTGCCGCTGAGCTGCTCCGCGCCACAGATCTGCGGCGCGCGGGTACGAGCGAACACGCTATCGCCGCGGCTGTTCGGTCGTCGTCACTCGTTCGGCTGCGGCAAGGCTGGTACGTCCGCGGCGGTTTCTGGGAGACGGCGACGGTTGAGACTCAACACGTGGCCGCTTTGCTCGCCGCGCATGGCAGCGCTGTGCGTCCTCCGGTGTTCTCGCATGGCAGCGCAGCGGTGCTGCACGGATTCCCGGCGCTGTCTCGGTGGCTGCGTGACGCGGGTCGCCGGCAGACGCCTGCGGGTCCAGACGCGAGCTCACGGGTCGTCGCAGTCACGGTCCCGCGGACACGTCCCGCGTCTCCGAGCGCCACAATCGTCCGGCATCGCGCCGACCTCGCCGCGAACGACGTCGAGACCTTCGAGGGGTTCCGGCGAACGACGGCCGAGCGGACCCTCGCGGACCTCGCACGCGCCTGGCCGTTCACCGTCGCGCTCGCAAGCGCAGACGCCCACCTCCGGGAGATCGCACGGGTGGGGCGGCTCATTGACGACGCCACGGTGCGAGACTGGCGAGACGGGATGCTTCGACGGGCAGCGTCCCTACGCGGCAGACCAGGCAGTCACGCTGTCGAAGCCGTCGCGGTACTGGCTGATCCGCGAGCCGACTCGCCGCTGGAGAGCCTCTCCCGGCTGCGATTCGCGGAGCTCGGCGTCGACGTTGACCTGCAGGTCGCGGTGCGCAGTGCGGGCAGAGCCCCGGCCTATCTCGATTTCCAGCTGACGGGCAGTCAGTTCTGGGGAGAAGCAGACGGCAAGCAGAAGTATTCGGATGCCGCACTGCGCCACGACAAGACCCCGGCAGAGGTCGTGCTCGCCGAGAAGCGCCGCGCCGACTGGATCTCGGGGACCACCGGCTTGCGCCCCATCCGGTGGGGCTCCGCCGAGGCGTTCTCACGGGAGCGCTTCGGCGCGCACCTGGCGGCGCACGGGGTGCAGGTGCCCGGAAGACCGAGCAAGCGCTGGGGCCCGCGCGTCGCCGAGTTCTTGCGTGGCCTGCCCTAACCGGCGACCCGGCTGCAAGCCCGGCCCGACAGCCAGCCCAGCTCGACTCCGCCCCGCCCATCCCCACGGCAAGCCCCGCCCCGCCCGATGTACACGGCTCCTGCCGAAGTACACGAAATCTATGGGTAGAAACCGTGTGCAGTCGCAGGAACCGTGTACATCGGGCCGCGATTTAGGGTGGTGGCCGGGTGTGGCAGAGCGCGGGGCCGCGAGCGTGCAGGGCCCGGGGCCCACGAGTGCGCGAGGCGCCAAGGCCAGCCGCGGGGCACCGGGGTGGTGGCCTGGCTGCCCCGCAGCGCGTTGGGGCCCGGGGCCTGCAGGGCGGCCGCGTCAGCCGAAGTTGAGGCGGACCTCGGCGTAGCGGGCGTCCGGCACGGTCTTGAGCTTGCCGACAGCCTCCGAGAACGGCACGAGCTCGATGCGGTCGCCGCGAAGCCCCGCCATCTTGCCCCAGTCCCCCGCGAGCACCGCGTCGGCTGCGGCGATGCCCGAGCGGGTCGCCAGCACGCGGTCGAACGCCGTGGGCGAGCCGCCGCGCTGCACGTGGCCGAGCACGGTGGAGCGGGTCTCAATACCGGTGCGCTCCTCGATCAGCGGTGCAAGCATGTCTGCCACCCCGCCGAGGCGCGGCCGGCCGAAGCCGTCGAGCCCCTCGCGGGTGACGGCGTCCTCAGATCCCTCAAGCTTGAAGCCCTCAGCGACGACGATGAGCGCGGAACGCCCGCGGTCGCGCACGTTTGCGACCCAGGCGCACACTTGGTCGAGGCTCTCGGGAAACTCGGGGAGCAGCATCGCCTGGGCGCCGCCGGCCATGCCAGCGTGCAGCGCGATCCAGCCGGCGTCGCGGCCCATCACCTCGAGCACCATGCAGCGGCGGTGGGAGTCGCCGGTCGTGCGCAGCCTGTCAATCGCCTCCGACGCGATCGACACTGCGGTGTCGAACCCGAACGTGTAGTCAGTGCCTGCAAGATCGTTGTCGATCGTTTTCGGGAGCCCGACGACGTTCACGCCAGCGTCCCAGAGGATCGACGAGACCGTCTGGGTCCCGTTGCCGCCGATGAGCATGAGACCGTCGAGGCCGTAGTCGGCCATCTTTGCCCGCAGCGCGTCGAGCGCTTCGGGCGTGACGGGCGCCTGCCACGGTGGAACGCGGCTCGTGCCGATGAAGACGCCGCCGAGCGGCGAGAGGCCACGCACCGTCGGACGGTCGAGCTCGATGAACTCGCCGTCGTGGAACCCACGCCAACCGTCGATGAATCCAATCATCTCGAAGCCGTGAACGTCGACGCCGCGAAGCACCGCGCCACGGATCGCAGCATTCATGCCCGGGCTATCGCCGCCCGAGCAGAGCACACCAATACGCATGCTCATCATCGTAGCGGTGGCACGAATGCTACAGACACATACATTCGCGCCATTTTGGCGCGCGGAACAGCCAGGCCCCGCGCGCCGTGAGCCCTAGTCGGTCTCCGCCGCTGCGACGGCGCGCGACAACACGCTCATGAGCGCCAGCAACTGCACGGGATCGGCGTTCTCCTCGGCGGCGGGCGCGCCGTCCAGCGCGCGTGCGGCGAGACCGGCCTTGCCGTCGATGAGCTCGGCGATCCGAGCATCGATCGTCTGCGCGGCGATGATGCGCCACGCGGTCACGGGCTCCTCCTGGCCGATGCGGTGGACGCGGTCAATCGCCTGCGTCTGCTCCGCGTCGGTCCAGCTCAGCTCCGCGAGCACGACGTTCGACGATGCCTGCAGGTTCACGCCAACGCCGGCCGCCGTCAGCGAGCACACCGCGACCGAGACCTCGGGGTCGTTGTTGAACGCGTCGATCTGCTCCTGCCGGAACGTCGCGCTCTGCTCGCCGCGAATCGAGACCGTCTTCAGCCCCGCCTCGGCGAGCTGCGCCTCGGCACGGTCCATGACGTCGATGTGCTTCGCGAAGAACACGACCTTGCCGACCGAACGCGCGAGCTGCGCGGTGTAGTCGACGGCGAGGCCCGCCTTCGCAACGCCGATCTCGCGCACCATCGTGAAGACGTTCAGGCCGTCTGCAGAGGCGTTCGACTCCTCGAGCTCCTGGGCAGCAACCATGCGAATGATCGCCTCGTCCGAGAGCTTCTGCCCGAGCTTGCCGGCCTTGACCGCCGCGAAGCGGTCGTAGAGCTTCTGCGCGAGCTTCGCCTCGGCTGCGCGGATACCGCGTCCCGCCTCGTCGTCGAGCTCCACCGGAAGATCAACGACCCGCTTGGCGGGCAGATCCTTCGCGACGTCGATCTTGCGGCGACGGACGATCCCCATCTCAATGACGCTCTGCCGCGCCTCGGGGTAGAACGGCGGGTCGGCCGGCGTCCACCCGTTGTTCTCGAGCTTTGCCATGAGCTCAGGCCCGGGCTTCTCAGCGTCGGTCCAGCCGAGGAAGCGCCAGATCGCACGGAAGTCGTCGACCTCATTGATGAGCGGCGTACCCGTCAGCGCGACGAGCAGTGGCTGCGACCCGCGGGTGCGCTCGCGGATGCTCTCGGCGATCGTGAGCACGTTACGCGAGCGCTGCGACTGCGTGTTCTTGATCATGTGCGCCTCGTCGACGACCATGCTCTTGAACCCGAAACGCGAGATCCAGCTGAGGTGCCTGTCGAGGATGTCGTAGTTGACCACGAAGACGTCGGCGAAGGCATCCATCTTCTCGCCGTCGCCGTGGATCACGGTGACGCGCCGCTGCGGAGTCCACCGCTCAACCTCGCGCGCCCAGTTCATCTTCACGACGTTGGGCACGACGACGAGCATCGGGTAGGCGTCGGCAACCGACGCGGCGAGCACCGACTGGGCGGTCTTGCCGAGGCCGGGCTCGTCGGCGAGCAGAAAGCTGCGGTGACCCTCACGAACGCTCGCGAGGAATCGTGCCTGGTGGGGCATGAGCTCACGACCGGGAGGCGCGAGGCGGTCGGGCACGGGTGCCTCCGGCAGCTCCATGCAGGCGGCACCGCCGCCGCCCTGCTCGAACGCCTTCAGCAGGGGGTTCAGGAGTTCCCAGTTCGCGAGACGCACGACCGGGGTCGGCTGCTTGGGGGCGTCGAGTGACGGCGCGAGGAAGGGGTTGGCGAGCATGCGTGAGTGGATCCGCGCGGGCTCGACCTGGCGCTCGGCGAGCTCCGGCGGCACGAGGGTCTTCGCGGGCTCCGCCTCGGCTGGCGACTCCTCGGGGACCTCGATGCCCGCCTGCACGAGCATCTTTCGCTTGAGCTGCCTGGTCGCGTCGGTGATCGTCGCGCCCGGCTCGAGCAGAGTGATCAGGCTCGTGTCGCGGGCCGCGGTCTTCGCGAGGATCGCGGCAACGCCGTCGAGTCGTTTCAGCGTCTCTGCGCGCTCGGTGTCGCTGACGCCTTCCTCGGTCTTCACCCTGGCGCGCTCCTCGCGCATCAGCAGGGCGATGACCTGGAACTTGGTCCGATTCTGCGGGCTCGCCTTGCCGCGCTGCGCGGACGCTTCGACCTCGCGTACCGCGCGCGCGAGCAGCGGAATGATGCCCTCGTTGTGCGCGTGTTTCCGCGCGCCGCCGGAACGCTGACGCTTTGCTGGCTGGCGGGTGGCAGTGCTGCTTGCCAATTGCTCTCCTGGAGGATCTGGGCGTGACACACCGAACTGGGGCGACACGTAGCATGCGCGCCCCTACACAAGTTCGGGGCGAAGCCGGTCGAGCGTGAAGAATCTGAGCCGTGCGTTGCACGGGATTCGAGTGACACGTCTCTCGACTATGCGTCGATCTTACCACTCGATACTTGGGGCGCGCCCGGGAAGCGCGAACTTCCCTCGGAAGTCAGCCCTCTCTGACGGCGGCGAGGATCGCGCGGGTCTCGGCGACGTCCTCGTGCATCCGTTCGATGAGCGCCTCGACCGAGCTGAACGGCAGCATCTCGCGGATACGCTTCGCAAACCGCACCTCCATCTGCTTGCCGTAGAGGTCGCCTGCAAAATCCAGCACGTACGCCTCGACCCGAGGCTCACCCTCGGGCTCGAAGGTCAGGTTCACGCCGACCGAGATCGCCGCGTCGTGCTCGACCCCGTCGATGACGACCGACCCGGCGTACACCCCGTGCGCCGGCACGAGCCCTTCGACGTCTCCGCCGAGGTTCGCCGTCGGGAATCCGAGCTCGCGGCCACGGGCGTCGCCGTGCACGACCTCGCCGCGCACTGCGTGGCACCGGCCGAGCATCGCGCGGGCCGTCACGAGGTCTCCAGACAGTACTGCGTCGCGGATCATCGTTGACGACACCGCCTCGTCTTCGTCGTCCCCAACGCTTGCGACGACTTCGACGGTGAAGCCGAGCTTCGGCCCGAGCTCACGCAGCAGCGCTGCGTCGCCAAGCCCACGGTGGCCGAAATGGAAGTCTTCACCGAGCAGCACGTGTCGCACGTTTAGCTGGCCGACGAGCACCCGCTCAACGAACTCCGTCGCGGGGATCGACGCGAATGCCTCGTCGAACTGCACCATGACGCAGGTGTCGACGCCGGCGTGCTCGACGAGTTCGAGCCGCTGCGACCGGCTCGCGAGCGGCTGCGGGCAGATCTCGGGCCGCAGCAGGCTGAGGGGGTTGTTCGCGAACGTGAACACGACCGAGTGGAGCCCCTCCGCGCGCGCCTTGCGCAGGAGCGAGGAAATGATGGCCTGGTGCCCGCGGTGCACGCCGTCGAACTTGCCGACGGCGACGACGGATCCCGTCGCAAATCCTGCGGGATCGAGCTCGTCGATGGAGGTAAATAGCTGCATCAGAGGGTCTGCTTCTCTTTGGAAAGCCAGATGAGGCCGAGGACGGGGAGCACGAGCGGGATGAAGCCGTAGCCCTGCCCGTAGAAGGACCAGACTGACGGGTGCCCGAACAGCTGCGGCATCGTGATGCTCAACGTGCCGACGACGAGCACGCCCACGAGCTCAAACAGCAGCGCCGCCCAGGCGATCGGACGCCAGATGCCGCGGCCGCGGCGAATCAGCGCGATCGTCGCGACGATGTACACGACACCGGACACGGCGGACAGGATGTAGGCAAGCGGCGCCTCATCGAACTTCGTCATGATCTGGTAGACCGAACGGAACGTCGCCGCCATCGCGAGGATGATGTAGACGGTGATGAGCACCCGCCCGAGCCCGCTCATCTTCTCGCTGCGCTGCTCTGTCTCTGCACTAGTTCGCACGTTACTCACCCTTTGAGTGTACTCGCCCGCTATCCCCAGATCACGAGCATGCGGTACGTCATGACCGCAACGGAGAGCCCGACGACCGCGAGCACGAGGTTCGCGAACCGCGTGCGGTCGATGAGCGCCCAGAAGCCCGCGCCGATGGGCAGGGCGAGCGCGACGATGAGGTACATCCAGAACTCGAGCGCGTCGCCGACGGGGGTGTTGCCCGTCAGTGGAGCCACGATCGAGATCACGACCTGCACCACCAGCAGCACCGCGACGAGTGCCGTCGCGCCCATCGTGTAGTCGTTCGGGGCGTGCTTGCGCAGCCCCTGCACCGCACACATCACTGCCGCGATGAGTGACACGGCGATCGTGAGGTAACTGAACCAGGCAATCATGCTGCCCCTCCGGGTTGCTGTGACGGGAAGTTCGTGAGGATGTGGGTGCGGCCGCCCTTGATGACAACGAGCCCGACGAGCCTGTCGCTGCCGGAGCCGCCATCGCCGCCCGGCAGGATCGCAGCGACGAGCGGGGCTGGAGCATGCCGATCAGGATCGATGTTCAGCCGCTTCCCGTCCGCGAGATCCTTCGCCTCGTCGGCGCCGAGCTCGAGGACCGGGAACAGCGTGCGCGCGATGTCCGCTGGCGAGTACAGCCTGCCCGGATCGCCAGCCTCCGTGCCATCGCCAACGAGCCTGGCGTGTGGCGTCGCCGCGTCGACCGAGAACGGCCCCACGGCGGTGCGCCTGAGCGCGGTGAGGTGGCCGCCGACGCCCAGCGCCTCACCGAGATCGCGCGCGAGCGCGCGAATGTAGGTGCCGGTGGTGCAGCGCACGACGGCGTCGATGTCGATGACCTCGACGGGCTCGCCGTCGGGTCCTGGCACGCTCAGGATCCGCGGCTCACCAATATCGAAGCCGTGGATCGTGACCGGGCGCTTCTTCAGCACGACCTCCTCGCCGGCGCGCACACGGTCATAGGCGCGCTTGCCGTCGACGCGGATGGCGCTGACCGAGCTCGGCGCCTGCTCAATCGGGCCGGTGAGGTTCGCGACGCCGGCGGTGATGCGATCCTGATCCGCGAACACCTCGGCGACGAGCCCCGCCGGGGCGGTAGCCGTGATGTCGCCCTCGCGGTCGTCGGTCACGGTCGAGAGCCCGAGCCGGATCGTTGTCGTGTATGTCTTGTCGAGGCCGACGAGATACGTCAGCAGCCTGGTCGCGGGGCCCGCCCCGAGCACGAGCAGCCCCGTCGCCATCGGATCGAGCGTGCCGGCGTGTCCGACCTTCTTGGTGCCGAGTGCGCGGCGGCTCTTAGCGACGACGTCGTGGCTCGTCCAGCCTTCGACCTTATCGACGAGCAGGATCGCACCCTGCGGCATATCTGCAAACTTCACCCCCCAAGCCTAACGCTGGCGCACAGCCCAGGATCGCCGCGCCTCGTAGACTCGTGGGGTGGGAAATGTTCGGGAGCCAGACGCGAAACAGGTGGCCATGAGCGGCGCGCTCATCGACTGGTTTGGCCACGCCGCGCGCGATCTGCCGTGGCGGGCCCCCGAGACGTCGGCGTGGGGCATCCTCGTGTCCGAGTTCATGTCGCAACAGACGCAGGTTGAGCGCGTGATCCCACACTGGCTCGAGTGGATGGAGCGCTGGCCAACGCCCTCCGCGCTCGCCGCCGACGAGCCAGGCGAGGCCGTCCGGGCGTGGAAGCGGCTCGGCTATCCGCGCCGCGCACTGTGGCTGCATCGGGCCGCGGTCGAAATCGCCGAGCGGCACGGCGATGAAGTCCCTGCCGACGTCGATGCGCTGCTCGCACTCACCGGGATCGGCCCGTACACGGCGCGGGCCGTCGCCGTGTTTGCCTTCGGCGACACCCACCCGGTCGTGGACACCAACACGCGCCGCGTGATCGCGCGCGCCGTGCATGGAAAAGCCGCAGCTGGCATGCCTGCCGCGCGCGACCTTGACGACATGACCGCGCTACTGCCGGGCGAGCGCGAGGCGGCGGCCGTGTTCAACGCGGCGGCGATGGAACTCGGCGCGACGGTGTGCACGGCCAGGGCCCCGAAGTGCGGCGACTGCCCGATCGCTGAGCTGTGCGAGTGGCGGGGAGCCGGATACCCCGAGAACGCCCCGGCGAAGCGGCCCAAGCAGGCATCGTTCGAGGGCAGCGACAGGCAGGCGCGCGGCAAGATCATGCACCTGCTGCGTGCCGCGACAGCCGCCGTCGATCCCGTGGCGGCCCTCGAAGCCGCGGCCGAGGGGAGCAGCGGCGGCACGACCCGCGACGCGACGCAGCCCCAGCGGGCCCTTGACTCGCTCATCGCAGACGGTCTCGTCGTCGAGTTTGAGGGTCGGCTCCGCCTCCCCTAAGTCGCGGCGGTGAACCGCGAGTGAAGCAGAATTCATGGCACGGTCACGCGGTCGTCGAGCTCCGGCAACGCTGTATAGACAACTTGGATACCTGGGCGCCTCAGGCGGCGCACAAAAGGAAGGAATCCATGTCAATCGGCAGAATTGCGGGAATTGCGCTCGCGGGCGTCGCACTGCTGGGAGCGCAGGCCGCGCTTCCCCCGTCGACCGCCGCGGCAGCGGTCACCCAGAGCGAGGTCGCGGCGCCAGCGGCGAGCCTCGAGAGCGGGCGCTACGTCGGCGCCCAAACCATCACCTTTACGGCTGACCCCGGCGCGGAGATCAGGTACACACTCGACGGCACGCACCCCACCAGGCAGAGCCCGCTCGCAACCGGACCGATCACCGTCGAGCGCACCGCCAATGTCACCGCCGTCGCATTCACCGACCGGAGTGAGAGCCTGCCGACGATCCGCGGCATCCTCGTGAAGACCGCTGAGGAGCCGCTCTCGCAGTTCGCCGTCATGAGCGATATCCACCTCTCGACGGGTGCCGGACCGGCGTGGGACAAGTGGACCGGGTACTTCGACACGCTGAAGCGCATCATGCCAAACCCTGACGCGATCATTTCCAACGGCGACCAGATCAACGACAACAATTTCAACACCGCGTCGGACCACCAGTACCCCCGGACCATGCTCGAGCAAAACCTCGCGCGCACCGGAATGGGCGACACGAAGGTCATGATGTCCTTCGGCAACCACGACGACCGGGTGTACCGGATGGCCGAGCAGTACCCTGACGCCTGGTTCCCCGGCGACACCGGCTACTACGAGACGGAGATCAGTGGTTTCCCCGCGTTCGTCGTCAATACGGAGGCGTGGAACTCGACGCAGGCGAGCTGGCTGTACGGCAGGCTCGAGGCGCTCTCGAAGGATCCGGCGACGCAGGGCCAGCCGATCTTCGTGTTCGGCCACCGGCCGATCCCAGCGACGGTGTGGGACGGCGCGCAGTCGTCGAATTCCGGCCTCAAGCAGAACCTCAGCGCCTTCCCACAGGTCGTGTACTTCTCGGGGCACTCGCACCTGAACATCACTGACGAACGCTCGATTCACCAGCAAGACTTCACCTCGGTGAACGAGGGATCCATGTCCTATGGCGAGAACGACGGCAAGTTCCAGGTATTCGGCCCTGGCCTGGCTCGCGACGCCACGATCCCGACAGCGCAATCCGTTGTCGTCGACGTGTACGCGGACCGCATCGAGATCGACCGCATCAACTACGCGGCAGACCCGGGTAGGACCTACACCGACGACGGCGTATGGAGCTTCCAGGAGAAGCCGCCGTTCAACTCTTCCGGCTCGCTCGCCGGCCCGACTTGGACGGTGGCGCGCGGGGCAACCCCTGCCGAGACCAAGGCGAAGTTCACCTACACTCAGGCAAACCGGAACGCCGTGGCACCGGCATGGGGCGAGGCGCAGCCGACGGTACGGCAGACCGAGTCCGGGCCGGTGCTGCGTCTCCCCCAAGCGGGCGACGACCAGTTCACCTCCGAATACACGCTCGTCGTGAAGGACGCGCAGACTGGGGCGACGACCACGCTCGTGCCCGCGAACGGGCGGATCTACTCCGACTACGTCGTCGCGCCGAAACCAGCCGTGCTCGACATACCCCTCGCCGTGCGCGCCGGGGACCGGGTGGGCCAGCCGATCGACAGGACACTCGAGTCCGGTCGCAGCTACGAGGCGACGCTGACCGCGTACGACTCGTACGGCAATGCAAGCGCCCCGCGCAGCTTCACGTTCACCGCCGGCGAGATCGACCGAAGCGGGATTGAGGCGGCGGCGGCCACCGCGACCCCAGTGTTGGAGCGGGTCGAGCGCGTGATCGGTGCACACACCCCCGCCGAGGACGCCGACTTCGGTTTCGTCGTCGCGGATGTGCCTGCCGCGAAGCTGGCTGCAGCCGAACTCCGGTCGCAGCTCGATGCTGCACCGGCGACGCAGGACGTGGCAGATGCGACGGCGTGGGCAATCACCGACGCAGCGGACGCACTCGCCGCGTACCTCGCACCGGTGGACCGCGACGGCCTCGCCACCGCGATCGCCGAAGCCCGCTCGGCGCTTGACACCGCCGACACGGCGCGCACCCGCGCGGCCGCGTCCGGCGACGAGACCGAGCGCGCGCTGCGGGCCGAACTCGCAGCGGCAGAGGAACTCCAGGAGACGCTGAACGTCGCGCAGAACGCACTCGACGCCGCGGCCGAGGAACTGACCCAGGCAGTGACCGCGTGGAAGGCGTCCACCGAACCCGGCACTGACCCAGGCACGGGGCCCGGAACTGATCCCGGCACCGGCGCGACCCCAGGGACCGGCGCCTCCAACGGCCAGGGCGCAGGAGAGAAGCCGGGAAGCACGGCAGGCGGCAACTCGCTAGCGAACACCGGCTCGGCGGTCCTCGCGGGCGTCGGTGCGCTCGCCGTCGTGGCGCTCGCCGCGGGCGGTGCGCTGCTGGCAGCGCGACGCATCCGTCAGTCCTAGCGCGAGACACGGGCCCGGGCGAAAACTGCGGTCTTCGCCCGGGCCCGCTGGCGCTCCTACTCGGTCGGTGCGAGCGTGATTACCTTGCGCTCGACGAGCAGCGGGATGATCGAGCCGAGTCCGATCTGTTGGAAGTGCGAAGTCTCACGGTGGGCAGCGAAGTCCGCAGCCGATGCGTACTCCTCGACAATCACGAACCGCTCGGGATGCTCGAGGTCACGGGTGATCGTGTACGAGACGTTGCCTGGTTCGGTACGGCTTCCGGCGGCGAGCTGCGGCAGCAGCGCGGCCACCTCGTCGGCAGTCTCGGGTGATGCAAAATAGCGGGCAATAACGGTAAACATAGGTCTCCTATTCTCGGGAAGGTTGCGGACGGGTCCGCTGCTCACTCGCGTGCTCGTACTCCCAGAGCTTCGGCGTGCTCGTCGAAACCGCGACAGCGCCGTGCGAGAGCGCTGCCTCGACCTCGGTGGGTGACGTCACGAAGCCTGAGGCCACGACAGGTCGGATACGCATGATCTCGTGGCCAGCCACGAATGGGAGGACGGGCGCTGGCATGAGCTGCAGCAGGTCAGGCTTTGCTCCATGCACCGCGGCGACGCCGCGCTGGATATTCGAGCGGTCGGTGATGAACAGTTTCTGAACCGTGAGCAGACCGGCCTCCTGCGCCCTCGGAATCAACGATCCACGAGTCGTCAGGAGGCCGTCTGCGCCCAGCCTGGCAAGGTAGTCGACGCCGCCCCGGTCCTGGGCGAGACCAACGATCGAATCGATGTTTACGAACACAACTTTGCGTGGCCGATCATGGATTCGGGCAATGGCGGTCTCGAGTTCGATCAGGTCAGTTTGCGCGAGAAAGCAAAACTGTGCGGACGACTCAATGAACGCCTCAAGGTGCGGGCGATCGAGCACAGAGGCAATCACCGGTCTCGTGTGCAGACCGACGAGCTCCTTCAGACGCGCACGCCGCGCCGGATCGTTCTGTGCCTCACGCCTTGAAGCGGTCATCGTGGTTAGAGCCCCAGCTTTCCGGGGTTGAGGATCCCCTGAGGGTCAAGCGTAGCCTTGATCGCGCGCAGCACATCGAGTCCGCCGCCGAGCGAGTCAGCCATGTACGGCGCGCGCACGAGGCCAACGCCGTGGTGGTGGCTCAACGTCGTGTGGTGTCGCACAATGACCTCGTTGGCCGCGTCCCAGGCTGCCCGATACCAGTCCGCCCGGGTGGCCGGGTCCTCGACCTCGCCGCGGAACGAGAAGTACACGCACCCGGCATCCGTGTACGCGTGCGATTGGTGCGCCGAAGCGCGGAGCGTGCCAGGCAGCGCCTGCACAGCCTCCACAACCTCGGAATACACATCGGCGAGTGCCGACCATGGCCCACTCATTTCGAGTGTGTCCGCGACGAAACCGGCGCTGCGCGTGAAGCCCTCTGCGCTCTTACCGGTGAGGTAACGAGTCTCGTACCAGCGCTCGAGGAGTGCATCCCCGTCGAGTTCGACGCCGTCGAACTCCCGGCTCACCTCCTCAGCGATCGCGATCACGGCGTCAACAATCTTGGGGTTGCCTTCGTCCGCGATCAGGACCACGTTCTGATCTGGTCGGTCGAATTGCAGGCCGCTCTCGAGTTCGTCGTAGAGGCGAAGCGCGGCGGGAGTGGCGCCGCGCTGCAGGATCTCGCGGCACACATCGAGGCCGACCTTAAAGCTCGGAAACCCAAATGCAATCGCCTTCGTGTAGTCGGGGAGGCGATGCAGCTTGATCTTCAACGAGGTGATCACGCCGAGCGTGCCCTCCGAGCCAACGAAGAGTTGCTGCAAGTCACTTCCGACCGCGGAGCGGCCGGCTGCACCGACGGTGATGAACGAGCCGTCAGCAAGCACGACGTCCATCCCGGCGACCATGTCTTCGATCTTCCCGTAGCGCGTCGACAACTGACCGGCTCCGCGGCATGCGGCCCAGCCGCCAACCGTGCTGATCCCAAACGACGACGGCCAGTGTCCTGACGTCATGTTGTATTCGTTCTGCACGTGTTCCTCGAACACGTCGCCAAACATGCCCGCCTCGACTTCCACGATCTGACTCTCGGCGTCGTAGCCGAGCACGCGGTTCATACGGCAGACATCGAGCACGATGCCGCCGCGCAGCGGCAGCGCAGCGCCTGTCACGTTGGAACGGCCCGCCGAGACCGTAACAGGGATGTTGTGCTCGCTCGCGAGGCGCATAACCGCCTGCACCTGTTCCACCGAGTCGACCTCGGCACAGACCCCTGCGATCACCGCAGGCTCGCCGCCAGTCTCTGCAATCATCGTGCGCGCCCACCAGTCGCGCGTGTTCGAGACAATGTCCGCCGGCGCCGTGGTGACAGCGACGGCGATGCCGCGCAGCTGCTCGACAAGGCCGTCCGGAACTTCGACGACGTCATACTGGAGTGACCCCACCGTAGTCTCCGTTTCGACGACCGCGGGCGCCCAGCCTGGAGGAGTGTGTGCTCCCACGACGTAGTTCCGCTTGTTGTATCCGCGGCGAACCGCTTCCCGACTCATCATGACGATGTGCCTCCCATCAGCACTGATTTTTCTCTCTGGATCTTGGATTGGTAGTCGGTCACCTGCGCGGCGACCTCCGCCGCGCTCAGCGACAGTTCGACCGCGAGGATCTCGCCGACCCGAGCCGCGGCCGAACTGGACGCGTCGCGGGCCATGAGTCGTGCGCGCGTGCGTCGACTCAATACGTCATCGACGGTGTGCGCCATCTCGAAGCGGGCTGCGAACACGACCTCCGCCTCGATGTAGGGCAGTCCCGCCACGACCGGCGTGGAAAGCTCAGGACGCTCCGCGAGCATCTCGGAGATAAAGCGCGTCTCCGTGCCAAACCGCTCGGCGAGATGCGCCGGCAGCCCGCCTGACGAGGTGGCAGCCTGGCCGTCGTAACCCGCGGCTCCGAGGAGGTAGGCATTCTTCGTCCGAGCCTTGCCGCGCCTACCCAGTACTTTCATGGCGGCGTCGACGGTCTGTTCTGCCATGTGTCGAGACGTGGTGAGTTTTCCTCCGACGACAGTGACGAGTCCGTCGGAGTCGGTGCGAATCTCATGATTGCGTTTCACATCAAGAGTTTTACCGCCGGCCGCGGCGACGAGTGGACGAGTGCCGGCGATCGAGCCGAGCACGTCATCGGGGGAAATCTCAGTTCGCAGCGCGTGCATTGCTCCCTCGAGCAGAAAGTCCATCTCCGCGCGCGTGCAGTGGGTATCGTCGAGGTTCCCCTGGTAATCCTCGTCGGTCGTGCCGAGCAGGGCAGTATCGCCCCACCTCGTAATAGTCGCCCGTCGAGTACGCCCGGGGATCGGGATCGTGATCGTGCACGAGTTCTGGATCTTCGTCCACGGCACAGAGACGTGCACGCCCTTTGCCGGCCGGATGTTCGGCTTGTCAGTTCCAGGTGTCGTACCGTCCCAGTCACGCAGCCATGACCCAACCGCGATAACCACAGCGCGTCCTCGGATCCGAAGCTCCCGGCCGTCTACTTCGGCGACAACACCCGCGACCTTGCCCCGCTCGCGTACAACGGCTGTCGCCTTCGCGTAGTTTGCGATGGCTGCACCGTGGAACGCCGCCGTCCGAGCGATGTTGGTCGTGAGCCTGGCATCGTCGGCACGCGAGTCGTAGTACATGAATCCGCTCTCGAGCTTCTTCGGATCAAACAGCGGGCTTTGCGCGAGCACTTCCTCCCGCGAAAGCTTCTTGTGCAGCACCCCCTCGCGCCAACCGCCCGCCAGATCATACGTCCAGAGCAGGGCTTCAAACCCGGAGGCGAGCCTGCGGTCGAAGATCCCATCCTCGGAGAGAATCGGAAAGAGGAACGGGAGGCGCTGGACCAAATGGCCAGCGTTACGGCGCAGCCGCTGGCGTTCGAGAAGCGAGTGCCGCACGAGTGGCAGGTTGCCCTGCTCGATATAGCGGAGCCCACCGTGGATCATCTTCGAGGACTTACTCGATGTCCCGGAGGCGAAGTCCTCCTTCTCAATCAATGCGACATTGAGTCCGCGGAGCGCCGCGTCGAGCGCCGTGTAGGCACCGGTGATCCCGCCACCCACGACGACGAGGTCGAATACCTCGTCTTCCATGCGGCGTAGCGCGGTCGCCCTGCTGAGCCTCGGCGCGTCAATAGGCGAGAGGCTTTGGCGTTGTTTGTTCGCACGTTTTTCAGGAAACTTCATTCCGTCGTCGAATCCTTTCTTGCATCGGCTAGGTCCATTTCAGTGAGCACGCGGCGGCGCCACCAGTCCACCCGTTCTTCACGTTCGTCGGCGCCAATCGTCGGCTCGAAGACGTCGGGGGTTCCGAGGAGCTCTCGGGTGTCGTGAAGCGAGTCCCACATCCCCAGATCGACTCCGCCGAGGAACGCGATCCCCCGCAGCGAGGCCTTGTCGGTGTCGCGGAATCGGTAGTGTGGCACGCCCGTGATGTCAGCTTGCAGTTGCACGAGGGGGTCGGAACCAGAGAGTCCGCCCCCAACGTTCACCTTGCCGATCTCGATTCCCGCGACCTCCTGGTCGGCGTCTATGCTCCAGGCCACCGACTGGGCGATTCCCTCGAGCACGGCGAGAGCGACGTCCTCTCGCGTCGTGGACATGCTCATGCCGCCGATCAGGGCACCAACGCCCGCGTTCACACGGGGCATTCTCACGCCCGTGAGTGCGGGAACAGAGTGCACTGCGCCGCGTGTACCCCGTGCGGCGAGCTCGCTGATGTGCGCGCCCGACTCAAAGAGTCTGAGTTTGTCGACGAGCCAGTCAATTGCGGAGCCGGTTGTCGAGGTAAATGTCTCGATCGAGTAGCGCGATACTCCCCCGGTGCGCCACGCGACCAGACTCAGCGCACCCTGGTAGCGGCCGTCGTTGTCTGGCAGGTGAGTGCCGAGATTGAGATCGACGAACGACCCCGTTCCGTGGACACACATCACGTCGCCAGCATCGATCACCCCGAGCCCGATCATCGCAGCGTGCTGGTCGCCGGCCGCGGCGACGATGGGCAGCTCGATGCCAAGGATGTCGGGGCGAAGCGTGCCGAAGTCGCCTGAGTCATCTCGCAGCTCGGGCAGGAGCTCAAGGGGGAACCCAAGCGCCTCGACGAACCCAGTGTGGTAGGCGTGATCGGTCAACAGGTACGCACCCGAGCTCACAGCATTCGTGGCAGTCACGCTCAACTCTCGTCTGTTCGACAGCGACCAAAGCAGCCACGTGTCAACCGTTCCGAACCCAAGAGTTCCCTTGCGGCGGCACTCCCTGGCGCGCGTCTGCGCGGGGTCGGCGAGAGTCTTAGCTGCCCAGAGGTAGACGGAGCGCACGCCAGTGGGGCGGCCGATGCTGCGCCATAAGGTGTCGTCCCAGGCACCCGCCATGTTCGCAAGCTCGTCAGCGTACTGCGTGTCCTGCCACACCATTGATGGCGCGACTGGCTCGCCCGTCTCCGTGTCCCACAACGTCGCTGTCGCGCGCTGAGTCGCGATGGTGACGGCAGTCACCTCAAGACCGTGATCGACGGCGGAAGCGTACGCCGACCTGAGCGTTCGCACCGTCTTTTCGAGGATCTCCGCTGCACTCTGTACAACAACCCCGGGGCGTGGCGAGCTCACTGTCAATCGCTCGTAGGTGAGCCCGCCCACGTCACCGTCGGCGGTCACCCAGGCTGCACGTGTTCCTGTTGTGCCCTCGTCAATTGCGAGAATCGCCTGCTTCACCGCATACTCCTTCGTTCGTTTGGCTGCGCTAGCTACCGGACGATGTCTGCGTCGCGGAACTGCGGCGCCTCCGGCTCAGCATCCGGGTTGAAATCAGCTCGACTTGGCTCCCATTTGATGACCCAGCACACGATGGCGGCGATAAACGGCACTGCCGACAGGATGAGGAACGTCGGCCCAAGGCCGAGGTCCTCCTTGAGGATCGGGAACACGACGAGTCCGAGCGCGGCCCCGAGGCTGCCGATCGCGCCGATAAATCCATTCGCTGTCGCGCGTAGTTCGCTGCGGAACGAGAGCGTCGAGAGGCTCTTGCCATTCGCTCCGGGTCCTCCCGAGTGGAACAGGATGAACAACGACGGAACGATGAAGGCGAGCCACAGCGGCATCGTGTCGAAGAATAGGCCGAGCACCACGAGCATGACGAATACGAGCGAAAAGCCAATGGCCGACGCGCGGCGCAGGCCGAGCTTACGCGCAATGATTGGCGAAGCGAAGCCACCGACGATACCGAACAGGTTGAACACGAGTGTCCCAACTGTTGCGAGAACGAAGTCGCCCTCGCCGAAGATCGCAATTGAGATGATCGGCAGGTACCAGCCGACGGCAAAGTATTGGAGTGACTGGCCCATCTGCACGGTCGACGCGAGTATCGTTCGCGGGAGGTAGATCCCGCGGAAGATCAGCGCGACATTGCCGATGCCCTTAGTCGCAACACCTTCAAGCGGCACCCGGTCCCCCTCTGGTGCGGCTTGGAAGGTCTCGCCGTAGATCTTCGTCATCGAGCGGGCGGCATCGTCGAGCCTGCCCTTGCGTGCATACCAGCTGGGGCTCTCGACGAGCTTGGTCGCCTGTCCGATGAACAACAGCAGCGCGACGACCCCGGCCGCTCCGACCGCCCAGCGCCAGATCGAGTCGCCGACATTCATCTTGCAGAAGCCAATTGCAAGGATGAGGTTCGATGACACCGCGGTGTACCAGATGCCCTGCCAGGTGTTGATGCGGCTGCGGAACTTCGCCGGTGTGAACTCTGCGAGCAGCGCCATGGCGATCGCGAAGTCAATGCCGTATGCGGCGCCCACGAAGAAACGGCCGGCGACCACAAGCTCAAACGTAGGCGCGAAGGCCGCGATGAACGCGCCCGCAAGCGCGAGTACCTTTGCGACGAGCAGCGGGCCAACACGACCGAACCGATCAGCGAGCCAGCCCCCAATCGGGTTGAACACGAGCGCGACCCACGACGCCATCGACGTGAGGAGCGCGATCTGGCCAGCGCTGAGATCAAGATCTCGCGTCATCGGGCCAAGCCCGGCCGAGAGCGCGGAGTTCGAGAAAGCGTCGAGGAATAGGCCGCCGAGCGCGAGCCACCAGATCCAGCCAGCTCGGCCGCTGATCCGCGTCCGGGAATCGATGTACGAGACGACGTCGCCGATGCCCCGTAGAACGTGTGTTGCCATGTGAATGACCTCTCTGTCATACCTGGCAAGGGGTCACAACAGAAAGAGGGCAAGACAAAGACTCCATACCAGGAATTCTTTGATTCTTGCCCTGTTGCCCTGAAGTTAGCACCCAATGCTTGCCGTCGTCAATTCCAAATGCGATTCCACAGGCTTTCCTCGAGCTCATAAGTTTCGTACTATGGGATCAGCGTTCTAGACCTCCAGATTCACGCGTCTCATTCTTTCGTGCGTGCACTGTGAGCGGAATTGCTGCTGTTCGGCTCCCGCACTGTCGCGTACGTTGTCTCCGAACCCGAAGGAATTCTCAATGACGAATATCCGTGGCGCAGTCCTCACCACCTCCGACAGCACTCAGCCGTGGAGCGAGTCTCGGCCTATCGAGGTGCGCGAACTCGAGCTGCAAGATCCCGGTCCGGGAGAGCTACTCGTTCGCATCGAGGCCGCGAGCGTCTGCCACTCCGACCTCTCCGTCGTGAACGGCTCGCGGCCGCGCCCACTTCCAATGCTGCTCGGGCACGAAGCGGCTGGCAGAGTCACAGCGGTCGGTTCTGAAGCGGATACGGCGCTCATCGGGCGCAGGGTCGTGATGACGTTCCTTCCTCGCTGCGGGAGCTGCGCCGCCTGCCTCACCGACGGGCTGCTGCCCTGCGAGCCCGGCAGTCTTGCGAACGGTGCCGGCACGCTCATGAACGGCGACCGCCGCCTCACCGACGGGACCGCATCAATCAACCATCACCTCGGGGTTTCAGGGTTCGCCACCCACGCGGTCGTTGATGCACGCTCCGTCGTCGCGGTCGACGATGACGTGCCACCTGACATCGCTGCGCTCCTCGGCTGTGCGGTGCTGACCGGTGGCGGTGCCGTCGTCAACGCGGGACGGCCAGCCGACGGCGACACCGTCGCGGTGATTGGCCTCGGCGGGGTCGGTATGGCGGCGGTGCTCGTCGCTCTCGCCGAGGGCCACCAGGTCGTCGGCATCGACGCCAATGAGCACAAGTTTCCGGCCGCGATCGCGGCTGGAGCGACTGAGTGCATGACCCCGCAAGAGGTGATGGAACGCGGCCTCCGCTTTCCGGTGGTCGTCGAATGCGCTGGCCACCCGCGGGCGTTCGAAACCGCCTACGCGGCCACAGCCCCGGGCGGCCGCACGGTGACCGTCGGGCTGCCAGCTCCCGGACAACTGAGCGAGATCTCGCCGCTCAGCCTGACCGCCGAGGCGCGCACGGTGATCGGCAGCTACCTCGGCTCGGCAGTTCCCAGTCGCGATATCCCGCGCTATGCGCAGCTCTGGCGCGACGGCAAGCTCCCGCTCGAGTCGCTCATCTCAGCCACGATCGAACTCGACGGAATCAACGAGGCGATGGATGACCTCGCCACCGGCGACGCGCTGCGTCAGGTGATTCGCTTCTAAGGCAAGATAGCCGTGAGGCCCGGGAAGGACCGCGTCCTCCCCAGGCCTCACCGCAGGCTACGCGGCGTCGGGCAGACCGGGCAGTGTACCCAACCCGTCGATCGCTGGGATCGCCGCGAGTAGCCGCTGCGTATAGGGATCTCGCGGCGAGCGCCACACCTGCTCGACGGGACCGTGCTCGACGATCTCGCCCTTGTTCATCACCGCGATCTCGTCGGCGATGGTGCGCACAACCGCGAGGTCGTGACTGATGAAGAGCATTGACGCCCCGGACTCGAGGGCAAGCCGTCGCATGAGGCTCGCCACCTTGGCCTGCAGGCTCGCGTCGAGCGATGCGATCGGCTCGTCACCGATGAGCAGCTGCGGGCCCGACGCGATCGCGCGAGCGATTGCGATGCGCTGACGCTGGCCACCGGAGAACTGATGTGGGAAGCGGCTCGCGACGTCCGCGGGAAGCTCGACCTCGTCGAGCAGCCCCGACACCGACCATGAGTCCTTCTGCGGGTTGATCCGCAGTCCATCCGCGATCTGGGCGCCGACGGTGCGGCGAGGGTTGAGCGACGCATACGGGTTCTGGAACACCATCTGGATGCGCAGCAGCTCCTTCGGGCGCGTGCGCATCCCGAGGGTACGGATCGGCTCGCCGTTGAATCGGATGCTTCCCGAGTGGATTGGTTCAAGACCGCACACGGCGCGTGCGAGCGTAGACTTCCCGCAGCCGGACTCGCCGACGAGGCCGAGCACCCGCTGCGTCGGAAGCTCGAAGCTCACGTCGTTCACGGCGGTCAGAACGCCCCGACCGGGGAGCTTGTACTGCACCGACAGCGAGTCGAGCCTGAGCAGGGCGGGGTTCGCGAGCTGCGCGCTGGCCTCAGTCATTGCGTGTCTCCTGTTCGTCGACGGCACCAACGGCCGGCCCTGCACCCGCACCGTCGTGGCTGGGAAGGGCATCGATGAGCGCGCGGGTGTAATCGTGCTGAGGGTTTCGCAGCACGTCGTACCTGGTGCCCTCCTCGACGATCACGCCCTGGCGCAGCACCGCGATCCGATCCGCGAGACTCGACATGACGCCGAGATCGTGGGTGATGAGCATCACGGCGAGGCCCATCTCGTCACAGAGCTGGCGAAGCAAGCGCAGCACGCCTGCCTGCACGGTCACATCGAGCGCTGTCGTCGGCTCATCGGCGATGAGGATGCTGGGCTCGCAGATGATCGCGACGGCGATCGCGATGCGCTGCAGCTGCCCGCCCGAGAACTGGTGCGGGTACTTCTTCAGCGCCGTCTCCGGCAGCGGCACCTTGACCTTGTTCAGCACGTCGAGCGCGCGCTCGCGTGCCTCGGCCTTCGACACCCCAGTGTGGGCGCGGAGGTGGTCGGTGAGCTGGCGCTCGATCGTGAGCATCGGATGCAGGCTCGCGGTCGGGTCCTGGAACACCATGCCGATGCGCTGGCCACGAAGCTTACCGAGCTCGCGCTCGGGCAGGGCGAGCACGTTGCGCCCGCCGAACCTGATCTCACCGCCCGTGCGAGCATTCGCGGGAAGCAACCCGAGCATTGCAAGCCCGGTGATTGACTTGCCCGATCCCGATTCGCCCGCGAGGCCCGTGATCTGCCCGGGGATCAGGTCGAGGCTGATCCCGTGCAGGATCTCGCGCTCGCCGATCGCCACGGTGAGGTCGCGGATCGCGAGGCCGTCATCAACCGAGACCTCGCGGGCTCCGTCGTGGGTAACTGCTGAGTGGCTCACATTGCCCTCCCCTGCACCGCGTCCTGTGCGCGCGGATCGAGGGAATCGCGCAGCGAGTCCCCAATGAAGTTGAATGCCATGACCACGGTGAAGATCGCGAGGCCGGGGAAGGCAGCGATCCACCAGGAGGAGAACTGCTGCACGCCGTCAGACACCATCGCGCCCCAGTCCGGCGTCGGCGGGGTGGCGCCGAGCCCGAGGAAGCTCAGGCCCGCGAGTAGCAGGATCGCCGTCCCAACGTCGAGCATCGCGAGCACGAACACTGGTGAGAGTACGTTCGGCAGGATGTCTCGCCGCAGCGAGGTGAACGGGCCGTTGCCGAGCAGCCGACCGGCGATCACGTACTCCTGCGTGCGAGCCGACAGCACGAGCGAGCGGGTGACGCGAGCGTACGCGGGCCACGAGACGATCAGCATCGCGATGACAGCGTTTGTGAGGCTCGGGCCGAGCGCCGCGGTGATGACCATCGCCAGGATGATCGTCGGGAACGCAAATACGAGATCGGCGATGCGCATGATCACTTCGTCAACGGCTTTACCGAAGTACCCGGCGATCGCCCCGAGGGTGCCGCCGACAACCATCGATGCGACGACGAGTGAGAGCGCGAGCGGCATAGAGATCCGCGCGCCACTAATCACTCGGCTGAGGACATCACGGCCGACCGCATCGGTGCCGAACAGGTGCTCGGCGCTCGGCGGCTGGAGGCGTTCGAATGCCTGGGCGAGCGGGTCGTACGGGGCGATGATCGGCGCGAAGATCGCGATCACTAGCCAGATCAGGGCAATCGAGACGCCCGTGATCGCGAGCGGCGTGCGGAACGCCGGCGAGATCTTCAGCCAGCGGCGCCGCTTGGCGCGCTCGGTCAGGATGTCGGTGCTCATGCGACCCTCACTCTCGGGTCAATGACGCCGTACAGGACGTCGACGAGGAAGTTCAGTCCGATGTAGACGATGCCGACGACGAGGCCGACGCCCATGATCGCGGGCAGGTCAAGTTTGGTCGCGGCCGAGAACGAGTACTCGCCCAGGCCGTGCCAGGAGTACACCTTTTCGACGAGCACGGTGCCGGACAGCAGCGAGCCGAACGCGAGGCCGAGCACGGTGATGATGGGCACCATCGCGCCGCGGAGCACGTAGCCGAACACCACGGTGCGCCGGGGAAGGCCCTTCGCGGTTGCCGCTTTCACGTAGTCCATGTCGAGGACCTCGAGCACCGCGGAACGCGCAAAGCGGGTCAGCAGGCCGATCGTATAGAGCGCGAGTACCGACGCCGGGAGGACGAGGTGGTAGAGCGCGTCCCAGAACGTGCTCCACTGGCCGGCGAGCACCGAGTCAATCGTGTACAGGCCCGTGACGTGCGGCGGAGCGATGGCCGTCGGGTCGAGCCGGCCGGACCCCGGGAAGATTCCGAGCACGAAGAAGAAGACGTAGTACACGACGAGCGCGAGCCAGAACGTCGGCCAGCTCAGTCCGATGAGGCTGACGACTCGGATCACCTGGTCGACGAATGTGCGACGCTTGAGCGCGGCCCACAGTCCGAGGCCAATCCCGATGAGGGCGGAGAACACGATCGCGGACAGCGCGAGCTCGATCGTCGCAGGGAATGCTGCGGCGAGCTCGTCTGCGACGGGCATCCGGGTCTGCGTCGAGACGCCAAGGTTGCCCTGCAGTACGTTGCCAAGGTACGTGAAGTACTGCACGATGAGCGGCTGATCGAGGCCGTTCTCAGCGCGGAACTTCGCGACGATCTCGGGGTTCGCTGCTGCCTGCTCACCAAGCGCAGCCTGCACCGGATCGGCGGGCACGAGGTTGGTGAGCACGAAGGTGACAATCGTCACCCCGAACATCAGCAGGACCGTCAGGCCGAGCCGGACGGCCACGTACCGCACGAACGGGGGGATACCCCGCCGTGTGGGACGTTCGGCCGTCCGGATCGCGACGGTGCTGTTGTTACTTGATGAGGGCAAGATCCACAGTCCACACGGGGTTCGTCGTGATCGATTCGATCGACGGCGACGTCACCACATTCTGTGCGGGCTGGAGCAGCGGCACAAACGGCCCGCTCGCGTTCAGCTCGTCCTGCCACGCTTCGTAGGCGGGAGCGCGGTCGTCGCCGGTCGCAGCCTTCGCAGCGTTCGAGAGCTCGGTGACCTTCGCGTTCGCGTCTGCGGCCCAACCGGAGCGCAGCCCAACGAGCTCGCCCGGCGAGAACACGGTGTAGTTCGATGCATCCGGGAAGTCCGGGCCCCAGTACCAGAGACCGATGGTCTCGGTGCCGTTGCGGTACGCGTCGAGCTCGGTCGCGACCGGTGCCGGCGCGAGGGCGACCTCAATGCCGACCTCGCTGAGCTGCGCCTGCACCGCCTCCGCAACGTTCTGGAGCGAGAGACCCTGCACGGTGATGTCATTCGGGAAGTTCAGCGTGACCTTCTCGCCAGCGTAGCCCGACTTGGCGAGCGCGGCCTGCGCGGCGTCGACATCGCGCTGGTTGCCCTGCTTCGCGTCGATCGCGCCGACGAAGAGCGAGGGGATCGGCCCGCCGGGGCGCACCGAGCCCTCGCCTGCGAGGCTGACGATCTTGTCGTAGTCGAGCCCGAGCTTCACAGCCTGCAGGAAGTCGGGGTTGCTCGTGATTTCGCTGATCTCGGGGTTCTGGTTGAGCAGCAGGAAGATCATGTAGCGCGACGGGTTCGAGACGACCTTCACGTCAGCGCTTGCGAGCTCCGCGACCTGATCGGGGTTAAGGTCGAGCGCGACCTGCGACTCGCCCTTCTCGACGTTGAGCTTCTGCGTGGGACCCTCGACGTTGCGCAGCACGACGCGGTCGTATGCGGGCTTGTCCCCCGCGTACTCCGGGTTAGCCTTGAAGACGACCTGGGCCGCAGCGTCGAACGACTCGAGCATGTACGGGCCGGACCCCGCGGACTCGCCGTTGAGGAACGCCTCGGCTCCATCCGACTCGTCTGCCGATCCGCCGTTGGCCTCGACGACCTCCTGGTTCAGCACAGAAAGTGCCGGGTTGGGCAGGATGAAGGGCAGCGCCGGGTTCGGGGTCTCCGAGGTCAGCGTCAGCGTGTCGTCGCCGGTCTTCTCAACGGTGACGCCCTCGAGCAGGAACGACGGGTTTCCGAGGATGCCCTGCACGCGGGTCAGCGAGAAGACTGCGTCGTCGACGGTCACGTCGCTACCGTCCGAGAACTTCGCGCCGGGCTTCATCGTGAGTGTCAGGACAGTGTTGTCCTCGTTCATCTCGTAGCTCGCGAGCCCATCGACGGGCTTCGTCACGTCCTCGCCGTTGAACGTGAGGAGGGTCTCGTACAGTGCCTTCGCGACGATCGATCCGGTCGTCTCGTACTGGCGGCCCGGGTCAGCGGTCTTCAGGTCAAAGGACGCATCGACGACGATCGACTTGCCGCCTCCCGCTGCTTCACCGGTAGTGGGTTGTGCGCCCCCGGCACAGCCGGAGAGGACAAGCGCAGCTGCGGCGACCAGGCCGGTCGCGGCGAAAACGCGCTTCATCGAGTGCTTCATTTGTGGCCTTCCATCGTGCTATCCCTCTTTGGATAACTCTTTACAGAAATTACGCGATCCGCGATTATTGTGTCAACTTGAAAAGCCCCAGACGAAATCCGTCCACCCTCAGCATGTATATTGTGCAGAAGTTCCACTTTGCAACGACGCAGGACGACACGGAAAGTACAGAATGCAACTCGATGACATCCACATTCAAATGGTCGATCTGCTGCGGCGAGATGGGCGACTGTCCATCGCCGCGATGGCCGAGCAGTTGGGGGTCTCCCGTTCGAACGCCTACCAGCGCTACGACGCGCTCGTCGAGGCCGGCGTCATTACAGGCTTCACCGCGACGCTCGACTTCCGGGCGGCCGGGTTCGGGGTCGCGGCGCTCGTATTCGTCTCGCTTGAGCAGCAGCGCTGGCAGGAGTTCCGCGAGCGACTGCCCACAGTTCAGGAGCTCGAGTACTTCGCGGTGACGGCCGGAAGCCACGACGGCATGTTGCTCGTGCGCGCCGCCGACGTCGCCGCGATCCACGAACTCGTCGCGACGAATCTCGCAAAGTGGGATTGCATCAAATCGACCGAGACGGTGTTCATCATGGACGAGCAGTGGGATCGGGTGAACCTCCGAGCGGGATTCGCGGGCCGCGCTCTCCGGTCCAAGCTGGAGTTGCAGAACGACACTGTCATCGGCGTCTCACGCATCGCGAGCTACGTCGAGCCTGGCGAAGAGAATGAGATCGGCACGTAGCGTCTGACTGGGCTGGGCCCCGGAACGCAGATCGGCCCCCTGGTGCTTCCCAGGGGGCCGATCCGAGAGTGAAACGCTAGGCGCGCTCCTCGTCGTCTTCGAGTTCTTCCTCGTCGAGGCCGTCCTCGTCTTCCTCGTCAAAGTCGTCGTCGAGTTCGGTGTCGTCGTCCTCGTCATCGAAATCGTCGGTCTCGGCGACGTCCTCGTGGGTACGCGGCTTCTCGTACGGATCTGCCTCCCCCGCGTAGTTCGCGCCAACGGCGAGTTCGCGCGCTGCATCGTCTCGCCGCTTCGCTTCCGCGAGCAGCTCGTTGAGGTGCTCCGCGGAAGACGGCAGTTCATCGTGGATGAACTCGAGCGTTGGCGTCAGCCTCGTCCCGAGCTGCTTGCCGACCTCGCTGCGCAGCATGCCAGTGGCGGCCTTAAGCGCGGCCGCGGTGTCCGTCTGGGTCGCGTCATCGCCGTAGACGGTGTAGAACACGCTGGCGCTCTGCAGATCGCCCGTCACTCGCACATCCGTGATCGTGACGAACCCGAGCCGCGGGTCGCGAAGCCCCTTGTCGAGCCGGCGAGCGATGATCTGGTGGATCCGCTCGGCGACCTTCCCTGCACGTGGATTACTCATGTTCTAAGCCTACCCGCGTTGACGCCATCTCGGCTGCATCGGGCGACCAGTCAGACCGTTGGCAACCCGGCGACCTCGGGACCCCCGAAGTGCTGGACGACGCCCTCGTGGAGTTGCACGATGCGGAGCGGGCCGTCCGTGTCAACAAGCACGGCCGAGTTGCGAACCACCTCCGGGATCACGGGAGCGCCGGCCGCGTCAACCGCGTCGATGCGCAGCCACCACGTCGCGGAGATCACGTCGCCGATGCGGCGCGCGGTGAACAGCCCCGCAGTGAGCCCGGTCTCGGTGTGTGCCGCCGGAGCGTCGTCGGACGGGTTTCCCCGCGCCGCGCGGACCGCATTGAGCTCATCCATTCCGCTGATGAGCGCGGGGCTCGCGGAGTCAAACATCGTCAGGTCAGGATCAAGCAGCGCGTCGATCGCGTCGCGGTCGCCCCCGATGTATCCGCCGTACATCGTCTCGACGAGCGCGCGGACACGGGTGGCAAGTTCAGATTCGTTCATGCTTCGAGCATAGGGCTCGCCGAGACCCCTCAGAGACGCGAGAGGCCGGGGAAGCTTTCGCTCCCCCGGCCTCTCCAATTCAGCGACGTGTTAGCCGCGCGGCTTCTCGACCATTTCGGTGGTCTCGATCTCGTCGCCGGGCTGGATGTCGTTGAACTTGCCGAGGCCGATACCAGCCTCGAAGTCCGTCTTCACCTCGGTGACGTCGTCCTTGAAGCGACGCAGCGACTCGATGGCGAGGCCATCGGCGATGACGACACCCTCGCGGATGACGCGTGCCTTCGCGTTTCGCGTGATCGTTCCCGACCGCACGATGACGCCGGCGATGTTGCCGAACTTCGAGGAGCGGAAGACCTCGCGGATCTCCGCGACGCCCGACTGGACCTCTTCGTACTCTGGCTTGAGCATGCCCGTGAGCGATGCCTCAATGTCATCAAGCGCGTTGTAGATGACGTTGTAGAAGCGGATGTCGATGCCCTCGCGCGCAGCGCGCTCGCGAGCCTTGACGTCGGGGCGCACGTTGAAGCCGATGACGATCGCGTTGTCGATCGTGGCAAGATCCACGTCCGACTCGGTGATCGCGCCGACGCCGCGGTGCAGGATGCGGAGCTGGACCGAATCGTCCACCTCGATCTTCATCAGCGATTCCTCGAGCGCCTCGACGGCACCCGACACGTCACCCTTGATGATGAGGTTGAGCGACTCAACCTTGCCATCCTCAAGCGCCTTCGTGAACTCTTCAAGGCTGATGCGCTTGCGTGCCTTCGCGAGCATCGCGTTGCGCTCCGCTGCCTCACGCTTCTCAGCGATCTGGCGTGCGGTGCGGTCCTCGGAGGTGACGAGGAAGGTGTCACCAGCGCGCGGCACCGACGACAGGCCCTGCACCGACACCGGACGCGACGGGAGCGCCTCGAGGACGGGCTCGCCGTTCTCGTCGTGCATCGCGCGAACGCGGCCGTAGGCAGTGCCAGCAACGATCGCGTCGCCGACGCGGAGCGTACCGGACTGGATCAGCACGGTCGCAACCGCACCGCGGCCCTTGTCGAGCTTCGCCTCGATCGCGACGCCGCGGGCTTCCTTGTTCGGGTTCGCACGGAGGTCGAGGCCCGCGTCCGCAGTGAGGAGCACTGCCTCGAGCAGGTCGTCGATACCCATGTTGTTCTTCGCCGAGACGTTGACGAACATGACGTCGCCGCCCCATTCCTCAGACACGAGACCGAACTCGGTGAGCTGCTGACGAACCTTGTCGGGGTTCGCGCCTTCCTTATCGATCTTGTTCACCGCGACAACGATCGGCACGTTCGCCGACTGCGCGTGGTTCAGCGCCTCAATGGTCTGCGGCATGATGCCGTCATCGGCCGCAACCACGAGGATTGCGATATCGGTGACCTGCGCACCACGGGCACGCATGGCGGTGAACGCCTCGTGACCCGGCGTATCGATAAAGGTCAGCGCACGATCGACGCCCTCGTGCTCGGTGTGCACCTGGTACGCACCGATGTGCTGCGTGATGCCACCGGCCTCGCCAGCGCCAACGTCTGCCTTGCGGACAGCGTCGAGCAGGCTGGTCTTACCGTGGTCGACGTGACCCATGACGGTGACGACCGGCGGACGCGCCTCAAGCACGTCATCGCCCTCTTCTTCAAGCTCAGCCTCGATGTCGATGTCGAAGGCCTCGAGGAGCTCGCGATCCTCGTCCTCTGGCGAGACGATCTGGATCTTGTAGCCCAGCTCCTCGCCGAGGATCTCGAACGTTGCCTGGTCGAGTGACTCGGTCGCCGTCGCCATCTCGCCGAGGTGGAACAGGACAGTCACGAGGTTCGACGCGCTCGTATCGATCTTGTCCGCAAAGTCGGACAGCGATGCGCCGCGGCGCAGGCGGATCGGCGTCGAGCCGTTTCCGCGGGGTACGCTGACGCCGCCAAGCGACGGCGCCTCGCGCATCTCGAATTCTGCCCGCTTCGCCCGCTTCGACTTGCGTGCCTTGCTCTTGGAGCCGCCGCGACCAAACGCACCAGCCGTGCCAGCGCCGCGGCCACCACGGCCGCGACCTGCGAATCCACCTGCGGGGCGCGGTGCGCCGAAGCCGCCACCGGGGCCGCCTGCACCGCCGGGCCCGCCACCGGGGCGGTTGAAGCCGCCACCACCGGGACGCGGAGCGCCACCGGGACGGGGAGCGCCACCCGGGCGGGGACCGCCAGGACGGCCGCCGGGCGCACCAGCGCCACCCGGGCGCGGAGCGGCGGGACGCGGGATGTTGCCGGGGTTCGGACGGTTACGTCCCATGCCCTGGTTCGCGGCGAACGGGTTGTTTCCCGGACGCGGCGGGCGGGGAATCCCCATGCCCTGGCTTGAGGCGAACGGGTTGTTTCCGGGGCGCGGGCCATCGGCCTTCGGCGCGCCGGGCTTTGCGGCGCCGCCGGGCTTGGGAGCTCCGGGCTTTGCGCCGCCCTCGGGCTTCGCAGCCTCGGCGGGCGCTGCGGGAGCGGCCGGGGCTGGAGTCGCCTTGGGGGCAGCGGGCGCTGCAGGAGCCGCAGGGGTCTCCGCGACCGGTGCAGCCGGTGCGGGCGCGCCGGGCTTCGGGCCGGGGCGGCCGGGCTTCGGCGCGGCACCGGGCTTCTTCGGGGCTGCAGCCTTCGCAGGGGCAGCCTCGGAGGCACCCTCGTCGCTCTTCACGAGCTCGGGGTGGTCCTTGACGAACGCCTCGAGCTTGCGCACGGTCGGCGGCATGATCGTCGAGGACGGGGTCTTGACGAACTCGTTGAGTTCATCGTTCAGAATTTCGACTGCCTTCTTGCTCTCGATACCGAGCTTCTTGGCAATCTCGCTTACGCGTGGGTTAGCCACTTTTCTCCTGTCTGGGTTCACGCCAGACAGGCGAGAACCAAAATTAACGGACGGGTCTCATCGTGAGCCGCTCATTACTTGTCCATCAGCGTTTTCAGCCTGTTCTCTAGTGATTGACCATCGAGTTTCCTCGACGCTCTAAGTGCCCGCGTGAAGGTCCCACGCTGCACTGCAAGATTCATGCACTCTGCGGTCTCGTGCACCCAGGCACCTCGTCCTGGCAGCACCGCACGCTCATCAACAATCAGATGACCGTCACGCTCTACCACTCGAAGGAGTTCCGCGCGCGTTGCCCGTGTCTTACAGGCAACGCAAGTCCGAATCGGATCCATCTTACCAGCTTCCCGCTGCGCGCATCCCCAGGCAGGCGGCTTTTCAGCCTCCCTGCCCGGGACACGCAAGGTTTTCTTGGCGCGGGGCCTAGTCGTTCATGATCGAGTCGGGCTGAATATCGATCTTCGCGCCCGTCAGCTTCGCGGCGAGGCGGGCGTTTTGCCCCTCCTTGCCGATCGCCAGCGACAGCTGGAAGTCGGGCACAAGCGCGCGAACCTGCTTGAGCGACTCATTGATCATGAAGACGTCGGTGACCTTCGCCGGGGAGAGGGCGTTCGCGACGAACTTGGGCAGCTCGGGCGAGTAGTCGACGATGTCGATCTTCTCTTCGCCGAGCTCGCTCATGACGGCCCGAACACGGCTGCCCATCTCGCCAATGCACGTGCCCTTCGCGTTGATCCCTGCCTGCTTGGCACGGACGGCAACCTTGCTGCGGTGGCCGGCCTCACGCGCGAGCGAGACGATCTCAACGAGGCCCTCGCCGAGCTCGGGAACTTCCCGTTCGAACAGCTTCCGCACGAGGCCCGGGTGGGTGCGCGAGACGACGATCTGTGGCCCCTTGAGCCCCTTCGAGACGCTCGTCACGTAGACGCGCACGCGGGTGCCGTGCGCGTAGTCCTCGCCAGGAACCTGCTCTTCGGGCGGCAGAATCGCCTCGACCTCGCCAAGGTCGATGTGCACCATGCGGGGGTTCGGGCCCTGCTGAATGACGCCGGAGACGACCTGGCCCTCCTTGTCCTTGAACTGGCCAAGCACGGCATCGTCGGAGAGGTCGCGGAGACGCTGGTTAATGACCTGCTTCGCCGCGCTCGAGGCGACGCGGCCGAACTCGTCCGTCGTCACGTACGCTTCGCCAATGACGTTGCCGTCGTCGTCGTGCTCGGGCACGAGCACAGAAATCTCACCGTTCTTACGGTCCAGCGATACGCGTACGTCCTCAGTCGCGGGAACGGGCAGCGCCTGGTTCTCGGCGTGACGCACGTATGCGGTCTGGATCGCCTGCTCGATGATCTCAGCGAGCTCCTCGAAAGGAATCTCCCTCTCACGTTCGAGCCCTCGCAGCATGGCAAGATCGATCTTCACGGTGTCCTCCTGGATATTGAGATGTCTATTCAGATGTCCCGGCGGTTTCCCGCTCGGGTAGTGAATAAGGATAACCCACGAGGCCCGGGAACACCTCCCGGTACGCTTGCAGCATGACGAGCGCCCAGGATCACCAGCCGTTGACAGGCGAGCCACACGAAGTCTCGCGGATCGGCGTGGTGCTTGTCGCGGCGGGGCGCGGAGAGCGCCTCGGCGCCGGCAAGCCGAAAGCCTTCGTCGAGCTTGGCGGTCGCACGCTCGTTGAGCACTGCCTCCGCACGGTGACCTCGCTCCCGAGCGGCGGGCACCTCGTGATCGTGGTGCCCGAGCACCTCGCCGGGGAGACGCTCCGGCTCGTCGCCGCAGCGGAGCCGACGGGTGCGAACTGGGAGGTCTCGGTGACCCCGGGAGGGCGCGAGCGGCACGAGTCGGTGAAGTTCGGCGTCGACGCGCTTCCGGAGTACGCCGACGTGGTACTTGTGCACGACGCCGCGCGGCCGCTCACGCCTGCCGCGCTGTTCGCCCGGGTCACAGCGGAGGTCCGGCGGACGACGGACGCCGTGATCCCCGCGCTGCCGGTGGTCGACACGCTGAAGCGAGTGGGGGCGGACTCGATCGTTCACGAGACGGTGGATCGCGCGCCGCTCGTCGCGGTGCAGACGCCGCAGGGCTTTCCGCGAGAACTCTTGGCCGCGGCACACGACAGGCTCGGCACCGGAGCGCACGACGCTGCTGACCATCCGACCGATGATGCGGAGGTCGTGCAGCGCGCGGGCGGGACGGTCCGCACGGTTCCTGGCGAGTCCCTCGCCCACAAGCTCACGACTCCCGGCGACCTCGCCCTACTCGAGGCGCTGCTCGCGGCCCAGAACGGAGACGCACGATGACAAACCTCCCAGATATTCGCGTGGGATCGGGCTTCGATGTCCACGCCTACGACGACGACGCGCCGCTCTATCTCGCCGGCCTGCTCTGGCCGGGCGAGCCGGGTCTCTCCGGCCACAGTGACGGCGACGCCGTCTGCCACGCAATCGTTGACGCGTTGCTGGGCGCCGCGGGGCTCGGCGATATTGGCGGTCTGGTTGGCGTCGACGAACCAGACACGGAGGGCGCCGCGAGCACCGGGTTCGTGCGGCTCGCGCTCGCGAAACTCGCCGCCGAGGGCTTTCGCCCCGTGAACGTCTCGGTGCAGGTCATCGGCAACCGGCCGAAGTTCTCGCCTCGCCGCGATGAGGCGCAGCGCGTCATGTCCGAGCTCGTTGGCGCGCCGGTCTCGCTCAGCGCAACAACCACTGATCGTCTCGGGTTCACCGGTCGGGGCGAAGGGATCGCGGCGATCGCGACGGCCCTCATCGCGAGATAGCGCGCTCGGGCGCACACGCCCGTCAGAGGTGCGCGACGTGAATCGGTGTCACGCGCCCGCGCTCGATTGCGAAGCCGCGACCGGGCGGTGAGTCAGCCTGAGACGACCTGCCGAGATCCTCTCGGAACGGCGTCTGCGTGTCCCGGTCATCGGGCTGCAGCGCGAGCCCCCACGTTGGCTGTTTGAGCGCGGTCAGGAGTTCCCAGGACGCGCCCGCCCGACCGAGCTCACACTCGATGAGCACGAGGGATCCTGACCGGCGAGCTGCACGCGCGAGCGCGGCGAGGCTGGCGATCGCCGGGCCGCCGGCGTCGTTCGCCCGCTCCACCGCGACAATGAGATGGCCAGGGGGTGCGGTTGATTCCGCAGCGGCCGGATCTGGCGCGGCGGCCACCGCTGCGGCAGTCAGCCGGGCAGCGAGCTCGGCGGCGAGCGCGCCAACCTGTTCCTCTCCCCGTGCGACCCGATCCCAGGCCACCGCGGTGGCGCACTGGCTCGCCCCGCCCGATCCCGCGAGACTGAGCAGCACAGTGGTGGCGGGGCGATCCACGGACGTCGCCCAGCGACTCACCGCCGCCGTGCAGGTGGTGAGCGCCGACGACAGCCCGGACCCTGGCGGGCCCGCGATCACGCCAAGCCCGGCGACAGGGAGCCCAACCTGGCGGAACGTGCGCGTGTCGATGCCGTAGGTTGGTCTCCCCGCACTTTCGGCGCCAAGGCTCGCGAGGGCCACGCGGTCCGGAGCGGTCTGCACGCGAGTGGGGGCGCGTCCCTGCAGCGGCCCCTCAGCGGCCCGCAGTCGAGCTGCCAGCGCGCCGATCGCGCGCGACTGGCTCTCGCGGGTCTCCCCGACGCTGGCCAGCTGGATTTCGTTCGTGGTGCCCGACGCGACGCAGCGCCCTGCCGTCGCGGCGTCGAGGATGTCCGCCGGGACACCGGACTGACCGTAGTCGGCAGCCGTGGCAAGGCGAAATACAAGCCGCAACTGGACGCTCGCGGCACGGGCGCCCGAGAGCGCGGCCGGCCGGTCCGCAGTGAGGATCACGTGTACCCCGCTCGCCCTCCCCTGCTGCATGATCTCCGTGAGTTGAGTGGCCACCGCGCTCCGCCGAGGTCCCTCGAGACTCTCAGCCAACTGCGCGAAGCCGTCGATGAGCAGCAATACTCTCGGCTCCGTCGGGGCCCCAGGGACTCCGCTCTCCCGATACGCCGCGAGGCTCTCCGCGTGCGCGGCACCAAAGCGGGCCGCGCGCTCGCGCATGACTCCCCAGACGTGCTCGATGACGCGCCGCGTCAGTTCCCCGTTCGCGATGGACGCGACAGCGCCGACCGTCGGCAACGCGGCGAGGGTGGACAGGCCGCCGTCGGTCGCCTCGATCCCGTACACGTGCACCGGGTCTGACACGGTCTCCGAGCTCGCCGCCATCGCGACCGTGACGAGCGCAGTGGTTTTGCCAGTACCGCTCGCGCCAAACAGCGCGACGTTGCCGGAGCCGGCGAGATCGAGGGTCGCAAGGCTCTGGGTCTGGCTGGCCGGGATATCAACAAGGCCGACGGCGAGGCCGCTCCCCTGCCATCCGGCGGCGGCCGCCTTGCTCGTGAGACCGTCGAGCCGAATTCGAACTGGCAGCTCGGGCAGCCAGGGTTTTCGTGGTGGTGCGATCCCCGCGTCCTTCGCCGCTGCTGCCAGCCCCTCGATAATGCGGGGTGCGTCACCTTCCGCGACGGCGCGGGCTCCCGCCGCTGGCGTCGCATGCTGCGCACGCGAGCACTCGTCCGATTCGCCGTGCCGTCGCGGCACGAGCGCGAAGCCGAGGGTCCGCAGGTCGACCCCGCCTGCCGCCGACCTGACGGCTGCGGCACTGCCGAGGTGCCCGGCCTGAAAGTGTTCGACAGCCCCCTGCCCGACGCGCAGCACCCCGCGGCCTGGCGAACTGGTATCGAAGTGCGCGGCGTCAGGCACGCCGACGACGTCGGTGGAGTCGGCGGTGTCGGCCGTCCTGAGGGCGATCCGCAGATTCGTGTTTGCCCGGATGCTGTCGGTGACAACGCCCGCGGGCCGCTGCGTTGCCAGCACAAGGTGGAGGCCGAGGGACCGGCCCCGCTGGGCGATATCGAGGACGCCATCCACGAACCCGGGAGACTCGCGCGCGAGCGCAGCGAACTCGTCGATGACGATGACGAGCGCCGGAGGCGCCGCGGGGTCTGAGCGTTGTTCCATCGTCTGAAGATCCTTCGCACCGCACGCGGCCAAGATTTCCTCGCGGCGCCTGAGCTCTGCCCGGAGCGAGGTGAGAGCCCGCCGCACGAGGCGGGGCGAGAGGTCGGTGACCAGCCCCACCGCGTGCGGCAGCCGCGCGCATTCGGCGAATGCGGAGCCGCCTTTGTAGTCGATGAGAAGAAACGTCAGCCGCTCCGGGCTGACGTTTGCGGCAAGGCTCAGGATCCAGCTCTGCAGGAACTCCGACTTTCCGGCCCCCGTTGTCCCGCTGACGAGTGCGTGCGGCCCGTCGGCGCGCAGATCAATGACTGCCGGCCCCGACTCCGCCTGCCCTACCACGGCAGAGAGCGGGATCGGGGTGCCCGCTGCCCCGCTCTCCCCGCCCGATCTGAGGCTGCCGCTACGCCCCCACTGTGCAAGGAACGGCCGCGCCCCGCCCAACAGGTCAACCGCGTGAATCTCGCGGAGCGCTACCGATGCTGGCAGATCGCTCTCGTCATTCCCAAGTGCGCCAGCGTCCTCGACCGGTGCGAGCGCACGCGCGGTCTGGTGGGCCATCTCCTCGCTCGCGCTCTCCAGGCTCGCGAGCGCGACTCGCCGTGCCTCGGGGACGAAGCTCACCTCCGCGCCGGCGGCGTCCGCCTCGACAATCACCTGACATCCTGAGGGGACTCCCGCAAGCTCTGTCGACAGCCAGATCACGTGCATGCCGGCATCGGCTCCGCGTTCGATAAGGGCGATGAGCCGAGCCCGGTGGGTGGGGTCGATTCCGCTGTCGTCAACGAGCACCACGGCAGCTGACACGGTCGCAAGCCCGCCCGCGGCGCGCTTGCCGGGCGGTGCCCCCGGCTTCGTTGCAGGACCATTCCGAGCCGCCTCGCGATCTTTGAGGGCGGTTTCGAGGTCACCGAGCAGTCTGTTCACGGCGTCCGCGTCGCTCGCGAGAGTCCCCCCGCGCCCGCTTCCGCGGGGAGTGGGTCCGACAGCCGCGTCGACGTGAGGGAGCCATTTCAGCCACTCCCACGCTGCGGCACGACCTCCGTCGGCGACGATCGCTGCGACGGCCAGGTGCGCTGGCGAGTGCAGCCCCGCGAGTTGCAGCAGAAGCGCTCGCGCGTGGCCCGCCGTGGTCTCGCCGTCGCCAACGATCGCGAGACTGCCGCAGTCGGTGAGTTGTGCCGTGACGGGCACGGGATCGACAGAGGCAAAGTCGCGTTCGGCCCGTTCCAGGAGCTCCCACTGGGTGGCGGCAGCCTCCCCTCGCTGGGGGAGCACCACTCGCGCTCTGCTCGGCAGCTTTCCAGTGCCAACCCGTAGGGCGAGAAATGACCGGTCGCGTGGCCCGCGTGACCACAGCATGGGGGTTCGGCGGGCGATCCCGTCGCGCACCGTGTCCAGGCTCGGGGCCTCCGCGAGGCGTTCAGCCTCTTCCCTCTCCTGCGAGGCGCGAACCCGAGCAAGTTCCCGGTCTAGCTGGTCGGCGAATCTGCGCGTGTTCTTCCGTCCGGCTTTCCCCGCGCTGAGCATGCCGTCGAGCCACGACCCCAACATCATGAGTGGCGAGAACGCGATCATCATGAGGCTCAAGGGGGATCGGGTGACTGCGAACATCGCCGCGCCCAGTAGCGCGGGCGCGAGCATCGCGAGCACGGGAAGTCGTGGCCCTTCTTTCGGCCTCGGCGGGACAGGGAGCTCGAAGAGCGCTTCGCGAGGCGGCGGGTCCATCGCCGGCGACCGCGTATGGATGTGCCGATGGCTCGGCTTCGACCCTCCGACCGCAACGCCGTTGCCGAGCGGAGCGACTCGAACCGTGACCTGGCCAAGCTGCAATTTGGTCGGGCCCTCGATTGATACGGCTTCGGCCAGCTCACCGCCGACCTCAACACCGTTCGCAGACGCGAGGTCTCGGAGCAGCATCGTGCTGCCCGCCTCAATCACCGCATGCCGCCGCGACACACTCCGATCTCGCAAGACGACACGGCTGTGCCGAGAACGACCGACCGAGTTCCCGCCGGCAACGAGGCCAACCCGCATGCCCGCCTGTGGTCCGCTCAGTACCTCGACAATGCCAACGAGCGGGTGCACCCGAGTGGCGCTACTTTCGAATTCTCTGGTCACCCTGATGCGCCAGCCCGATTGCAGCCCCGATTCGCCGACCGCGGCCGCAGGGTCAAGGAGGTACTCCTCGGCGTGCTCCCGCCCACCCGAGAGTGTGAGGTCTCCAAGTCGGCGCAGTCGGGCCGTCGTCTGGTCACTCGACGGGTATCTGCCTGTGAGCGTCAGCGACCGCGCGACTTCTCGCACCGTCGTTGTCGTATCGCACGAGACCTCGACGTCTTCGTCGCGCCCGCCTGGCACGGTCAGGGTCACTTTCAGTCTCACGGGCGCTCCCCCATCATGATGTGCTCCAGAAAGGCGTCGCGCTCGCTCAGATCCTCAAGCCTCGGCGACATCGTGGGGTCGAGTGAGCAGTCGCTGGCCAACGTCAGAGTCAACGTACTATTCGTTGCCTCGCAGGTGAGCAACGCCCCATCCTCGCGAGCAGCACGGAAGTACGCTCTGTGACTCGCCGCAGGCTCGAACACATCAGTCACTGTCCATCCGTCTTGCTCCCAGCCAGATCGGACGCGTGCCGCCGCGGACGCCGCGTTCGGCACGTCCCGAACCATGAGATCACTAACGATCCGACCGCCGTCGCCACACGCTCGCGGCAACATGGAACCAAGCGTCTCGAAACGTGCTCGCGGCCCACCGCCCCAAAGGACTTCTCCGTCGTCGAAAAGGTAGAGCCAGTCACTCTCAACGCCGCTCGCAGCGATCGCTCGGTCAGTCTCCTCTTCCAACCACAACAGGTGTTCGACCAGAGTTCCGCCTCCGTAGTCGTCGGGTTCCGAAATGATTGGCCGCTCACTACGAGCGCACCCGACGACGCCAACTGCGACCGCGCTCAGCACAGCAAGAAGTCTGAGGAACACCGAATCCCACTGTGCGCGCCGCGACTGGCTCATTGAGGGTTCCTCGCAGTTTCGGCGCCCACAGCACAGACTTCGGACGCGACAGGACGGTCGGACGCGACCGCTTCGCGAAGCTGGCGTGTTGGTGGGCTCGCCGACTGCGTCGTGAGTTGTGCGGTCATGGCGAGCGCCTGAGTGGTCCGGTCCCCGTACCCCCGCCCCGTCGATGCGGACGCTCCCAGAAATGCTGTGTCCGAGCCGGAGCCGATAATCGAATGCCCATCCGTGCCCACATATCCGGCGGCCGGGTCGCCGCTGGACTTAAACGACGTGACTCCTTCGAGCACGCTCGACCGCCGCTGCACCCCCAGGAGCCCAACGGTTCCGGCTTCGGGGAGCGCTCTCCGGGACAGCCCGGCGCCCGTTGGCGCGAGCTTGTCTGCGGGCGCCGTGGTGGCGTAGACCGCTGGTTGCCCGCCCCGCGACCTGACGCGTAGGCGATCAATCGTCGGCACCACTGCGACATCGATTCCGGCCGAACCAAGCATCACAAACGTATCCACCGGGGTCTCGACCTTCGTGAGCGCAATCGACGCAAGCGTGGTCCCGTATGAGTGCGCGACGACGCTCGTCGCCCGAGGAACGGTCTCCGGAAGCGCAGCGATTCCGTCGAGCTCAGCCCGCAACCGGCCGGCACCGGCCTCCGCTGCCGTCGAACTCAGCACGTCGAGTCGAGGAGGAAGCCCAGGGGTGTCATACCCGAGCCAGGCGACAACTGCTGGGCCGCCCACTAGGCCCCGTCGTAACCGGGCCCGCTGCGCGTCGTAGAGTTCCAAGGCAGCGACATCCCAGGTCGCGAGGCCCTCATGCGCGTCGTTGCCCATGCCTGCGACCTGCACGGTGACGTGGGTCGCACTGTCGATGTCGCCATAGCTCATTGCGACCATCGGGGCGGACTCGGTGAGCGAGAAGGAATACAGGTGTACGGGCGGCTGCGGTCTCGCCTGGTTGCCGGTTCTGTCGAGAATGCGCTGCACCTCGGCCACGAGCTTGAGCTGGTCGACACTCAGGAGGCCAGGGTTGGTCCGATAGAACTCGATCATGAGTCTGTTTGCGCTGTCCCGCACCGCGCCAGCCAGTCCCGGCAAGTTGCCGATGACGAGCGGGACGGAGGCGATGAGGTCGGCCCGCTGCTCAGGCGCCAGTTCCTGCCACCAGGCGGCGACAGCTTTCGCGTCCGGCGGAGAATGCCACACGCTCGAGCCGTCTGTCGTTGGGAAAAGCCCTGCGAGGAGTTCGTGCTCCATGCCGGGAGCAACGGCAGGAGCGCGCACGCTCGCGAATTCGCCAGTCAACCCGACCGCGATCACCCGGGCCCGTTCGCCTAAGCCGGCAGGGCTCACCGCGATAAGGTGCCCGATCGAGGTGTCGCCGAGGGCGGCCGCGAGCGCTCGTTCGGCCGCTCTACGTTCGGCCCCAAGCTCTCGCCATCGGTCCGCGGCCGCCCGCACGTCGTGCACGTCTCCTTGCCAGCACAGCACGGTGTTGCGCCAGAGCGCCTCGTAATGCTGCTGGAGCAACGCGAGCGCGGCCTCCCTGTCCACCGGTTCCGCTCGCGCAACGGATTCGCGCAGCCGAGGCTGGGGCAGGGTTGGGCTGGGCGGCCGGTCCCAGGAGAAGTCGGGCGGGGCCAGGATCGCGTCACAGATTCGCTCGATCTCAGTCACGGCACCCGATATGCTGTCCAGCCACGCGACCACTCCTTGACGCACCCGCCGAGCCTCATCGTCAAGCTCCGAAATGCGGCCCGCGTAGCGTTCAAACGCTCGCGCCGCGCTCGCTGCAGCATCCGAGACAATTGCGGCTCCGGGAATCAGCGACCCCTGCAGCCGACGCGCAATCGCGCCAACGGAGCGCCCGGTGCACTGTTCCAGCGCTGCCTGGGCCTGAACACAGGCAATGCCAAACCTGTCGGCGCTCCTCCTGACATTCGCGATCTCGCCGGCGATGCTCCGGGCTTCCGATGCCGCGCCAACGCTGACGCGCTCATTCAGTACGTCAGCGACCGTCGGCACGTGGGTCGTCATCGGCTGTCACCGGCCAGGGTTGGCCCGCCTGCGAGGGCGGCTGCAAGCAGCACGTCGAGGTCGGCGCCGCTCTCGCGAAGCCCCGCAATCGTCACCAGGGCCGAGCGTGCGGCGTCGCTGAGGGCCGCCTGGGCGATCGCGAGCCCCTGCGCAAACCGATCGATCTCCGCTGAGACGCCGGTCAGGGTTGGCATCGCCCGGTGCCGGAGAGGTGTGCTCTCCCGCATATCAATTACTGCCCCCGCCAGGCGCTCCGTTGCTTCGTCAAGCGCGGCGCCCGTGAAGCGCAACGAGTCTGCCACCGGTCCACTCCCGCACGGTCGCTAGCGGATCCGGGCAGCGATCTCGTCGTCCATCGCCCGGTGCGCGGCTGCGGCGTGCGTGATGAACTGCTGAATCTCGGTGAGCTTCTCGATGACGCGGTTCGCGCTCGCCGTGTACTCGGTGTACGAGGCCTCGAACCGTTTCGACGCGGTGTCAGTGACAAAGCCGGAACCGACAAGCCCCTGAATCTGGCCTTGAAGCTGCTGCAACTTTGCCGTAATCTCATCGCGGCCGACGCCGAGTTGCGCCGCCGCGCCTTCCATCTCTTGATACGAGATGCTGATGTTCGCCATGTTCGCACGTCCAATCTGTTGTCAGATTGCGAAGAGCCCCCTGGTTCGCAGCGCCGGGCGGCTCCCGACTGTCGCTTACGAGCGATGCCACCAGGCTACGAGGGGCGCGTGCTGCCTGAGACCGGAAAACAGAATCTGTGGATAAGTCTGGTGTGCGCGCAAAAACGATCAGGCGGGCCCAGGACCGAAGTCCCGGCCCCGCCTGATCGTAGGGAGTGAGTTCGCTAGTTCTTGTAGCTACCGACGAGGCGGACCGCGCCACCGTCGACACCCTTCGCGCCCTGCTCAAATCCGGTGAAGTCGCGTGCAGCCGTCGAGACCGTGCCGACGACCCACGGGTCGAGGCCCTCTGCGGTGAGGGCGGTGGCGACTAGGGGGGCCTTGTCAGCGGCGACAACCGCAAACATGCCGACGCCAAGGTTCCAGGCGCCCTCAAGCGACTCAAGCGTGTGGCCGCCCAGGTCCGCGAGGTGGCGGAACACGGGAAGCGGCGACCAGCTCGACCGCTCGACCTCGACCCACGAGCCAACGGGCAGCACGCGCGCGAGATTCGCCGCGATCCCGCCACCGGTCACGTGGCTGAGCGAGTGAATCGCGCCCTGGGTCGAGGGGTCCTCGAGCACGCGAAGCAGCGGCGCCGTGTAGAGCGCGGTCGGGGTGAGGAGGGCCTCGCCGTAGGTGGCGCCAAGCTCCGCCGAGTGCTGTTCGTAGCCGATGCCCTTGTCGGTCAGGATGTGGCGCACGAGTGAGAAGCCGTTGGAGTGGAGGCCGGAAGCGGCCATCGCGATGACGACGTCGCCGTCCTGAACCAACCCAGGGTGCAGCATGCGGTCGGCCTCGACAACGCCGGTTGCGGCGCCCGCGACGTCATAGTCGTCCGGGCCGAGCAGGCCCGGGTGCTCCGCCGTCTCGCCGCCGACGAGGGCGGTGCCGGTCGCCTCGCACGCCTCGGCGATACCACGAACGATGTCGGCGATGCGCTCGGGAACAACCTTGCCGCAGGCGATGTAGTCAGTCATGAAGAGCGGCTTCGCGCCGACAACGACGATGTCGTCCACAACCATCGCGACGAGATCCTGACCGATCGTGTCGTGCTTGTCGATCGCCTGGGCGATCGCGACCTTGGTCCCGACGCCATCCGTCGACGAGGCAAGCAGCGGCCGCTTGTACCCGGTCAGCGCAGACGCATCGAACATACCGGCGAACCCGCCGACCCCGCCGAGCACCTCCGGCCCGTGGGTGCGCTGGACCGCCGACTTCATGAGTTCGACAGCGAGGTCTCCGGCGGCAGTGTCAACACCGGACTGGGCATAGATCGACGAGTTTTCGCTCACACGACAAGGGTACCCTGCCCCGGGCGTGAGATTCGGCACACCGATCGCGCACGCGGCATTCACCCATCATTTACAGGGCGGAAGTTGTGGGAAACTATTAGCTGCGTCGCCTGGCGCCAACATCTACCCAGTGGAGCGAACTCGCAACATGTGCGGCATCGTCGGTATCGTCTCGTCCGAACCCGTCAACCAGCAAATCTATGACAGCCTGTTGCTGCTGCAGCACCGCGGTCAAGACTCAACCGGCATCGCCACCCTCGAGGGCGACTTCTTCCACATGTCAAAGATGAAGGGGCAGGTTCGCGAGGCGTACCGCACCCGCGACATGCGCCAGCTCATGGGGAACGTCGGCCTCGGCCACGTGCGCTACGCGACGAAGGGCGACGCCGCCCGCGAGGAAGAGGCGCAGCCGTTCTACGTGGGAGCGCCATACGGGATCATCCTCGTCCACAACGGCAACCTCACGAACACCCGGGAGCTCACCGCCGAGCTCTACAACGTGGATCGCCGCCACCTGAACACGCACTCCGATACCGAGCTCCTGCTCAACGTGCTCGCAAACGAGCTCCAGACGAGCATCAAGGGCCTGTCGCTCGACGCCGAGCAGGTCTTCCAGGCCGTGACCAGGCTCCACGAGCGCGTCGAGGGATCATACGCAGCGATCGCGCTCGTCGCGGGCTACGGGCTTGTCGCTTTCCGCGACCCGAAGGGCATCCGCCCCCTCGTGCTCGGTCACCGTACCTCCGAAAGCGGTTCAGACGAATGGGTCGTCGCATCAGAGTCGCTCGTGCTCGAGTCCGGCGGATACGAGATCGTGCGCGACGTTGAACCTGGCGAAGCGATCCTGATCCGCGCCGACGGCACCATGGTGTCGCAGCAGTGCGCGCCGAACACGAGCCTCGTCCCGTGCGCGTTCGAGTACATCTACCTCGCGCGGCCCGACTCGGTGCTCAGCGGCATCTCGGTGTACGACGCGCGACTGCGGATGGGTGACGTCCTCGCCGAGCGGATCCGCGAGGAACTGCCCGGCGTAAACATCGACGTCGTCATGCCGATTCCTGACTCGGGTCGCCCTGCCGCGATGCAGCTCGCCCGCAACCTCGGGATCGAATACCGTGAGGGCTTCTTTAAGAACCGCTACGTCGGCCGCACGTTCATCATGCCCGGCCAGGCGGTGCGCAAGCGCAGCGTGCGGCAGAAGCTCAACGCGATGCACATCGAGTTCAAGGGCAAGGACGTGCTGCTCGTCGACGACTCGATCGTCCGCGGCACGACGTCGCGGGAGATCGTCGAGATGGCGCGCGCCGCAGGTGCCCGCTCGGTTATCTTTGCCTCCGCGGCTCCTCCCGTGCTGTTCCCGCACGTGTACGGCATCAACATGCCATCACGCGACGAGCTCATCGCCCACGGGCGCACCCCAGCAGAAATCGCGGCGGAACTCGGCGCGGATCACCTCATCTACCAGACCGTCGAGGGCATGAACCGCGCGATCCTCGCGGGCCAGGACACCGTCACGAAGCTCGAGGAGAGCTGCTTCACGGGCGAATACATCGCCGGCAACATTGACGAAGAGTACCTCGCCTGGGTCGAGGCGACGCAGACGAGCTAGCTGGGGCGCTTTGAGAGCGCGAACGGGGTGCCGGGCATAGGCCCAGGCACCCCGTTCGCGTTCTGAGGCTAGGCGGCGCGAACGGTCATGCCGCCGTCGACAACCAGGTCCGCCCCGGTAATGAACTTCGCGCGCGGGCTCGCGAGAAAGACCGCGGCCTCGGCAACGTCCCACGGCTCGCCCATGTGTCCGAGGGGAACCTGGCGGTCCCGTTCGGCCCACATCTTCTCGACACTCTCCGCGCCGTACGCATGCGCGAGGCCGGCGGTGTTCGCGACCATCGGCGTCTTGATGAGGCCCGGGGAGACCGTATTGACGCGGACCCCCGCCGCCGCGAACTCGAGGGCCGTGGTCCGGCTGAGGTGCGTGAGCGCCGCCTTCGATGTGTAGTAGGTCGCGTACGCGGTTCCACCCCACCGCAGCGCGGCGATGGAGGAGATGTTCACGACTGCTCCCGAGCCCTGCCTGACCATGTGCGGAATGACATGCTTCATCGCGTTGACAGCGGTTCTGAGGTTCACCGCGAGCACGCGATCCCAGTCCTCGGCGGAGGCCTCTGTAACCCCGCCGAGCAGGCTGATCCCGACGTTGTTATCGAGCACGTCGATGCGCCCGTGCGCGCGAATCACCGAGTCCGCGAGGCCCGCGACGGCCGCCTCGTCGGTCGCGTCGACCCCGAAGCTCTCCGCAGTCCCGCCCTCGGCGCCGATCATCTCCGCGGTGCGGCGCGCGGAGCGCTCGTCGCGGTCGACGCACACGACGTGCGCGCCGTGCCTCGCCATGAGGAGCGCGGTCGCCCGCCCGTTTCCGATCTCGTCGCCGACGGTTCCGGCGCCGATGATGAGCGCGATCTTCCCGTCAAGGTCTCGCATGTGCGTCTCCGTTCCGCCGCGCGCTGCGGCCCTCAGCGGCTGCGGCCTCGGAGCGCACGGCCGTGTCTGCGATCCATTCGCCCGTGCTGCGGAGCTCCTTCTTCAGCACTTTGCCGTTCGCGCTCCGCGGCAGCTCGGTGAAGTACACCCGCTTCGGCGTGCGCACCCCTCCGAGGAGCTCTCGGCAGTGGGCGCGAAGCTCAGCTTCCGACGCGCTCCCTCCCGGCTGCAGCTCGACGATGGCGGTGACCTGCTCGCCCCAATCGGGGTGAGGCACCCCGATCACTGCGCAGTCCAGCACTGCGGGGTGCCCCCAGAGCGCTTGTTCGACCTCGCTCGGGTAGACGTTGAAACCGCCAGAGATGATGAGATCCTTCGACCTGTCGGTGATGAACAGGAACCCCGAAGCATCGAGGTGGCCCAGGTCGCCAGTGCGAAGCCAGCCGTCGACGATCGTCTCGGCGGTCTTCTCAGGATCCTCGTAGTAGCCCTTCATGACGAGATCGCCGCGCACGCAGATCTCGCCCGTCGCTCCCGTGGGCAGCTCCACGAACGAGAGCGGGTCTCGGACCGACACCTGGATGAGCGGCCCCGGGCGCCCGCAGGAGGCGAGCCGTTCGGCGTCCGCGATCTCCCCGGTCGCAGTGAGGTGATCCTGCGGGAGCTTGAAACTGATCGCCGCGACTGCCTCCATCTGCCCGTAAACCTCGAGAAACACAGGCCCGAGCAGCTCGAGGCCGCGCCGGAGCTTCTCCGTCGACATCGGGGCCGCACCGTACAGCAGATAGCGCAGGGACGAGAGTTCCCGCGCTTCGTCTTCAAGACGATCGAGCAGCCGGTAGATAACGGTCGGCGGAAGGAAGAGCTCGGTGACGCCGTACGTCTCGATCGCGTCGAGCACAGCATCGGTCGACGCTCGCGGGATGATCACGGTCGTCCCGCCGCGCGCTGATGCCTGCAGCGACGAGAACCCTGCGGAGTGCGTCATCGGCGCGGCGGCGAGATTCACCTGCCTGTCGTGCTGCCCGTACTGCAGCGCGAGCATCTGGTGCGCGACCATCACGGACACGTTGCGGTGGGTGTTCATGACGCCCTTCGGCAGGCCCGTCGTGCCGCCCGTCGGCGCGATGACCGCGACGTCATCGGCGCTGACGTCGAAGTCAGGCGCGGTGTCTGGATACGTCGCCGCCCGGGCAGTCAGGTCGACGTCAGCGACGTCATCGCGGGCCGGCCCGAGCGACAGCAGATGCTTGACGTCCGGTGCCGCACCGCGAATCTGCGCCACCTGATCGCCGAGCTCTGGGTGGTAGATGAGCACCTCGACGCCGAAGCGTGTGAGCAGCTGCGCGGTCTCGTCCGTCGGGTGGTCGGGGTTCAGCGGTACCCACACGGCGCCAATACGCCACGCGGCAAGCACGCACAGCCAGGCGAGAGGCGCGTTCGGGGAAAGCACCCCGACCTTGCCGCCCTGCGCGATGCCGAGCTCGGCGAGACTGCGGGCGATCTGATTCGACATGCGCCGCGCCTCGTCAAACGTCCACGACTCATCCGCGGAGACGTAGGCGAGCTTGTCTGGGTTGATCCGCCAGCCGCGGTCGAAGAACGATACTGCGGTGACCATGACTACTGCGCTCCCAACATGATGACCGAGGCCACTGCCTCTTCGCCGCGATGGAACCCGCCGCCGTTCTCAGCGAGCGCGACGCGCGCGCCCGATACCTGACGCGATCCCGCGCGGCCCCTGAGCTGTTCTGCAAGTTCGAAGATTTGCCCGAGGCCGGTTGCGGCGAGCGGATGACCCTTCGAGACGAGACCGCCTGAGGGGTTCACGGGAAGCGCGCCGCCGATGCTCGTCGCGCCGCGCTCACCGGCAGCAGCCGCCTCCCCTGGCCGGTACAGTCCCAGCACCTCGAGCTGCAGCAGCTCGCCGAACGCCGTCGCGTCGTGTACCTCGGCGACGTCGATGTCATCGGGGCCGAGCCCCGCCTGCTCGTAGGCGCGCTGAGCGGCGACCCCACTGACATGGCCATCGAACGTCGTGAAGTCGCGGTCGCTCCCGGTCGCGAGCGCCGATGCGAGCACGCGCACCCCGGAGGTGCTCTGGAGGCGAGCCATGCCGCGCTCCGAGCACACGATCACGGCGGCGGCGCCGTCCGTGATCGGGGCGCACATCGGCACCGTCAGTGGGAAGGCGAGCGCACGCGCCGCCAGTACTTCGTCGACGCTCATGGGCTTTCGGTAGTGCGCCCGGTGGTTCGCCACCGAGTGGCGGTGGTTCTTCTCCGCAATCAGCGCGAGCTGCCGCTGCGTCGTGCCGTAGCGATCCATGTGGCTTCGCGCCATTGCCGCGTAGATATCCATGAAGCTCGAGCTCGGGCCGGTCGGCCTGTCAGTTTCCCCGCCGAGCTCTCGCAGCACGCGCGCGAGTTCCTCCGGCGCACTCACGTCATAGGCGCCGTCGAAAACCGACATGGCGAGTGACCGATCCTCAACGTTCATCTTTTCCGCCCCCACGGCGAGCACAATGTCGGCGGCCCCCGACCGGACATAGGCCACAGCCAGGTGGAACGCGGAGGCGCCGCTCGCGCAGGCGTTCTCGACGTTCACAACCGGAACGCCCTGGATCCCAAGCTCGCGCACGGCGATCTGCCCCGGCACCATATGTTGCCCCTCAAGCGGCGACTGTGTCGTGTTCGCAAAGAACACGGCCTCAACGTCCGCGGTCGTCGCTGAGGCGTCGGCGAGCGCCTCGCGCACAGCCTGCGCGGTGAGCTGTTTGACGGTCAGATCACGGTGGATGCCGAACGGGGTCATCCCCGCGCCGGCGATCCACACTGGGGCAAGCACCATTAGTCGAGCTCCTTCTTGTAGGTTTCAGGGACAAAGCACATGATGATGAGCGAGACCAGGCTGATGCCGGCGACGTACCAGGCGAAGCCACCGATGTTGCCCTGCGAGGCCATCCACGTCGCGACGTACGGCGCGGTGCCGCCGAAGAGGGCGACGGAGACCGCGTACGGGAACCCAATCCCGGCCGAACGCAACGTGCGCGGGAACAACTCGCTGAAGACGGCCTGAACGATCGAGGTCGCGGCTGCGATGAACGTCACGCCAAGGAGCTGCACCGCGAGGAAGCTTGCGAAGGAATCGTTGAGGGAGCCCAGCAACGGCACCGTGGCAACGGTAAAGAAGACACCGAACGCGATGAGGAATGGCTTCCTGCCGAACCGGTCCGACAGCGCGCCCATCACGGGCTGCAACACCAGGAACCACGTGAGCGAAATGAGGCTTGCTGACAGGCCCTGTGTGACGTCGAAACCGACAGCGATATTGGCGTACGTCGGAAGAAAGCCCGTCCAGATGTAGAACACGATCGCCGAAGACGCGGTCATGCCGAATACGAAGAACACGCTCTTCGGGTGATGCTTGAGGAACGAGAACAGCCTGACCCGCTCCGCCGTGCCGCGACTCGCAGAGGCTGCGGCAATCTGGTCCTCGTGGAGCGTCTCCGCGGCGTGCGAACGGACCCACAGCGCGATGAGCGCCGCGACCGCGCCGACGACAAACGGGATACGCCACCCCCACGATCGCATGTCTTCAGCGGGCAGCAACTGCGTGAGGAGCGCGGCAATGCCGATCGCAAGCAGGTTCGCCGAGGTCGCGCTGATGTAGAAGAAGCTCGAATAGAACCCGCGCTTGCCGGTCGGGGCGGATTCGACGAGCAACGCCGAGCTCGCAGCGTACTCACCGCCCGCGGACAGCCCCTGCACGAGTCGGGCGACGACGAGGATGAGCGGTGCGAACACACCGATCTGCGCGTAGGTCGGCGAGAACGCAATCATGAGCGAGCCAGCGCCCATGCCGAGCACCGTCAGCACGAGAATCCGTTTGCGTCCGAACCTGTCGGCGAGGTAGCCGATGAGCAACCCGCCGAGTGGCCGCGCGAAGAATCCGACGGCGAAGACCGCCATGGTGCCCAGGAGCGGCACCAGGCTGCTCTCAGCGTCGGCAGGGAAGAACTGCGTCGAGAAGTAGATGGCCAGGATCGAGTAGATGTACCAGTCGAACCATTCGACGGCGTTCCCGACGGACGCAGCGAGCAGCTGCTTCGGACCGTTGAGCGGCCTCGGCCCCGAGACGGCTGCTGTGTTCCTGCCCTGACTGGGCACCAATGATTCTGTGTGTGCGGTCAACGCCAACCTCCTTGTTGTAGCCGGGAGCACCTGCCGGGTGGCGGCCCTCGTGGCTGTACGCTTCACTCGGAATCGAGTCTGACGTTGTCGAAACTTCCAAGCAATGGCTAGAATTCCAAGAGATTTTGCCTCTGGCCATGCTTTTTTCCAACGAGGATCGAGGGTGCCGATGACCACGCCAGACCTTCCCGCGGGCCCAGCAGCCCACACCGCCATCAGCGCGGCCACCGCTGCGCGGTTCGACGCGATCCTCGACGAGCTCGCGCGGGACGAATCCATCGCGGATGCCGTCATCGACCGCGGCAGGGCGCAGTTTCCCGCGTACGCGAGCGTGCCGAGCGCAGATCTCATCGAGGCGGTCGGCCGCAATCGCGCGCTCGCAATCCAGACGCTGCGGTCGGGCGTCATCCCCCCGCCCGAGCAGATCTGGGAGGCCGCGCTGTCGACCCACCAGCGGCTGGCTCAGGGACTGTCGATCACCGACATCATGGGAGGGTTTCGCGAGTCACTTCGAGAGATCCAGAGCCGCGTCATTGCGCGAACAAGCGAGCGCGGGCTTGACCCCCAGATCGCGCTTCGCGCGTCGACGTTGCTTTGGGATCTCGGTGACACCTTCTCGGCCAGGATCTCGCTTGCCTACCGGGAGATCCAGATCGCCGATGAGGTCGCGCGGAAGCAGGAGCAGGAGCAGTGGATCAGGCGACTGCTCGCGGGAGATCTCACCGATGCTGAGCACCGTGCCGCGGGTGCGCGCCTCTCGGAAGCAGGGCCCATCCGGGCGGTCGTCACTGGACCGCTCCCCGTGCCCCTGAGCGCACCGCTGCCCGACACGCTCTACCTCGACCAGGGTCGAGCCGCCGGCTACCTTCCGGCCGATCAGACGCTGCCCGACACCATCAGCTACTCCGAGGGCTCACTCGGCGACTGGCACACGCTCCCAGAGTCGCACAGGCTTGCGCAGCAGCTGCAAGCGGCAGCCGAGCTCTTGGGCCGACAGGGGCGGAACACGCTCGCCGACCTAAGCTGGCGGATCGGTGTGCCAGCCTCGCCGTCCCTCAACGAGTTTCTCCGTCGCAGTTACATCGAACCTGTGCTCGCAGAAGGTGAGTTCGGCGCGCTCATCCTCGACTCGATCCGCGCCTTCATCGGGCACGGACTTCGCGTGGACGCCGCAGCGAAGAGCCTGCCGGTGCACCCGAACACGCTGCGGTACCGGATGCAGAAATTCGAAGAGCTGACGGAGTCCTCGCTCGGCGAGTTCGACACGCTGGTCGAGGTTGCCTGGGCGCTCGCCGTCGCTGGAGGATCCGAGGACCAGCGGGTCGTCTGAGCGGAAACGACGAAGCCGCCGTGTTCGCGATGAACACGGCGGCTTCAAATGTCTGGGGGAAGTGCGCTATTCGCTCTTCTTCGGAGCGTCGGGGTCATCGCCCTTGGGGGCGTCGTCCGTTTTGCTCGTCGTGTCGTCGTCCGAGCGGACTTCCTTCTTCAGGATCTTCATCGACTGGCCAAGGCTCTTCGCGAGCGCGGGCAGCTTGGGCGCGCCAAACAACAGCAGCACAATAAAGACAATGACGATGAGGGTGGGACCACCCATGTTGCCGATCATGATTAACGCACTCCTCGCTGTTCAACGCTTCCAACAAAACTACCGCAGTTCACGGTTTGCCGCGCGAAGAACCCTGGGAAAGCCGGTGGTGGCGGAGCCGACCCCTGGCAGCCGCCGCCCGGGCCGAGCCGCGCGCGATATCAGTTCGCGCCGGCGGAGCCGCTCGGCTTCGTGGGCTCGGACGGCTGAGTCTCGCCGTCCACGGGGTCGTCGCTCGATACCTCGCGCTTCAGGATCTTTGCCGACTGGCCGAGGCTCTTCGCGAGCGCGGGCAGCTTCGGTGCGCCGAACAGCAGCACGATAATGAAGACGATGGCAATGAGGTGCGGTCCGCTCAGTCCTTGAATCATGACGAGCCCCTTTCAATACGAACTGGCTGATTATTGCACAGAGTGCTGCGCGTCAGCCGCGTTCTTCCTCAGTTTTTTCGACAGCCTGCGGGGCACGCGGTTCCGCAGGAACATCGTCGCGCGGGGTATCGGCTACGGTGCCGTCAGTCGGCGTCGCATCGTCGGCCACAGGCTCGAGCCCCTCGCCAACGACGACGGTGTGCTCAAGCACGGCAGTACCGCGCTTCCGCTTCGCGATGGCGCTCAGGATCAGGGCGAGCAGCCCACCCAGCATGAGCCCGGCCGCGCCGCCGATGATCAGCATGAAGCCGGCAATTTGGCCGAGCGAGTACAGGGCCCCCTCCGGCACCTTGTAGAACGTCGTGACGAGCGCGCCAACGAGCGCGCCAGCGATTGCGCCGACGATCAACAGCCGGCCAATGCGGACCGATCGCTGGAGTTCGACAGACTGCTGAGTTTCGCTTGACATGGGGCTATTCTCTCAGGTTTCGTGTGTGGGTTTCGTCGGAGCCGAAACCCGGGCCGGGCACGCGCGCCGCGTGCAGCGCTCAGGCGCGCCGTCGAACGATGGGGAGCAGCCCCTCGAGGTTCGCGCGTGAGCCCGACGCGAGCACACGCGCCGTCTCGAGCGCCTCGTCCCAGGCGAGTCGGCCCGTCGCGATCCCGATCCAGGTTTCCGCATCCATCTCGATGACGTTCGGCGGTGTCCCCCGCGTGTGCGTGAGCCCCCCAACGCACTGCACCGCGCCAAACGGCGGCACCCGCACCTCGACGGACTTGCCGGGCGCGAGCTCGGCGAGTTCCTCAAGGAGGAAGCGCACCGACGTCGCGATGTCGGCGCGTTCGGTGCTTCCCGCTTCGACGGCGGCGAGCGCGGCGAGCCCGTCTGCCGCTTGGATCCTGCGTCTGGCCATCTGCCCAGACTATCCTTGAGGGGTGAAGATTCTCGTCCTGGGGCCGGGTGCCCGCGAACACGCCATCGTCCTGTCCCTGCTCTCCGAAGACGCTGAGCACAGCATCGTCTGCGCGCCAGGTAACGCTGGCATCGCCGCGAGCGGCGTTGAGACCGTCGATCTCGCCTTCACCGACCCCGACGCCGTCACGAAGTTCGTCTCCGACCGCGGATTCGACCTCGTGATTGTCGGCCCCGAAGCGCCACTCGTTGCTGGCGTCGCCGACCCGCTGCGTGCCGGCGGCGTCCCCGTGTTCGGTCCGAACGCCGACGCCGCCCAGCTCGAGGGTTCGAAGGCGTTCGCGAAGCGCATCATGGACGAGGCTGGCGTCCCCACCGGTCGCGCGGCGAAGGTTGCGAACGCGGCCGAGGCCGGCGCCGTGCTCGACGAGTTCGGCGCCCCGTACGTCGTGAAGGCGGACGGCCTCGCTGCAGGCAAGGGCGTGCTCGTCACCGAGGACCGCGACGCCGCGATCGACCACATCGCGACCTGGGCCCCGCACGGCGAGGTGCTTGTCGAGGAGTTCCTCGACGGCCAGGAGGTCTCACTCTTCTTCTTCGCGGACGGCCACGACGTCGTCGCGCTCACCCCAGCGCAGGACTACAAGCGCATCTTCGACGGCGATCAGGGACCGAACACCGGCGGCATGGGTGCATACTCGCCGCTGCCGTGGCTGCCAGGCGGCACTGAGGCATTCATCGAGGAGATCAAGCACGACGTCGCCATTCCGACGGTGCGACAGCTTGAAGCTGAGGGCACCCCGTTCATCGGGTTGCTGTATTGCGGCCTCATCGTCACGTCCAAGGGCGTTAAGGTCATCGAGTTCAACGCGCGCTTCGGCGACCCCGAGACGCAGGTCGTGCTCGCCCGGCTCGAGTCGCCGCTGAGCTCCTACCTGCTCGCTGCGGCACAGGGCGACCTCGCCTCGCTCCCGGCCCCCGAGTTCTCCGAGGAGCCGGCAATGATCGTCGTGCTTGCGAGCGAGGGCTACCCAGGCGACGTCGCGACGGGCCGGGAGATCACGGGTCTGGAGGCCGCTGAGGCCGTCACCGGGGTGCACCTCGTGCACGCTGCGACCGCGCGCACCCCATCCGGTGGTTGGGTCGCGACGGGCGGGCGCGTGCTCGGCGTCGTGTCGCGCGGGCAGAACTTCGCCGAGGCGCGGGCGCGTGCCTACTCCGCGATGAACGAGATCGATCTCGAGGGCGGCCAGTTCCGCACCGACATCGCGGAGCGCGTGGCCTAGTCGCCCCGGAGCTGTCCGGCGCATGGGCGGCCCACTCAAGCGCACTGCGCACGTTCGCACCGCGCATGTTCGCACCGCGCACGTTGCCTATGTGATCTGCCGTTCGTATGCCCGACCTCTCAGAGTGAGGGCATACGGACGGCTTTTTGCATTCGATGAGGTCGGAGGTGTGGAGAGCGGCGCCGGGGATCACCGGTATTGCCCATCTCCTGGGGCCTGCGGTGGGGCCGGCGCGACGGGCCAGTGGAATGCCTAGGGCTTGTCCCCGAGGTCACCGCGGATGAGGCTATCGAAGTCGAGCGCTTCCTCCTCGGCCTCCTCGTCAGCCGGGTCGGTCTCGGCGTCCTCGGCCTCCTCAGCCTCCTCGGCCTCCTCGGCCTCAAAGAGCGCCTCGATTTCGGACACCGCGTCTGGTTCGGATTCATCAGTGGCTTCGGCTTCCGAAGCATCCTCAGCGTCAGCGACGTCGTCCCCGTCAAGCAAGACGTCGGCCTCGTCAGCCCCATCGAGCTCAGCGAGCCCTTCAGGCCCAGCTACCTCGGTGCCCTCAGCAGCGTCCTCGACCTCGTCCATACGACCAGCATCAGCGACGTCGCCGGCCTCAGTGGCTGCATCAACCAAATCAGCCTCAGCGGCTTCGCCAAGCTCTTCGACGGGCACGTCCTCGGCAGGCTCCGCGTCGCCATCACCATCGGCAATGGCCTGAACAGCCGAGACGTCCGCCTCGTCCCCGATAGCCACGGCTTCGCTAGTGACGCCGGGAATGGCGGCGACATAGTCGGTGAGCAGATCGATCCAGCTCTGCTGGGCGTCGGCGGTGCGCTCGAACGCGTCAGGGAAGACACCGAACCCCGTCTCCGTCACCATGATGTCGGTCTCGTCGCCCTGCGACCTGAAGGTGATGAGCACCGCGGTCTCGTGCGGGTCGTCGCCGTCGCGCCAGCGGAACCCGAGCGCGTGGCCCTCGATGAGCACGTCGACCGTGCCGACGGCGTTGCGGCTCGCGGCCTCGCCGCTTTCGGCAGTCCAGCGCTCGGCGACCGCGCCGCCGAAGACCACGTCGAGTTCGACGTCCGGCCACCACTCGGCCCTGAGCTCGGGGTGGGCGATGTACTGCCACGTGGTCTCCCGCGGCGCCTTCGCCCGCATCCGCGCAATCACCGGTCCGACAACCGCCATGGCACTCACCCTCCAGATCTCTTGCCCTCATCTTATTCGCGCTCACCGCGACGCACCTCGCCGGAAGCAACACTGTGACCCGGTGACGCGAATTGAGGTGGGAGAATGGGGGCGTGAACGTACTTCCCACTCCCCTCGCGCTGCCCGGCTGGTCACACACCTACTCAGGGAAGGTACGCGACCTCTACGTTCCGGAGGGCACCGACGCCGCGACCTCGCCGTACCTGCTCGTCGTCGCGAGCAACCGGGTGAGCGCGTTCGACTTCGTGCTCGAACCGCCGATCCCCGGGAAGGGCGCGCTGCTCACGGCACTGTCGAACTGGTGGTTCTCGCGGATCCCGCTTGCGAACCACCTCGCGATCGGCGAAGGATCCCCGGCCGTGCCCGAGGCCGTCGCCGACCGTGCGGTCGTGTCCCGCCGGCTGGAGATGTACCCGGTCGAGTGCGTCGTGCGTGGCGCGCTCACCGGCTCGGGTTTCGTCGAGTACCAGCAGACCGGGGCGGTGTGCGGTATCGAGTTGCCTGCAGGGCTGAACGACGGCGATCAGCTCGAGGAGCCGATCTACACCCCCGCGTACAAGGCCCCGTTCGGCGAGCACGACGAAAACATCACGTTCGAGCGCTCGGCTGAGCTTGTCGGCCAGGACGTCGCGGAGGCCCTCCGGGATGCCTCCCTCAAGATCTTCACCGAAGCCCGCGATCTCGCCGCGGAGCGCGGGGTGGTCCTCGCCGATACGAAATTCGAGTTCGGGAAGGATCCCGTCACCGGCGAGCTCGTCCTCGCCGACGAGGTGCTCACGAGCGACTCCTCCCGCTACTGGGACGCGTCGACGTACTTCGATGAGACGCTCTCGGGCGCGGAGCGGCTCGCCTCGTTCGACAAGCAGATCGTGCGCAACTGGCTTGCGGCGAACTGGGACAAGCAGGGCGTACCGCCCGTGCTCCCCGCCGAGATCGTCGAGCAGACGTACGCGCGCTACCGGGAGCTGTACGTGCGGCTGACGGGCGAGGAGCCCGCGTTCGCCCCGAGCGCGCAGTAGCAGGCGGCCGCAGCGGCGCCAGCCGCTGCGCAGAGGCCTGAGCCGCGCGCGTTGCGGCCGACTACAGTCCGTCGATGAGGCGCGCGACGGTCCGAGCGACAGGCTCAGCCCGCGCCGCGCGATAGCCGGTTCCCGCCCACAGATGCAGCCTGTCGGTGTCGCCCGCGGCGCCGGCCCGCGCTCGCAGTTCGCGGGTGAGGTGGTGCACCTCGGGGTAGGCCGTAACTTCCTCGCGCTCGTGCCTGTCGATGAACCCGTTGCGGAGCGCGCGCGCCGGGCGTCCGGTGAAGACCCGGGTCACGACGGTCTCGTCGAACTCCCCGGAGGCGAGCGCGCGCCGATGCGTGTCCGAGGTGCCGGCCTCGTCGGTGAGTAGCAGCAGCGTGCCGACGGCCACCGCCGTCGCCCCGCCGTCGAGGAGCACACGCACGGCGTCAGCCCCATCAACGCCGCCTGCCGCCACGAGCGGCAGGCGCGACGCGGCCGCGACGGCAGCCAGGGCGTCGACGGTCGAACCGTCGGCGATCCTTCGATCCGGATCCCACGTCGCCGAATGCCCGCCGGCGCCGGGCCCCTGCACGATGAGCGCATCGACGCCAGCGTCCTCCGCCTCCCGGGCCTCCGCGGGCGAGGTGACCGTCGCGACGACCGCCGAGCCCGCCCGTTTCAGGAGCGCGATGTCACTCGCTGGCGGCAGCCCGAACGTGAGCGAGACGACGGGGACGGGATCCTCCCGCAGAAGCGCGAGCTTCGCTCCCCAAGCGTCATCGTCGTTCACCGGGATCGGCGCGGGCCGCAAATCGTACGCACTGAGCTCGCCCGCGATCGCGCGCGCATAGCCGGCGATCCTCTCCGCGTTCCGCTCCGACCCATCGGGCACGAACAGGTTCACGCCGAACTCCCCCGTGCGCCCGCGCAGGGCAGCGATCTCGTCGCGCAGCGTCTCCGGCGTCTTGTACCCCGCCGCGAGGAACGGGAACGCGCCGGCCGCGCTCGCAGCAGCCGCGAGCGCGACCGTGGTCGCCCCGCCGGCCATCGGCGCGGCGACAATCGGGTGTTCGCTGGGCAGGAAAGTGGTGGTCACGTGACTCCTCCAAACGGTTCGCGAGAGACGACGGCCGCGGGCATTCGCGCCGTGTACTGCCAGGGTAGACTTGTCCGGTACGCATCCCGTTTATTTCGCGAACCTGGAGGCACTCCTTGCCCACGATTGTTGTTGATGTCATGCCCAAGGCCGAACTCCTCGACCCCCAGGGTAAGGCGACGACGGGAGCGCTTGAGCGCCTCGGTCACGGCAAGTTTGAGAACGTCCGCATCGGAAAGCGCTTCGAGCTGACCGTGCAGGGCGAGGTCACCGAAGACGTGCTCGCCGAGGTGCGCCAGATGGCAGACGAGATTCTTTCGAACTCGGTCATCGAGGACGTCGTCGCGATCTCGGTCGACGGCGTCGCAGTCGAGGCGCGCTAATGGCGACCCGTATCGGTGTCATCACCTTCCCGGGCTCCCTCGACGACCGGGACGCGCAGCGCGCCGTTCGCCTCGTCGGCGCCGAGCCCGTCGCGCTCTGGCACGCTGACCACGACCTGCAGGATGTTGACGCGATCATCCTCCCGGGCGGCTTCAGCTACGGCGATTACCTGCGCCCCGGCGCGATCGCGGCTCTCGCCCCGATCATGACCGAGGTCATCGACGCCGCTGGCAAGGGCATGCCCGTGCTCGGCATCTGCAACGGCTTCCAGATGCTCGTCGAGGCGCACCTGCTGCCCGGCGGCCTGATCCGCAACGCGCACCAGCAGTTCATCCGTCGCGATCAGCGCCTCGTCGTTGAGAACGCGTCGACTGCCTGGACCAGCTCGTTCACACAGGGCCAGGAGATCGTCATTCCCCTGAAGAACGGCGACGGCGGCTACATCGCGAGCGACGAGTCGCTGAAGCAGCTCGAGGGCGACGGCCTCGTCGCGTTCCGCTACGCGGGAATCAACCCGAACGGTTCGCTGAACGACATCGCCGGCCTCACCAACGAGCGCGGCAACGTTGTCGGCCTCATGCCGCACCCCGAACACGCGATCGAGGCTGGCTTTGGGCCCGATACCTCGGCGGCGATGCGCTCGGGCGTTGACGGCCTCGCGTTCTTCGAGAGCGCACTGAACGCCATCGCGGCGCGCGTCTAACGCTACCCGGCACGGGCTCCCGCTGTGCACAGGGCGGGTGGAACTTCGGTTCCACCCGCCCCGTGCTGTTTCTGACGCTTGTTCCGGTAGGCAAGGCCGCGAGCGAGGTAGTTCGCTGCAAGCTCCTGCCTTACCTACCGTCGGGTACGGGGTGTCTTGCAGAGATGGGGCTCTCTGGCGTGCCGGGGGTGGCTAGGTGGGCGCCGGGCGCGAGCCGGGCGCGAGCCGGGGTTGGCCAAGCCCCTCGCCCGCGCCGCGCAGGTCACTCCACGCGGTAGTAGATCGCGACCTTGTGGCCGCCGTGCTCGATGACTTCGACCTCGGTCCCGAAGACGCGCTCGAGCACCTCGGGGGTCATGATCTCGTCTGGCGTGCCCGACGCGACGAGCTCCCCGTCGGCGAGCGCAATAATTCTGTCGGCGTACGCGGAGGCGAAGTTCACGTCATGCACGACGAGCACGATCGTCTTCCCGAGAGCGTCGGCGGCCGCGCGCAGCTGCCGCATCATGCCGGCCGCGTGCCGCATGTCGAGGCCCGTGAGCGGCTCGTCGAGCAGCACGTAGTCCGTATCCTGCGCGAGCACCATCGCGACGAACGCGCGCTGCCGCTGGCCGCCCGAGAGCTCGTCGATGAAGCGATCCTCCATCCCGGCGAGGTCGAGGAACGCGATTGCCGCGTGGATCGCACGCCGGTCCGCCTCGGTCGTGCGCCCGGCGGAGTGCGGGAACCTGCCGAATGTGACGAGCTGGCGCACGGTGAGCCTGGCCATGAAGTGGTTCTCCTGGCGCAGGATCGACACGACCTTCGCAAGCTCCTTCGGCTTCGCCTGCGTCACGTCGAGCCCGCCGACGGTCACGGTGCCAGCGTCGGCGCCAAGGAGCCTGCCGATGATGGTGAGCATCGTCGATTTGCCGGCACCGTTCGGGCCGATGAGCGCGGTAATGCCGCCCGGCTCGATCGTGAGGTCGATGGGGCCGAGCACGCGCTTGCCGGCGTACTCCTTGCCGACGGAGGTGAGCTGGATCAACGCAGCCCCTTTCTGAGCAGGACGATGAGGAAGAGCAGGCCGCCCGCAAACTCGATGATCACGGTCACGAGGCCGCCAGCCGAGAAGATGTGCTTGAGCACGAAGGTCGCCCCGAGGAGGGTGACGAGGCCGATGCCGATCGCGAGCGGGATGATCTCGGCGTGCGAGTCGTTCCGGGCGAACTGGTACGCGAGCGTCGCGACGAGGAAGCCGTAGAACGTCATCGGCCCCACCATCGTCACCGACACTGAGATGAGCACGGCGACGAGCACGAGGATCGTGACGACCTCGCGCCTGTAGTTCACGCCGAGACTGACCGCGGCGTCGCGCCCGAGCGCGACGACGTCGTAGACCCTGCGGCGACGCCACACGAACACGAGAATTCCGAGGGCGATCGTCGCGGCGAACGGCAGGTACTCGATGTTGCCGTTGCCGATGCTGCCGAACAGGCGCGCGCTGAGCACGTCGAACTCGCTCGGCGTGAGCATCCGCTGCATGAAGGTCGAGACTGAGCCGAACCCGATGCCGAGTACGACGCCAACGAGCAGCAGCAGGTGCAGGTTCGCTCGCTTGCCCGAGAAGAGCCACCCGTAGAGCGCCGTTGCGAAGATCACCATGAGTCCGCTCTGGGCGAGAATCTTCGGAATGCCCTCGAGGCCCGACGCCGCGGTTCCAAACACGTAAACGAGCGCGGTCTGGGTGAGCACGTAGAGGGCATCGAAGCCGAGGATCGACGGGGTCAGGATCCGGTTCGAGGTCGCGGTGTGGAAGAGCACGGTCGCGACAGCCTGACAGACCGCGACGAGCGCGATCGTGCCGAGCGATGCCGCGCGCGAGCGGACGATCACCCAGAATCCTGCGCTGCCCGGCTGCGCCGGGTTCGCGTAGGTGAGGATCGCGACCGCCAAGAGGATCGCGACCGCGAAGACAATCGCGATTGGGAGCAGCTGGCGCCAGCGCGGCAGCGTCGGCTCGGGTGGGATGGGAAGCTCGCCCGCCGGGCTGAGCTGGATGGGTTCACGCACGCGACCGCCCCCGCATCAGGATCGTGATGAAGACCACGGCGCCGACCATTCCGAGCACCATGGACACCGGCACCTCAAACGGCATCCGGACGACGCGGCCGATGATGTCGCAGACCGTGACGAGGGCGATGCCGCCGAGGCACACCCACGGCAGATTGCTGCGGACGTTGTCGCCGCGAAGCGTGGCGACGACGTTCGGGACGACGAGGCCGAGGAAGGGGAGGAAACCGACGACGACGGTCGTCACGCCTGCGGCGACCGCGACGAGGGCGGTGCCCGCGATGAGGATCGTCTCGTACCGCATGCCAACGCTCGTCGCGACCTCCCGCCCGAGGCCAGCGACGGTGATCCGGTCGGCGAGCAGGAAGACGAGCAGCGTGACGATCGCGACGATCCAGAGCACCTCGTAGCGGCCGCGGACGACGCTCGTGAAGCTGCCCATGAACCAGGTGCCGACCATCTGCAGGAGGTTGAACTGCACGGCTAGGAAGGTGGTGAGCGCGCTGACGACCGCGCCGAGCATGATGCCGATGAGCGGCACGACGAGCGTCGAACGGATGACGATGCGGCGGAGGATCAGCATGAAGGCCATCGCGCCGACGAACGCGAACAGGCTCGAAACAGCCATCCGGCCGACAAGGCCGACGCTCGGCGCGACGATCGCGGTGAGGAGGAGGCCGAGCGACGCCCATTCGGTGGTCCCCGATGTTGTCGCGTCGACGAAGCGGTTCTGCGTGAGCATCTGCATGACGAGCCCGCTCGCGGCCATCGCGGCACCGGCGAGCATGAGGGCGACCGTCCGCGGGACTCGCGTGATCCACATCATTTCGGCTCCGAGTTCGCCGTCCGTGATGTCGTACACGCCGACGAAGAGCGAGAGCGCGAGGAGGGCCGCAACGGCGAGCGTCGCGACCGCTAGGGGCCAGATCTTCGCCCGCTTCTCCGGCGCGATCTCATCGCCGGCGTCGGGAAGCGCGGTCGCGATGCTTGGCCGTGGCCCCACGGGTCGAACGCGGGAACGCCCGCTCTCGCGAGCGGGCGTTCCTCCACCACCGGGGTCGGTGGGCGTGCTGTTCACGTTCATGCTGCTGCGAAAGCCGCCTGAATCTGCTCGAACAGTTCGGTGTACGCGTGGATGTCCTCGGTGAGGTAGAAGTTCGCGTCGAGGTAGATGATGTTGTCCTTGGTGACGGCGGGCACGTTCTTCAGTGCCTCCGAACCGGCGATGAGCTCAGCGGCCGGCGCCGAGCCCTCCTCGCGCTCCTCGGGGGCGAACGACGCGTCGCGGTCGAGCGCGATGATCCACTCGGGGTTCGAGGCGGCGATCGCCTCGACCGAGATGTCGTCGCCCTGGTGGTCGCTCGATGCGCCCTCAACCTCGAGCGCGGGAACGAGCCCGAGGGCGCCGAACACGGGTCCGACCGAGCGGCCGACGCCGGGAGCAAGGTACCCGATCTTGCCACCCGAGGTGTTCACTGCCATGACGGTGTCGGTGCCGTTGTAGGCTTCCTTCGCGCCGGCGATCGCGTCGTCGAGCTTGGCGTTGGTCGCCTCTGCCTCGTCCTCGTGATCGAAGATCTGGCCGAGGATAGTGTTGCCGCGCTTGAGCTCGCTCATGAGGTCCTCGCCCTCGCGGGGGGCGATGTCGATGACGACCGAGTCCGGGTTCTGCTTCTTGATGTCCTCGTAGGAGTCGCCGAAGCGGTAGCCGGCGATGATCAGGTCGGGCTGGGCCGCGACGATCGCCTCAAGGTTGGGCTCGCGGTGCGATCCGATGTCGACGACGTCGTCGTTGTCGGTGTATCCGGGCCAGACCGAGCCCATGATGCCCTTGGGCGCTGCCGCGAGGTCGACGTTCCACTCGGTGAGCGTCTCGAAGACGTGGTTGTCGAGCGCGACGACGGTCTCGGGGTTGACCGGCACGTCGACGGTGCCGAAGTTGTCAGTGATCGATACTGTGCCGCTGGCTTCGGGTTTCGCGTCGGTCTCTTCGGACGGCGACGAGCTGCAGGCGGAGAGCACGAGGGCGGCGCTTGCCGCGATTGCAGCGAGCCCGAGCAGGCGCGGCTTGCGAGAGGTACGGAGAGTCACGGTAATGAATTCCTTTTGACGGGGGTTCGGGTTTGGCGCGCCGGCTTCCGGATGGAAGCGAAAAGGGTTCCGTGTTGATTCCCGTGCACGGGAATGTGCCCAACACTGGAACCCACTTAGGTAACCCTAACCTCGAATTCATCTGATGTTCAAGCGTTCGGTGAAATTATCATCCTGATCTGGGCATCTGTGACGCCACCCCGGCGCCCGGCGGGCCGCTTGCGCTACGCCGTGAGGGCGAAACCGTACGTCATGAGCCGCAGGTCGTCCCCGCTGGCGAGAGTGATCGTGCGGTCCCGCTCTCCCAACCTGGCGAACTCCAGGCGCTCGTACAACCGCCACGCCGCCTCCATCATCTGGCTCGTCTCGAGCACGAGGCGGCTCGCCCCTCGGATCCGCGCGAGCCGCAGGGTGTGCTGCATGAGCAGGGCGCCGATCCCTCGCCCGCGGGCCGCCTGCGAGACGCCGAGCAGCCGGATGTCCATCTCCCCAGGCACAGAAACCGTGGTGAGCTGCTCCCGATACCGCGGGGTGGTGACGGTGCCAAGCAGATCCCCCGTCGCGGTGTCTTCCGCCACCCAGACGAGGTGCGTCGCCGCACGCGCCGCAACATCGGCAATGTCAGCCAGGTAGTCGGCCGCGAGATGCGAATAGTCGTCGCGGTACGCAGCGAGCACGAGGTCGCTCACCGCGGGGATCTCCTCGTCGCGAATGAGCCGCACTCGCACGTCGGACCGATCCTGCAGCGCGTACTTAAAGGTGAGCGAGTCACCATAGCCGGTGCCCGCGAGCCGCGCGTCTAGGTCGACGGTGTGGTCGAACCCCAGGCGGGCATACAGCCGCTGCGCGGGATTGCGCACGCCGGTGTCCAACCGCATGGCCGAGCGCCCCCAGCCGAGCGCGACTTCCAGACCTGCCCGCACGAGCGACTCCCCGATGCCGCGCCCCTGCGCTTCCGGGGCGACCGCGACGAGCCGCAGCTCGGCTTCGCCGGCGCTCGCGAGCTTCGCGTGTGAGCTTTCGGGACGCAGTACCGAGGCGGCTCCGAGCAGCCTGCCTGCCTCCTCAACCACAATGACCCGGCCGTCGGCGTCTCGCCCGGCTACGTCGCTCACCGAGCGCTCCCATTCTGGGTCCCCCGCGAGCTCCGCGGCGTAGGGGCCAGCCCCGTAGGCGGCGTCGAGGAGCGCGACTTCGGCGGGGTATTCAGCTGCCCGGATTGGGCGCACACGTGGGGTTACTGCAGCATTCACCCAGTCAGTCTAGGGCCGCGAACGACGCCGGACTGCCAGGCACCCGATGCGGGCGCCTGACAACACAGGTTCCGTCGCGAGCCCCGTCGAGGCTCAGCTAGAACGTGGGCGGGAGCGGTGCGCCCGGCACCGAGAAGTCCGGCTGGCCGTCGGGGCGAGCGGGGATCGGCCGGCCGTCGGCGAACGTCGGCCACGGGAGGAGCACCTCGGCTGGCGCGTGCTGGTCCTGCGGAGTCTGCGTTTCGCCGGACCCCTGCTGGAGCAGCGGCGCCGCCTGCGCGGGAGCCTCGGCGGGAACTGCGGGAGCGCTTGCCGCCGGCTCAGCGGCGCCGGTCGGCGCCGTGAGCGCCGCAGCACCGCGCGCGGCCTTGTCGGCCTCGCGCCTGGCGGTGCGCTCGTCAGAGCTGTTCGCCCAGCGCAGCAGCAGCGTGACGGAGAGGCCGAGAGCGGTGAGGATCAGGACAGCGGTCGCAATCTTCCAGTACATGTCCGGCACGTGGAGGCTGAACGCCTCGATCCCGACCGGGGCCGTAAACAGGATGCCCGACAGCACCGCAAGCACGCTCGTGACGAATGCGAACCGGTTGCCGGCTTCGTCGTCCTCCCGGCCCGTGCGCAGCAGCAGCTCGCAGCAGAGGATCACGAGTCGGGTGACGAGGATCACGAGGAACGACTTCCAGAAGATCTGGAACATCAGGGAGAACGAATCGTACGGCGTCATCCAGATGACAACGAGCAGGAGCCCAAGGATGTACGTGTTCGCGATGAGGGCGACCGGCGCGTACCACTCGTTCGCGCGGTCGCGGCTCGTATCGATCGCCGTCAGTACGACGAAGACCGCAAACAGTGCGAATGTCGAGAAGATGCGCTCGAAACGTCCCTCGAAGTCGCCGATGAAGAGCAGCGAGATTGAGGCGAGTGTGAGGCCGATCAGCAGGATGATGCTGACACGAAGAAACAGTGACAGCTTCTTCTTGCCCGGCTGGTCACCGGTCAACGTCTGGGCGGCGTTGAGATCGACGCCCTGCGGGGCTGACTGTGGCGCTTGCTGTTCGCTCATACCCCTAGTTTGGCACCTGCGGGCGGGGAAGGGGCGGAAAAGCGTCATTCCACCGCCAGTTCACGGTTTTGCGAGGGGCCCCACGCACTGGGGGTGACGGGGGAAATTCTGCGTTCGAAAGCCGCGTAGACTGAGGGGGTGACTGACTTCGCTGCCTCTCCCATTCGCCCCGATACGGTCGCCGATGCGGCTGCCACCCCCGAGAAAGAACAGCCGTACGCGGCCCTCGGGCTCAAGCCAGACGAGTACGACAAGATTCGCGAGATCCTCGGCCGCCGCCCCACCTCGGGCGAGCTGGCGATGTACTCGGTGATGTGGTCCGAGCACTGCTCGTACAAGTCGTCGAAGATTTACCTGCGCCAGTTCGGCAAGAAGGTCAACGACAAGATGCGCGAGCGACTGCTCGTCGGCATGGGCGAGAACGCCGGCGTCATCGACGTTGGCGAGGGGCTCGCTGTCACGTTCAAGGTGGAGAGCCACAATCACCCCTCCTACATTGAGCCGTTCCAGGGGGCCGCAACCGGCGTAGGCGGCATCATCCGCGACATCATCTCGATGGGCGCACGACCCGTCGCGGTCATGGATCAGCTGCGGTTCGGCGCGATCGACGATCCCGATACCGCGCGCGTCGTGCACGGCGTCGTCTCGGGCATCTCGTCGTACGCGAACTGCCTCGGCCTCCCGAACCTCGGCGGCGAGACCGTGTTCGACGGCGTCTACCAGCAGAACCCGCTCGTGAACGCGCTCGGCGTCGGCGTGCTCCGCCACGAGGATCTCCACACCGCGAACGCCTCCGGCCTCGGCAACAAGGTCGTGCTCTTCGGCGCCCGCACCGGCGGCGACGGCATCGGCGGCGCGTCGATCCTCGCCTCCGACTCGTTCGATGAGGGCGGCCCCACGAAGCGCCCCGCCGTGCAGGTCGGCGACCCCTTCGCCGAGAAGGTGCTCATCGAGTGCTGCCTCGAGCTGTTCCAGGGCGAGCTCGTCGAGGGCATCCAGGACCTCGGTGCTGCCGGCATCTCGTGCGCGACGAGCGAGCTCGCGGCGAACGGTGACGGCGGCATGTTCATCGAGCTCGACAGCGTGCTGCTGCGCGACCCGTCGCTCACGGCTGAGGAGATCCTCATGTCGGAGAGCCAGGAGCGCATGATGGCGATCGTCGCGCCCGAGAAGCTCGACGAGTTCCTCGCGGTGACCGCGAAGTGGGACGTCGAGACGAGCGTGCTCGGTGAGGTCACCGACACGAACCGTCTCGTCATCAACTGGCGCGGCGAGGAGATCGTGAACGTCGATCCCTCCACCGTCGCCGTCGACGGCCCCGTCTACGAGCGCCCGGTTGCCTACCCGACGTGGATCGACGCTCTCCAGGCCGACTCGGTCAACGCTGCGGGTCTCGCACGCGACGAGGACGGCGACGCGCTCCGCGCGCAGCTGCTCGCTGTCTCCTCGTCGCCGAACCAGGCAGACGTGTCGTGGGTCACGAACCAGTACGACTACTACGTCGGCGGCAACACCGCGCTGTCCTTCCCCGACGGCGCCGGCATGATCCGCGTGAACGAGGAGACCGGACTCGGCGTCGCGATCTCGACCGACGCGAACGGCCGCTACTGCCAGCTCGACCCGCACGCTGGCGCGCAGCTCGCGCTCGGCGAGGCGTACCGCAACGTCGCCACCTCGGGTGCGGTGCCGACCGCGGTCACCGACTGCCTGAACTTCGGCAGCCCCGAGAACCCCGAGGTCATGTGGCAGTTCTCGCAGGCCGTCGAGGGCCTGTCTGACGCGTGCCTCGAGCTCGAAGTTCCCGTCACCGGCGGCAACGTGTCGTTCTACAACCAGACCGGCGATACCCCGATCCACCCGACTCCCGTTGTTGGCGTGCTCGGCATCATCGACGACGTCGCTCGCCGCATCCCGTCGGGTTGGCAGGATCAGGGCGAGAACCTGTACCTGCTCGGCGTGACCCGCGACGAGCTCGACGGCTCGGCATGGGCTGAGGCCGTGCACTCCCACCTCGGCGGGCTCCCCCCGAAGGCCGACCTCGACGCTGAGCGCACGCTGGCCGAGCTGCTCCACGCGGCGAGCCAGGGCGGGCTGCTCTCGGCCGCGGTCGACCTGTCAGAGGGTGGCCTCGCGCAGGCCATCGTCGACGGCGCGCTCCGCTTCGGCATCGGTGCTCGCGTGTGGATCACGGAGATCATGGAGCGCGACGGCGTCGACGCTGTCGCCGCGCTCTTCTCGGAGACCCAGGGCCGCGTGCTCGTCGCCGTTCCCCACGAGGAGGACGTAAAGTTCCGCGGCCTCTGCGAGGGCCGGAACTACCCCGTGCTCAAGGTTGGCGTCACCGATCTTGCGGGCGCGGACGCTGCGATCGAGGTTCAGGATCGCTTCACGCTCCCCCTCGCCGAGCTTCGCGCATCGGTTGAGGCAACGCTGCCCGCGGCCTTCGGTCCGGTCATCGCGGAGTAATCCAGTGCGTTGAGCCCTGAGGCTCAGAACGGGGAGGGCGTCACCATTCGGTGGCGCCCTCCCCGTTTGCGTGCTCGGGCCCAGGCCGTGCCCGGCATACCTGGTCCCATCCCAGCCGCGCCCGGGCCGCCTCAGTCACAACCAGCGCCCCCGACCGGCCCCACCCCAGCCCGGCATTGCCAATGCGTTCTGCAATTCATATGCCGTTCCACCCGCGCACGGGCAGATCTTCTGCAGATCCCAGGCCGTACGACTGAGCACCGAGCCGGAGCCCGGGCCGAAGCCCGAGCCTGGCCGAAACCCCGAGCCCGGGCCGAAGTCCGAGCCCGAGCCCAGCCCGAACCCCTGCCAAAACCCGAGTGCCAGCCCGAAGCGCTCCTACGCCGCGGCGGCGGCCCGAGCCGCGGCCGGCAGCGCCTCGGCGATCCTCCCGATGACTCTGTCGTCGTGCGCGGCGCTCACGAACCAGGCTTCGAAGGCGCTTGGCGGCAGGTTCACCCCGGCCTCGAGCATCGAGTGGAAGAACGCCCGGTGCTTTGCGGTGTCTTGCCCGAGCACGTCGTCGTAGGTGGCGGGCGCGACCGGGTAGTCGCCGAAGAGCACGCTGAGCAGCGTCCCCGCCCGCTGTACCCGGTGGGCGACACCTGCGGCGGTCAGCGCGTCGTCGAGTTCGACCGCGAGCGCGTCTGCGGCCGCCGACAGCCGCTCGTAGACCGCGTCGTCCGCGTGTCGCAGCGTCGTCAGCCCGGCCGCGACAGCGAGCGGATTGCCCGAGAGCGTTCCGCCCTGGTACACGGGCCCGAGCGGGGCGAGCTGTTCCATGAGGTCGCGTCTGCCGCCGAGCGCGGCGAGTGGCAGCCCGCCACCCACGACCTTGCCGAAGGTGAACAGGTCGGGCTGCAGGCCATCGGGCATGGTCGCACGTTCGATCCCCCAGTACCCGGCGGCGCTCGCTCGGAAGCCTGTCAGCACCTCGTCGGTGATGACGAGCGCGCCGTGCGCGTGGGCGAGGCGGATGAGCCCCTCGGTGAAGCCAGGGTCGGGCGGCAGGATCCCCATATTCGCTGCGGCGGACTCCGTGATGACGGCGGCGATCTCGCTGGGGTGCGTAGCGAACGCGTGCTCGAGGGCCGCGAGGTTGTTGTAGGGCAACACGAGGGTCTGCGCCGCGGTCTCGGCGGTGACCCCCGCGGACCCCGGTAGGCCGAACGTCGCGAGCCCCGAGCCCGCGGCCGCGAGCAGCCCGTCCGAGTGCCCGTGGTAGTGCCCCGCAAACTTGATGATGAGCGGCCGCCCGGTCGCTCCGCGGGCGACGCGGATCGCCGTCATCGTCGCCTCGGTGCCCGTGGACACGAGGCGCACGAGGTCGACCTCGGGCATGCGCGCGATGATCTCCTCTGCCAGCTCGTACTCGCCGGGCACGGACGCGCCGAACCCGAGGCCGCGCGCGGCCGCCTGCTGCACGGCCTCGACGACCGCAGGGTGCGCGTGGCCGAGGAGGGCAGGGCCCCACGCCCCGACGAGGTCGACGTACTCGCGACCGTCGGCGTCGGTGACCGTCGCGCCGCTTCCGCTGACGAAGAACCTGGGTGTGCCGCCGACCGAGCCGAACGCGCGCACGGGCGAGTTCACGCCGCCGGGAATCACGCCGGCGGCCCGCGCGGCGAACTCAGCGTTCGCGCTGGCTGGACCGGTCGCGCCGGGTTCCGAGCGAAGCGGCCGGGTCGCGGCCTCCGCCGCGCTCATCGCAGCCACCCCGCGAGCTCGGTGGCGAAGTAGCTCAGGATCGCATCAGCCCCTGCCCGCTTGATCCCGAGCACGGACTCCTCGATCGCCCGCCGCCTGTCGATCCAGCCGTTCTGGGCCGCAGCCTCGATCATGGCGGCCTCACCCGACACCTGGTAGGCCCAGGCGGGCACGGGGCTGACGGCCGCGACGTCGGCGAGCACGTCGAGGTAGCTCATCGCGGGCTTCACCATGACGATGTCGGCGCCTTCGAGCACGTCGAGTTCGGCCTCGCGGAGCCCCTCGCGGCGGTTCGCCGGGTTCATCTGGTAGCCCTTGCGGTCGCCGGTGAGCTGCGAGTCCACCGCCTCGCGGAACGGCCCGTAGAACGCCGAGGCGTACTTCGCCGAGTAGGCGAGCAGCGCCGTGTCGGGGTGACCGGCGTCGTCGAGCGCCTCGCGCACGGCGGCGACCTGGCCGTCCATCATGCCCGACAGCCCAAGGAGTTCCGACCCGGCCTCGGCCTGCGCGACGGCCATCGCGCGGTACCGGTCGAGGGTCGCATCGTTGTCGACGGCGGCGCCGTCGGCAGTGAGCACCCCGCAGTGCCCGTGGTCGGTGAACTCGTCGAGGCACAGATCGGTCTGCACGACGAGCGCGTCGCCGGCCTCAGCGCGGACGGCGGCGGTCGCGACATTGAGGATGCCAGCGGGGTCGTCCGCAGCACTGCCCCGGGCGTCGCGCACCGCCGGGATCCCGAACAGCATGACGCCCCCGACCCCGGCCGCGGCCGCCTCCGCGACCGCGGCACGGAGGGAGTCGAGAGTGTGCTGCACGACGCCCGGCATGGAGCCGATCGGGAACGGCGCGTCGATCCCCTCGCGCACGAACATCGGGAGGATCAGGTCGCGGGGGTGCACGCGGGTCTCGGTGGCGAGGCCGCGCATCGCTGGCGTCGCGCGGAGCCGCCTGGGGCGAACAGTGGGGGTCATGCGTCGGTTCCTTCTCGGTTGGTGGTTTCAGTGAAAGCTGTCGGGCCGGAGCTCAGGCGCGCGCAGTGCTCGGCGAGCGCCCGCACCGTGCCCGCCGCGGTGTGCTCGGCGGCGACGACGGCAGCGGGGATGCCGAGCCGCGCGAGTTCGCGGGCGGTGGGTTCACCGATCGCGGCGACGAGCGCTCCGGGTGGGAGCGGCGCGAAGCGGCCGGCTAGCGCCCGCGCGCCGGACGAGCTGAAGACGAGCACGGCACCGAGCCGCGGCCGGAGCTCGGCGTCGGCGCGGACGGCGGCAACGGGGACGGTGCGGTAGGCCGTGACGCGCTCGGGCTCGAAGCCCGCCTCGCGCAGCCCGTTCTCGACGGTCTGATCGGCGAGGTCTGAGAGCGGGAGGAGCACGCGGTCGGCGGGATCAGGATCCCCCACTGCCGCGCCCGCCCCGCCCGCACGCTCGGCGGCGAGCCGCTCGGCCAGCCGCGCGCCCGTGAACTCGGCGGGGATGAGGTCGACGTCGAACCCGGCGGCCTCGAGACGCTCCGCCGTCGCGGGGCCGACGGCCGCGATCCGGGCTCGACCGGAGAGCGCCCCACCCGAGATGAGCGCGTCGGCGCCGTGCACGCTCGTGACGGCGACCCAGCCGTAGTGTCCGGCGTTGACGCGCGCGATCGCGGCGCGAAGCGCCGCGCCATCGTGCGGCGGCAGCTGTTCGATGAGCGGGACGAGGACCGCCTCGCCGCTGAGGGTGCGCACGTGCTCGGCGATCCGCTCGCCCCGTTCGCCGCCGCGCGGCACGAGCACGATCCGCCCGCCGAGCGTCGGCGGGTCAGCCAGGTTCGCGAGGGTCATCTCGTGCCACCCAGTGGTGCGAGCTGCTCCGCCCCGCGGGCGAGCAGCTCCTCCGCGGCGCGGCGCCCGAGTTCCGTCGGCGCGGCGGCATCCGGCATGGCGGCGTCCCACGCTGCGCTTGCGGCCGCCGTGAGCTGCTCGCTGCCGTCGAGCCGGTAGACCGTTGCCGAGAGCGTCAGGGTGCCGCCCTCGACCGCTGCGGTCGCCCCGATCGGTGCGGCGCACCCGGCTTCGAGCGTGCCGAGCAGCGCGCGCTCGGCGATCGCCTCGGCCCGCGCCCGCGGGTCGTTCAGCGCGGCGAGCGCCCGGCGCATCACCGGCAGTGCTACATCAGTCGAGCGCACCTCGATCGCGAGGGCGCCCTGGCCCGGCGCTGGCGGCGCGGCGTGAAGGGGGAAGCGTTCGGAGATCGCGTCGCTTCGGCCGATCCTGTCGAGGCCAGCCGCGGCGAGCACGACCGCGTCGAGGTCGTCGGTGATCCGGGCGAGCCGGGTGTCGACGTTGCCGCGGATGTCCGACACCTGCAGGTCCGGCCGACGGGCGAGCAGCTGCGCGGCGCGCCTCGGCGATCCGGTGCCAACCCTCGCGCCGATGGGCAGCGTCGCAAGCGTCATGCCGTCGCGCGCGCAGAGCGCGTCCCGCGGGTCGGCCCGCACGGGGACGGCGCCGAGGGTAATCCCGTCGCACGGGCCCGTTGGCAGGTCCTTCAACGAGTGCACCGCAAGGTCGCACTCCCCGGCGACGAGGGCCTCACGCAGCGCGCTCACGAAGACGCCGGTGCCGCCGAGCTGCGCGAGCGGGGCCCGCGACACGTCGCCGTGGGTGGTGATGATCACGAGCACGACGTCGACTCCCGTCGCGCGCGCGATCGCCTCGGCGACCGTCGTCGTCTGCGAGACCGCGAGCGCGCTGCCGCGGGTGCCGATGCGCAGGAGCCCCGGCGCGGCCGCGACCGCACCGGCGGCGCGGGTGACCGAGCCCGGAGTAGCGGCGCCTGCCGGTGCGGGTGATGCGGGTGCGTGAAATGCGGTCATGCTGGCGATACCGAGCTTTCGTTCGTTGCGGTGAGGTGTTCGAGAATGCGGGCCGCGGCCGCGCGGGCGCCGGGAACGACGGAGGCGAGCCCCGTGCCGCTCACCCAGTCGCCGGCGACTTCCACGCCCGGGGGCGGGGCGAGCCGCGGCGCTCGCCCGGGTGGCGCGCCGACCTGCCACGGCTGGCGCGTCCACCCGAGCACCGCGGCGGGGTCGATGGGCACCCCGAGAATCAGAGAGGCGTCGCGGCACGCGAGATCCAGCGCCTCCGCGTCGGGGAGCGCGGCGGTCTCAGGGGCTGCGCCGGCGCGACCGTAGGAGAGCCGGATCACGTGCGTGCCCGCGGGCACGGTCGCGGCCCGGTCCGGCCATTTCGCCGTTGCGTGGGTGAGCGCCTTCGCAGCAATGCCCGCGCCCTCGGCGACGAGCGCTCCGGTGCCGCGCGGTGCGGCGTCGAGTCGCGGGTCTGCGACCGCGAGCGCGACGACCTCGATGTCGTGCTCGGCCGGCGGGGGCGTGCGCTCGGCGAGGAGCGCGGCCGCCACCGTCTCGGGCACGGCGAGGAGCACCGCGTCGCAGCGGAGGATCGTCTTGCCCGACCCGTCCCGCAACGTCCACTGGGCCCCGGAGGGCCGGCCCGGCTCCGCGCCATGCTCAGAAACGCCGCGCGTAAGTTCGACGACCCGGGAGCCCGTGCGGATCTCGCTGCCCCGGTCCGCTGCGTCGGCGGCGAGCGCGTCGACGAGCGTCGTCATCCCGCCAGCGAGTGCGGCGACGGCGCCGCCAGCCGCGACGCTTGAGTCGCGGAGCTGCCTCGCCGCCCGCACGAGCGAGCCGGTCCGCGCGTACGCGTCGGCCAGTCCGGGCACCGCCGAGAGTTCGAGCAGATCCGGATCCGTGGAGTACACGCCGAGCGCGATCGGCCGCACGAGCCTGTCGAGGGCACGCTCCCCGAGCCGGCGGCGGACGAGCGCGCCGAGCGTCTCAGTCGCTGCGCCTGCCTCCGCCTCTGCCCCCGCGGACGCCCGTGCGCCAGGCCTGTCGCGCCGCAGCAGGGGCTCGACAGCGACGCGGAGGGCTCCGCGCAGCCCGAGGTGCGCCCGGACTGATGCGGCAAGGGGCCTCGCTGGGATCCCGACGGCGCCGCCCGGAGGCAGCGGGAGGGCGCCGTCTGCCGTCACCACCCAGGAACCGAGCTGCGCCGGCTGCACGATCCGGCCCGAGAGCCCGAGATCGGCGATGAGCGCGGCGACCGCTCCCCCGCGGGTCGCGAATGCCTCCGCGCCGACGTCGAACGTCGCGCCGCCGAGCTCGGCCCCGCGCACCCGACCGCCGAGCCGCTCGCCACGCTCAACGAGCGTGACGGCCGCACCGGCGCGGGCGAGCTCGCGGGCCGCAACAAGCCCGGAGATGCCCCCGCCGACGACGGCGATGTGTGGCCGCGCGTGGGCGCTAGCGTGCATGCGCGAGCTGCACGATGCGGGTGAGCACGTCGGGGTCCGTCTCGGGCGGCACACCGTGGCCGAGGTTCAGGATGTGCGCCGGGGCCCGCTCCCCGCGGGCGAGCACGTCGGCGACGTGCGCGTCGAGGACTGCCGCCGGGGCGCCAAGGAACGCGGGGTCGATATTGCCCTGAAGCGGCATCCTGTCGCCCAGGCGCGCACTCGCCTCGTCGAGCGGCGTGCGCCAGTCGACGCCGACCGCATCTGGGTCAAGGGCGGTGAGCTCTTCGAGGAGGTGCCCGGAGCCCACCGCGAAGTGAATGACGGGGACACGGGCCTGGGCTCCTGCCTCCCACGGATGCGGGTACGCGAGCTGCCGCGCAAGCCCGAGCGCCTGCCGCGACGCCGGGGCGACGTGCTCGCGGTACGCGGCGGCGCTCAGGGACCCCGCCCACGAGTCGAACAACTGCACCGCGCTCGCCCCGGCCTCGATCTGCGCCTCGAGGAACACGGCGCTGAGCTCCGCGGTCCACGAGAGCAGCGCACGCCAGGTCTCCGGGTCAGACTGCATGAGCGTCCGAGCGCGCAGGTGCTCGCGCGACGGCCGCCCCTCGACGAGGTATGCCGCGAGCGTGAAGGGCGCACCGGCGAAGCCGATGAGCGGCGTCTCGCCGAGCTCGGCGACGGTGAGCGCGACGGCCTCTCGGATCGGACCGAGCGCCGCCCGCAGCCGCTCCGGAGTGTACTCGGCCCGGCACAGCGCAACCTCAGCCGCGGTGCGGACGGGCTCCGCGAAGACCGGGCCGACGCCGGCGACGAGGTCGACGTCCACGCCCGCGAGGAGCAGCGGCACCACGATGTCGCTGAAGAACACCGCCGCGTCGACGCCGTGCCGCCGCACCGGCTGCAGCGTGATCTCGCTCGCGAGTTCAGGGTTGAGACAGGCGTCGAGCATACGATGCTCGGAGCGCAGCGCCCGGTACTCGGGCAGCGAGCGGCCCGCCTGCCGCATGAACCACACGGGCACGCGGTCGGGCCGCTCGCCCCGGAGGGCGCGAACGAGCGGGGAGTTGCTGGTACGCCCGGTGACGAGCGGATGGGTTTCGCTGAGAAGTTTCATCGCCGAGATAGTAACCCATAGATCTGATGTGATAAATCTGATGTGCTCAGGTTCGCGTGATTTGCTTGCTTTTCGTCAGCCAGATCACCCTCACGATCACAGAAACGCGCATGCTTCTTTCCCTTTCTTTCAGCCTCGAACGCGCGCCGTTCGAGCTCCTTGAGGCCCTCTCGAAGCGCTCCGAGGACATCGCGGCGGGGCTCGACGACCCCACGCTCACCGTCGGCTCGGTCGTCCTCGCGACATGCAACCGCTTCGAGATCTACGCCGAGACGGGCCAGGGCAGGCCGGAGCCGGTGCTCGCGCGCGTCGCTGCGTCAACGGGGATCGACGTCGCCGAGCTCGCGGCCGCCTCGAGCAGCGCCACCGATCACGACACCGCGGCGCACCTCTTCGCCGTCGCCGCCGGCCTGCAGTCGGCCGTGGTCGGCGAGAGCGAGATCGCGGGCCAGGTCAGGCGCGCCCACGACGACGCACGGGCCCGCGGCACGCTCACCCACGACCTCGAGCATCTCTTCCGCACCGCGACCCGCACCTCGCGCGAGGTGGGGCACCGCACCGACATCCGCTCGGCCGGCCGGTCGCTCGTGCGGCTCGCGCTGCGCATGGCGGAGGCCCGGGTGGCAGATTGGGGTTCCGCACACGTGCTGCTCATCGGCACGGGCGCCTACGCCGGCGCCACGGTGGCGGCGCTTCGGGCGCGCGGGGCGGGTGCGATCCGGGTGTACTCCCCCTCGGGCAGGGCCGAGACCTACGCCGCAGAGCACGACCTCATCGTCGTACCGCAGGGCGAACTCGCGGAGGCGCTCAGCGCCGCCGACGTCGTTGTCGCCTGCACCCGCGCGGAGGAGCCCGTGCTCACGGCCGAGCTGCTGCGCCCGGGGGCGGCCGAAACGAACGAGCGACTGCTCATCGACCTGGGGATGCCCAGGAACATCGAACACGCCGTCGCAGAGCTCCCCGGAATCGAACTGCTCGACCTCGAGACGGTGTCAAAGCACGCGCCCGTCGAAGAGCTCAGCACCGCGGCCGAAGCGCACGAGATCGTGCGACAGGCCGCCGACGAGTTCTCCGCGTCCCGGGCGGAACGGGACGCGCTGCCGGCGCTGCTCGCGCTCCGCACGCACGTGATGGGCATTCTCGAAGACGAGCTCTGCCGGGCCAGGGCGGCCTCGCAGTCGGCGGCCTCGGCGGGGGCGGGCGCGGGCCTCGAATCGCCCACTGGCGCTGGCGCTGACACCGGCTCTGGCACAGGCACCGGCGCTGGCACCGGCGTGGCTTCCGACCGTACTGGCGTGGCTTCCGACCGTACTGGCGCCGATGCCACCTTCGTCACGGCCGACTACGAGGCCGCGCTGCGCCGGTTCACGGGCAAGCTACTGCACACGCCGATGACGCGGATCCGCACACTCGGGCGCGAGGGCCGCGTGCCCGCCGCTGCCGAGGCGCTCGAGACGCTCTTCGGTATCGAGACCCAGTCCGGCGGCCCCACCCACGCCGACTGAGTCCGATCCCACCTCGCCGGCTGGCCGAATCACGGGCTCACCCTCAAACCTCCCCCCGCCAAACAGGGCTTTTCCTGCCGAACAGGTAGTTCCCCACTGCGAGAACAGTGCTCTTTTGCAGGGAAGCGCCTCGCTCGCGCTCGAAACCAGCAGGTGCCGGCGGTACGCGGACGTCAGGCTGCGGCGAGGCGCTCCGCGACCCGGGCACGCACGACGGCGTGGATCTCCTCGGGAGTTCCCGAGGCGTCGACGACGAGGAATCGCTCCGGCGACGCCGCAGCGAGCCCGTGGTAGGCGGCCCGGACGGCCTCGTGGAACTCCTGCCGCTCGGCCTCAAGCCTGTCGTCGTCTCGCGACGAGCGCCTGCCGGCCGCGATCTCTGGCGCGAGGTCGAACAGCACCGTGACGTCGGGCCACAACCCCCCGACCGCCCACTCGCTGATGCGGCGGACCTCATCGACGTCGAGGACTCGGCCTGCGCCCTGGTAGGCGAGGGAGGAGTCGATGTACCGATCCTGCACGACGACCGCGCCGCGCTCAATCGCGGGCCGAACCACCTTTGCAACGTGCTGCGCGCGGTCCGCCGCGTACAGCAGCGCCTCGGCGCGTGGGTCAACGGCACCGATCTCGTCGCCTCCGTGCAGCAGCAACCTGCGCACCTCGACGCCGAGCGGTGTGCCGCCCGGCTCCCGCGTGCGCACGACCTCGCGGCCCTCGCTGGTCAGCCAGGCCTCGAGCATCGCCGCCTGCGTCGTTTTGCCGACGCTGTCCCCGCCCTCGAGGGTGATGAACATGCGGGGCCTACTCTGCGGCCTCGGCCGCGGCAGCAGCCTCCGCCGCCTTCTTCGCGGCGTTCGCCTTGCGCGTCTCGGCGGCCTTCTTCGCGGCGGCCGAACGCGCCGGATCGACGTCCTTCTTCGCTGCCGTCGACTTCTTGGCTGCCGGCTTCTTCGCTGCCGGCTTCTTGGCGGGAGCCTTCTTCTTCGCTGGCGCCTTCTTCTTGGCGGGGCCCTTCGCGCGCTTAATAGCGAGCAGGTCGATCGCGCGCTCGAACGTGATCTCCTCGACCGAGTCGCCCCGCGGGATCGTCGCATTCGTCTCGCCGTCGGTGACGTACGGGCCGAAGCGGCCGTCCTTCACCTTCACCGGCTTGCCGCTGACGGGGTCGGCGTCGAACTCCTTCAGCGCCGAGCTCGCCTTGCGGGCACCGTACTTCGGCTGCGCGAGCACCTCGAGCGCGCCAGGGAGGTCGATCGAGAAGATCGAGTCCTCGCTCGGCAGCGTGCGAGTCTCCGTACCCTTCTTCAGGTACGGGCCGTAGCGGCCGTTCTGCGCCGTGATCGGGTCGCCGGACTCGGGATCATTGCCAACGACACGGGGCAGGTCGAGGAGGGCCACGGCCGTATCAAGGTCGACCGTCGCGGGGTCCATCGACTTGAAGAGCGACGCGGTGCGGGGCTTCTCGCCCTTCGGGAGTTCCTCGTCCTCGTTCGGCAGCTCCTGCACGTACGGGCCGAAGCGGCCGTTCTTCGCGATGACGCGCTTGCCGGTGACCGGGTGCAGGCCGACGACGCGATCCTCAGCGGGCTCGGCGTCGGCGAGCTCGTGCGCGCGCTCGGGCGTAAGCTCGTCAGGCGCCATCCCGTCAGGAATGTTCACGCTGCGCGGCTTGAGCTCGCCGTTCTCGTCGACCTCGCTCTTCTCGTCGAAGACCTCAAGATAGGGGCCATACTTGCCGTTGCGAAGCGAGATCTGGTCGTCGATCCGGATCGTGTTGATCGCGCGCGCATCGATCTCGCCGAGGTTATCAACGACGCCGCGGAGACCCGGGTGGTTGTCGGTGCCGAAGTAGAACTCCTTCAGCCACTCGGAGCGGTCGGTCTGGCCGGCCGCGATCTCGTCGAGGTCGCTCTCCATTTCTGCGGTGAAGTCGTAGTCGACGAGCGCCGCGAAGTGTTCCTCGAGCAGACGCACGACCGAGAACGCGATCCAGCTCGGCACGAGCGCCTGGCCCTGCTTCGAGACGTAGCCGCGGTCCATGATGGTCGAGATTGTCGACGAGTACGTCGACGGCCGTCCAATGCCGAGCTCTTCGAAGCGCTTGGTGAGGCTCGCCTCCGTGTAGCGCGGCGGCGGGCTCGTCTCGTGCTGCTTCGCGAGGGCCTCGCTGACGCCGAGGGCCTGGCCCTCCGTCAGCTGCGGGAGCGAGACGTTGTTCTTCTCGGCGTCGCCGCGCTTCTCATCCTTGCCTTCTTCGTAGGCGAGGAGGAAGCCGGGGAACGTGATGACGGTGCCGCTCGCGGTGAACTCGGCGTCGGTGCTCGCGGAGCCCTCAGCGACAGCGACGCCAAGCGTGACCGTCGCCGTTGAGCCCTTCGCGTCGGCCATCTGGCTCGCGACCGTGCGCTTCCAGATGAGGTCGTACAGCGCGAACTCGCCCTGGGTGAGCTTGCCCTTGAGTTCGCTCGGGCGGACAAACGTATCGCCGGCGGGCCGGATCGCCTCGTGCGCTTCCTGCGCACCCTTCGCCTTGCCGGTGTAAACGCGCGGCTTGTCGGGCACAGTCTCGGCGCCGTAGAGCGAGGCGGCCTGGCTGCGTGCCGCCTCGAGCGCCTGCTTCGAGAGCGTCGGCGAGTCGGTACGCATATAGGTGATGTAGCCGTTCTCGTAGAGCGACTGTGCGAACGACATCGTCTGCCGCGAGCTGAAGCGGAGCTTTCGCGAGGCCTCCTGCTGCAGCGTCGAGGTGGTGAACGGGGCCGCCGGGCGGCGCGTGTGCGGCTTCGTCTCGAGCGCACGGACGAGCGCCACGGGGCCCTCGCCGAGGGCGGCGGCGATCGCCTCTGCCCTGGTGCCGTCAAGCGCGATCACGCCGGCGCCGGTTGCCTTCGCGGTGAGCATTCCGGTGTCGTCGAAGTCGCCACCGGACGCGACGCGGTTGCCGTCGAGCCTGACGAGCTTTGCCTCGAACGGCACGCGATCCGGCGCGTCCTCGGCGGGGCTGAAGCGCGCGGCGATGCTCCAGTATTCTGCGGCGCGGAAGGCGAGGCGCTCCCGCTCGCGATCAACGACGAGTCGGGTCGCCGCGGACTGCACGCGGCCCGCCGAGAGCTTGGGCGCAACCTTGCGCCAGAGCACCGGTGAGATGTCGTAGCCGTACAGGCGGTCAAGGATGCGCCGGGTCTCCTGCGCATCGACGAGCGCGGTGTCGAGCTCGCGGGTGTTTCGTTGTGCTTCGGCGATCGCGTCCTTGGTGATCTCGTGGAACACCATGCGGTGCACCGGCACCTTCGGCTTCAGCACCTCGAGCAGGTGCCACGCGATGGCCTCACCCTCGCGGTCCTCATCAGTTGCGAGGAAGAGCTCGTCGGCGCCCTTGAGCGCGCGCTTCAGCTCGGCGACGGTCTTCTTCTTATTGTCATTGACGACATAGTAGGGAGCGAAGCCGTTCTCAACGTCGACGCCGAACTTGCCGAACGGCCCCTTCTTGAGCTCCGCCGGGAGCTCCGACGGTTCGGCGAGATCGCGGACGTGTCCGACGGACGACCGCACCTCGTAGTCATCACCGAGGTAACCACCAATCGTGCGCGCCTTGGTCGGCGACTCCACGATGACTAGCTTTTTCCCCACGGCACTCCAATTCTCGCCTTTTTATCCCGTACACGCGATTCGTCGCGCAGGGCTCCCTGCACCGCAACGATACACACAGTCGCGTGAGAATCTGTCATTCCACCGAGTTCCGACCTGGTTGCAGCTCGTTGGCCCGTTCACGGGTTATCCTAATTTTCAATTCGTTCCCCTTACATAGAGGCACCACACGTGAGCGCTAGTTTCTTCGCCCTGCTTGACGACATTGCCGTGCTCGCACGTGCCGCGGCCGCATCCATCGACGACGTCGTGGCCGGAGCCGCCAAGGCCTCCGCGAAGGCGGCCGGCGTCGTCATCGACGACGCCGCCGTGTCACCCCAGTATGTGCAGGGGCTCACACCGAAGCGTGAGCTTCCCGTGGTGTGGAAGATCACGCGCGGTTCGCTCTTGAACAAGGCGATCATCATCGCGGGCATCATGGTGTTGAGCGCGTGGGCCCCGTGGATCTTCCCATGGCTGCTCATCCTCGGCGGCACCTACCTTGCCTATGAGGGCGCGGAGAAGGTGTGGCATTGGATCCGCCCAAGCCACGCGGCGAAGGCTGACGTCGAACAGGTCGTCGAGCGCACCGCGACCGATGAGAAGCAGATGGTGTCGAGCGCTGTGCGCACGGATCTGGTGCTGAGCATCGAGATCATGCTCATCTCGCTTGCGAATATTGAGGCTTCGTCCTGGGGCATCAGGCTCGCAACGCTCATCGTTGTCGGGCTCCTCATGACCGTCGCCGTCTACGGAACGGTCGCGCTGCTCATCAGGATGGACGACGTCGGGTTCTGGCTCATCAAGCGGCCCGCGCAGGCGCTGCAGGCGATCGGCCGCGGCCTCGTGAAGGCGATGCCGTGGGTGTTCCGCGCGCTCACCGTCGTGGGCGCCCTCGCGATGCTTTGGGTCGGCGGCCATATCTTGCTTGTCAACCTCGCAGAGGTCGGTGTCAGCGCTCCCTACGACATCGTCAGCGGGATCGTCCATGCAGCACCGCTCCCAGGTGTCGTCGCCTGGTTCGTCGATTCCGGCCTGTCCGCGATTTTTGGCCTCGCGTGGGGCCTCGTCGTGATGCTCGTGCTCGGACTCATCGCAAGGCTCCGCTTCAAGAAGCCCGTCTCGCACTGAGTCAGAGCTTCGCGCTAGCACCTCCCACTCCAGAGAGAGGCAGGCTCTGAGCTTTCGCCCATGAGTACCAACGATTGTTCACAGTCACCACGGTGTCCGCCGACGGTAAACTGACAGCGTGCCTACACGGAAGCCCGTCACGCCTAAGCGTGTGCGACCGCCCGACCGGAAGCAGCGCATTGAGCAAGCTGCTGCGGTGGCATTTTCGCGCCATGGCTACCACCCCGTGAGCATGCAGGACATCGCTGATTCGGTCGGGATTTCGGCTCCCGCCCTCTACCGCCACTTCCCAAATAAGTATGCGCTCTTCGCACAAACCGCAGTCGCTGTCGTCAACCGTCTACTTGACGCGACAGAAGAAGTTGCGGGAATACCGGTCTCATCGCCGGAAGAGGCCAAGACTGTTGCGGCACGGCTCATCGACGACGTGTGCTCCGTAGACATTGAGACCCGGGCCACTGCAGGGATCTATCGCTGGGCCGGTCTCTACCTCGAGAAGTCGGACCGGATCAAGTTCAGCTCAGGGTTCGGGCTCCTCGGTCAACGGCTCTACGACATCCATAAGGTGTATCGCCCGGACGTCGACGACACGGAGCGGATGTATCTCGTCGCCGGCGCGCTGACCGCGCTGGCAAGTATCACCCGGCACGACACCATCGTTGCACGACCGCGGTTGCGCGAACTGCTCCAGGCATCCGCGTGGAGCCTCCTCGATCTGAGCCTTGACGCGTTGCGCGAGCAGCCCGCGGCGGGCGTTCCGGCGGCAGACGCAGCAGACAACGCCTCCCCGACGGTGCCACCCGCCGCATCTCGGCGAGAGCAGCTCATCGATGCCAGCGTGAGGCTCTTCGCCGCTCACGGCTACAACGCAGTGACCGTCGAGCAGATAGCCGGGGAGGTAGCTCTCACCCCTTCTGGTATCTATCGGCACTTTGACGGCAAACCGGCCCTCCTCATGGCAGCCTTCGACCGCGCCTCTGAATGGCTCATCGAAACTGCGCGAGGTGCGGAGGCGACTGGAACTACTCCGGTAGAGCGACTTCGCGCGCTAACGAAGTCGTATGTCGAGCTCTCTTTCCGAGACGCGAACCTCATGCGGATGTACTTCGCAGAGCAGGCCAACCTTCTCGACGGCGACCGTCGCCGCCTTCGCAAGATGCAGCAAGAGCACTTGTCCATTTGGGTGAAGTGCCTTCGCGAGGTCTACCCGGACTTGAACGACCGCGAGGCCGCCGTCAAGCTTTACACAGTATTCGTTCTGATCGGTGATCAGCTCGCGATGGTCCCGGCATTCGACGATGCGGCCGCCGCGCGGCTGATTGCATTCGCCAACGCGATTCTGCTGCCAGTCAGCGCCGCCGGGCCTGCCGACGAGGTCACTGCGGCGGTCCCGCTCGCGCCTGCCTCGTAGCCCAGAGCACCCCGGCACGGGCGCGCACCGTCACGCGGGCCTCGGCCGTGGCGGGCCCGAGCGAGCACTCGACGATCGCGGCCCCGTTCGCCTCAGCTACGACCGCAGCGAACTCGCACGCGTCAGCCGACTCGGCGGCGACGGCGCCAAACTGCGCGTCGGCTGCGGCGAGCGCCGCGGCATCGGCCGCGTTCGCCGCGCTCGCGCCGGCCACCAGCGCCTGGGCTGCAACGAGGATCGGCAACGCAAGTACGACGGCCCCGCCCGCCATGGCAGCAACGATTGGCACGCTCACGGCGCGGCCTCACCGGCACCGGTGTGCGCGATCGCCGCGCACCCACGCCCCGCGACCCGCAGCGGTGCGAGGAGGCCGGAGCCCGGAGACCCGGTCGCGACGACGCACAGGACTCCGCCGCTCTCAGTCCGCGAGATCACCGGCGTTCCCTGATGCTCGGACAGCCTGGCCGAGGCGAGCCGGGTGTCGCCGCGTGCTTCCAGGCGCGAGACGTCGCCTGCGAGCGCGGTGAGCGCGATGCGCTGCGCGGACAGCTGCACAGTACCGATAACGAGGCCGAGCACAAGCAGCAGTGCCGGCACCGCCACGGCGAACTCCGCCGTCACTGATCCGCTCGTGTCGCCGACGAGGCTGTGTCGGGTCATGGCCGAGGTGCGAGTCAACCGGCGCTGCCGAGGGCGTTTTGCACGAGCGCCAGCAGCATCGCACGAACCTCTGCGGAGCGCATGATGACGATGAGCAGCCCCGCAAATGCCACGGCAGCCATGATGACGAGTGCATACTCGGCCGTCACGGCTCCACGATCGTCTTCGGTAAACCGGACGCGCAACGACGCTCCCCGCCGACGGCCGCGACGACGGCGCCCGCGCGTCCCGTCGCCACTCGACGCGGCTTCCGCGTGATCGACGCGGGCGGGAGCATCCGGTCCCGGACCGCTCGGCTCCATTGCGCCATCGGGCGCCTCGGGCGCGACGGGAAAGCCGAGTTCCCGCAGCACGTCTCGCTCTGCGCGGCTCTCGACGGTCGCCTCGCCAGCCGTCTGGCCCTGGTCGAGTTGGGGCGTAGTCATGGTGACCTCCTTCAGGTTGCCGGGCCGCGCACCCTGTTGTTGCTGCGGTCCTCGGGTTCTGACTTCCATCGTCCGACCACGGTGCCGGCGGCGGGCGCGGATTGAGTAAGTTGTGGACTACGTCGCACGCTGCACCACGAGACCGAAGCTGTGGACGAACGCGGGCGGATCACCCCGGGAACAGGTCACCCATCAGCGCCACTACGATGGGGACGACTCCGACCGCGATGAATGCCGGCAGCACGCAACAGGCGAGCGGCAACAGGATGCGCACCCCGAGCCGTTCGGCTTCGCGCTCGAGCGCGGCCTGCGTCTGCGCACGCTCCTCGCAAGCAGCGTCGAGCAGCAGGGCCGACGCTTGCACCCCGGCCGCGGTTGCGGTGCGGAGCGCACGGGCGAGCGGCTCGCCGTTCCGCAGGGCGTCGAGCGGGATCCACTCAGCGCGCGCTTCAGACACGGCGTCAGCCACCCGTCTGAGGGCGAGCGCCGGAGGTGCCCCGCCTGCGAGCGCGATCCAGGCAAGTTCGCATTCCAGCCCAGCGACGCGATCCTGCCGCTCCACCCTCGCCATCAGCCTCGCGGACCAACGCATCCCCAGCGCCTGCAGGGTCACGCCGACGACGAGTAGCACCGCTCCGAGCGGTGTGAAGAAGACCGGGATCGGATCGAAACCGAGGAGGAGGCTCACCAGCACTGAGGCAAGCGGAAGCCAGGCCACGAGGGTCGCGGTCATCTTCGGACCAGCGAGAAGCACCGAGCGTTTCCTGGCACCCTCGGCGATTCCGTGCAGGGCCGCCGCGATACGGTCGAGCGCGGGCGCGAAGGGGGCACCGCTCGTCTCGGCGATCCTCCATGCCGCCCCGAGCACGCGCCACTCGGGCCCGTCAACCTCTCCGAACGCCTGCCCCACCGATACGCCTTCGGCGACGCGGGCGGCGATCGCGCGCGTCTCCACGCCCTCAAGGTCGGTCACGAGCACGCGCACGGCCTGTGCTGGCGACATCCCGCCGCGCAGCAGCGCGGCACACCTGGCGGCGACGGCGGCCGGCACCGACGTTTCTCCCTCGCCCACGTCACCTCGCGAGCGGTCGAGGAGACCGCGCACGGCGATCCTGATCCTGCCGCCCGCTTTCGCTGGTCCGGTCCGCGGTCGCGGTGACCTACCGGTAGTCCGCTGCCTCACGTGCCCGCACCTCCAGCATTCCGGCCTCGCCCACCCGCAGGCGTCCGAGCTGAGCGATCTGGTAGTGGCCACCGAGGCGGGTCACGTGCACGACGAGGTCAAGCACCGTTGCCTGCCGAGCCAGTGCCTCGCGACCGAGGCCCGCCAGCATGCCAAGTGCCTCAAGCCTGGCGGGAACGTCTTGAATGCGGTTCGCGTGCAGCGTTCCCGCGCCGCCCTCGTGCCCCGTGTTCAGCGCGGCGAGCAGTGTCGCGATTTCGGCGCCTCGGCACTCTCCAAGCACGATTCTGTCTGGCCGCATCCGAAGGGCCTCGCGAAGCAGCCGCTCGAGGCTGACCTCGCCGACTCCCTCGATGTTCGCTTGTCGCGCCTCCAGCGCGATGTGGTGGCGGTGATCTGGACGCAGCTCGGCGACGTCTTCTATCGTGACGATGCGCTCCGCGGCAGGCACCAGAGAGAACAGCGCGCTCAGCAGCGTGGTTTTGCCGCTACCAGTGCCGCCGGTGATGAGCACGTTCCGCTTCCCAGCGACACTGTCCGCAAGCAGCCGCGCGACGGCGGGAGAACACGCCCCACCGGCGACCACGTCGGCGAAGCTCAGTGGCCGCAGCGCGGGGAGCCGGATCGAGATCACGGTGCCGGCCACCGCCACTGGGTCAAGGACTGCGTGCACCCGAATGCCGTCGCCGAGGCGCACGTCCGCGACAGGATTGAGCTCGTCGAGATGCCGCCCGCCCGCCGCGATGAGGCGAACCGCGAGCTCACGAACCTCGCGCGCTGGGGCCGCCCAGCCGCCCACTGCTTCGACCCCGCCGCCGCGGTCGACCCACAGCTCACCAGAGCCGCCGCGTGCGTGCAGCATGATGTCGCGAACGTGCGGGTCGTCGACGAGGGAGACGAGTCCACCAAGCGCGCGACGGGCATCGGTGCCGAGCGCTGCCGAGCGGCCTGGCTCGTGTGGTGACGCTCCCGGGTTCATACCCACGATGTAAACGAGGAGCGGCGTGCATTTCAAGGCATCGGCACGCGAATGTGGACAACGCCGACCGGTCCCCTCTTTCGGGGGGCCTGTGGGCGATGGGCCTGGGTCTACCATTGACCGAGACAACGACGTTTCCTGATTGAAAGGGTAGCCATGAGCGACGATCACGGCACAATTGAAAGTCTTTCTGCCCTCGCGCACGACGCCGGCGAGAGCTACCCGCCTTCACCGGAATTCCGTGCGCAGGCGAACCAGAACTCCTCAGAGATCTACCTCCGCGCGGCGGCCGACCCAGAGGCCTACTGGGCCGAGCAGGCGCAGAACCGGCTCACCTGGAAGAAGCCATTCACTGAGGTGCTCGACTGGACGAACCCGCCGTTCGCGAAGTGGTTCGCCGACGGCGAGCTCAACGTCGCGGAGAACTGCCTCGACAGGCACGTCGCCAACGGCCACGGCGACCGCGTCGCGATCCACTTCGAAGGCGAGCCAGGCGACACCCGCACGCTCACCTACGCAGAACTCACGCACGAGGTGAAGCGCGCAGCCAACATGCTCGCAAGCCTCGGCGTCACCGCGGGCGACAGGGTCGCCATCTACATGCCAATGATCCCCGAGACCGTCATCGCCATGCTCGCTGTGGTTCGCCTCGGTGCGGCGCACTCCGTCGTCTTCGGCGGTTTCAGCGCTGAGAGCCTGCGCGCACGCATCGACGACGTCGAAGCGGAACTCGTCATCACCGCCGACGGCGGCTACCGCAAGGGGCGCGTGTCGCCGCTCAAGCCCGTCGTCGATCAGGCCCTCGAACTTGACGACGCGGACGGCAAGCCCGGGACCGTCAAGCACGTGCTCGTCGTGAACCGCGGCGGCAACGAGGTCAACATGGTCGACGGCCGCGACCTCTGGTGGCACGAGGAGATCACCGCGTACGACGGGGAGCACACCGCGCAGGGCTTCCCCGCCGAGAACCCGCTGTTCATCCTGTACACGTCCGGCACCACGGGCAAGCCGAAGGGCATCCTCCACACCACTGGCGGGTACCTCACGCAGGTCACCACCACGTTCAGCGACGTCTTCGACATCAAGCCGGAAAGCGACGTGTTCTGGTGCACCGCTGACGTCGGCTGGGTGACCGGCCACTCCTACATTGTGTACGGCCCGCTCTCCAACGGCGCGACGCAGGTGATGTACGAAGGCACCCCGGACACCCCCGACTGGGGCCGCTGGTGGCAGCTCATCGAGAAGTACAAGGTCTCGATCTTCTACACCGCCCCCACCGCGATCCGCTCCTGCATGAAGGTCGGACGCCAGGTTCCCGAGCAGTACGACCTCTCCAGCCTTCGCCTGCTCGGCAGCGTCGGCGAGCCGATCAACCCCGAGGCGTGGCGCTGGTACCGCGACGTCATCGGCGCGGGCAAGACACCGATCGTCGATACGTGGTGGCAGACCGAGACGGGCGCCATGATGGTTGCTCCGCTCCCAGGGCTCACCTCGCTCAAGCCGGGCAGCTCGCAGATTGCCCAGCCGGGAATCTCGATCGCCGTTGTCGACGATGACGGCAACCCCGTCGAGAACGGCCAGGGCGGCCTGCTCGTCGTCGAGCGGCCGTGGCCGTCGATGGTGCGCAACGTCTGGGGCGATCCGCAGCGGTTCATCGACACCTACTGGGACAAGTTTGGCGACAAGTACTTCGCCGGCGACGGCGCTCGACTCGACGAGGATGGCGACATCTGGTTCCTTGGTCGCGTGGACGACGTGATGAACGTCTCAGGTCACCGACTGTCGACCACGGAAATCGAGTCCGCCCTTGTTGGCCACCACGCGGTCGCGGAGGCGGCCGTCGTCGGAGCGGACGACGAGACCACGGGTCAGGCGGTTGTCGCGTTCGTGATCCTGAAGTCGCAGCAGCATCTCATTACAGAGGCGGAGGCCGAGCAGGAGCTCCGGTCGCACGTCGCATCGCACATCGGCGCGATCGCCCGCCCGCGCAACGTCTACGTCGTGAACGAGCTGCCGAAGACTCGCTCCGGCAAGATCATGCGCCGCCTGCTCAAGGACGCGGCGGAGGGACGCAAGATCGGCGACACCACCACGCTCGCCGACACGATGGTGATGCAGCTCATCTCCGACCGAGTCGTCGCGGAGCGCGAAGCGAAGTAGCGCAGCAATAACGAAGGGGCTGCGGATCCGAGTTCGGATCCGCAGCCCCTTTCGCGTATCGCTAGGCTTAGTCGCGAACGCGGAAGATGAACTCCACCTCGACCGGAGCGTCGAGCGGCAGCACCGCGACGCCCACCGCCGAGCGCGCGTGGATGCCCTGGTCGGCGAACACCTTGCCGAGGAACACCGATGCGCCATTCGCGACGATCGGCTGGCCGGTGAAGTTCGGCTCCGACGCGACGAACGCGGTCACCTTGACGACCTGCTCGACCTTGTCCAGCGAGCCGAGCACGCCGCGCACTGCGGCGAGAGCGTTCAGGGCGCACAACTGCGCGAGCTCCTGGGCCTGGTCGGGGCTGACGAGGCCCTCGCCCTCTCCAACCTTGCCGGTCGCGACGAGCGCGCCGTTGGCGATCGGGAGCTGCCCCGACGTGTAGACGTAGTCACCGTCGCGCACCGCTGGGACGTACGCCGCAACCGCGGGAACGATCTCGGGAATTTCGAATCCAAGCTCGCTGATGCGGTCTTCGATAACTGATGACATGTCAGGCCCTTCTCTTGAGATATGCGACGTTTCCACCGGCGGGACCCTCGATGATCTGCACGAGTTCCCAGCCTTGGGATCCCCAGTTGTTGAGGATCTGGGCTTCATTGTGCAGCAACAGCGGAGTAACAAAGTACTCCCACTTCGGTGCGTCTGGGGCATCACTCACGTGAGACTCCTTCTTGAAAATAGCGGGTGAAAACGCCGAGTTTTGGCGCGAGCGGCGCTGATTGCCAGCTTTTATCGCCTACCCTTGAGTCTATGACCCCAAAGGCCTCAAAGTCTTCGCGCGTGCCCACAGCCAAACCTCGTTCGGTTGGTGGCGTCGTCGGCGGAATCCTCGGAGCGGTAGCAATGAGCGCTATCGCAGGCATCCTCGTCACCGCTGCAGTCACCCCCGTGGTCGCCCTCTCGGGCGCCGCGGCGACCTCTGCCGTGAGCATTTTCGAGAACCTTCCCAGCAACCTCAAGCCGGGGCAGCTCGCCGAGCCGAGCACCCTGTACGCGAAGCAGGGCGATAAGAACGTCAAGATCGCGGAATTCTACGAGCAGGATCGTATCCCGGTCGGCTGGGACGATATTTCGCCTTATGTGAAGGACGCGCTCGTCGCCATCGAGGATCCGCGCTTCTACACGCACGGCGGTGTCGATGCGCTCGCTGCCTCGCGTGCGGTGCTGCAGAACGCCGCCGGTGGAAACATGTCTGGCGCCTCGACGATCACGATGCAGTACGTGCGCAACGTGCTCGTGCAGGAGTCGACGGCGGTGCCCGACCCGGAGGAGCAGGAGGCCGCCTACAAGGAGGCCATGCAGCAGACCATGGATCGCAAGCTCAAGGAGATGAAGCTCGCGATCGGCGTCGAGAAGAAGTTCACGAAGGACGAGATTCTCACCGGCTACCTGAATATCGCCCTGTTCGGCCGCCAGGTTTACGGCATCGAGTCGGCCGCGCACTACTACTACAACACGACGGCGAAGGATCTCACGCTGCCGCAGGCTGCAAGCCTCGTCGGAATTGTGAACCAGCCGACCGCCTACCAGCTCGACATCGAGGAGAACATCGAGGCGAACAAGACCCGCCGCGACCTGATCCTTGGCCAGATGCTCAAGCACGGCAAGATTACCCAGGCGCAGCACGACGAGGCCGTTGCCACCCCCGTCGAGCCGAAGATCACCCCGCGCGTGCAGGGCTGCGCCGCGGCAGAGGCGACGTACGGCCTCGGCCACTTCTGCGACTACGTGCAGAACCAGATGAAGAAGGACGAGAGCTTCGGCCCCGACGCGCAGACGCGCGACTTCAACATGCGCCGCGGCGGCTACGACATCTACACCACCGTCGATCTCGACCTCCAGAAGGCCGCAACGGATGCGGTACGCAACGAGGTGCCCAAGACGATGGAGGGCATCGACGTCGGCGGCGCGACCGTGAGCACCGAGGTGGGCACCGGCCGCGTGCTCGCGATGGCCCAGAACCGTCCGTATAGCAATGACGAGGCGCTCACGAGCCAGGGCTACACGGCGATCAACTACAGCACCGACCAGAGCGACGGCGGCTCGTCCGGATTCCAGGTCGGTTCGACGTTCAAGGCGATTACGCTCGCCGAGTGGATTCGCACCGGGCACTCCGTGCGTGACGTCGTCAACGTGAACGGCCGCACCGTGCAGCTGCAGAGCTTCAGCGCGAGCTGCATGGACGGCGGCGTCTACGGGTACGGCCCGTGGGAGTTCAACAACGACAACATGGGCGTGCGCGGCAATCAGTCGGTCCTCACCGCTATTGCCCAGTCCCTCAACGGCGGTCTGGTCTCGATGCAGCAGCAGATGGACCTCTGCGATACCTTCGCCCTAGCGAAGAAGCTCGGCCTTCACCGCGCGTCCCCCGCGACACACCCCGACTTCGCGAACGAAGGCACCCTCGAACTCACGATGAACCCGTCAAACACCTTCGGTGGCACCGACGAAATGTCGCCGCTCACCATGGCGACGGCGTTCGGGGCGTTCGCCGGCAAGGGCAAGGTCTGCACGCCCGTCGCCATCGACTCGATCACCGGCCCGAACGGCGAGGCCGTGCCGTTCAAGAAGAGCGAGTGCTCCGAGGCGCTCTCGCCCGAGGTCGCCGCAGGCGTCGCCTACGCCCTCGAGTACACGATCAACAACGGTATTGCTGGGCACGCACGCTCGCAGCTTGGCATCCCGCACCTCGCGAAGACCGGTACGACCGACGAGTACATCGACAACTGGACAGTCGGCGCCTCGAGCAAGGTTTCGACCGCGACGTGGGTTGGCAACGTCGGCCCGAACCCGCAATGCCTCGGCCAGGCCGATTGCAAGCGCGTCGACACCCGTAACTTCGGTGGCTACCAGGGCCTCACCGCGGCTGACAGCCGCATCTGGCCCGCAGTGATGTACGTGGCCGACGAGAAGTTTGGCGGCGAAGGCTTCGGTGACCCGGCAGCGACCGCGCTGCGTCAGACCATGGTCAACGTGCCCAACGTCACCGGCAAGTCCTTCGATGAGGCCGTAGGCATCCTCGAGAACGCACGCTTCGCCTACCGCGACGGCGGCGAGGTTGACTCCGCCGCGCCGAAGGGCACCATCGCCCGTACCGATCCCGCCGCCGGCGAAGCCACGGGCCTCGGAACCGAGATCACCCTATACCGGTCGCGCGGCAACGCTGCGAAGGTCCCTGGCGGGCTTGGCGGCATGACCGCGAAGGAAGCGGAGAGCGCACTGAAGTCCGCTGGCTTCAGCTCGGTCTCCACCAGTTGCACGGGCGGCGGCAAGGTCGACTCGGGCAAGGACAAGGTCGAGTCGGTTTCGCCCGCCGCTGGCGAGGAAGTCGCACTGAACTCCCGCGTCACCCTCAGCGTGAAGTGCTCCTAGCCCCAGATGGCTCGTAACTCACGCTGTTGCTCTCCCGCTGCGGCCCTTGGATGGGCCGCAGCGGGAGTGCTGCTGTGGTCGACCGTCGTCGAACGCAGGCTTTTCACGATTCGTCGGCACGAGCTTCCGATTCTTCCGGCAGGCGCCGCCCCGATCCGGGTGCTGCAGCTCTCTGATCTCCATCTTGCGCCGTGGCAGACGAACAAGATGAACTGGGTGCGCTCCCTTGCCGAGCTGAACCCCGATCTCGTCGTACTCACCGGCGACCTCATGGGCCACGTTGGAGCGCGCCCGTCGCTGCTCCACACGCTTGAGGCCTTTGCAGGAACACCGACGCTGTTCGTGCACGGCTCCAACGACTACTACGGTCCGAGGCTGAAGAACCCGATGAAGTACCTCCGCGAGCCGAGCCGCCTCAGCACGCGCGAGCAGGACATCGACAACGCCACACTGACGTCGGGTCTGACCGGGCTCGGGTTCACCGATCTGAATAACTCAGCGACCTCGCTCGAATTGCGCGGCACGAAGCTCGACGTCTTCGGCCTCAACGATCCGCACATCCGGTTTGACGATGGCGATGCGATGCGTGCTGCGATCGCGGCGGCTGGGATCGCCGATCCTGATCCCGCGTCGCCCCGGATCGGGGTCGTGCATGCGCCGTACCAGGCGGCGCTTGGTGAGCTCCTCGACGAGCACGCAGACCTCATCCTCGCCGGCCACACGCACGGCGGGCAGGTGCGCGTCCCTGGCGTCGGCGCGCTCACCTCGAACAGCGACCTGCCGACCAACCAGGCCCGCGGGCTGAGCGTCTGGTACGACGCACACCGCGCGGCATACCTCAACGTGAGCGCTGGCCTCGGGAACTCGATCTATGCGCCGGTCCGGTTTGCGTGCCGGCCAGAGGCGAGCCTCCTCACGCTGACCCCGCCCGCGGCGTAACCCAGGCCGGGCTGGTTCGACGGATCAGCCCGACCTCGCGCGCAGAACATCTGAGATCGGCAGATCAAATGCCGGCTTCGCGGGCGTAGAGCATTCGATGTGCCGATCGCAGGTATTGAGCCGGACAGGGGGCGCAGGCCCCCACCCCTGGACAGCCCCTACACGAGCGTCGGGAGCAGCTTCGCGAGTCGCTCGGCAGCTTCCCGGGTCGCCTCCGCCGTGTTGAACGCGGACAGCCGGAAGTGGCCCGCGCCTGTCGGGCCGAACCCGACGCCCGGGGTCCCAACGATCTGCGCCTGCTCGAGCAGGACGTCGAAGAATGCCCACGAGTCCATCCCGGACGGGCACCTGAACCACACGTACGGCGAGTGCTCGCCGCCCACGGCGCTGACACCCGCCTGCTCGAGCGTCGCCCGGATGAGCCGCGCGTTTTGCAGGTAGTAGTCGACATCGGCCTGGACCTGTTCGCGCCCGTCCGCGCTGTAGACGGCCTCGGCGGCCCGCTGCACGATGTAGGGAGTCCCGTTGAACTTGGTGGACTGTCTGCGCAGCCACATCGCGTTGAGCGAGGCCCCGTCTCGGGTGAGGTTCTTCGGCACCACCGTCCACGAGCACCGGAGGCCGGTAAAACCGGCAGTCTTCGAGAACGAGCCCAGCTCGATCGCGACCTCGTCGGCGCCCTCGATCTCATAGATCGAACGTGGGACGTCGTCACCGGTGATGAACGCGCGGTAGGCGACGTCGAAGAGGATCACGGCGCCCGTCCGGCGGGCATACTGTACCCATTCCTCGAGGTCCGCGCGGCTCATCGTTGTCCCTGTCGGGTTCCCCGGCGAGCACAGGTAGATGAGTTCAACGGGCTCGGCGGGCAGCGGGGGCCGGTACCCGTTCGCGTCGTCACACGGGAGGTAGGTCAGTCCTGTCCAGCGTTCGCCGTCGAACGAGCCGAGCCTGCCGGCCATCGCGTTCGAATCGACGTACACCGGGTAGACGGGGTCGGTCACGGCGACCCTAGCCGTCTCCGAGAAGAGCTCCTGAATATTCGCGGAGTCCGACTTCGAGCCGTCACCGATGAAGATCTCGTCTGGTGCGACGTCAACCCCGATCGAGCCGTACTCCCCCGCGGCGATCGCCTCTCTGAGGAACTCGTAGCCCGCCTCGGGGCCATACCCCTGGAAGCCCTCGGTCGTGGCCTGTTCGTCGACCGCCGCGTGCAGCGCCCCAATCACCGCCGGTGCGAGCGGGCGCGTCACGTCGCCGATGCCAAGCCTGAGCACCCGGGCGTCGGGCTGCTGCTGTTCGAAGCGCCGGACTCGCTCGGCGACCTCGCTGAAAAGGTACGACTGGGGAATCTCCCCGAAGTGTGTGTTGATGATCATCGGGGAGATCCTGTCCGTTCCGTGTCTTAGTCGGTGAGCTTGGCTGCGACGACCTCGGCGAGCTGCACCGTGTTCAGTGCAGCGCCCTTGCGCAGGTTGTCGTTGGAGACGAAGAAGACGAGTCCGCGGCCCTCGGGGGCGGACTGGTCGGCGCGGATGCGGCCCACGTAGCTCGGGTCGCTTCCGGCCGCCTCAAGCGGGGTGGGAACGTCGCTCAGGGCGACGCCAGGCGCGGAGCTGAGCACCTCGCGTGCGCGCTCCGGAGTAATGGGGTTCGCGAACTCCGCGTGGATCGCCAACGAGTGCCCGGTGAACACGGGAACGCGCACGCACGTCCCGGCGACGAGCAGGTCGGGGAGCCCGAGGATCTTCCGGCTCTCGTTGCGCAGCTTCTTTTCCTCGTCGGTCTCGCCCTGGCCGTCCTCGACGATCGATCCGGCGAGCGGAATCACGTCAAACGCGATCGTGTTCGTGTAGACCTTCGGAGCGACGAAATCGACGGCCGCGCCGTCGTGGACGAGTCCCTCGATGTTGCCCGTCTCCACGGCCGCCGTGATCTGGCCCGCGAGCTCCGCAACGCCGGCGAGGCCCGATCCGGACACCGCCTGGAACGTCGTCACCTTCATCCGCTCGAGGCCCGCTTCGGCGTCGAGCACCTTCATGACGGGCATGGCGGCCATCGTCGTGCAGTTCGGGTTCGCGACGATGCCCTTCCGCACTGCGACAGTCGCGTCGAGGTCGGCGGGGTTGACCTCGCTTACGACGAGCGGGATCGCCGGGTCCATGCGCCAGGCACTCGAGTTGTCGATGACGATCGCGCCAGCATCCGCAAACTGCGGAGCGTACTCCTTGGAGGCCGCTCCGCCTGCCGAGAAGAGCACGATGTCGAGCCCGGTCTTGTCGGCAGTCGCCACGTCTTCGACGGTGATGTCCGTGCCGCGGAAGCTCAGCGTGGTCCCCGCGGAGCGGGCGCTCGAGAAGAGCCGCAGCGATGCGACCGGGAAGTCACGCTCCTGCAGGAGCGTGCGAATGACAGCGCCGACCTGCCCCGTTGCACCAACGATGGCGACGGCGAAACCCTGCTGTTCAGTCATGTGAGTGGATCCTGTCCTCGTACTTCGAATGTATGTGTGGCGCGCGATGGCGGCCGGCTCAGCGGCCGGTGCCCGCGTAGACCGTGGCGGTCTCTTCAGCGTCGAGGCCGAACGCGGTGTGGAGTACCCGCACTGCCTTCTCCATGAGATCGGCCCGGGTCACGACCGAGATCCGGATCTCAGAGGTCGAGATCATCTCGATGTTGATGCCTGCCTCGTACAGCGCGCGGAAGAGCTGTGCGGAGACGCCGGAGCTCGTCCGCATTCCCGCACCGACAACCGCGATCTTCGCGATCTGGTCGTCGTACAGCAGCGTCTCGAAGCCGAGATCGTCGCGCGCAGCCTCGAGCGCCTCGGTCACCTTGCGGCCCTCGCCCATCGGAACGGTGAACGAAATGTCGGTGCGGTTGGTGTCCGCGGCTGAAATGTTCTGCACGATGATGTCGATGTTGGCGTTCGTCTTTGCGACGACCTCGAAGATCTGCGCGGCCTTGCCCGGAATGTCTGGAACGCCGCCGACAGTAATCTTCGCTTCGCTCGCCTCGGCTGCGACGCCAGTGATGACCGAGTCTTCCACAAGATCTCCCTTCGGGTGCCCCGTTTTGGGCGTGTACACAACAGTTCCTGGTTCGCCCGAGAAGGACGAACGCACGTGCAGTTCGACGCCGTGGCGCCGCGCATACTCGACAGCGCGCAGGTGCAGCACCTTCGCGCCGGACGCGGCGAGCTCAAGCATCTCCTCGGACGAGATCGCGTCGATCTTGCGGGCGAGCGGGGCGACGCGTGGGTCGGTGGTGAAGACCCCGTCAACGTCGGTGTAGATCTCGCACCGGTCCGCGTCGAGGGCGGCGGCGAGGGCGACAGCGGTCGTGTCTGAGCCGCCGCGGCCAAGCGTCGTGATGTCCCGTGAATCCCGGCTAAACCCTTGGAAGCCCGCGACGATGGCGACAGCGCCTTCGTCGAGCGCCTCGCGGACGCGCCCCGGGGTGACGTCGACGATCTTCGCCGACCCGTGGTCTGGCGTCGTGATCATGCCGGCCTGGCTCCCGGTGAACGAGAGTGCCTCGACGCCCATGCCCTTGATTGTCATCGCCAGCAGCGCCATCGAGATGCGCTCACCTGAGGTGAGCAGCATGTCGAGCTCGCGCGGGGCGGGGATCGGGGTGCAGTCGGCCGCGAGGTCCAGGAGTTCGTCGGTGGTGTCGCCCATGGCGCTCACCACGACGACGACCTCGTTGCCGGTTCGGCGGGTCTCAACGATTCGCTTCGCGACGCGCTTAATGCTCTCGGCGTCTGCGACAGACGACCCCCCGAACTTCTGCACGATCAATGCCACGAGGGTCCTCCTTGGTTCTGGGCCAGCTTCCAGTCTAGCGCGAGGCGTACTCCCTGGCCTCGCGGGAGGGTGGCGTTACGCAGCGTTACTCGACGACGCGGCGCCCTTCGAACGCCCGCCCCAGCGTCACCTCGTCGGCGAACTCGAGATCACCGCCCACCGGAAGCCCTGATGCGAGGCGCGAAACCGGCACATCGATGCTCGTCAGCAGCCGCGACAGGTAGGCCGCCGTCGCTTCGCCTTCGAGGTTCGGATCGGTGGCGATAATGACCTCGCGAATCCTGTCGTCGCCCGTCGCCTCGCCGAGCCTGCGCATGAGCGCTGGGATACTGAGGTCGTCCGGGCCGATGCCATCGATCGGACTGATCGCTCCCCCGAGCACGTGGTAGAGGCCACGGAACTGCCGGGTGCGCTCGATGGCGACGACGTCCTTCGGCTCCTCGACAACGCAAATGAGGGTGTGGTCGCGCCGCGGGTCCGAGCAGATGCTGCAGCGGGTCTGTTCGGTGATGTTGCCACAGACCTCACAGAAGCGAACGCGCTCGCGTACCTCGGTGAGCAGTTCGGCGAGTTTCGAGACGTCGAAGCTCTGCGTCTGCAGAATGTGGAAGGCGATGCGCTGGGCCGACTTCGGCCCGATTCCGGGGAGCCTGCCGAATTCGTCGATCAGGTCCTGCACGATTCCGTCGTACATCGACTACCTCCTGGGCTCTGGGAGCGGGCGCTCCTCTACAAACACTGCGCCGAGTACCTCGCGCACCACCGCTTCGCCGTACCGCGTGAACTTCGGCGCGGCCTTGGCTCCGCCTGACGCTGGCGAACCGGTGTCGCCCGGCGATGCTGCCGCCTGCGAGACTGCTGCCGGTGGAACCGCCTCAGCAGCGCCAGCGGTGGCGGGCCCGGCGGGGCTCACCGACGCAGCGGGGGCGGCGTGGACGGCGGGGCCCGCCTGGACAGCGGGGGCGGCCTGAGCAACGGGGGCGACCGGAGCAACGGGGGTTGCCTGAGCGGCGGTGCCGCCAGCGCCGGGGCGGCCGGACGAGGCGCGCCCCCCAAATGCGTACGGGTCACCGTCGGGGTAGCCGTACTCATCGTCGCTGTAGCTGGGGCCGTCGCCGTAGGGCGAATCGTCGCCGTACCCGTCGTCATCGCGGGTTCCCGTCCCGGGCATCACCTTCGCGCCCGGCGCCTCCGGTTGGGCCGATGGACCGCTGGGGTCTGGGTCAGACTGGGGTGCGCGTTCGGTGTGGGTCGATGGCGTGTTGGCGGCAGCCATCTCCCGCGAGGCCTGAGGCTGCGCTGGCGCGGGCCCAGTAGGGGCGGGGGCGGGCTTGTCACCCGACGTCGAGGTCGCCTGGGCGGGGGCCGAATCGTTCTGCGCAACGGGCTCGGGAATCGGATCAGCCCAGGCGGGTGCGGCGAGCTTCGGTCCAAGCGAACTCAGCCGTGCTGCGGCGCGCTCCGCGAGGTCGTCGACGGGCGGCGTGACTGGTGCTGGAGAGCCTCGGTGAGGCTCCTCTGAGTCGCCAGTGCCGACCGGCGGCTGCGACTGCTCCTGCGATTCGCGGGCTGTGGTCACTTGGCGTGGCGCGTAGCGAACACGGATACCGGTCGCTTCAAGGATCGTCTCGCGCAGCGGCCCTGCTCCAGCGCTCTTGAATGCTTCGAGGTCCGAGCGGTTCGCGACCCCGACGAGCAGGAGATCGTCTTCAAGTCCGAGCGGCTCGATCGCGCGAACCGCGTTCCAAGCTTCGCGGTTGGATTCGAGCAGCTCCTCGAGCAGGTCCGGCCACATCTCCCGGAGGTCCTCGAACCCGGCGAGCTCGTCGCTCTGCGCTGCAGCAGCGCCCTCGGCGTCTTCAGTCGGCGCATCCGCCGGAGCGGCTGCAGCGGCCGAGATACCCGACTCCGGCTCTGGCCGACCGTCTGACTGCGCTGCTGCGGACGACTGCTGCCCAGCAGGGGGCTGCGCAACGGGAGCGGCTGGTGCAGCGGGTGCCGCTGGCGCAGGGGTCGTCGGCTCAGTGCCGATCGACGCGATCTGCGCGGCACTCAATATGTCCGAGATGGGGCGGCCGAACCCGGCGGCGCCCTCGTTCGGGTGGGTCCCGCGCTCGCCGTCCGCGGGCTGGGGGCCAGCGTCGCGCGGGGCGGCGGGCTGCTTCGACGCGGCAGGGTTGTCCCGCTCATCCGTTGCCTGCTGAGCGGCTGGGGTCGCCGGCCCGGCCGTCGGACCCTGAGCGTTCTGGGCTGGCGCCGCCGGGGCCTGCGTGGGCGCCGGCTGGGCCTGGGCCGCAGGCTGGTTTTGCTGTGTGGTCGTGCCCGCGTCTTCGTTGCGGAGGAACTCGCGGATCGACGCCGCAGTCTCCGCAGCGTTCGCCACGCGTTCGGGCTTCGGTGCTGCGGGGCTCGGGGCTGCGGGAGCCGGGGCCCCAGTGTTCTGCCCCGGAGCGCCCGCGCCCTGCGTTGCGGCGGCCTGGCCGGCTTGGCCTGATGCAGGGTGCGTCGGTGCGGATGGTGCCGAAGTATCCGTCGTGGCGGCTCCCCCAGGAACCGGGGCAGCGGGAGCCGCACCCTGACGTGGAGCAGCGCCGGGGCTCTGCGCCGCCTGCCTCGGGTGAGGGGCGCCGCTTCCCGGCGCGGGCGCGTGCACGTCGTGCGTGTCTGCGCCCGACAGCTCGACGAGCGCACGAGCAATCATGAGTTCAAGGTGCAGTCGTGGCGGGGTCGCACCCGTCATCTGGTCGAGCGCCTCGCTCACGGTGTCCGCGGTGCGGGAGAGCTCGCGGGCACCAAATGCGCGTGCCTGCTCGAACATGCGGTCGAGCTGGTCCTGCGGCACTCCACGAAGCACTGCGGCAGCGCCATCAATGGAGGTCGCGTTCACGATGATGAGGTCACGGAGCCGTTCGAGCAGATCCTCAACGAACCTCCGCGGATCCTGCCCCGTCTGGATCACCCGATCCGTCGCGGTGAACGCCGCAGCGGGATCGCCCGAGCCGAGGGCAGCAACGACGTCGTCGAGCAGCTCCGTATGCGTGAAGCCAAGCAGCCCGGCTGCGCGCTCGGCGGACACGCTGTTACCTTCGGAGCCGGCGATGAGCTGGTCGAGGATCGACAGCGTATCTCGCGCCGAGCCCCCACCTGAACGCACGACGAGCGGGAGGACGCCAGGCTCGACCGCAACACCCTCGCTATCGCACAGCTGCTGCACGTAGTCGATCAGCGCGGCGGGCGGGATCAGGCGGAAGGGGTAGTGGTGGGTGCGGGAGCGAATGGTGCCGATGACCTTCTCGGGCTCCGTCGTCGCGAAGATGAACTTCACGTGGGGCGGCGGCTCTTCCACGATCTTCAGCAGGGCGTTGAAGCCGCCCGCGGTCACCATGTGTGCCTCGTCGATGATGAAGATCTTGAACCGGTCGCGGGCAGGAGCGAACACGGCCCGTTCACGCAGGTCGCGCGCGTCGTCGACACCACCGTGGCTCGCAGCGTCGATCTCAACGACATCGAGCGATCCACCACCGGCGCGACTCAGCTCGACGCAGCTCGGGCAGGTGCCGCACGGGGTGTCAGTGGGACCCTCAGCGCAGTTCAGGCAGCGCGCGAGAATGCGGGCGCTCGTCGTCTTGCCGCAGCCACGAGGGCCGCTGAACAGATACGCGTGCCCGACCCGGCCGGTGCGCAGCGCGGTCATGAGCGGATCGGTCACTTGAGACTGCCCAATCATCTCTGAGAATGACTCTGGCCGATACCGCCGATACAGTGCTGCTACCACGACACCAATGCTACCTGCGGGCACCGACATTTGCGTGGGGGGCGTCCAGGCTGGGGAGAACTCACCCGAGTTCGTAGGCGAGTCCGATGCGCCGGTTCTCAAGCGCGGGCAGCACGCCACGCGCGCGGGCCACGATCACGGACGTCACATCCGCAAGCGCAACGCCCTCGCCGCGCGGTCCGAGGCCGGCGACCACGTCCCCGAGCGGGTCAACGATCCTACTGAGCCCCGTGGTCGCCGCGTCGCGCGGGCCACCGCCGACGGCCGCGCTCGCGACGAGCCAGCTCACATTCTCGAGCGCGCGTGCACGGGTCAGGATCGACCAGTGCTCTTCCTTGCCCGGCCCCGATGCCCACGCTGCAACCACTACGAGTGTGTCGGCTCCGCGGTCCACGAGCGAGCGGAAGAGCTCCGGGAATCGCAGGTCGTAGCAGTTCGCGAGGCCGAGTCGCAGACTCTCGCCGTCGAGGTTCACGTCGAACACCGGAGGCAGCTCGTCGCCGGGCCGCGTGTGCTCGAACTCGCTCTGCGCAAACGCCTTATAGAGGTGCAGCTTCCGGTAGCGGGCGAGCTCCGCGCCGTCGGGCCCGACGGCGATGACCGTGTTCAACGGCAGACCATCAGCCGAAGGCTCGAAGCCCGCCGAGATCACCACGGCACGATGCTCCATTGCGAGCTCCGCTGTCAGCGCCGCGAACGCGTCCCACCACTCGGCGGCAATCCCCGTGAGCGCGTCAACGGTCACTGACTGTAGGAGTATCATCGCCTGTTCGGGAAACACGATCACCCGCGCACCGTCGGCTGCCGCCTCCGCCGCGCGCGCCCGCATCGTCGCGAAGTTCTCGCTCGGCTCGACCGACGGCGTCATCTGAATGGCTGCGATCTTCATAGCACCGATTCTGCCTGAGCTCGGAGGGAACCGCGAGTGCCACGGGGCTGAATCAGGTGAGCGGTGCGGGGCCACTCCGCCTCATCGCGTTCCCCGAGCGCCGATCGGCGGTCTGCGTAGTCCCGCCGACGGTACACTGGCGTCATGGATGCACCCCCGCGCACCGAGGAGCACCTGCTCGACGATGTCGACCGCGACATCATCGACCAGCTACGCGTCGACGGCCGACTCTCATTCGGCGAAATCGCTCGCAGGATCGGGTTCTCTGAGCCCACTGTTCGTCAGCGCTACAACCGCCTCGTGTCGCTCGGGATTATCTACGTCGCGGGAATGTACGACGAGACAAAAATCGGAGGGATCGCAGCACACGTGGGGATCCGCGTTGCCGGGGTCCCCGTCGCGAAAGTCGCCGCTGAGATTGCTGATCATCCGAACATCAAGTACGTGGCTTGCGCGCTTGGCTACTACGACATCATCCTTGACATCGTGGCCCAAGATGCCCAGGAACTCGGCCAAATCGTGTTGCAGGATCTCCGCAGGATTCGTGGTATCTCTGACCTCGAGACGCTCACGGTACTTGAGGTCATGAAGGATACGTACCTATGGCAGGGGTTCCGCGATCCCATCCCGGCAAATCGGGCAGGCAGACTCATCGCGCGTCCGTCGCGTTAGCCGCGGCTACTTCCCCGGGTCGCTGATGCTCTGACCAGCAGTGCCACGCAACCCCTCCCACGTGTAGTCCTTGGCCAGCGACGTCACGATGATTGGTTGGATGGATGCCACGCCAGGCTGCCGACGGATCTCGTCCATGAGGTCGATGAGCTGGTTCTGGTCACGACATGTTGCCTCGAGGTAGAGGTCGTGGGAGCCAGTGACCAGCGCGACATGATTGATTTGGTGGATCCCGAGGAGGCTATCTGCGACCGAGCGTGGCGTCAGGTTTCGCACGCGCAGGAGCAATCGGACGACCTGGTGCCCCAGCAGGAGCGCGTTGCACAGTGCGACGATTTGCAGGGTGTCGTCTTCACGCAGTTTCGCGAGCCGGGTGCGCACGGTCGACTGCGAAACGCCCAGCTCCTCCGATAGCGCCGCAAAACTGCGTCGGCCATCTCTCGCGAGCAGCTGTATCAGCTCCCGATCCACCTCATCTAACACGTCGAACGCCCCTCTCCGCGCGGAGTACCAGGGTACCTTGCCGGCAGAGAGGGGCCGTTCAGCGGCCGCTCGCTCGATCAGCGCCCCTCGAGTTCGCGCACTGCACGAATGAGGTCCGCGTTGTCGACCGGCGCGCTCCCGTCGGGCATCGTAACGCCGTCCTCAAATCCGATACGAGTCTCGCACCCGTCGGCGATAGCTGCCTCGACGACAGGCCAAACTGTCGTGTCGTAGCCGTGGTAGAGAATCGGCGCCGTCACGCCGGCTTTACGGATCACTGCAGCAATCTCGCGACACTGCTGGACTGCCTCGTCTGGGTTTTCCGTCTCGGGCTCGATGAGCACGCGCACGTTCTGGTGCAGTGTCGGCGAGGCGAGTAGTGCGGGGACATCAGCCATCGACCAGACTGCCGACTCTAGCACCATTCCTCGCTCAAGCACGAGCTGGGCGGCCTCAGCGGCGCCTTCCTCGCAGAACGCGACGGAGGCGAAGTCGGGCAGCGCGTCAGCTGGCCACTCTGCAAGGTAGGACATTCTCTGTTCGTGACCGGTCACAGTCCACAGGCCTGTGGTGGTACCAATCACAACAGTGGGGTCTGCAGCGCGCATCGCACGAACCCAGGTGCCAATGTCGTCCGGGTGAATCGTTTGTTCTCCCGATTCGGTGAGCACGTGCGCGTGCACGACATCGGCGCCCGCGGCGATCGCGGCGCGACTCGCGGCGACAATCTCGTCGGTGGTACGAGGCACTGCGGGGTGCTCGTCCGTCGAACGGCCTCCATTGATTGCTGCCTTGAGAAGCATGTGTGTATGGTCCTTTCACAAATTTTGGGCACGGCGGAGCACCGGCATGGTGCCGGTGCTCCGCCGCCAGGGTGGGGTTGAGTTCGGACGACGCCGAAGCGCCTCGGTTCGCTACTGCGGGGAGTCGAGCGCGAGTAGTTCTGCGACCGTGTCGCTTGCGCCTGTAAGGCTCCCCAGTGGGGCGCCTGTTCGCAGTTCTTCGACAAGCTCGGGTTCCTCGGCATCATCGGCGAGCGCGATGTCGACGATGCGCGCGAGCACGTCGGGTGCGACGAAGAGCACGCCGTTCGCGTCGGCGAGGACGACGTCGCCTGGGTTCACCACGGCACCGCCGCAGGTGACCGGGATGTTCACTCCCCCCGCATCGATGCCGTGAAGTTTAGTGGTGAGCATGCTCGTGCCGCGGGCGTGCACGCTGAGACCGAGTTCGGTGATCTCGTCGGTATCTGTCACTACGCCATCGACGATCGCACCGGCGGCGCCCCGGGCGACAAGCTGCGCCGCAACGACCTCGCCGAGCGGAGCATGCCTGCGGTCGCCGCCAGTGTCGATGACCAACACGTCGCCCTCGCCAATCAGCCCTGCCGCATGATGCAACGCGGTGGAGTCTGTCGCTGTCGTGCGCACGGTGAACGCGGAACCGATGACGCGGCCGCCCGCAGCGACGATCCGGCGAACCTCGGTGTCAGCAAATCCCTCTTCAAGGTAGTGTCCGAGCGTCGGAAAGCTGAGCTTCTCGAGCTTGTCGCGGAGCGTCGCAGGCAGGGGGGCGGGCGCTTGACCGGTGTGGAAGAACATCGCAGTTCCTTTCTGGGCGCAGCGTTACGCTACGCGGTAGCTGAGTTCGATACGACGATTGTCGAGCGCGGGAAGCATCGCGCGTGCGCTGCGGGTGCGTTCACTGTCAATGGTCGCGAAGATAAGGCCTTCGGAATGCGCGTTTGCGCTTGCAACGACCATGCCGAGTGGGTCAATCACCCGGCTGAGCCCGACCGATTCGTCGCCGACAGTGCCGGAGGCGACGAGCCAGGCGACGTTCTCGATGGCACGTGCTTGTGTGAGCACTTCCCAGTGCATCTCCTTACCCTTGCCAGATACCCAAGCCGCAGAGAGCGAGATCACATCGGCACCGCGGTCGGCAATGCTGCGGAACAGCTCCGGGAAACGGATGTCATAGCAATTCGCGATGCCGATTGTTACCCCGGCAATCTCGATCACGGGAGGGAGTTCACTCCCGCGCGTCACGTATGCCGACTCCTGGTAGGCGAACGCATCGTACGTGTGCAGCTTGTGATAGCGCGCGACCTCGAGCCCCGTGGCGTCCACCGCGAGGATCGTGTTGTATGGCAACTCACCCTCATCCGGCTCATACCCGCCGGCAATGATCGCGATCGAATGAGCGCTCGCGAGTTCCCGAAGCAACTGTTCGAATCGCCCCCACATCCCCTCGAGGATCTCCGTGAAACGGGGTTTGATCGATTCATCGGCGAGCAGCGCAGCTTCTTCCGGGAACACGATGAGCTCGGCGCCTGCTGCTGCCGCCTGGGCGGTGAACTCGCGAATCGTAGCGAAGTTTGCATCGACGTCGATGCCGGGAGACGTTTGCGCAACTGCGACTTTCATACAGAACCTTCTCTCTTCACGCCGCGACACCGCGCGGCTGGTGCGTTATCTAATGACGATTCGGGCGTCCTCAGGGCGCCAGCTCACCGTGAGTTCTTCTCCGACCGCGAGGCCCGGAAGCTCAATCTCTCGAACGAGGCTCGACAGCGACACCTTCAGCGTCGTACCCGAGACATTGACGTGAACTTGCCACTCCTCACCGAGGAATGTCAGCGACTCCACTCGTCCGACAAGTCCCTCCCCGCCACGACGCATTTCGATCCGCTCGGGGCGGATGAGCATCGTGCCCTGCTGTTCGCGGGTGACGTCCTCGGCGAGGACCCCGTTGAGCGTGCCGATCCCTGCGACCGTGGCGGCAACCTGTGTCCCTGCCGCACCGCCGGGTACAGTCACGTCGATCAGGTTGCAGCTGCCGATAAATCCGGCGACGAAGCGGGTCTGCGGCTGATCGTAGATCTCCTCCGGGCTCGCGACTTGCTGCACAACTCCCTCCGACATGACCGCGATGCGGTCAGACATCGTCAGCGCTTCTTCTTGGTCGTGTGTGACATAGATAAAGGTGATGCCGACCTCGCGCTGCATCCGCTTAAGCTCGAACTGCATTTCCTTGCGCAACTGCTGATCGAGCGCCCCGAGAGGCTCGTCGAGCAGCACCACCTTTGGCCCCGAAACGACGGCTCTCGCGAGCGCGACCCGCTGCCGCTGGCCGCCTGAAAGCTGGTCAGGTTTGCGCTCACCAAGGTGTGCAAGCTTCACGAGTTCGAGTGCGGCCTGCGCCCGGGCGTTCGCCTCGGCTTTCGCCACCTTGCGCACCCGCAGCTCGAAGGCAACGTTCTCAAACACTGTGAGGTGGGGGAAGAGCGCGTAGCTCTGGAACAGCATGTTGAGGTCGCGGTTGCGCGTCGGCACGTCCGTGACATCAACTCCGCCAAGACGCACTCTGCCCGAGCTGGGGGTCTCGAATCCGGTGATCATACGCATCAGCGTCGTCTTCCCGCAGCCCGAGGGACCGAGGATTGAGAAGAACTCATTGTCGCCGATCTCCAGGTCGAGCGGCTGGACGGCGAGGTGGTCACCGAACTGCTTCGATATGCCGGAGATTTCGACGGCGGGTGTGGATGTGGTGGTCTGCGTAGTCATAAAACTCTTCGCTTCTCGCTCGAACTCAATCTGGGTGCCCGGTTAGGAGGCCTTCACCCGGGTCCAGCCGTCCTGGTAGAACTTCATTGCGGGGCCAGGGTCAACGATGAAGTCTGCCTCGGCGACCTGCTCCTCGGAGGCGTACACCGCCGCGTTGCTGAGCAGGCTCTGGTCGGTCACGTGCTCCGCAGCCGCGGTGTTCGCGCTCGCAAGACCTGCATCGTTGGTCGCCATTGCACTGATTTCGGGGCGCAGCAGGAAGTTAATGAACTCGTAGGCGGCCTCCTGGTTCGGAGCGCCCTTCGCGATCGAGAGGCCGTCGACCCAGAGGCTGCCGCCCTCTTCTGGGAGCACGTAGTGGACCTGCTCGTTCGCGGCAACGATCTTCGCGGTCTGGGTGCCGCCCCACGCCTCCGACATGCAGACGTCGCCGTTTGCGACGAGGTCGCCGTAGTTGCTCGAGTTGTAGCCCGACAGGATTTCCTTCTGCTCGATGAGCGACTTCGTCGCCGCAGCGATCTCCTGCTCATCCTTACTGTTGGCGGGGTACCCATTCACCTGCAGGCCAGCAATGTAGGCGGCGAGCATGTTGTCGAGCATGTTCACCTTGCCCTTCCACTTCGGGTCAAACAGCGATTCCCAGCTCGTGATCTCTTCGCCGCCGGTGCACTCGGCGTTGTACAGCAGGCCCGTCGTGCCCCATACCCAAGGCACCGAGTACTCGAGCCCCGGATCGTACGATGGGTCTTTGAACTTTTCTGCGATCTGGTCGAGCCCCTCGATCTTCGCCTTATCGAGCGGTTCGAGGAGTTCCTGGCCAACGAGCTGCTGCACCGCGTACTGGCTCGGCTCGACGATGTCGTAGCCGGAGTTTCCCGCGGCAAGCTTCGAGATCATCGTCTCGTTACTGTCGAAGTTGTCGACGTTGACCGTGATGCCAGTTTCTTCGGTAAACGCGTCAAACACCGACTGGGGAATCTCGTCCGCCCACGCGTACACGTTGAGCGACCCAGCGCCCTCATCTCCGCCCGCACTCGAACATCCGGTGAGTGCGAGCGCGGCGAAGATGCTTGCTGCTGCAACAGTCTTCTTCTTCATGATTTTGTTCCTTTCACAGAGGGGTATGGTCTGGCCGCGGCGATGCGGCTAGGACCGTGAGTCGACGAGAATGCGGCGCATCTGAGAGACACCGACCGCGAGCACAATGACGAGGGTAAGCAATATGAGCAGTGCACCGAGGGCGTTGATGCTTGGCGTGAGCCCGGTCTTCAAACTCGAGTAGATCTTCAGCGGCAGTGTGGTCGATCCGACGCCGCTGAGGAAGGTGGACATGACAATGTTCGAGAAGGACGTCGTAAAACTCAGCAGCCAGGCAGCGACAACCGCGGGCCGCAAGAGCGGGAAGTAAACGCGGGTGAAGGTCTGCCAAGGCGTGCAGCCAAGATCGGTTGCAGCCTCCGGCAAACTCGGATCAAGCATCGCCGCGGAGCTCATGAGGACGAGGGTGGCAAGAGGCAAGGACACGATAAGGTGTCCGAGCACGAGCGTTACGATACCGAGCGGCACCTTTGTCGCGCTGAACACGCTCAGCAGGGCAACGCCGAGCACAATCTCAGGCACGATCAGTGGCAACGCGATGAGTGCCATGAAGCCGCCCTTGCCGCGTCCGCGGTACCTCGCGAGCCCCAACGCGAACATGATGCCGATTGCGGTTGCGACGGTGGCGGCGAGCACAGCAACGATGGCGCTCGTGCGCAGTGTCTGCATGAGCGCACCATCCTGGAACAGGTCGGCGTACCACTGGAGCGTGAGCCCCTCGAATCGGGTGTTTGTACCGGCCGCGTTGAACGAGTACACAATCACCGCGATGATCGGAATGTACAGGAAGACGAACACGCCACGGGCGATGCCGTTCACAATGCGATCCATGGGTTACGCCCCCTTCTTCTTGTTTGAGGCCCGTTTGAGGAGGAGACCGACGAGCGCCATTGACAGCACCATCAGCACGAGCAGGACCATCGAGACCGCCGCGCCCATTGGCTGGTTGCGGAACTCGGTGTAGAGCGTGACGATCAGATTGCCGACGAGTGGGTCTTTGCCGCCGCCGAGCAGGACCGGGATAACAAACACACCCATCGTGGGAATGAAGGTCAGCAGCGCAGCGCCGAGAATGCCGGGGCTGCTCAACGGCAGGATGACGCGACGGTGTACACCCCACCAACTGCAGCCGAGGTCGGTCGCGGCTTCCTTCAACGATCCGTCGATGGAGCGCATCGAGGCGTAGATCGGGAAGATCGCGGTGGGGAGGAAGGAATACAGCAGGCCAAGAATCACCGCAGCGTTGCTCGGGATCATCGAGAACCCCGAAAGCCCAAATATCCCCAGCACGCCTGCGATCGGGCCTCCGGAGCCAAGGATCGTGATCCACGCGAACGTGCGCACGAGGAAGTCGGTCCAGAACGGAATGATCACGAGCAGGAGGAGGAAGCCTTGCTTTCCCTCAGGGCGCGACACGATGTAATACGACGTGAGGTAGCCGATCACGACGCAAACGAGGGTATTGAGTAGTCCAAGACCAAGCGAGAAAAACAGGGTCTTTGAGTAGACCGGGTCGAGAAGTTTCGCGTAGTGCTCGAGCGTAAACCCGCCGACAATCCCGCCGTAGTCGTCTGCGACAGCGAAGCTATTCCGCGCCACAATGAATAGGGGCAGAATGCCGAGGAGCACGACGGAGGCGACTCCAGGTATCAGAAGTAACAGCGACCCGCGTTTCGGGCGCTCCTTACGACCAAGATGTATCATCCGTGTCGTCGTTGCCACGTCGCTCCTTTGCTCTTGCCAGTCATCGTTGGTGTCCTTCAAGTGTGGCCCGTCAGCGGCGCTGACAGGATCGGTTGGGCTGCTGATTCCGTGGAAGATCGCGGAAATGCTTTCGAAGATCGCGGTGGGCCCGCTCACGCAAGCAGCATGCAGCGGCCACGCTGCTCTCACGCTTCGTGATCAGAGCGGCGCCATCTTGCGACCGGCGCGTGAGTGCGCCTACATGCTCGACGTAGCGAGGCAGAACAGAGGTGTGCGTTTGAGAGTTGAAGAGAACCGGCTAGGGCAGACGAACACAGCGCCCAAGCATGGGTGCCGTAATTGAAAGTCGGCTCGGCACTCGGACCCCGCCCGGACAGCTCCCGCTGTGGCTAACGCATCCCCTCGGCTACCAGCGCGATCGACTGCTGCGCGATCTCCGCTTCCTCATCTGTCGGAACGACGAGGACGGTGATCGCCGAGTCATCGGCGCTAATGACCCGGGCGCCACTCCCCGCGGCCTCGTTGCGGGAGGCGTCGAGCTTCAGCCCGCACCATTCGAACCCGGCGCAGATGAGCGCGCGCAGGTCTGGGCCGTTCTCCCCGAGTCCTGCGGTAAACACGACGGTATCGGTTCCGCCGAGCACCGCGAGGTATGCGCCAAGGTAGTGCCGCGCGCGGTGAACGTACACGTCGATCGCGAGGATCGCCGCCTCGTCGCCGCTCGCGGCCGCGGCGCGCACGTCACGGAAATCGTTCGAGCCTGTCATGCCGAGAAAACCTGCGCGCTTGTTGAGCTCCTGGTCGACCTGGTCGACGCTGACGCCGCGGCGCAGGAGGTGGAAGATGGCCCCGGCGTCGATGTTTCCGGATCGCGTTCCCATGACGAGCCCCTCAAGCGGCGTCAGCCCCATGGAGGTGTCGACCGACTGGCCACCGTCGATGGCGCAGATGGATGCGCCGTTTCCGAGGTGGAGCACGATCTGCTTCAGCGACTCGAGCGGCTTGTCGACGTGGGTCGCCGCTCTCCGGGAGACGACCTGGTGCGAGATCCCGTGGAACCCGTACCGCCTGATGCCGTGGTCAGCCGCGAGTTGCGTGTCGAGGGCGTAGGTGTATGCGCGGGCAGGCATGGTCTGGTGAAACGCGGTATCGAAGACAGCGACGTGCGGCAGCTCCGGGAACACGGCGCGCGCTGCAACGATGGCGGCATAGTGCCCCGGGTTGTGCAGCGGGGCAAGCTCGGCGAGTTCGAGGATTCGCGCCGCCACCGCGTCATCAATGAGGGTCGGGGCGATGAAGTCGCTGCCACCGTGCACGACCCGGTGCCCAACCGCGACGATGCCGAGCTCGTCGATTGGCGTCCCCGCTGCCCTAAACTCTTCGACGATCGCGGCAAAGCCTGCTGAGTGGTCGGGAATGTCCTGCTCCGTCGCCGACTCTCCGGCCGCCCCCTTATAGACGACGCGGCCTCGCCCGCTCTCGCCGATGCGCTCGACAAGCCCCTGCGCAAGCCGGTCGCCGCTCTGCTCGTCGATCACCTGGTACTTGATTGACGATGAACCCGAGTTCACCACGAGCACCGCGTTCATCGCTCACCCGCCTGCACGGCCGTAATGGCAACGGTGTTCAGAATGTCCTGGACCGTCGCCCCACGTGAGAGGTCGTTGACTGGCTTGTTGAGCCCCTGGAGCACGGGCCCGACCGCGATGGCCCCCGCCGAGCGCTGCACCGCCTTGTACGTGTTGTTGCCCGTATTCAGATCGGGGAATATGAACACCGTCGCGTGCCCAGCAACCTGCGAACCAGGGAGCTTCGACGCGCCCGTCTCGGGATCAATTGCCGCGTCGTACTGGAGCGGCCCCTCGACGAGCAGGTCTGGGTGGGCTGCCCGAACCAGGGCGGTTGCCTCACGGACCTTGTCAACCTCGGCGCCCGATCCTGATTCGCCCGTCGAATACGACAGCATCGCAATGCGCGGATCCACGCCGAACTGCGCGGCGGTCTCAGCCGATGAGGCGGCAATGTCGGCGAGCTGCGCGGCGTTCGGGTCCGGGTTCACCGCGCAGTCACCGTACACGAGGACCCGATCCGCGAGCGCCATGAAGAACACGCTCGACACCACGGATACGCCCGGCTTCGTCTTGATGAACTCCAGGCTCGGGCGGATCGTATGCGCAGTCGTGTTCGCGGCACCCGAGACCATGCCGTCGGCGAGGCCGAGGTGCACAAGCATGGTTCCGAAGTAGCTGACGTCGACCATGCGATCCCGCGCGTCCTCGAGCGTGACGCCCTTGTGTGCGCGAAGCTTCGCGTACTCCGCAGCGAATTCCTCGAGGAGCGGCGACGTCGCCGGATCGATAACCGTGGCGCCGTCGATCGCGAGACCGAGCTCCGCTCCGCGCTTGCGGATGACACTCTCCTCGCCGAGCAACGTGAGCCGGGCGACGCCGCGGGCGAGGAGCGTGCTCGTCGCGCGCAGGATCCGGTCATCGTGGCCCTCAGGCAGCACGATGTGGGCGTTGGCCTGCGCAGCCCTGGCGAAGAGGTCGTACGCGAACATCGCGGGCGTGCGCACGCTCCCACGGTGCAACCGCAGTCGCTCGCGGAGGTCCGCGGTATCAACGTGCGCGTCGAAAAGCGCGAGCGCGGTATCGAACTTCACCGGCGATTCCTCGGTGAGGAGCCCGCGCGCGTGCACCACGCGCTGGGCGGTTTCGAAGGTCCCGTGCGGGGTCCGGATCACCGGGAGCACCGCCCCCACGCCGTCGAGCAGTCGCTCGACGTCTGACGACATCTCGAAGTCGCCGTTGAGCACGACGGCGCCGAGCGTCGGGAACCCTTCGGCCTCGTGCGCGATGGAGACCGCGAGGAGCGTCTCAGCGCGGTCCGCTGCAATGATCACCACGGCGCCCTCAAGCAATCGCGGCAGCACGTTCGTCATCGACATGCCCGCAACCACAATCTGGCTCACTTCGCGGCTCAAGAGCTCTTCACTGCCGCGGACCAGCTGACCGTCAACGGCACGCATCACCTCGGCGACTGGCGGGGCGACGAGCATCGGCTCCTCTGGGATCGCCCACACCGCGCTCCCCTCCGGCACGACCGCCGAGACCGCGCCAACAATCGCATCAAGCGCGTCTCCGTCGGCCCGGTTGATGAGCGTCGCGAGCACGCTCGCATGCTCGTCGTGAAGTTCCGCAACGCTCAGCTCGACAACCTTGGCGAGCTCGATCGCCGAGCGCGCGCTCGACTGCCCAAGCACTTCCTGATCGGCCATGTCACGCCCGCCAACCACCAGCAGCACCGGAGAGTCGAGGTTCGCGGCAATCCTCGCGTTCGTCGCGAGCTCCGTCGGGGCCGCAACATCCGTATAGTCGGACCCGACGACGACGATCGCATCGCACTGCTCGCGGAGCGCGCGGTAGGCGCTCACGATACTCGCCATCGCCTCCTCGGAATCGCGCGAAAGCTCCTCGTACGTGGTGCCAATGCAGTCGTCGTACGACGCCGTGGCGGTCGCCCTGCCGCGCAAAAGCTCAAGCACGCGGTCGCGCTCATCGCGAGACCGGATGACGGGGCGGAAAACGCCCACGCGCGGAACGTCAGCCTTCAGCGCATCCAGCACGCCGAGCGCCACCGCGCTCTTGCCCGTGCGACCTTCGGGGGACGTGAGATAGATACTTACTGCCACACCCTCAGTGTATTCGCCGCCCCTTCCCAGCGCGCGGCGGATGTGAAAGCTGCAGCTTACCCGCGGATACGCCGAAGGGCCGGCCTCCCCTGTCGGGGAGACCGGCCCGGTTAGGGGTGATCATGCGGTGTGGCCATCGGAGCGCCCCACCGGGGTGTCACGTTAGCCGCGCGAACGCGCAGCCGTGAAGCCCGCGGCGAACCCGCGTTCGAACCCGCGCCCATGGTGACGCTCGGATCGCTGGCCACCCTCGCGGTGTCCGTGGTCGAAGCCGGTGGCGTGGCCGAACGCAGGGCCGCAACCGCGATGGCCGGTGCCGTGGCCGTGGCCGAAGCCGCGATCCTGACCGCGACCGTAGTCGCGTGCTCGGCCGTAGCCGCGCTCAGCGTCGGCGCTGCGATCGTAGCGTGCGTCCCGGCCGAGGTGCTCGCGGCACCCCTGGAACTCTCGCCCGCGCAGGGAGTCTGGCCGGCTGTGCCAGTCACCGCCGAAACCACCGCGGTTGGCGTAGCCGTGACCGTGGCCACGGTGTCCATCGACATCGTGCCCGCGGCCGTGTCCGTAACCGCGCCTGTGGCCTCGCCCGTTGGCCCAACCGTCTCGGCGTCCGCTGCGGTGCATGCGCATCTCCTCGGTCCAGCCGAGTTCCTTCGCAATTGCTTGCAGTGAGTCGGTCGTGGTCATGAGGTCTGCATGAGAGACGGAGCCGTCGACCCGATCCTGAACGTCCTGCGCGATCTGCTGAAGACGCTCACGCGCTGCCTGTCCGGCGTCGGTGAGAACCCAACCTGTGGACGAAGCTGCCTCCCCGTTCGGAGCCTCCCGGGTGATCCAGCCGCGGTCGGCGAGGGCCCAGAGGCGCTTGCTGTGCCGTTCGAGGCGTGCGCGCTTCTTCTCGGACAGCTGCTCACCCGACGCGAGCAGGGTCAGTACGCGAAGGTCTCGGCGCGAGGCGCCCGCCTCGGCAAACCTGGCGTCGAGCTCGCGCGCAATGAGTGTGTCGACCGCCCGCAGCCAGTAGCGCATTGAGCGAACCGGGCCAGCATCAGGTGTCTGGTTGGCGGTGGCGGTGGTCTGTGCATCGGTGTCGTTGATGCCTGTGTTGTTGAAGTCTTGAGTGTTACTCATGGTGAAGTCCTTTCGTGCGGGATCTGACCCGCTCCGCATGCCTCGTTCGTGAGCCGCAACTTTCCATGTCACTTTGCATGCATATGTATAGTGACATGCATTTCATTCCATGTCAAGAGACATGTAAACTTTTTTTATGACTTCCTCGCCGAACTCACAACCCCAACAGCCGGGCCAGCCCACTGCGGCCGACGCAGACGCACTCATCGAGGCACTCGCTAAGATGCGCGGGCGCAGAGGCCGACGCGGCCCCGGTGGTCATGGCGGGCCAGGCGGCCACGGCGGGCCAGGTGGGTTCGGTGAACGCGGCGGCTTCGATGGACATGGCGGCCCCACCGACCGCGGCGGAGCTGGCCCGTACGGTGCATTCGATGGGCCTGGGCGCCGCGGAGAGCATGGGGAAGGCAGCGAGTTTGGCCACGGAGAGCACTGGCGGTTTCGCGGCGCCGGACGTGACGGGCACCACCCAGGGGGCACCCCGTCCCGGGGAGCCTGGGACCGCGACGGCCACGGCGGCGGACGCGGCCCGGGTGGACGCGCCGGTCGCGCGGGAGGTGCGGCGCTCATGCGAATGCTCGGCGTCCTCGCGCACTCCCCCGAACCGCTTTCGATTAGCGAACTCGCGGACCACATCGGTGTGGATCAACCGCGCGCCTCCCGCCTCGTGCAGCAGGCCGTGGCGCTTGGGCACGCTGAGCGCGAAGCCGATCCCGCTGACGCGCGGCGCACGCGGGTACGGCTCACAGAGGCCGGAGAACAGCTCGTCCACGGCATGAGGAATCGCCAGCGCGACGAAGCCGCGACGGCCCTCGCAGCGCTGGACGAGAGCGAACGTTCCGAATTGCTGCGCTTGATCGGGAAACTCGCGGACGCCTGGCCCGCACCCTGACAAGGTGCGGACGCCTATGGGCGTCGATAGCCGCCCGCCCACGGGGAGGGCAAGCGATCAGCGATCAGCGACCCGCCAGACCACAGCTTTCTCGCGAGATCACACCTTATTCACGGTGATTTTCGTGTGTTGAGGCGAGAAAGGGGCTCTCTTGCGGTGGGACCTGGGGCGCGGCGTGTTGGCCGGGCTGGAGCCAGGCCAGGCCGGGACGACCAGAGCAGCGTCCAGACGCGAAAGCGCCCCCCACGCACCCGATAGAGCTCCGCTACCCTTGCTCCGTTTCCGGCCTGGGGGAGTTCACAAAGATATCGCCACGTGAGGGGCACCAACTAGTCTAGCGGATTACGAAGCACCCTTCGCGCCACCATCGGCGGCCGCGTCAGACGCTCCGGCCGCGCCGGGTCCACCAGCACCAGGCTCAGCACCAGCACCAGGCTCAACGGCAGCACCAGCACCGGGCACCGGGATCGCGCCGGTCGCGGCAACTGGCTCGCCGGTCAGCAGCTCCTCGGCGTGTTCCTCGTCGACCTCGCCCGCAAACTGCGACTGGTAAAGGTCGTAGTAGGCGCCGCGCTTCTCGAGCAGCTCCACATGCGAGCCCTGTTCGACGATGCGTCCAGCCTCCATCATGAGGATCGTGTCGGCGTCGCGGATAGTCGACAACCTGTGGGCGATCACGAACGACGTGCGGTCAGTGCGGAGCGCGCGCATCGCCTGCTGCACGAGCACCTCGGTGCGCGTGTCGACCGACGAGGTCGCCTCGTCGAGGATGAGCAGTGACGGGTTCGCGATGAACGCGCGCGCGATGGTGAGCAGCTGCCGCTCGCCCGCCGACAGCGACGAACCGTTCTCCGAGATCACGGTGTCGTAGCCCTCAGGGAGCTGCCTGACGAAGCGGTCGACCATCGTGGCCTTCGCCGCCTCGACGACTTCCTCATCGGTCGCGTCGAGTCTGCCGTAGCGGATGTTCTCGCGGATGGTGCCGTCGAACAGCCACGCGTCCTGCAACACCATGCCGACGTGGGAGCGGAGCTCCTCGCGCGACAGCTTGGTGATGTCGGCGTCATCGAGCAGGATCCTGCCACCGTCGATCTCGTAGAACCGCATGATGAGGTTCACGAGGGTCGTCTTACCCGCGCCCGTCGGGCCGACAATAGCGATCGTGTGCCCTGGGCGCGCCTCGAGCGAGAGGTCCTCGATGAGGGGCTTCTCGGGGTCGTAACTGAACGAGACCCCCTCGAATCGGACGTGACCGTCGGTACGGTCGGGGAGGTCGAGCTCGGCGTTCTCGGGCTCCTGCTCCTCGGCGTCGATCAGCTCGAACGTGCGCTCTGCCGAGGCAACGCCCGACTGCAGCATGTTCGCCATGCTCGCGATCTCGCCGACTGGCTGGGCGAATTCGCGGGAGTACTGGATGAACGCGGTCACGTCGCCGAGCGTCATGGTGCCGCTCGTCACGCGCAGCGCGCCGACGACCGCAATGAGCACGTAGATGAGTGACTGCACGAAGTTCATCGACGGCATGATCGCTCCGGAAAGCGCCTGCGCCTTAAACGACGCCCCGAAGAGGCCCTCGTTGCGGCGGTCGAATTCCTCGGTCATCGCGGCATCGCGGTTGAAGATGCGCACGAGCTCGTGGCCCGTGAAGGACTCCTCGATGTGCCCGTTGAGCTCGCCCGTGTGCTTCCACTGGGCCGCGAACAGCTTCTGCGCGCGCACGCCGACAATGCCGACGATGACGCCGGACAGCGGCAGCGCGATGAGCGCGATCAGTGCGAGCTGCCATGAGACGACGAACATCATCGCCATGATGCCGACGATCATGAGGAACGACTGCACGAGCTGCGAGAACGCCTGCTGCAGTGCCTGCTGGATATTGTCGACGTCGTTCGTGACGCGCGAGAGCACGTCGCCGCGCTGCCTGCCGTCGAAGTACGACAGCGGCATGCGGTTGATCTTCGCCTCGATGTCGGCGCGGAGCTTGTAGACGACGCGCATGACCAGGCGGTTGAGGATGAACCCCTGCAGCCACATCAGGAGGGAGGAGACGAGGTACAGCCCGAGCACCACAAGGATGAGCATGCCGAGCAGCCCGAAGTCGATGCCCTGCCCGGGTACGACGTCGGCCCCTTGGAGCATGTCTGCGAACTGGGTGTTGCCCTCTGCGCGGAGCTGGGCGACGATCTGATCGAGCGGCACCCCCGCGGGGAGCTGCTTGCCGAGCACGCCGTTAAAGATGACGTCGGTCGCGCGACCGAGCACCTTGGGCGCAATCACGGACAGGATGACCGAGCCGATGACGAGCACGACAACGAAGCCGAACTTGCCCTTCTCGGGCGCGAGCAGCCCGACGAGGCGCTTCGCCGAGGGCCAGAATGCCTTCGCCTTGCGCGGCGGGGCGCCCTCGCCGAACATATCGCCGCCGTTTCCGGGCTCGAAGTTCTCCCAGTCCTCCTCTACTTCTTCGACCGGGGTGTTCTTGGCCTTGACGGCCTTCTCTCGCTTTGCCATTACGCGGCCTCCGCTTCCTCGAGCTGCGAGCGGACGATTTCTTGGTAGACCTCGTTGTCGGTGAGCAACTCGTCGTGCGTACCGCGCCCGACGATCTCACCGCCTTCCATGACGAGGATCTGGTCTGCTTCGGTGATCGTCGAGACGCGCTGCGCGACGATGATCGTCGTCGCGCCCTCGGTCGCGTCCGGCAGCGCCGCGCGGAGCCGGGCGTCCGTCGCGACGTCGAGCGCTGAGAACGAGTCGTCGAACAGGTAGACGAGCGGCTTGGCCACGAGGGCGCGCGCGATGGACAGGCGCTGTCGCTGGCCACCGGAGACGTTGGTGCCGCCCTGGGACACCGGCTCGTCGAGCCCGAGCTCCTTCTCGCGCACGAAGTCCTCGCCCTGTGCGACGCGCAGCGCCTCCCAGAGTTCGTCATCGCTCGCGTCCGTGCGCCCGAAGCGCAGGTTCGTGGCGATGGTGCCGCCGAACAGGTATGGCCGCTGCGGCACGAGGCTGATCGACTCGGCGAGCTGCGCCCGCGTGAGCTTGTCGACGGGGGCGCCGTCAATCGTCACCGAGCCCTGCTGCGGGTCGTACAGGCGCAGCATGAGGTTCAGGAGCACGGTCTTTCCCGCGCCGGTCGATCCGATGATCGCTGTCGTCTTTCCGGGCTCGGCGACGAAACTCGCGCTGTTGATCACGGGCGTCTCAGCGCCGGGGAACCCGAACGTGACGTTATCGAACTCGATCCGGCCGGCCGCCGGCGTCGCAACCGTCTCGCGGTCGGGGAACGTCTGCGAAGACTCGGTATCGAGCAGCTCGCGAATGCGCTCGGCGCACACGACGGCGCGCGGGATCATCATGGTCATGAAGACGCCCATCATGACCGCCATCAGGATCTGCATGAGGTACTGCAGGAACGCGGTCAGCGAGCCGACCTGAATGTCGCCGGCTTCCACCCGGTAGCCGCCGAACCAGAGCACCGCTCCGGTCGCGAGGTGCAGCACCATCATGATGATGGGGAACATCATCACGAAGATGTTGCCGACCTTCAGCGAAACATCGGTAATCTCGCGGTTTGCGACGTCGTAGCGCTTGGTCTCGAAGGGCTCGCGCACGAATGCGCGCACCACCCTGATGCCCATGATCTGCTCGCGCAGCACGCCGTTGATCGCGTCGACCTTGTCCTGCATCACGCGGAACAGGGGCAGGAGCCGCCAGACGAGCAGGCTCACGATCACGGCGAGCACCGCGACCGACGCCCACACGAGCCAGGCGAGGCCCGCGTCTTCGCGCAGCGCCATGATGATGCCGCCGATCATCATGATCGGCGCGGAGACCATGAAGTTCAGGGTCATGAGCACGAGCATCTGGATCTGCTGCACGTCGTTCGTGCCGCGGGTGATGAGGGTGCCAGCGCCGAACTTGGTTGCTTCGAGCGTCGAGAGCGAGTCGACCTTGCGGTACACCTCGCGGCGGAGGTCGCGGCCGATCCCCATCGCGGAGCGCGCGCCGAAGTACACGGCCCCGACCGCGACGAGCACCTGCCCGAACGCGGCGAGCAGCATGATGCCGCCGGTCCGCCAGATGAAGTCGGTATCGCCGACGGCAATACCCTTGTCAATGATCTGCGCGTTCAGGCTGGGCAGCCACAGGGTTGCGATCGTTGAGAGGAGTTGCAGCACGAGCACGGCGACGATAAACGTCCAGTACTTCTTCGCGTGTTTTAGGGTCAAAGAAATGAGGGCCATGGGCTTCCTTCTTATGCGACGACAAATGATCTTCTGAGCGAGCCTGCATGCCCCCGACCACGCACAGCTAACCGGCTAATGGTACAAGACTACTCGGACATTTCTAACCCACCAGGGTTTGCAGCGAATCTCATAGCGATGCAGTAGCAGAACTGCAGTAGCGGAAGTGCAGTAATGGCGAGGCCAAAGCGCGGTGAAACCGGGCGGGGCTAGACGTTCTCCGTGATCTCATGTACTACTTGATAGGTCAGGTAGTTCGCATGCGCCGGTCTGAACGAACAGATCTGTGTGCTGCACCGCCAGGCACTCGTCGCCCACCGTCACGGTGGTCGCTTCGGTGACCCCGCACGCACCGCGCTACCCGTTTCGGCGGGGCTGCGTACGCGTGCGCCTACTTGAAAGGACACGCCCTATCTCCGCCCCGAACCGCTGTGGCGCAGCACAGATTCACGAGCGCACGACCCAGGCATCCCCCTTCTACCTCTTCCGCTTCCCCACGTAGCTGCTTTCTTCCACATTCGGTCCACCGGCCTCGGCCGATCCGCAATCTGAAAGGAAGCACCCTTGCACGAACAGCTCCAGCAACTCTCGGGCCCCATCGTTGTCGCCCTCTTTCTCGCATTCTTTGGAGCGAGTCTCATCATTTCCCTCCGCATCAGCAAGAAGCGGGAGAACGCCGACGGCTACATGACTGGCGGCGGACGCGTCGGCTTCGGCATCTCTGCCGCGTCGATGACCGCGACGTGGATTTGGGCCGCGTCGATGTACGCCTCCGCGACCTCCGGGTACACCTACGGGCTCTCCGGCCCGATCCACTACGGGCTCTGGGGAGCCCTGATGATCCTGCTCATCTATCCGTTCGGTCGGAGGATCAGGCAGGTCGCACCCCGCGCACACACCATCGCAGAGGTCATGTTTGCGCGCCACGGCCGCTCGAGCCAGCTCATGCTCGCGGGCTCGAACGTGCTCGGCTCCATCATCAGCCTGACCTCGAATCTCATCGCGGGCGGCGCGCTCATCTCGATGCTCTCGCCATTCACGTTCGGCCAGGGCGTCCTCGCGATCGGCGCCGGCGTGCTGCTCTACACCCTCTGGTCGGGATTCAGGGCGTCGGTGCTCACCGACTTCATGCAGGTCCTCTTCATGCTGGGCGCGGTGATCATCATCATCCCCGTCGTGTTCTTCGCGGCCGGCGGCCCGGATCTCTTCGTCGCTGGCGCCGACAACCTCACCCCGCAGCAGTCGAACTTCTTCTCCTCCGACGCGTTCTTCAATCAGGGTGCGCCCTACATCGCGGCCGTGCTCGCGTACGCGATCGGCAACCAGACCATCGCGCAGCGGCTGTTCGCGGTGCGCGAGGATCTCATCAAGAAGACCTTCGTCACGGCGACCTTCGGCTACGGCGCCACGATCATCGGCGTCGGCATGCTCGGCGTCATCGCGCTCTACGCCGGCATCGAGCCGATCGGCGGCGATGTGAACAACCTCATCCCGCAGATGGCTGCGACGTACCTGCCGCCGGCGCTGCTCGCGCTGTTCTTCATCATGATTATCGGCTCGCTGTCTTCGACGGCGGACGCCGACCTCACGGCGCTCTCGTCGATCGTGATGGCTGACATCTACGGCCAGAACATCGCGAAGGGCAAGCCGAACCCGCGCACGATGGTGCTCGTTGGCCGCGTCACGATGGTCATCGCGATGACCGCCGGGATGTACTTCGCTGGGTCGCAGCTCAACATCCTCGATCTGCTCGTCTTCGTCGGTGCGCTCTGGGGCGCCCTGGTGTTCCCGGTGATCGCGAGCTTCTACTGGAACCGGGTGACGAACGTCGCGTTCAGCGTCTCGGTCGTCGTCGCGCTTGCAGCGTTCCTGCCGGTCCGATTCGAGTGGCTCCCGATGACCGGCTGGGTCGCGATCGCCTTCGACGTGCTCGCCACGATCGGGATCGGCGTGGTGCTCGGGCTCATGGCGTTCGGCTTCTTCGGCAAGCGCGTCGCCTTCTGGGTCGGCGGGATCGCGACCGTGGCGGCGGCACCGTTCGCGATCGGCTTCCTGCACACCTACCCGGTGCTCTCGGGCTCGCTGGTGGCCTACTCGGTCTCGACGATCCTGTGCACGCTCATCACGCTCGGCTCGAACAAGCGGTTCGATTTCGACCTCATCAAGCTGCGCACGGGCGACTTCGACCCTGTCGAGGAGATCGCGGCGAAGGCCAGCTCTCCCGACGGCCAGGCTGCGGAACAGCCCGACGCCGTCTCGGCGACCGCGCAGTCCACTAAGCAGTAAAGGAGTACCAATGAACTGGGAAGTTGTTCTCTTGACCGCCTACGTGCTCGTCTGGCCCGTCATCGTGACGGGCACGCTGTTCGTCATCGTGCGGGCCTTCATTAAGGACTCGCGCGAGGCGAAGCGCGAGGGGCGCCAGATTATCTAGCTCCGCTCCGAGGCGGTGCGGCAGCTACAGCAGGTCGAGCTGCTGCACCGTCTCCTCGATCCCCTCTGAGGATCTCGCCGCCGCGATCGCGCGCAGCGGCGCATAGGGAGCTCGAGCCGTTCCCTTCGCGCGTGCACGCGCGTTGCACAACTGCATCATTCCCTTTTTACGCTTCATCGGGCAAGGTAGGGGCTAAGGATCCCGCGGGAGTCTCCCGCCGGGATGCTCAAGGTGGGGCGCGAACCCGCAGTCCCACGTCGACGCTGAAGGGGGATCGCCCATGCACACCGATATTCCGCTCCGTTCTGAGATCGAGCAGCTCGCAGCGACCGAGCGCCCGAACCTCATCACCATCGTGCTGCGAACGTCACCGGTGCCGACCGACGCCGAGGCGAACCGAATAAGCTTCGGAAACCTCGTGAGTGAGGCCGTCGCCGAACACACCGCGCACGGCGGCGACGCTGCGGAAATCGCTGCAACCGAGGCGGGGCTCAGGGCCCTCCTCGAGGACGCCCAGCTCTGGCGGTACCTGTCGCACAGTCTCGTCGTGTTCGCGAGCCCGGAGCGCACGGTCGCCTACCGGCTCCCGAACGAGCTCGAGTCCGAGTGGTTCGCGGGGAACCACTTCCGCGTCGTGCCGCTGCTGCGCACGATCACGTTCGCCCACGACGCGACGGTGCTCGCGCTCAGCCAGAAGGACGTCAGGCTCATTGTTATCGGGCCAGACCACCGTGGTACCGAGCTCCCCGTCCCTGAGCTGCCGAGCGACCTGCTCGATACGTTCAACGTCGAGGATCCGGGCGTCGACTCCCACCGTCGACGGCTGCACGGCCCCGAGGGCCACGACGCACGCCTGCTCGGCTACGCTCGCGCGGTCGATCGCGCCATCGCGCCGGTGCTGCGAAGCACCCGCGGCCCGCTCATCCTCGCGGCAGCACAGCCCCTCGATAGCGTGTTCAGGTCTGTCACGCGGAACGCGAAGCTGCTCGATGCAGGCATCTCCGGCAATCCCGACAACCTCAGCGCCGCCGAGATCGATGCGGCCGCGCGCGAGATTCTCGACGCGTACTACGCCGACGAGCTCGCTGAGCGGCAGGAGGCGTTCGGCACTCTCCAGTCGGCCGGGCGTGCGGTCACTGACCTGTCGGACATCTCGCGTGCGGCGGTTGCCGGCGCCATCTCAACGCTCTACGTCGACATGGATGCCCACCCCGAGGGCACACTCGACGACCAGGTCGGCGGACTCGTCGCCGACAGCACCCCGGGGTACAGCCTCGTCGACCAGCTCGCTTCGAAGGTGCTCGCGAGCGGCGGGCGCGTCCTCGCGCTGCGCGGCAGCGAGGTGCCCGGCGGGTCGCAGCTCGGGGCGGAGGTGCGCTTCAGCGTCTAGCGCACACTCCCACACACACAAAGGTGGGCCGCCCCATTCGGGACGGCCCACCTTCAGTTCGCTAGAGCGAAAACTTACGCAAGCTTTACGCCAGCGCCAGCTTCCTCGAGCTTAGCCTTTGCCTCTTCAGCTGCGTCCTTCTTGGCAGCCTCGAGAACGGTCTTCGGTGCCTCTTCGACGAGAGCCTTAGCCTCGCCGAGGCCCAGGCCGGTGAGCTCGCGCACAACCTTGATGACCTGGATCTTCTTGTCGCCAGCCGACTCGAGGACGACGTCGAACTCGTCCTTCTCCTCGACAGCCTCAGCTGCGCCAGCAGCCGGAGCAGCAGCAACTGCAACCGGAGCAGCAGCCGAAACGTCGAACTCTTCCTCGAACGCCTTGACGAACTCCGAGAGCTCGATGAGGGTCAGGCCCTTGAACTGCTCAAGCAGCTCTTCAGTCGAAAGCTTAGCCATGATGATTCTCCTTGATGTTTGCCCTGCACATCGCGCAGGAACAGATTGTTTGCGGTCGGCGGATGCCGATCCTTAAGCGTTCTGCTTCTCCTGCAGCGCACCGAAGCCGCGAGCGGCCTTGGCGGGCAGAGCGTTGAACAGCTGTGCAGCACCGATCAGCGAAGCCTTCATGGCGCCGGCAGCCTTAGCCAGCAGCACCTCGCGGCTCTCGAGATCGGCAAGCTTGCCTACCTCAGCGGCGGTCAGAGGCTTGCCATCGAAGTAGCCAGCCTTGATCACCAAAAGAGGGTTTGCCTTGGCGAAGTCACGCAGCGCCTTCGCGACGGCGACAGTGTCACCGTGCACGAATGCGAGTGCCGACGGGCCAGCGAGCTCGTCGTCAAACGCAGTGATTCCGGCCTTGTTGGCCGCAATCTTGGTCAGCGTGTTCTTCGCCACAGCGTACGTCGCGTGCTCGCGGATGCTGTTGCGGAGTTCCTGCAACTGAGCAACCGTGAGACCGCGGTACTCAGTCAGCAGAACGGCGCCCGACTCTTCAAACTGCTTCTGAAGATCGGCGACCGTAGCGTCCTTCGTAGCCATGGCGCTCCCTTGATTGTCGTAGCCGTGAGGCGAATGCCTCACGGGTGGCCGTGCCGCACGAAGCAGCTCCCAGAAATGGAAAAAGCTCCGGCGCGCACGCACGGAGCTTCAAATTCATGGAACGAGGTTCGCATGTCAAGGAGTTCTGTACCTGCGCTGGTCCCCGCGCTTTCCATCTCTGGATCCTGCGAGCGTTCCGGAGTTCTTGCGAACTCTACCGGCGGTCTTGGGCCAGCTAGAAGAATAGCACATCCGCGCGAGCGACGGAAACCGGGGCCCGCGTGGACCGTACTCCCAGGAAATCAGGCGAGGGTGAGGGCAGCGCGAGTTCACCCGCCACCGTCCGAAGCAAAGGAGCTTCCTCATGCACGCACCGACAAGTCACGCCGCAACGATTGAGATCGCGGGCGCCGTTGCCACGCTGACACTCAACCGCCCCGACAAGCGAAACTCATTCAGCGATGAGCTGGTGAGCGAGACGCGCTCCGCGCTGGAGCACCTCGTCGAATCCGGCGAGGTTCGTGTGCTGATCCTCACCGGGGCGGGCGCGCACTTCAGCGTCGGCGGGGATCTCGACAAGTTCTCGGCCGGCGGATTCACGAAAGATGACGCCTCGCTCGAAGCGAGCGTGCGCGAACTGCTCGGGGCGACGCAGATTTCCGTGCTCCTGCGCGAGAGCCCGCTCATCACCATTGCCGCCGTCCGCGGCGGTTGCGCGGGGGCTGGGCTCTCGATCGCCGCTGCGTGCGACCTGCGCGTGGCCTCGGATACCGCAGTCTTCCGCACCGCGTTCCTCGACGCCGGGCTCTCGGGCGACTTTGGCGGAACGTGGCTGCTCACGCGCCTGCTCGGCGAGGCGAAAGCGAAGGAGCTGTTCTTTCTCAACGACAAGGTGGGCGCGCGCGAAGCGCTGCGGATTGGCCTCGTTACTCAGGTCGTGCCCGACGACGAACTCGACGCCGCCGCGAGCGCCCTGGCCGAGCGGCTCGCGGCAAAACCTCCGATCGCGCTGCGCAACGTAAAGGCGAACCTCACGGACACGACCCCGGAATTCGCGCTCGCGATCGCACGCGAGGCTCGCAGGAACATTTCGAGCGGGCGCACCCGCGACGCGGTCGAGGCCGCCTCCGCGTTTCTCGAGAAGCGGCAGCCCGTCTTTGTCGGCCGCTAGCGCGCTACTCGGCCGGCTTCAGCATGTAGCCAGCACCGCGGACTGTGTGAATCATCGCGGGGCGACCCGCGTCGATCTTGCGCCTGAGGTACGAGATGTACAGCTCGACGACAGTCGGCTTCCCGTCGAAGTCGTAGCTCCACACCCGGTCGAGGATCTGGGCCTTCGACAGCACGCGGCCAGAGTTGCGCATGAGGTAGCGGAGCAGCTCAAACTCGGTGTTGGTCAGCTGCATGAGCTCACCGTCGCGCGAGACCTCGTAGCTGTCTTCGTTGAGCTCGAGGTCACCGACGCGAAGGATCGGGTTGGGCTGCGAGGCGAGCCGCAGCTGCGAACGCCGCACCAGGCCACGCAGCCTGGCGAGGAGCTCCTCGAGGCTGAAGGGCTTCACGACGTAGTCGTCGCCGCCCGCGGTGAGGCCGGCGACGCGTTCCTCGACGGAGTCGAGGGCCGTCAGGAAGAGGACGGGGAAAATCTCACCGTTCGCGCGAACCCGTGACAGGAGCTGCATCCCGTCGAAGTCGGGGAGCATGATGTCGAAGACCGCCACATCTGGCTGAAACTCTGCGACCGCTTGAAGCGCTTCTTCTCCGGATGCGGCAGAGCGCACCTCCCATCCCTCGTAGCGAAGCGCCATCGCAATGAGTTGGGTTATCGACTCCTCATCATCTACGACGAGGGCGCGCACCATGGTTCCATCTTGTCTCGTGAGCGTCTCGGCAGTCATACATATATAGTGCCTGGCGCGTCTGGGGGCGGGCTGGGGGCGAACTTTGGCAAACAGATGTATACTCATGCACCGACATGCGAACCCGCATTACCGCACGCACGCAATTTGGATGTCTCGGCGGCACGCCTCCAGCGAACCAGCGGGCGTCGTGCGAGAATGATTCGGTGCTTATCTCTGCATCCGACAGCCCAGCGGCCCGCTCCGGTGCACACCTCTCCCGCATCGTCACCGACGGCTCCGACCGGGCGGCCTGGATGCGCGCACGGGCCCGCGGCATTACCGCGACCGACGTCGCGAAGCTCTCAACGCCGCGCTCGATTGAGACCGCCGCGCGCGAGAAAATGTACGGCAGCAGCTTCATCGGCAACGCCTACACGGAGCACGGTAAGGCCCGCGAGCCCGAGATTGCGGCCTGGGTCGAGCGCGAGCACGGCATTCGCCCGAGCTCCGCGCTGTTCCACGCGGCGACTGACCTGCGGCACCTTGCCACGCCCGACGGTGTCGTCGAGCGCGAGACCGGCACCCTCGAGCTTGCCGAGATCAAGACGACGAACAAGGAGTGGCGAGGCATCCCCCGCAACTACCTGCGACAGATCTGGTGGCAGCAGTACGTGCTCGGCGCCGAGCGCACGCTCATGGTGTGGGAGCGACACGAGAACTTCGTTCCGGTCGGCGACCCCGAATGCCGGTGGATCGATCGCGACGAGTCTGAGATCGAGCGCCTCGTGAAGCTTGCGAGCGAACTCATCGACGTGCTCATCGCGCGCACCACCTAGGGCGGCTCGGGCCGCCGCCCGCTACAGCCCGAACGCCGTCGCGCGCACCTGCTCGTCATAGCTGCGCTCGGAGAGCTCCTGCAGCGCGACGTGCAGGAGCTTCACCCCAGGGGCGTCCGGGATCCGAGTGGCCTCCGCCCCGACGAGCAGATCAATATCACCCGATCCCCACATGCGCTGGATCGGGTTCTGCTTCGAGCGGACCTCGCGCACACGCGCGAGCGAGATCTCACTGCGGTGCCGCACGAAGAAGCCGTGGTGCAGGATCACGCGCCTCGTCGTCACCACCGCGCGCCGAGCGAGCCAGCCCAGGACCGGGCCGATCACGCCGAAGGCGATGAGCGCCGCCGCGCCGCCCGCGGCGGCAAGGTTCATCCACGGCTCAGGGAACGTGCCAATAAAGAACCCGCCGAACCCGGCCACCAGGAACAGCAGCAGCACGGGAAGCGTCAGGTGCCTGCCGTGCCTCCGCACCCGCACCACGATCTCCTCGGGCTGCTGCGGCGCCGCACCCGCCTGCGGGCCGGCGGCCGCGGGGTGGGCCGGGTGCGTTCCGGCGGGAGCACCCGGCTCGGCTGGTCCCCCGAACACCGGGTCTGCCCCTTGTGAGGGGAGCACCGTGGTCTCCTGAGTGTTTCGGGTACGCCGCATGCCCCTATTCTGCCCTGTCAGCCTGCGCCTTCGCGCCGAAGCGCTAGCGAGTCGCTGCGTCGTCGGCGTCGGCTGCCCCGTCACCAACCAGAGGCTCGTCTGCCGGGACTGTCACGTCCGCGGCTGGGACGACATCGTCGGTGTCGGCGCCGTGCTCGGCGACGGTGAACGCACGCTCGTCCGCGGTCGAGGTCGACGCGGCGCGGCCTGCCGCTGCGCCCGCGGCGCTTCCGGTGACGACGCCGTTGAGCATGCCGACGAGGTCGACGCCGACGGTCTCGCGCGCCATCTCGAGGAGGCCCTTGAGGTTGCCCATCGCGTCGCCCGCGACCCGCGACGTGCCGTCCGCCGAGACGACGGTCATGCTGTCGATGCCGGCGATCGCCTGCGCGTACTCGCCCGCGATCTCCGGGAGCCTGTGGATGAGCTCCTGGGCGAGCACCGCCTGCGACTGGGTCTCGAGCGCGCGAGCGCGGGCCTCGACCGCGATCGCCTCGGCAGTACCCTTCGCCTGGATCGCTTCTGCCTCTGCCCGGCCCTCGGCCGCGACGGCCTCAGATGCCGCGATACGGGCGGCGCGGGCCGCGAGGCCCTCGCGCTCGACCGCCTGAGCGCGGCCGTCGGCCGCGGAGACGGCAGCTGCCGCCTCCGCCTTCGCGAGCGCCTCGACCTTGTAGGCCTCCGCCTCGGCCACGGCGCGCACGTCGGCGTTGAGCTTCTCGGTGCGCAGCGCGACCTCGCGCTGCGCGGTGATCTGCTGCTGCTCAACGATCGCCTGCTGCTGGATCGCCTGCTCGAGCGGATCCGCGGCCTGGGCCTGCGCGTTCGCCTTGTCGGTCTCGGCCTGGATCTCAGCCTGGCGGAGCTTCAGCTCTCGGTTGCGGTCGAGCAGCACCTTCTCGGCCGCGATCTTCGCTTCCTCCGACGCCTGGTAGGCGTTCGTCTCCGCGATGTCCGCCGCCTGACGCACCTTGGCCGCTTCCGGCCGGCCGATGTTCGCGATGTAGTCAGCGCCGTCCCGGATCTCCTGGATCTGCAGCGTATCGACGACGAGGCCCTGCTTCGTGAGGGCCTCCTCGGCCGCTTCGAGCACGCTCTGCGCGACGACCGCGCGGTCGCGAATGATCTGCAGCACTGTTAGGCCGCCGATAATCGAACGGAGCGAGCCCGACAGCACCTCCTGGGTCGACTCGTCGATCTCGTCGGAGTTCGAGAGGAATCGCTGCGCGGCGGCCCGGATCATCTCCTGCGTGCCCCCGACCTTCACCACGGCGACGGCCTGTGCCTGCATGGTGATGCCGTCGGTCGTCTGCGCCTCGGTGGTGATCGAGAGGCGGCGCGAGCGAAGCGAGATCGTGAACGATTTCTGCACGAACGGCAGCACGAAGACGCCGCCGCCCGTCACCACCTTCTGGCCCGACATGTCACGGATCGTCGACCCGTCTGCCGCCTTGACTTCCTTCCCCTTGCCACCGGTGACGATGATCGCCTCGTCGGGCTTTGCGATGCGGTAGCGCTTGATGATGACGAGCGCGATGAGCACGAGGGCAACCACGGCGCCGAACACGCCGACGATTGCTGGGGTGATGAAGAACATGTTCCCTCCCGGGGAAGTTCAGTTGTGAGTGGAGCCGACCGTTAGGCCGGTGCGGGCGAGTTAGTTGGGCAGCGCGCTCGGGTCTGCGGTGGCCGTGAGGGGTTCGACCCGCACCGATGTCGCGGTGATGGTCTGGGCGATGCGCACCTGCGTGCCGCGCGCGATTGCCGTGTCCGCGGTCGCGGAGAGCGAGACCCGCTCGCCGTGGCGCACCAGCGCGACCTCGCCGAGGCCGCCGGCCGGAATGGCAAGCACGACGCCGGCGACGGAACCGACGAGATCGTCACCGCTCACGGCGGTGGAGGACTCGGCGCTTCTGATGAGCTTGCTCAGCCACCAGGCCGCTGCGCCGCCGAGCACACCCGCGAGCGCGCCGAGGAGCCCCGCGAGCGGGGTGGGCAGACCAGCGCCCACGAGCGCGAACGCGGTGAAGCCGAAGATTGCGGTGAACGCGGCGATGGTCGTGAGGCTCAGCGGGCCGTCGCCGAAGTCGAACGCGTCGAAGATGCCGTCGAGCACGAGTGAGAGCAGCAGCAAGACACCGCCGACAACGCCGATGATGAGGAAGATGCCGCCCGCGATCAGCGACCCGTCGAGCAGGCCATTCAGCCAGTCCATGATCGCTCCCATAGCGCTCCTCGTGTAACAGTCGTCAGGATCCCCTCCAGCGTAGCAAGGCCACGCGCTACCTGGAAGAACGCTGAGTCGGCCCCGCGGGAGCGAGGCCGACTCACTGACGGCAATTCAGGTGCCCCCGCTACGTGAGGAGTCGCGACCTGATGAGGAACCGCTGCCCCTCGGGCGCCTCAAGCGAGAAACCGGATCCCCGCCCGGGCACGGCGTCGATCGTGAGGTGCGTATGCGCCCACACCGCGAACTGCTCGCGCGACATCCAAAAGCCGATCTCGCGCGGGTGCGGCTCCCCCGCGGTCGGCGGCAGCTCGAGTGTGCCGAGCTTCACGTCCTGCCCGCCGGTCTTGAACTCGCCGTCCTGGTAACACATGGGGGCGCTGCCGTCGCAGCAGCCACCCGACTGGTGAAACATGAGCGGGCCGTGCATCGCCCAGAGCCGCTCGATGAGCTCGATCGCGGCGGGGGTGAACGCGAGCCTGCTCGCGCGCTCGCCCGCGACCTCTGGGCGTGCGTCGACGACGCCGGGAATCGCGGCGGTGTCCTCCGACGCGAGCGCGGCCGGGTCCCCAAGATCACACGCGTCATCCGTCGCGGGCGTCGCTGCCGGCTCGGGCGTTCCTTCCGAAACCATTGTCCTCTCCTTCCGTACCACCGGAGCGGTCCCGGGCGGCTGACCGCCCGGGACCCACGGATCAGGCGTCTGCGAGCCTGAGCACCACGCGGCCATCAATCTTGCCGGCGCGCATCTCGTCGAGCACGTCGTTGACGTCGTCGAGCGGGCGTTCCGAGACCGTCGGGTGGATGAGCCCACGGGCATAGAAATCGAGCGCCTCAATCATGTCCTGCCTAGTGCCAACGATCGACCCCCTGATCGTCAGCCCCTTAAGCACGATGTCGAAGATCGGCGCAGGAAAGTCCCCTGGCGGCAGCCCGTTGAAGACGATCGTGCCGCCACGCCTCGTCATACCGATCGCCTGCCCGAACGCCGACGGGTGCACGGCCGTCACGAGCACACCGTGCGCACCACCGGTCTCGCGCTGGATGGCCTCCACCGGATCCTCATTTAGCGCGTTCACCGTCACCTCGGCGCCGTGCTGCTGAGCGAGGGCGAGCTTGTCGTCGGCAATATCGACGGCGGCAACGCGCATCCCCATCGCCACGGCGTACTGCACCGCGATGTGGCCGAGGCCACCGATGCCCGAGATCACGACCCACTGCCCGGGGAGCACGCCGGTCACCTTCAGGCCCTTGTAGACGGTGACGCCAGCGCACAGGACCGGGGCGACCTCGACAGGGTCTGAACCGGCGGGCACGATCGCCGCGTACGTCGCGTCGACGAGCATGTACTCGGCGAACGAGCCGTCGACCGAGTACCCGCCGTTCTGCTGCTGCTCGCAGAGGGTCTCCCAGCCGGTGCGGCAGTACTCGCAGTGGCCGCACGCGGACCACAGCCAGGCATTGCCGACGAGGTCGCCAACTGCGACGTTCGTGACGCCCTCGCCAACGGCCTCGACGAGCCCGACGCCCTCGTGGCCCGGGATGAACGGCGGGCTCGGCTTCACCGGCCAGTCGCCCTCGACGGCGTGCAGGTCGGTGTGGCAGACGCCGGTGGTGAGCACGCGCACGAGCGCCTGGCCGGGGCCTGGGGTCGGCACGCGCTGATCGCCAACGTCGAGCGCTGAACCGAAGGCGGGCACCGAGGCCGCGCGCATTGTCGTGGTGGTCATTGTGATGTTCCTTTCGCGGGCTGCGACGGTGCAGCCCTTATGGAGTAGTGCGGTGTGGTTGGTGTGACGCGAGTGCGTCGGCCGGGGTACGGCCTAGAAGAAGCCCTGCGCGTTCTCGCTGTAGCTCACGAGCAGGTTCTTCGTCTGCTGGTAGTGGTCGAGCATCATGAGGTGGTTCTCGCGCCCGATGCCGCTCGACTTGTACCCGCCGAACGCCGCGTGCGCCGGGTAGGCGTGATAGTTGTTCACCCAGACGCGACCCGCCTCGATCGCCCGGCCCGCCCGGTACGCGGTGTTGCCGTCGCGGCTCCAGACGCCCGCGCCGAGGCCGTAGAGCGTGTCGTTCGCGATGCGGATCGCGTCGTCGAAGTCGGTGAACGTCGTCGCCGAGACGACCGGGCCGAAGATCTCCTCCTGGAAGATCCGCATCGAGTTGTCGCCGCGGAAGATCGTGGGCTGGATGTAGAAGCCACCAGCGAGGTCACCGCCGAGGTCGTCGACGCCGCCGCCGGTGAGCACCTGCGCGCCCTCCTGGCGGCCGATGTCGAGGTACGACTTGATCTTCTCGAACTGGTCGTTCGACGCCTGCGCGCCCATCATCGTGTCGGTGTCGAGCGGGTTGCCGCGCGTGATGAGCTCGGTGCGGGCCACCACTGCGTCGAGGAAGTCGTCGGCGAACGACTCCTGAATGAGCGCGCGCGACGGGCAGGTGCACACCTCGCCCTGGTTGAGGGCGAACATCGTGAACCCCTCCTTCGCCTTGTCGAAGTAGGCGTCGTCCTTCGCCGCGACGTCGTCGAAGAAGATGTTCGGGCTCTTGCCGCCGAGCTCGAGCGTCACCGGAATGATGTTCTCGGACGCGTACTGCATGATGAGTCGGCCCGTGGTCGTCTCGCCGGTGAACGCGATCTTACGGATGCGCTTGTTCGACGCGAGCGGCTTGCCCGCCTCCGCTCCGAAGCCATTCACGATGTTCACGACGCCGGGTGGCAGCAGGTCGCCGATGAGCTCGAACAGTACAAGGATCGAGGCCGGCGTCTGCTCGGCGGGCTTCAGCACCACGGCGTTGCCTGCGGCGAGCGCCGGCGCGAGCTTCCACACCGCCATGAGGATGGGGAAGTTCCACGGGATGATCTGGCCGACAACGCCGAGCGGCTCGTGGAAGTGGTAGGCGACGGTGTCGTCGTCGATCTGCGAGAGTCCGCCCTCCTGCGCGCGGATCGCGCCGGCGAAGTAGCGGAAGTGGTCGATCGCGAGCGGAATGTCGGCGTTCAGCGTCTCGCGCACGGCCTTGCCGTTGTCCCACGTCTCGGCGACGGCGATCATCTCGAGGTTCGCCTCCATGCGGTCGGCGATCTTGTTCAGGATCACGGCGCGCTCAGCGGGGCTCGTCTTGCCCCACGCGGGCGCTGCGCGGTGCGCCGCGTCGAGCGCCACCTCGATGTCCTCGGCAGTGCCGCGGGCGACCTCGCAGAATGCCTTGCCGGTGACCGGCGTGATGTTCTCGAAGTATTGTCCCTTCACCGGCGGGACCCATTCGCCGCCGATGTAGTGCTCGTAGCGGCCCTTGAAGGTGACGAGCGAATCGGGCTGTCCTGGGAATGCGTAGACAGTCATGGTGCTACCTCTCTCTGACGTCGTTGTCGAAGTTCCGAGGCGGGCGGTGCCCGCGCTTCGTGGTGTCAGCGTAGGTCTGCGAACGTTGCATCTAGGTTGCGCGGCAGCCCGGGCCGGCGCAACCTCGGTCAGCCCTCGGCGGCGATTGTCTCGAGCCGCGCGACGACGCGGGTGCGCTTCGGCGAGAGCGGCGGCAGCGCGTGCAGCAACGCCTCCCACACCTGCGCGTCGTCGACGGCCCAGTTCTGGGCATACTCGAACAGCAGCGGGGCTGCGGCTGTCTGCAGCATCGACTCGCGCAGCGTCGAGTCAACCTCGTGGCGGAGCTGCTCAACGACCGGCGCGTCCGACGACGGCAGCAGGGGTCCCTCGTACGCGGCAAGGGCGAGCCGGTGGGCGCCGCGCTCGAGCGCCTCGAGCGCCTCGAGCGCGTCGAGGCGGAGCGGGCCGCTCAGGCGATACGGGCGCGACAGCAGCTCGAACCCGACGCCGTGCTGGCTCAGCCACTTGCGCAGCCGAACGACTTCCGGCCTGAGGCGCTGTTCGGCCCCTGGCTCGCCGTAGACCTGCTCGGCGAGCGCCGCCGCCGACAGCCCGTTCGGGGCCTCGGCGAGCGCCGTGAGGATCTCGGCGTGGCGCCTGCTCACGCCCGCGAAACCACCGCCGTGTTCCAGCAGTGCCGGGTCCCGCCCGAGGAGCATGAGCCGCGGCGTCGCCTGCCGCGGCTCCCGCGCTGGCGTGGCGTGGGCCGCCGGCGGCAGGCCGCGCGGACCCGCGCGCTCGTGGCTGCGCTCGAGTGTGGCGCGCATCGCGACAAGCTTGAGCTCAGCCTCGACCGCGGCCCGCGTCGCTTCGACGAGCGGCAGGATGTGCGGCGAGGCCGCCGCGTCATTTCCGGTCACGTCGATCACCCCGATGATCGCGCCGCTCTCGGGCTCGTGCACGGGGACAGCGGTGCAGCTCCACTGGTGTACCGCGCGGTTGTAGTGTTCGGCGCCGAGCACCTGAATCGAGTCGCCGAGCAGCAACGCCGAGCCCGGCGCCGAGGTGCCAACGGCGTTCTCGGACCAGTCGGCGCCGGCGGCGAACCCCATGTCCTCCGCCTCGGACCGGAGCCGCCGGTCGCCGTCAACCCACAACAGCCTGCCCGCAGCGTCGCCGATGGCGACCACGAACCCGGCCTGTGTGGCCTCGTCGAGGAGGAGCCTGTTGACGACGGGAAGCACCCGGGCGATCGGGTGGAGGCGCTGCAGTTCTTCGAGCTCGGCGGGCGACAGCGGCCGCGCGCCGGGCGTCGCGTTCGGATCGATCGAGCGCCGCTTCGACCGCACCCACGAGTCGAGCACGACGTGGCGGAGGTCGCTCTGCGCTGCGAACATGCGCCGCGAGTCAGCGTCGTCGGCGAGCGAGGAGTCAGCGACGAACCGCTCGTGCGCGCGCTCAAGCAGCAGGCGGCGCTGTCGGACCGATTCGCCGCGCTGCAGTGCGTGTCGATTGTTGCGCACCTGGGATCTCCCTTGGCTCAGGTGCTCCGAGGGTACAGGATCCGGCTAGAAGGAGCCATCACCGGAGCCGACAGGCAGCTGTACGACGGCGTCGAGCAGCTCGCGAGTGTAGGGATCCCGCGGCTCAACGAGCGTCCGGGGCCCCTGTTCGACGGCCTCGCCGCCCCGCAGCACCACGACGTCGTCGCACAGCGCGTTCACGACGGCGAGGTCGTGCGAGATCACGAGGAGAGCAAGACCTCGCTCCCGGCGGAGCCGCGCGAGCAGGGAGAGGATCGCCGCCTGCACGGACACGTCGAGCGCGCTGGTTGCCTCGTCGGCGATGAGCACCGTCGGCTCGGCCGCGAGCGCCCGGGCGATCGCGATGCGCTGCCGCTGTCCGCCCGACAGCTCGTGGGGGTAGCGGCGCGCAAGCTCCGGCATGAGTCCGACCTCCGCGAGCGACGCCGCGACGCGGTCGCCGCGTGAACTGCGCCGACCGCCTGCACCGTCACCGGCCCCACGCGCGCGGCGGTCGTGTGCGCGGAGCGCCTCGGCCAGCGTTGCGCCGACGGTGCGGCGCGGGTTGAGCGACGACGTCGGATCCTGCGGGATGAGCTGGATCCCGGTCCGCTCGCCCGCGAAGCTCACCGTCCCGCCCGCGATCGGCAGCTCCCCCGCGATCGCGCGCGCGATCGTCGTCTTGCCCGACCCGGACTCACCGATCAGCCCCAGCGCGCCGCGCACCTCAAACGAGACCCCGTGTACCGCCTCGCGGCGGCCATAGTGCACGCGCAGGTCCCGCACCGCGAGCCGCGGAGCGCCGGCCGACGCAGTGACGCCCGGCGAGCCCGGGGCGGTGTCGTCGCCGTCTCGGTCCGCCGGTGCGTCCGCGGCCTGTCGACCGGCGGCTCCGGCATCCTCGGCCTGGCCCGCCGCGCGCGGGAAACGCGGAATCGCCGCAAGCAGCTCGCGCGTGTAGGGGTGGTCGGGCGCCGTCAGCACCGCCGCGGTCGCGCCCGCCTCGACGATGCGGCCGCCGCGCATCACCGCGATCCGCTCGCACATCGCCGCGACCACCGCGACGTCGTGGCTCACGAACACGAGGGTGAGGCCGCGCTCTCGGCGGAGCGTGGCGAGGAGGGCAAGCACCTCGCGCTGCACGGTCGCGTCGAGCGCCGTGGTCGGCTCGTCGGCAAGCAGCACGGCTGGCCGGCCCGCGAGCGCCATCGCGATCACGATGCGCTGGCGCTGGCCACCGGAGAGCTCGTGCGGGTACGCGCGGGCGATGCGCTCGGGCTCGTCGAGCCGGACCTCGGTGAGCAGCTCGCGCACCCGCGCCGCGGCATCGGGCTCGCCCGCGGCGACGCAGGCCTCGCGCAGCTGAGTGCCGACGCGGGTGAGCGGGTCGAGCGCGCTGAGCGGGTCCTGGAACACCATTCCGATGGCGCCCCCGAACGCGATCTCGCCCGCGGTCTGCGCTACTCCGTTCGGGAGGAGGCCGGCGATGGCGCGGAGGGTGAGGCTCTTGCCCGATCCTGATTCGCCGACGATGCCGAGGGCCTCGCCCGGCGCGAGTTCGAAGCTGATCCCCCCGGCCCCGGCTTCCCCAGCCCCGCCATCCCCGGCCCCGGCCCGGCCCCCGGCCCCAGCCTCGGCCCCGCCATCCCCGCCAACAAGCGCGCGAGTTGGCAGTTGGTGCCGGTCTGCGGGCCGCGAAGCGACAACAGCTGCCAACTCGAGGGTGAGGCCGTGGACCGTCAGCGCGCCAGGCTTCAGAGCTGGGTCTGCGGGGCGTGGCCCGCGGGAGGCCCGAGAGACCCTGGATATCCCGCGCCGCGGCCGGTCCGACGTCACCCGGAGGGCGTCGCCGATGCCGTCACCGAGGAGCGACAACGCGATGCCCGTCACTACAACGGCGAGTCCCGGCAGCGCGGAGAGCCACCAGTGGCTCGTCACGAACGCCTGCCCGTCGGCGATCATGGTGCCCCAGTCGGGGGTCGGCGGCTGGATGCCAAGCCCGAGGAAGCCAAGGGTGACGATCGCAACCATGATGAGCACGATCTCCGTCGCAAGGAGCACGATGGCCTGCGGCAGCACGTTCGGCAGCAGATGTTTCACGAGGATCCGGGTGTGCGAGAGCCCGGCGCCGCGAGCCGCGCGCACCCAGCCGAGGTCGCGCATCGACGCGGTCAGCGCGCGGATCACCCGTGCGTACCCGACCCAGCCGACGAGGGCGAAGGCGGCGACGATGCCAGGGGCGCCCGCCCCGACCGCGAAGACGATCGCGATGACGAGGACGTAGAACGGGAACGCGATCACGGTGTCGGTGACGCGCGAGATCACCCAGTCGGTGGTGCGCCCGAAGTAACCGGAGACGAGGCCGAGCGTGACACCAACGATGAACGGGGCGACGGCGGCGAGGGCGGCGATTCCGAGGTCGGTGCGGGCGGCGAAGAGCACCCGGGAGAACACGTCGCGGCCGAGCTGGTCCGTACCGAACGGGTGCGCGGCCGACGGGGGCAGCAGTCCGGCCGACAGATCCTGAGCCGTCGGCGAGTACGGCGCGAGCGCGGGGGCGAACACTGCGACGAGCGCGATCGCGGCGAGGAGCAGCGCGCCGGCGACGAGCGTCGGCGACCCGAGCGCGCGCCGCACCCCGTTCATCGTGCACCCCGCAGCCGCGGATCGATGAGCGCAGACGCGAGCCGCGCCACCAGCGTCACGAGCACGACGAGGATCGCGCAGTACAACGCGACGGCCTGCACGACAGGGAAGTCCCGGCTCGAGATTGACTGAAACAGGAGCGTCCCGAGGCCGTTGATGCCGAACACCTTCTCGACGACGAGCGTCCCGCCGATGAGATAGGCGAGGTTCACGCTCAGGAGGTTCAGTGTGGGGAGGGCCGCGCCGCGCAGCACGTGGCGCCACCGGATCTGACGCTCCGGGATACGCGCGGCCCGCAGCGTCGTCACGAACTCGGCCTCGGTCACCTCGAGCAGCTGCGCGCGGAGCGACCGGATGAGCGGCGGCGCCATACCGAGCGCGACCGCGAGGGCGGGGAGCACCAGCGAGCGCAGCGGCTCCAGCGGGGCCGACCCCGGCGAGCCGACGCCGCCGACGGGAAACCAGCCCAGGCCCACGGCGAAGACGATGATGAGCAGGAGGCCGATCCAGAACAGCGGCATTCCGAGCGTGATCGTCGGCACGATGCGCACGACCTGATCCACCCAGCCGCCTGGCCGGTTCGCCGCCGCAAGCGCGAGCGGCACGGCGATCGCGAGCACAAGCACGAGCGCGAGCGCGACGATGCCGAGGCTCACTGGCGCGCGCGACAGCACGAGCTCGGCGGTCGGCACCCCCGTCACGAGCGAATCTCCCGTGTCGCCGCGCGTGAGCACGCCGCCAACGAAGTCGGCGTACTGTCGCCACAGCGGGGCGTCGAGCCCGAGCTCTGCCCGGAGCTCGGCGAGCGCCTGGGGCGTCGCACGGTCGCCAAGGATCATCACGGCCGGATCTCCCGGCACCAGGCGGAGCAGGAAGAACACGGCCGTCACCACGCCGAGCATGACAGGCAGCACCGTTCCGCCCACCCGCAAGACCACACGCACCACCGGGCGGATGAGGGATCGCGGAGCCGCTGACACGCGATTACTCTACCCGCTGGGCGACGGCGCGCTGGGTGGCGTCCCTCTTCGCTACTTCGCCTCGACCCACGCGTCCTGGAACCTGACGCTCCCGTTCGGCAGCGACTCGAGGCCGTGCACCTTCGCCGTGGTGCCGTGCAGGTTCGGCGAGTAGTAGACGGGGATGTACGGGACGTCACTCGCGAGGATCCGCTGGATGCCGGTGTAGATCTGCTCGCGCTCGGGGCCGTCGGCTGTAGTGCGGCCCTCGTGCATGAGCTTCGTGACCTCGGGGTTCGTGTAGTGCGTCCAGAACGAGTTGCTGAAGCCCTCGGGGTCGGCCTGGAAAGTGACGAGCCCGTTGGGGTCGGGCGCGTCAGACTGACCCGAGTTGATCATGAAGTCGTAGTCGAACGCCTTGAAGCGCTCGCGGAACGAGGCAAGGTCGATGGCCTCGATCTGCACGTCGATGCCGAGCGGAGCAAGCGATTCCTGGACGACCTGGGCAATTTGCGCGCGGGCGGAATTGCCGCTCGGAATGAGCATGGTCGCCTCGAAGCCGTCCGTGAAGGCTGACTTGGCGAGCTCCTGCCTGGCTGAGTCGACGTCGTACGCGAGCACCGGCTCCGCGTCGAATGCATCGGCCGCGCTGTATTCGATCGCCGGCGGAATGAGCGAGGACGCCGCGCGGGCGGTGCCGAACGTCGTCGCCTGCGTGATGCCGGGCAGGTCGAGCGCCTGCGCGATCGCGCGGCGCACGTGCGCGTCCGCGAACTCGGGCTTCTGGGTGTTGAAGAAGATCTGCTCGATCGCCCACGAGTCGCTCTTCAGCAGCTTGGTCGTGTCGCCCTTCTCCACGGACTCGGCGTTCGCCGCCGGCACCTGCTCGATGGCATCGATCTGGCCGGCGTTCAGGCGCTGCAGCAGCTGGTTGTCGTCTGCCACGAAGACGTAGTCGAGGCCGTCAAGGAGCGGCTTGCCGTCCTGCCAGTAATGCTCGTTCTTCACGAGGTTCAGGTCACCGGCCGGATCCCATTCGCCGATCGCGAACGGGCCGGTGCCGATCGGTGCCGTGAAGAAGTCGTCCTCGGTCTTGCCGCCGAAATCCTTGGGCATGACGCCGGCGGAGAAGCTCGTGAGCTCGGAGAGGAACGGCGTGTACGCCTCGCTGAGGGTGATCACGACGGTGCCGGCGTCGTCGTCCGCCGCGATCTCCGAGATCGGGGCGGTGAGCATCAGCGGCCCCTCCTTCGCGAGGTTGCGCTCGAGCGAGAACTTCACGTCCGTGGCATTCACGTCGGTACCATCCGAGTACTTGAGGCCGTCGCGCAGCGTGAACGTGTAGGTCAGGCCGTCCTCCGAGATCTCGTGGCTCTTCGCGAGCCAGTCGACGATCTTGCCGTGCTCGTCGAACGAGACGAGCGATTCGAAGATCTTGTCGATCGCGAAGGCGTTGTTCGCGGTGATCTGCGTGTGCAGGTCGAGATCGTTCGCGCTCGCGAGCCGGCCGTACGTGAGCGTGCCGCCCGCGGTCGGGTTGGGCTCGGCGCCGTCACCCTGTGCGGCCGGGGCGCAGCCAGCGAGCCCCAGTGTTGCGGCGAGCGCGAGCGCGACGACTGCGCGCCGTGAAGTCGTGGTCATTGGTTCCTCTCGGCAGCCGGTGGAGCGGCACGTGCCGCACACCCCCGAGCTGGTCTATTTCACCAGGCTACGATTCGCCTGACCGGTGGACCACATTGCCGGGGCTCGGGTGAACCACAGGCAGGTGCATGCTGGCGCTTTTTCGGACGTTCCGACCGCGCGCTCGCACTCGGAGAGGGCCGGGTAGACTTGACCGAGTGACTAGCCCTACTCCCTCAGCTTCGCAGGCCCGCTCGCACACGATTCAGCAGGCGGTGCGCGGACTCTTCCACCTCATCGCGATCGTCGCGATCACGGTGTGGGGCTTCATGAGCTGGGAGATGCCGTTCCCCGGCATCTTCACGGGCCTCGGACTGCTCGCGCTGAGCCTGCTGCTCTGGGCGCTCTTCCTCTCGCCCAAGCCTGTGCTCGCGACCGACCGCTTCGGACGTGCGCTCATCGAGCTGCTGCTGCTCGCGGCTGGCGTCGGCGCCCTGCTCGGGCTCGGCGTCAACTGGATCGTCGCGGTGGTCTTCGGCATCGCTGGCGCGACCCTCGGCTTCGTCACCTCGATCCGCACCAAGTAGCGCGGGCGGCCGCCTCTCCCGCCGACCTTCACTCCCAGGGAGCGCCTTGGGAGGCTCACCTCCGCTTTCTCCTCCCCATCACCTCCACTCACAGGATCTGGGATCTGCGTTCCGCATGCAGCCGAATGAGCCGGCGGAGCAGACCTTGAGCAGATCACATACGGTGCGGCCGAGGTGCGACCGAGGTGCGGCCGAGGTGCGACCGAGGTCGCGCCAGTGCCCCGGAATACTCGCCTCAACACGGCTGTTGTATCGGGCATGACCACATCACAGCACAGCGAGGGCACAGCGGTACGCAAGGTTGCCCTGGGGCTCGACACGTTCGGCGACATTACCCAGCAGCCTGACGGCAGCCGCACCCACCCCGCGCAGGTGCTCCGCGACGTTGTCGAGCAGGCGAAGCTCGCAGACTCCCTCGGCGTCGACGCGATCACGCTCGGGGAGCATCACCGCGACGACTTCGCGATCTCCTCCCCAGAGATCGTGCTCGGCGCGATCGCGGGCGCGACCGAGCGAATCCTGCTGGGCACGGGCGTCACAGTGCTCTCGAGCGACGACCCCGTCCGCGTCTACGAACGATTTGCAACGCTCGACGGCGTGAGCGGTGGCCGCGCCGAGGTGATCCTCGGGCGCGGATCCTTCACTGAATCGTTCCCGCTCTTCGGCTACGACCTCAACGATTACGACACCCTCTTTGCCGAGAAGCTCGACCTGTTCGCGAAGCTTCGGAGCGAGGGGCCAGTCACCTGGGCGGGGAAGCACCGCACCCCACTGGTGAATCAGGAGGTGCACCCGAAGACCGAGCACCCCGGTGGTGTACCCGCTTGGATCGGCGTCGGCGGCAGCCCGCAGTCTGTCGTGCGCACGGTCCAGGTTGGCATCCCGATGATGCTCGCGATCATCGGCGGCGACCCGGCCCGGTTCCTCCCGTTCGCGGATCTCTACCGCAGCGCCCAGCAGGAGCTCGAGCGCGACCCGATGCCGCTCGGCGTGCACTCGCCCGGCCACGTCGCCGCGACCGACGAGCTCGCGCGTGAGGAGCTGTGGGAGCACTTTGCGGCGAACCGCAACCGGATTGGCCGCGAGCGCGGCTGGCCCGAGGCGTCCCGAGCCGAGTTCGACGCCGAGGTCGAGTCCGGATCGCTCTACGTCGGCTCACCCGAGACCGTCGCGCGGAAGATCGCGAACACCGTGCGCACGCTCGACGCCGACCGTTTTGACCTGAAGTACGCGAACGGCACGATGCCGCACGAGCAGCTCATGACGAGTATCGAGCTCTACGGGCGAGACGTCATTCCGCGCGTGCGGGAGCTCCTCGGCGAGTAGCGCGGACGCCTCGACGCACGGCGAAGCCGTGGCCTCCCCGGGCTCGCGGGCGGGGAGGCCACGGCGGCTGTTGCAAGAGCCTCCGCGCGACACGACATCGAGGGAGGCACGGTCTACTGTTTGTTCGCGAAGAACCTGTCGACGAGCTCGAGCGTCGTGCCGTCAGAGAGCGCTCCCTCACAGAGTTCGGGCTCACTGACGAGAATGTCGCCGACGTTCACGGCCGCGGCGGCCTGTGCGATCCGCTTCGTGATGCGCAGCGAGCGGAAGTCCTTCTCGCGGAGTTCGTTCACCTGAGCCAGCGCCGCGTCCATGAGTTCACCCCGCGGGGCGACCGCGCTCACGAGGCCGTGTCGCAGGGCGTCGCTCGCGGGCATGTCACGCGCAAACATCACAAACTCCTTTGCGGCGCTCGCCCCCATCACCGATACGAGTCTCGGGGTCGCGCCGTAGGTAAGGAACATTCCGAGGTTCGTCTCGGGGAGGTTCAGCACCGCATCGTCGGCCATGAGCCGGAAGTCGGCGGTCATGGCGATCGCAATCCCGGCACCGTACGCCGACCCCTGAATCACGGCAAACGCGATCTGCTCGAGGCCCTCGAGCTTGTGCATCATCTCCTGGGCCAGGCGTTGCAGCGCCCGCATCGCCGCCCGGGTCTGCGACTCGTCGGCCAGCGGCTCGCGCATCTCGCGCAGATCCTGCCCGGCAGCGAACACCGGGCCCTCGCCGGTGAGGATCAGGAACCGCACCGCCTCATTACCGTCGAGCCAGTCAGCCAGCGCGATGAGCTCCCGAAGCATCTGCCGGCTCACCGCGTTCGCTCGGCTCGGCCGCGACAGCGTCGCCGTCAGCAGGTCAGCGTCAAGCTCGAGCCGGATGGTCTCAAACACGGGCAGGTCGGTCATGAATCAGCACTCCCTTTCACGCGGCCACTCTGCCGCGAAGACACCCGGCCAGGCTACGTGAGCGAACGACACCCGTCAACAATTACGCAACAATCGAAGCCCATACTGCACCCCTGCAAGCGTCCCCTCGGCCGGGCCCACTCACGCGTCCCGCGTGCGCCAGAGTAGCCACACGAAGTACGGCGCTCCCAGGAGCGCGACCATGAGCCCGGCCGGGAGCTGCGCTGGCGCAATCACCGTGCGACCGACGGCGTCGGCAAACCCAACGAGCACGGCGCCGAGCACCGCAGCCGTCGGCAGGAACCGGGCCGTCCGTGCCCCGACGAGCGCCCGTGCCGCGTGCGGGGCGAGAAGCCCGACGAAGCCGACGACGCCAACCGCCGTGACGCTGGCCGCAGCGAGCACTGCGGCGAGCGCGAGCAGGCCGAGGCGGGTGCGCTCGAGCCGCACACCGAGCGCGCGCGGCGTGTCTTCGTCGAGCGCAATGAGGTCGACCTCGCGGCGTGCGGCGAGCACGAGCGGCAGCGCGACCGCGAGCACAATGAGCACGGGCAGCACCTGCCCGAAGCTGCGCCCGTACGTGGTGCCGGAAAGCCAGGTGTAGATCGCCGGGGTATTCCACGGGTCCGCACGCAGCAGGAAGAACGTCGTGAGCGCGGTCGCGCCGGCCGAGACTCCGATGCCGATGAGCACCAGCCTGTCGGCGCTCAGACCCCCGCGCCAGCTCAGGCCGTAGACGAGGGCGAACGCGAGGAGGGATCCCACGGTCGCCGCCAGCGTGATCCCGACCGTGCCCGCGAGCCCGCCCGTCACGACGAGCACCGCGCCGAGGCCGGCGCCGCCCGTGATGCCCAGCAGTCCAGGATCGGCGAGCGGGTTGCGGCTGATCGATTGCGTGATGCCGCCAGCGAGCGCGAGCGCAGCGCCCGCGAGGACCGCCGCGAGCACGCGCGGCGCCCGCTCGTCGAGGGCGAGCGCAATCTGCGGCGGCGCGGCGCCCTGCAGCCACAGCGCAACGTCGCCCGTGCGCAGCAGCGTGTTGCCTGCGAGCGCGCCGATGACCACGACCGCGACGAGCGCCGCGGTGAGCACGGCGAGCGTGATCCAGAACCTGCGTGCGCTCCGCGCGGCCGCCCGCACGCGAGCGGCCTGCGTCGAACCGCCGCGGAGGCCCCGCGCGAGGACGACGAGCACGATCGCTCCGGCGAGCGTCGTCGCGACTCCGGTCGGCACCGAGACCGCCTCTGCCGCACCGAGCACGGCGCGCAGCACAGCGTCGGCGCCGAGCACGAGCACCGCGCCGATGAGCCCGGCCGCGGGCAGCCTGAACGCGTGCCGCTCGAGCGCTGGCACCCAGCGGGCGAGGAGGCGCGCCAGCACCGGCGCGCACAGACCGACGAAGCCGATCGGGCCGGCGAGTGTCACCGCGGTCGCCGAGAGCGCGACGGCGAGCAGGATCCCGGAGACCCGCGTCGACCCGAGCGGAACGCCGAGGCTCTTCGCGAGGTCGTCACCAAGGCTGAACACGTCGAGGCGGTGCGACAGCAGGAGGGCCGCCGCGACGGCGACCGCGATGAGCGGCAGAGCCCGGAGCGCCGCGTCGAGGTTCAGTTGCGCCAGGCTCCCGCTCCCCCACGCGAGCAGCCCCTTCGTCTCCTCTTGGAAGAGGATCAGGAGCGCGGAGGTGAGCGCCTGAAAGGCGAGGGCGAGCGCGGAGCCAGCGAGGACGAGCCGCGTGCTCGAGGTGCCCGCGCCACCCGCGAGGCCGAGCACGATGCCGGCGGCGGCCAGCCCCCCGGCGAACGCAAGGAGCCCGGAGGCCCACAGTGGCACGGCGATCCCGAACGCGGCGACCGCGGTGACCGCGAGGTACGACCCCGCCGTGACACCCAGGGTGTCGGGCGACGCGAGCGGGTTGCGGGCCAGCGTCTGCATGAGCACGCCGGCGACGCCGAGCGCGACCCCGACCGCAACGCCGGCCGCGAGGCGCGGGAGCCGAGACCCCCACAGCACGTTGCGGGCGTCGTCGGTGCCGCCGCCGGTGAGCACCTGCAGCAGCTCGCCAGCGCCGACGCCCGACGTCCCCTGCGAGAGGTGCCAGGCCGCGACAAGCGCGAGCACGACCGCCGTGAGCGCGATCGCGGCGCCGCCCCCGAGCGCACGGGAGCGGCCACCTGCGACCGCGACGACGGGCTCGGGGGCGGTGCGGATCACTCGCCCGCGCCGGGCTCAGCGAGCACAGACACGTACGCGTCGATGATCTGCTGCGCTGAGCGTGGGCCGCCGAAGGTCCAGATGCCCGTCGGGAACGCGTAGAGGCGGCCGTCGGCGACGGCGGGCAGCGCGGCCCAGACCGGGTTCGTCTCAAGCGCAGTCGCGAACTCGTCCTCGGACTTCTCCTCGGTCGCAGTGTGCAGCAGCGTCGCATCGCCGACGGCGTTCATGCCCTCGATGTCGGTCTGGCCGAGCCCGTAGGCGGGGTCGACCTCGCCGGTCCACGCGTTCGTGAGCCCGAGTTCCTCGCCGATCTCGCCGATGAGCGATCCCTGACCGAACGGGCGCAGCGAGACGTTGCCGCCGTCGATCCAGCCGTCGAAGTAGACAAAGTCGGTCGTCTTCAGGCCGGCGTCGGCGAGGCTCCCCTTCGCGTCGGCGAGGTGCGCGTCGAACTCGTCGAGGACCTCTGCGGCGCGCGCCTCGCGGCCGGTCGCGTCGGCGATGAGCGAGAACGTGTCCTTCATGTTCCCGATCGGATCCGCGGCGTCGGCGCCCTTGGTTGCGAGCACCGGAACGCCGTACTTTTCGAGCTTGCCGATGATCTCGTCGTCGGCGGTGTAGGCCTCGACGATCACGAGATCGGGGTTCGTGCCGAACAGCGCGTCGAGGTTTGGTTCCTGCCTGGAGCCGACGTCGGTCGCGCCCTCGGGGAGTTCGACCGCGGTGTCCCACGTGGTGAAGCCCTCCGCGTCGGCGACTGCGACGGGCGCGACGCACAGAGTGATCACGTCTTCGATCTGCTGCCACTCGAGCACGGCGACGCGCTTCGCGGGCGCGTCAAGGCTCACGGTGCGGCCAAACGAGTCCGTGAGTTCGACGGCGCCAGTGCTCGTCGCGGTCGAATCGTTCTCGCAACCGGCGATCGCCGAGGCTGGGGCGGTCTCCGCTTCGCCCGTCGGAGCGGCGGTCGTGCCGCACCCCGAAAGCGCGAGCGCGAGTGCGGCGGCGGGTGCGGCGATCGCCGCGAGGCGGGACGCGCGTCGGCGGGTGGTCGAGGGGGTGGTGCTCATGCGGTGCAGACTTCCGGTTCAAGGCGGCGCGGGCGCTGCCGGTGGCGTGCGCGCGGGAACACCCGAACGCGTTTCGTTTCCTCGTCGACTGTCGTGTCGATGGGAAGTCCGTACACCGCGGAGAGGTGCTCGCCGGTGAGCACGTCTTCGGGGGCGCCGGCGGCGAGCACGGTCCCGCCGGCCAGCAGCACGACCTCGTCCGCGACGCCCGCGGCCTGGTCGAGGTCATGGAGCACGACGCCGACGGCCGTGCCCCGGGCGGCGAGGTCGCAGATGAGATCGAGAGTGTCCATCTGGTGCTTGAGGTCGAGGTGGTTCGTCGGCTCATCCAGGAGCAACACCCCGGTGTCCTGCGCGAGCGCGGTGCCGAGCCAGACGCGCTGCAGTTCGCCGCCGGAGAGCTGATCGGCGGAGCGGTCGGCCATCTGGGTGAGCCCGGTGAGCTCGAGGGCGGTGTCGACGGCGGCGCGATCCTGATCGCGGAGGCCCGCGAACCGCCCGCGATGCGGGTGGCGACCGTAAGTGACGATGTCGCGCACCGAGAGCCCGGACGGGTGGGGGCGCGACTGGGAGAGCATCGCGACCTCGCGAGCGAACTCTTTCGCGCTCAGCGCGCTCGCCCGCCGGGGCTCGGCGTCCGACGCGGCGAGCGTCACATCGCCGGAGTTCGTGTCGTGCAGCCGCGCGATCGCGCGCAATAGCGTGGACTTGCCGCTGCCGTTCGGGCCGACGAGGGCCGTCACCCTGCCGGGTCGAAGCGTCAGGTTCGCGCAGTGCACGACCTCGGTACCGCGGTAGCCGAGGCACAGATCTGTGCCGCAAAGAATTGATGCTTTCACAGTTGAGTAAGCCTAGCCTAAGTATGATCTGATGAATAGAGTGGGTGGGGATTCGCGTCGTTCTTTCAGGTCACGCCAGGCGCGCAACACCGATCCCCGCCCCCGTCAGGAGCCAGATCGGACCGACCGACCCACCACCCACCGCACCCCACCAGCAGCTCACCCGCCACCATCAAGGAGCCCACCCGCATGACCGATCGCCAGCCCTACGACGCCTTCCTCACCAGGGTGCTGCGAATCACGCAGCTCACCCCGCATTTCACGCGGATCACGTTCGGCGGCGACGACCTCCAGCACTTCGGTATCGACGGGCTCGACCAACGCATCAAGCTGCTGCTCCCCCGCGCCGACGGCACGTTCCCGGAGCTCGGGCTCTTCGACGGCCCGAGCCCCGCGATGCTCGATTGGTACCGCCGGTGGCGGGAGTTGCCGGACGAGGAGCGCAACCCGATCCGCACCTACACGATCCGCGCGGTTCGCCCCGAGCTCGCGGAGATCGACGTCGACTTCGTGCTGCACGGCACCGAGGGTCCCGCGTCGGCGTGGGCGCAGGCCGCCGCTCCCGGCGACGAGCTCATCATCGTCGGCCCCGACTCGCGGGCGGCCTCACCCGCGGGCGGGATCGAATGGAACCCGGGCCCGGCCAGGCGCGTGCTCCTCGCAGGCGACGAGACCGCGGCTCCGGCGATCTGCGCGATCCTCGAATCGCTCCCCGACGACTTCTCGGGCGAGGCGTTCATCGAGGTGCCCGAGGCCGGCGACCGACTCAACATCTCACACCCGAGCGGAGTCACCGTGACCTGGCTGGGCCGTGACGGCGCCCCGCACGGCACCTTCCTCGAACCGGCCATCGCCGAGTGGGGGGCCAGGCGGCTCGCCGGGGCTGTCGCGCAGACCGACGCGCTCGAGGACGCTGAGGCGGCCGACCCAGACGAGGTGCTGTGGGACGTCCCCGAGCACGTCGTCGGCGAGGACTACGCCTGGCTCGCTGGCGAGGCGGGCGTCGTCACCCGCATGCGCCGCCATCTCGTGCGCGACCTCGGAATCGACCGCAAGGCCGTCGCGTTCATGGGCTACTGGCGGATCGGTCGGGCGGAGGGCTAGCCGCTCACCGGCGGCGGGTCGGGCCGCTGGACGCAGCGCCACCGGCCCCGGCCAGGCCGCCCTCGTAGGCGGCGTGGGCTTGTCCAGTGGCCTAGGTTTCGGCTGAGACCGCACGCGACCTCCGAAACCGCACTCCCTGTCGCAGGGCCACGTGCGGTCTCGGAGGATCGATGCGGGTTCGGCCGGAGCCTAGCGTCGGGGTGCACGGAGCCGGCCGGTCAAGTGGCCGGGACTAGCCGCGGGGCGTGAGGATCGACTTCGGCACGTGGTGGGTCGTGATCGACCCGGCCGCGAGCGGAGATCCTGCCGGAACCTCGGCCGACCCCGCGGGTCCACCGAGCGCCGAGTTCACCATCGCGCTCATCACGGTGAACGCGTCGCCGCGGCTGAAGCCGTGCTGGGTCGTGAGGAACCGGAAGGCGCGCTGGTAGCCGTTCGCGAGCGACTCCTGGATCGTGTCGCCGAGCCCAACGAAGATGACCTCGGTTGCGGTCTCGATCGCGGGGCCGGAGACCGAGAACTCCTTCGTCAGGGCGACCGTTGCGGTGATGGTGCCTGCAGCCTCGATGGCGACGTCGGACGCTTCACCCTCGGCCATCACCGCGTGGATGTCGCCGAGGCCGAGGTACGCCCCTGCGACCCGCACCGGGAGGTAGAGCCGGCTGCCGATGCCTGCATACGTCAGGTCGAGGTTTCCGCCCTCCGAATAGACCGGAGCCATCGACGAGTTTCGGCCCGTCGCGGGCGCGGTCCCGAAGCAGCCGACCATCGGGCGGGCGGGCACCGAGATGGTTTCCGTGAGGTGCACTATCCCATCCGAGATCGGCACCTGGCGCATGTACGGCTCGTCGCCCATGACGCCGGCGAGGGCGCCCGCGCCGTGGAAGTAGCCGGACCACCCGAGGTCGCCGAGCTCAATGTCGACAATTTCAACGATGAGGGTGTCGCCTGGCTCCGCGCCGTTCACGTAGACCGGGCCAGTGATCGGGTTCAAGAGCGAGGTCAGGTCGTCGCTGCTGCCCTTCGCGGCCGTCTCGGCGTACGAGTAGTCGGAGGTCTCGAACTGGATGTGCTCCCCGGTGCCGGGATCGATCCGCAGGGCCGGCTCGTCCTCCGCTGAGAATCCCGAATGCGCCTGATCCTTGCCGATGAAATAGCTCACCCGAAGCTCCTTTGTGTACGTTTCGACCGCGGGCGGAAACGGGCCGCCGTGTCGCAGTGCTCACTCAACTATAGTGAGCGCGCGCGGCCCGAATTGACCGCTTGGGCCGCCCGCCTGGGACCGCTGCTATCGTCCGCGCTCGCCCATGCGGGCCGCGAGCGCCGGCGGGGCGACGCGGGCCGCCGCGACGAGCAGTTTGTACTTCGCGGACGGGATCGAGATGGCTTTTCCGCGCTCGAGATCCCGTAGCGAGTCCGCCACCACGCGGGGCGCGCTCAGCCACATCCAGCCGGGGATGCCTTCCTCGCCTGGCGGGAGGCCGAGTCGCTCGTGGAAGTTCGTGTGCGTGTAGCCGGGGCACACGGCCGTCACCGTGACGCCGCGCGATCGGTAGCGTCCATTCGCCCACCGCGAGAACGTGACGAGCCACTGCTTCACCGCCGAATAGGTGCTCCGCGGAATGAACGCAGCAACCGAGGCGACGTTCAGGATCCGGCCGCTCCCACGCGCGAGCATGCCCTGCAGCGCCGCGTGCATGAGCCGCATCGGCACCTCGTTGTGGAGCCGGAGGTGGCGGGCCTCTGCCTCAACGTCGTTCGTCTCGAATTCGAGGGGCAACCCGAACCCCGCATTGTTGACGAGGGTGCCGACGGGGTTGCTCCGGGCTTCGAGCCGGGCGACGACCCTGCCGAGCCCGTCGGCGTCGAGCAGATCGACCGCGAGCACCTCGACGTCGACGCCGTATTTCGCCCGCAGGTCGGCGGCGAGCGCCTCGAGCGCCTCGCCATCTCGCGCGACGAGCACGAGATGCTCGCCTCGGGCGGCGAGCTGGGTCGCGTACTCTGCCCCGAGCCCGGAGCTCGCGCCGGTAATGAGGGCGGTACGCCTGCCGACGCTGGCTCCTTCGACGCCGTCCGGTCGGGTGGTCTGCTCGGTGCGGTGCGCGCGCTCGCGCTCGCTGTGGCCCGTGGGCGTGATGGGCCCGTCCGTCGTCGCTGACATGCCCCGATGGTAGCCCGGAAGCTGGCGCGGCGGGTCCATCCCCTTCGCGCCATTTTTTCTTGCAGGCCCCAAATAGCTGGGGAAATTGGGCCGGTTTGAAAAGTTTGGCGGGGGCAGGAGGCTGCAGATCCTCGTCGACGCGATTACCGGCGGGTACTACGTCGTTGGGGCCTAACCCCACAACGACTAAGGGCCGGTGGAAGGCGTAAACCTTCCACCGGCCCTCGGCCGCGCACCGCCATCGGCGGGCTGTCGGATTAACCCAGGCGCGCCTGCAGATTCTCGTCGATCGACGCGAGGAACTCCTCGGTCGTCTGGTAACCCTGCTCGGGGCCGACGAGGAGCGCGAGATCCTTGGTCATCTTGCCCGACTCAACGGTCTTGATGACGACGTCCTCGAGCGTGTGCGAGAAGTCGATGAGCTCCTGGTTGTTGTCGAGCTTGCCACGGTGCGCGAGCCCACGGGTCCAGGCAAAGATCGACGCGATCGGGTTCGTCGAGGTCGGCTTGCCCTGCTGGTGCTGGCGGTAGTGACGGGTGACGGTGCCGTGAGCCGCTTCCGCCTCAACGACCTTCCCGTCCGGCGTCGCGAGCACGGAAGTCATAAGGCCGAGCGAGCCGAAGCCCTGCGCGACGGTGTCCGACTGCACGTCGCCGTCGTAGTTCTTGCACGCCCAGACGTAGCCGCCCTCCCACTTCATGGCCGACGCGACCATGTCGTCGATGAGGCGGTGCTCGTAGGTGAGGCCCGCGGCCTCGAACTGCTCCTTGAACTCGGTGTCGAAGATCTCCTGGAAGATGTCCTTGAAGCGGCCGTCGTACGCCTTCAGGATGGTGTTCTTCGTCGAGAGGTAGACCGGGTAGTTGCGCGAGAGGCCGTAGTTCAGCGAGGCGCGCGCGAAGTCGATGATCGACGCGTCGAGGTTGTACTGCACCTGCGCGATGCCGTCGCCCGGCGCCTGGTAGACCTCGAACTTCTGGGGCTCGCCGCCGTCGGTGGGGGCGAACTCGACGGTGAGGGTGCCCTCGCCGGCGAAGCGGAAGTCGGTCGCGCGGTACTGGTCGCCGAACGCGTGGCGGCCGATGATGATCGGCTTGTTCCAGCCCGGCACGAGGCGGGGAATGTTCGAGATGATGATCGGCTCACGGAAGATGACGCCGCCGAGGATGTTGCGGATGGTGCCGTTCGGGCTCTTCCACATCTTCTTCAGGCCGAACTCTTCAACGCGCGCCTCGTCGGGCGTGATCGTTGCGCACTTCACGCCGACGCCGTGCTTCTGGATGGCGTGCGCGGCGTCGATCGTCACCTGATCGTCGGTGGCGTCCCGGTGCTCCATGCCGAGGTCGTAGTACTCGAGCGTGACGTCGAGGTACGGGTGGATCAGCCGATCCTTGATGAACTGCCAGATGATTCGCGTCATCTCGTCGCCGTCGAGCTCAACGACGGTGCCTTCAACCTTGATCTTCGCCAACGTAACTCCCTGTTTCAACGATCAAATTTCCGCGTTCCAGTCTAGCCGATGCCGCCTAGATTTATCTCGACGTCAAGATACTGGGGCGATCGAACTCCGAGATCGCTGTGCGAGAGGGGTGAACCTAGGCGCCGGCCGGGTCGGCGTTGTCGCCTCCGCCAGCATCTCCGCCGCCGGTATCGCCTCCACCGGCGCCCGGATCTGGCGTTTCGGTGACGGGCGGCGAAGTCACGGGCGGGCTGGGCTGGCCGCCCGTGCCTGGCTGCGGCTGCGGGTTACTCGTGCCGGGCTCGGCGGGGGTCTCGGGCTCGGGCATCGCCGGGTCTTCCGGCTGCGTCGCCTCAGCCTGGGCGGCTTCCGTTGCAGCCTCCTCGACGGCCTTCCGCTCGGCCTCATAGGAGCCGATAACCTTCTGGAGCTTTGGCATGATGTAGCGCAGCTGCACGACCGGTCCGCCAGGAATCCGCATGGTGCCCTCGGGCGCCTGCGCCCCGTCAGGGAGCCCGGTCACCTTGCCATCAGCGTCGAGCACGAAGAAGGCAGCCTGCGCACGCGCCTGCAGCTCGGTCGCATCCGCGAGCAGCTGCTTCGTTTCCTCAAGCTTTTCGACTTCAGGGTCGATCCCCGCAGCCTCAGCCTCAGCGTCGCGGGCAGCGAGTTCGTCGGTGATCTGCTTCGCCACGCGTTGCGCCTCAGCAGTTGCGAGTTCCTGGATCTCAGTCAGCGCGCCTTTCAGCGCCGCGTTGTCACTCGAGACCTCGTCGACGGTCGCCGCGTACTGCTCGGCGAGCTTCTGGTTCTCGGCGTGCAGCCGTTTCGTCTGCTGGACGCGCTCGAGCGTCACTGTCCCGGACGTATCGACGCGTTCGACGCCCTCGGGGGTGATGTCCGCGTAGAACGCGAGCAGCTCGGAGTCGACGTCGAACCAGTTCTGTGGGTCAGGCTCCTCGGCTTCGCGGGCCTTGAGGGCCTTCTTCGCGGCCCCCGAGTGCTCCTTCGGCACTGCGTCGACGGCGATGGCGGCGGTAAGCGCAGCCGACGCCTCCGTCATCGAGCGTTTGAACTCGGGGCTCAGGGGGCCGCTCTCACCCTTAACTAACGCGGTAAGCTTCGCGGGAAGTCCGTGCACCTCGGCGGACCGCAGCTCAAGCAGCAGCTCCTCGGAGCCCGCCTGCATTTCGAGCTGCGTGAGATTCTCCGCCTCCGCGTTCACCTGCTCGGCGAGCTCGTGGAAGTTCGCTGCCTCCCGCGCATAGAGCACCTGTGGCGCGGCGATCCCGCCGGTAGTGAGCAGCACCGCCACGACAGCGAGGGAGGTCGTGAGCGCCTTCGACGTCATCCGGCGGCGGCGGGCGACAACCCGCGGCGATTCGGCGATTTCGCCATCACTTGCATGAGCGCGCATGCTGCGTCGAAGCGCCAGTTCCCTCACCTCCAGATGAGAATATGAATTAGCTTTCCCCCGAGCGCCAGTGCGTAGGCAAAGAGAAAAGCAACTTTACTATACCGACATGCCCTCGATATGATTATGAATCATCTATTACCGGACGATGACGGTTGCAGGCTGGGGGCCTCCCGTAATTCAGCGGGGGGAGTTAATCGTTGAGCGCGACCGCGAGCACCCGTTTCCGCTCAACGGTGCCCTCATGGGAGCTCCGATATTCACGCAAGCTCGTGTGGACTGACGCCGCGGTAGTCACCGTCGCAGTTGCAACTGGCGCGGTAGTTGCATCGCACATGTTCCACCGCAACCCCGTCGGCGCCCCCTTCACAGGAGAGGCCTATGCACTCGGCAGCGCTGCGATCACCCTCGCCTACTGGCTGGTCTGGATCCTTGCCCTCGGGGTGCACGATTCTCGTAGACCCGCCGTCTTCGGCACTGGGCCAGAGGAGTACAACAGCGTACTCACCGCGAGCCTCTCGACGCTCGGGCTTCTCACGCTCTGCTTATACCTCGTCGACTTCGCACCGCAGCGCTCCTTTCTCCTCGTCGCCGGCGGTTCAGGTATCGTGCTTCTACTCCTCGGCCGCTGGGCCTGGCGCAAGCGGCTCCACCAGCAGCGCAGGCGCAAGCGGAACTCCTACCGCACCCTGCTCGTCGGAGAGCGACGCAAGTCGAGCGACGTCGCACGGCTGCTCCGGTCGAACACCCTCGCTGGCTTCGATATCGTCGGCGTTGTCACGACCGACGCGGAGGCGTCCGACCTGCTCCCCGGGGTGACCGTCGTCGATACCTACAAGAATTTGCTCGGCACGATCGAGCGGTTCCAGACCGACACGCTCATCGTCACAAGTGCCGACGCGCTCACGCCGCGCCGGCTCAAGCGGCTCGGCTGGGAGCTCGAACCGATGGGCGTACGACTCATCGTCGCGACAGCGCTTATGGACGTCGCGGGTCCGCGCATCCACACCCGCCCCGTCGCCGGCCTGCCCCTCATTCACGTCGAATCACCGCAGTTCCAGGGCTGGCGCTACCTCGCGAAGCGTGCACTCGATATCGCCGGAGCGATCATCGGGATCATCATCACGAGCCCGATCCTCATTCTCATCCTGATACTCATCCGCGTCGACAGCCCCGGGCCAGTGTTGTTTCCGCAACAGCGCCTCGGCCTGCGCGGCAGGCCATTCACAATGTACAAGTTCCGCTCCATGCATATCGATGCCGAGCATCAGCTCGTCGGACTCCTTGACCAGAGTGACGGTAACGGCGTGCTTTTCAAGATGCGCGACGACCCGCGGGTGACGAAGTTCGGCAAGTTCATCAGGCGCCACAGCCTCGACGAGCTGCCCCAGCTATTCAACGTGCTGAGGGGCGACATGTCGCTCGTTGGCCCGCGCCCGCCGCTGCCGCAGGAGGCCGATGGATATGAGGAATGGATGCACCGGCGCATGTTCGTGCGCCCCGGCGTGAGCGGGCTCTGGCAGGTGAGCGGCCGTTCAAACCTCGATTGGGACGAGAGCGTGCGTCTCGACCTCTACTACGTTGAGAACTGGTCGCTGGTCGGTGACCTGCTCATCCTCTGGCGGACGATCCGGGCGGTCGCGAAGGGCGATGGTGCGTACTGATGACACAGCGACTTCTCTCCCCACTCGGCGGCTTCGGCGGCACCGCTCCAGGCGCCAACGTCGACGCCCCGCGCCTGCTGCTCGCCGCCTCAACCGGCGGCCACCTCACGCAGCTCAGTACCTTCGCTCGGGCCGCCGGCGTCGGCGCTGAGGCTACGTGGGTCACGTTCGACTCACCGCAGAGCCGCAGCATGCTCGCGGGCGAGCGTGTCATCTGGGTCGACTACATCGCGCCCCGCGACGTCGCCGGCACGCTGCGGGCCCGCCGCGTGCTCGCAGACTCGCTCGATCCGGCGTCCTTTGACGGCGTCGTCTCAACGGGGGCCGCACTCGCCGCGTCGGCGTTCCTCTGGGCAAAGGCCCACGGGATCCCTCGCCGCTACATCGAGAGCGTCTCGCGCACGAATGGGCCCTCGCTCACCGGGCGGCTCGTGCGGGGCCTGCGGCTCGCGGAGACCTACACGCAGCACGCGGCGTGGGCGTCGAAGGCCTGGCCGCAGACGGACTCGGTGATGCGCGGGTTCACGCGGGAGCCCGCGATCGAGGCGCCGCACGAGGATCGGCCGCTCCGCATCCTCGTCACGCTCGGCACGATCCGCCCCTACCGGTTCGACAGGCTCGTCGACAGGGTCCTCGAGATCACCGGCGAGAACGACACCATCACGTGGCAGCTCGGCGAGACGGCCCGCACGGGCCTCCCCGGGGATACGCACGCGCTCATGGACACCGCCGACCTCCTCGCCGAGGCGCGCGCCGCCGACGTCGTGATCACGCACTCGGGCGTCGGCACGATCTTGCAACTGCTCGGCGAGGGCATCTCCCCCGTCGTCGTGCCGCGCCGCAAGCAGCACGGGGAACACGTCGACGACCACCAGCTGCAGATCTGGCAGCTACTCAGGGACTCAAGGGTCGGGGACCCGCACGCGGTCGAGGAGCTCTCGCGCGAGCACCTGCTCGCCGCCGCGGCGCACCGCACGCAGCTCGCGGGGGCAATCGGGTGACCGGCGTCTTCATCAGTTGGACGAGGCAGAACGGCCGCACCGCCGACCTCGCTCCGGCGCTCGGCCTCGAGCCGCGTTACATCTATCTGCCCTCGCGGCTCGGGCTACTCGGCAGGTACGTCAGGCAGGTGCGGGCGACCCGCAGGATCCTGCGCGAAGAGCGGCCCCCGAGCGCCGCGCTCATGCTGCCGCCCGCGCCCGCGCTGCTCGCGCTTGTCGGCGGGAGGAGGCACCCCGAGCGCCTCGTCTTCGATCTCCACACGGGCTTCTTCCTCGACCCGAAGTGGGCGTGGGCGCTACGCCCATCGCTGTGGTTCATGCGCAGGATCGGCGGCACCGCGATCGTCACCGGATCGCACCTGCGGCAGGTGTGCGAGCGGGCCGGGGTGCCCGCGATCGTGCTGCACGACGTGATTAAGGGGCCCGCGGTTGTTGCGGCGGCGGCTGGGGCTTCTGCCGTTGCGGCGGTTGCGCACCCCGGCGCCTATGTGCTGTGCCCGCTGAGCTACGCGAATGACGAGCCGGTGGCCGCGATCCTCACCGCGGCGGCGCTCACGCCCGAGACAGAGTGGAAGCTGACGGGCAAGGCGCCCGCGCACGTCGTTTCTGCCGCTCCCCCGAACGTCACGTTCACCGGATTCGTGAGCGAGGCGGAGTACGCCGCGCTCGTTCGGGGCGCACTCGGCGTCGTCGCGCTCACAACCCGCGCGCACACGATGCAGCGGGCCGGGTACGAGGCGTTTGGCGCCGGCGTCCCGCAACTCACGAGCGACTTCCCCGAGCTGCGCGGCTTCTACGGCGACAGCGCGCTTTACACGGCGCCCGAGGCCGATCAGATCGCGGCCGGTGTGCGCGAGCTCGCAGCGCGGCGGGAGGATCTCGTCGCCGCGATGGGCGCGGTGCGGGCGGGCCGCGCGCGGGAGCAGCTGGCGGGACTTCAGGCGGTGCGGAAGGCGCTTGGGGCGGCCGGGCCGGTCGGGGCCGATGTGTTCGGCGCCGCTGCCGAGGTCGCGGCGCCCGGTGCCGCGACGTTGCCGGACGGAGGCGCATCATGAGCGGCCCCACGACGCCGCTGAGGATCTCGGTGATCGGCTGCGGCTACCTCGGCACCGTGCACGCGGTAGCGATGGCCGCGCTCGGGCACGACGTCGTCGGCATCGACGTTTCTGGCGAGCGCATCGCGCAGCTCGCTTCAGGCGAGGCACCCTTCTTTGAACCGAGCCTGCCCGAGCGGCTCGCCGCGGGTCTCGCGTCAGGCCGGCTGCGGTTCTCGACGGACATCGGGGCGGCGGCCACTGCTGACCTGCACTTCGTGTGCGTTGGCACGCCCCAGTCCGTGGGCAGCGATGCGGCAGACCTTCGCGCGCTGTTCAGCGCGACCGAGGCACTCATCCCCCATCTCAAGCCTGGGTCGGTCGTTGCCGGCAAATCGACGGTTCCCGTCGGCACGGCAGCGCGGCTCTCGGGCCTCGTTGAGGGCGCGGGCGCGACGCTCGTGTGGAACCCCGAGTTTCTTCGTGAGGGGCGCGCGATCGCCGACAGCCTCTCGCCCGACCGCATCGTCATCGGGGTGTCTGCAGCTGAGGGGAGCGGGCGGCCCGCATCCGCTGAGTCTTCTGGCACCCTCGACATACTCCGTCAGGCATACGCCACGATGCTCGAGCTCGGAACGCCCCTCGTCGTGACTGATCTCCCAACCGCAGAGCTCGTCAAGGGTGCCGCGAACGCGTACCTTGCCACCCGCATCTCGTTCATGAACGCGATGGCCGATGTCGCCGAGCGGGCCGGCGCCGACGTTGTTGGTCTCGCCGAGGCGCTCGGTCACGACGAGCGGATCGGCCCGCACTACCTTCGCGCCGGCATCGGCTTCGGGGGTGGCTGCCTGCCGAAGGACATCCGTGCGTTCGCGGCCCGCGCGACCGAGCTCGGCGCTGCTGCCCCGGCGGCGCTGCTCGCCCAGGTCGACGAGATCAACCTCGGGCAGCGCGCGCGCATTGTTGAGGCTGTCGCTGAGCACTTCGGCGGCAGCGTCGTAGGCCGCCGCGTCACCGTGCTCGGCGCCGCGTTCAAGCCAGAGTCTGACGACATTCGTGACTCACCCGCGATCGATATCGCCCGCGAGCTGCACAGACTTGGTTCAATATTGACCCTGACCGACCCGGCAGCGCTGCCGAACGTGGCCGGCCGGTATCCTGAGCTGGGCCTTGAGGCGAGCCTCGACGACGCGCTCCGCGACGCGGACTGCCTCATCCTCGCTACCGAGTGGGCCGAGTACCGACAGCTCGACCCCGCCCGCGCGGCAACGCTCGTCGCGAGTCGCACAGTGTTTGACGGGCGCAACTGCCTTGACCGGGAAGCATGGTCAGCCGCCGGATGGAAGTACCGTGGAATTGGGAGACGCTGAATGACGCTTGACGACACCCAGCCCGTGCGCGTGGTGCAGGGCGGTGAGCGGCGCGCTGCTTCGCGCCCGAAGCTCTCGCCGCTCGACGACGCGCGCTATCGGGCACCGGGCGACAGCCGCTGGCTGCTCGACACATTCCGCTACCCGCATCTACTGGCGATGCTGCTCAAAAAGGGCACCTCCACGCGCTACTACGGCTCGGTGATGGGCTGGGGCTGGTCGTACGTGAAGCCCGCGATGCAGTTCTTCATGTACTTCTTCATCATGGGCGTCGTGCTCGGCCTCACGCGCGGCCTCGAGCTTTTCCCGCTGTACCTGCTCTCCGGAATCGTGCTCATCAACTTCTACTCCGAGGCGACGAGGGCAGCGACAAACTCGATTACGGGCAACGCGGCGCTCATCAAGAAGATCTACCTGCCGCGCGAGCTCTTCCCGGTTTCCTCTGTCGGCTCGGCGTTCATCCACTTCCTCCCGCAGCTCGTCGTGCTGCTGGCTGTCAGCATGATGTACGGCAATTTCGCGTTCTCCTGGCTTGCGATCGTCAAGGTCATCGTTGCCCTTGCGATCCTGCTCGCCTTCACGCTCGGCCTCGGGCTGCTGTTCGGCGCCCTGAACGTCGCGTACCGCGACGCGAAGAACATCATCGACGTGTTTCTCATGTTCGCCGTGTGGATGTCGCCCGTGATCTACTCGCACGAGATGCTGCGCAACGTCGTTCCCGCGTGGGTTTATCAGGTCTACATGGTGAACCCCGTGACTGTTGCGGTCGAGCTCTTCCACGAGGTGTTCTGGGCGCCAATTGTCTCCGAGCCGCAGATCCCTGACTTCGCGCTCACCAACACGATCGGTGGCGTGGGCATCGCCCTCGGCACGCTGCTGCTCGGCCAGGTCGTGTTCCGCAAACTGGAGGGTGATTTTGCCCAGAATCTCTGACGACCAAGACCCGATGATCGTCTTCGAGGACGTCTCGAAGCGGTTCAAGTTGCGTCACGCGCGCTCGCTCAAACGAACGGTGATGGACGCTGTGCAGAGCCGCACGATCGCCGAGGAGTTCACCGCCGTCAATGGGCTGAGCTTCGAGGTGCGGCCGGGCGAAGCCGTCGCGCTCATGGGCAAGAACGGCTCAGGCAAGTCGACGACGCTGAAGCTGCTGTCGGGCGTACTCCGCCCGAGCGACGGGTGGATCCGTGTGCGGGGGCGCATCGCGGGCCTGCTCGAGGTCGGGGCTGGCTTCCACCCCGAGCTCACCGGGCGCGAGAACATCTACATGAACGCATCGATCCTGGGCATGACGAAGAAGGAGACCGACGAGCGCTTCGACCAGATCGTCGAGTTCTCGGAGCTCGCCGGTTTCATCGATACCGAGGTGAAGCGTTACTCCTCGGGCATGTACGCACGGCTGGGCTTCTCTGTCGCCATTCACACGGAGCTCGACGTGCTGCTCGTGGACGAGGTACTCTCGGTAGGCGACGCGGAGTTCCGCGCCAAGTGCGACTTGAAACTCAAGGAGCTCAAGGCGCAGGGCAAGACGATGTTCATCGTGAGTCACAGCGCCGGTCAGCTCAAGCAGCTCTGTGACCGAGGCATTGTGCTCGAGCGTGGCCGCATGATCCACGACGGCTCGCTCGACGAGGCACTCAAACTCATCGCCCCTAAGAAGAAGTAACCGGTCGTGGCCGAGACTTTGCTTGCACGACTGCGCCGGGGGCACCTCGTCTCGCGGGGCTGGGGCCGTGCTGTTCGCGAGGTTCGCTCGCTCATTACGACGGCCACGCTCTCCACGACTCGGCCGCGCCCCCGTCACGCGGCGATCGTCACGCTGAACGCTGACGAAGAGAACGCGACGGCGCAGGCAGTGTTCCTCGGCGACAGTGGGGAGTTCGACCGCATCGTACTCGTTACCCCGTCGCCTGAGATCTCGCGTATTGCCGTTGGCATGGCAGCACGGCGGCTTGAACTCGAGGTGCCGCCGCAGCTGGAATACCGTGAGCTCAGCTACCGGGCGCTGCTCGGCGAGTACCGCCGCAGCCGCGAAACGTACTCCACGCACGTGCTGCTGCCCGGGCGCGACTTCTCAAGGAAGCGGCGCCACGTCCATCTCACGCACGGCAGCGGCCCCAAACCAGACACAACTTTTCGCGCACCGACAAACGTGCTCGCCTCGATCACGCCGCAGTGGGTCGAACAGCAGCTCAAGGAGTACAAGCTGCCGCCCGACACCGAGGTCATCGAGTACATGCCGCGCCTCGAGATCATGCGGCGGTCCGTGGGCGACACGTCGATACTTGAGAAGCTTGGGCTCGACCCGACGAAGCCTCTCGTGGTTTGGGCCCCGACGTATCGGGTGACTCGGCGCGGGCGCGAGGTGCGGGTGAGCGGGGTGCCTCTCGGCATCATACACTCAACAGTTTCAGCGAAGTTATTCGAGTTGATGTCGACCACTGGAGCGGCACTCGTCGTGAAAGTTCATCCGCAAGATGCCGATTCCTATTCCAGCTTTGGCCCCCAAGTCTTCGATAGCTCGTCATTACGTACACTGGAAATAACTTCGTACGAACTCTTCGGCGTGGCCGCCCAAGTCGTCACCGATTACTCAAGCATCTACCTCGAACGCGAGCACGTTGGACTTGAGTACCTGCTCTTTCGGCCCGACTATGCTGCGTTCGAAGGCAGCTATCGCGGCTTACGGGGTTGAGAGCCGCCGCTCGACCTCTCGATAGACCTTCAGCGCACTTTGCGTCAAGCCCAAACTCTTGAAGACCGTGTAGCTAGAGGCAGGTTTCCCCAGAGATCACACCAGACGAGCGCCACCCAAGAGAGCTCCGTTAGCACAGAGCTTCAAGCAGCTACCACAGGCGGGAGTACAACCAGCTGGCAGCTTTGTTCATAGTCAAGGGCTGCCAACAAGCGCTCTCGAAAAACTGAATAATAGAACTTTTCGTAGTGAATTGGCCCTGTGCCAAACGGGTAGTCGCTCGAAGCGAAAAGGCTTGGGCGCATCGCATCGATTAGATCGCAGCCAAACACCGAAACGGCGATACTGTCTAACTCTGCCCAGACGCGATTTAGGATCTCAGGGTTCTTTGAGCCCACGAATCTACCGGCACCACTCAAACCACGGTACTGGCCAACGCCCTTTGCGCTCACCCAGATTACTCGAGTCTTCGGGGAACGGCGGGCTAGGAAGCTACGCAGCAATTCGCAAGCCTGGCGGAAAGCTGCGGAATACTCGAGAGGATCATCGAGCATGTGGATAGAGTGATTCGCCCGGATCGAGGAATAATACTCGCTCTTGCGAAGCATTAGTAAGTGGTTCGTCACCCAGCTAGCACCACACCGAATAACACCATGTCTAGCATCCGCCCGAGCATCAATCAACAGTATGTCAGGTTTGCCCTGCGCGATCTCTTCCAGGTATTCCTTTGTGAAATCACGCCGCGTGCACTCTGCTGAGTGTGCATGGAGGTCGTAAAACTGATGTTCTGAAGTGGCTACAGCTGGGGACATCAAGCTAACGAGGGACATCTGAAAGTGTGTTCCATGAACAGAGTAAAAATCACGCCACCCCGGAGCGAGGTCCGATCTAAAATTGTCACGAATTAGACAAGAACCTATAACCCCGATTGAGGGCTTACCAGCTTGGCCGGAGTAGGTGCCCTCGACCTTCAATACCGGCGTCAGCACAACCGTCTGCAGATCATCACCAATTCGCGCGGTCACAAGCAACTGATATTCGCCAGTGGCCAGTGTCGGCAGCTCGATCCCCTCGTAGGCAGGGGTGGCATAGTAGCCCTTGCTCTGGTTGCGCCAGGGCTCCCCGCTCCTAGTTGAGACGTCCTCGCGGCTGCCAATGGCAAGCGGAATTGTCGCTGAGATGTTTAAGTTCGGACCTGTCGCGGAAACTGGAGCCACGGACAATGTGAATTCGATCGATTCGTACGAGGAAATCTCTCTTCCGCGGGGAGCGAAATACCCTTCAAGGTAGAGGATGCCGCCCTCCAGTGAGATTTCGGCTAGCTCATGGTATGCATCGGAGGCCGGGCGGCCCACCGCTGATAAAACTAAAATCTCCCACTTCCCGCCGACTGCTCGCGTGCAATAGTGACGCGTCCCTTCAAGGACCCATTCTTCGTGGTCGGGAACGGCAAGAGTGTCGACGCGAGCCTCAAAGCCTCCTTGCTCGGCTTTCACCAAGACTTGATACCGACCAACTGGTAGCGAGAAAAGCGGTATCCCAAATCTGCCGCTAGACGTGATACCACCGAATGAATAGTCCACTTCGTGATCGTGACTTGGCATCAAACCATTTAAGGCCTCGTTCGGAAAGCCCCCGAGCGCAGTCTCCACTTGCGTTTCAATGGAGTGAAAAACTATAGATGTTTTTATCTGCCCATAGCCAGTGACAGCCACGCCTTCAAAGACGGCGTAACCTTCAAAGTCCAGAACCCCACCGACTAGCGAAACCCGATCAATGCGCGTCAGAAGCATCCGAGACGACGGCGTTTTCATGATCTTTTCTCCAGATTGCGCAGAGGAGCACTCCCACACCAAAGCGCATCTAACGAGGCCATTCGCGACACGGCGAACTAGACTCAGGGTTCCCCTGCAAATATTTAGCTATGTATTTTGCATTAACTTTCTATCTCTAGTCTAGCTAAGGACACGCCCCGGCTTCTATGCCACACGCTCGCTCGGAGACATCAGACCCACCAGTTGCATTCCATTGCCTTTCAGGTTCTGGACTATGCAGGATCGGCAGATATCAATTCCGTATTTGTCACGCCCGCTCGACCGTCGGCGTCAGCACGTAGAGCCCAGAGATCGCGGGCTGGATCTGCCCACGGCTATAGCACTACCCAGCTCCAGCCAGCTCGATGAGGGCCTAGCCTTCTACCTGTGCAGCGGCGTCCAGCGCTTTCGAGCCACTACCTCCGGAATCAATCTCATACAGACCGCGCGATTCAATTTCAAGCGAAGGGTGGCTCGTATTGATTAGTCGAACTGGCGACACTGCCAAAGCTTCACGAATCGCAGCGACCGTTCGAGAACAGTTCATCCCATCCCTCCAGGGCGTACTCGCAAGTGCTCGTTCAGTTCCAGCTTTCATTAACGAGGTATCCCCGCGGTAGAAGCTAGCCAACGCATGCTCGGCCTCAAGCAGCCCTACCGCAACGGGGCCAAACCCGTCCCTCTCGTAGTCAAAGTATCCGGGGTCGTAAACATGATTTCCATTGAAGAACTGGTCCCGATCGAACTGAAAGTACAGAGTCGGAGTGCCGAGCACTGCGAGGTCAAACACAAGAGAGGAATAGTCGGTTAGCCCGAGAACTGTGTTGGCAAGCAGCTCCTGCACATCCTCTTCATAACTTGCTACTCGAATCCCGAGTTGTTCATACTCAGCGATCGAACTTATGAAGGGCGCCACGTCGGGGTGAGGCAGGAAGACAACCTCAAACTCGTCGCTCTCAAGATAAAGCCGAACGGCTTCGGAGCGAAGAAGTTGGTCCCAGTGCTGCCAGTAGCTGGTCTCCCCCAATGCCCCAGTTCCCTCTCGAAGCGGAATAATTACCTCTCGACGCCAAGTCGGCGCAATAAGCAGAATCGTCTTATCGGGCCGACCATTCCCCAAGCGCATCAGCCTGTCGTGCCTCGGGAACCCGGTGAGTACTACTTCCCGCCCCGTCAGGTCGTACCCCGTATCATCGCCCACAATTGACTCGTATTCAGCTGTTGAGCTCGTGACCATAAGATCAATGAATTTCCCGTTGAGCCACCGAGACAGGTCGTCTTTGGTAACTCCGTGCTGTAGGAACACGAATCTCCAGCGGCGTTCCCTGTAGTATTTTGACCCCCACTGACTAATAACAGTGTGATCGGCGTGGGAACTAGCGATCAGGTCCGTATTTTCCAGGAGTACCCTGTGTTCATCACTTCGGGGAGCTACAAGACGAAATCCTTCATTTTTCAGCCTCTCCCAATCAGACGATTGTGGGCTCAAAACAAACCAAAGCTCGACATCCTCGCAATGCTGCATAGCGTATCGGTAGAGGTGCTCGGCGTTGTCGTTGGCGCCTGTCTCCCGGTCCATCAGCAGCCAACGGTGGCGATAGGCATCACCTCGCGGATTTGAGCCCAACCCACGGGTCACTTTCGCTGTCGCAGTTCGCACAAACCCGGCCCGCCGAACACCTCCACCCCCATACTCAGTGTGGTCCAGCGTCTCAGATACCCGGAACAAACGTTTTGCAATTTGAATCAATGGTCTCGGCAAACGCATTCGAGTCTCTTTGGGCACTCGATTCCGTAGCCGCAGGTAGAAGGCTTCGCTCCCAGACTTCAAGTTTTTGTCGTTCCCCAATTGCTTTTCCATGCCTTGCTTCCCCGATAGCTGTATCTAGTTTGTTGGCCCGTGTTTGGCGAGCTTCCGTTATGGATAACGCAGGGAGACCTTTCTGTCCGACAGCAAATTTGGACCGACGTCATGATTTCCTTCGACCACCGATGGCCGTTCCCACTTTGGGACGAAGTAGCTCCAGCTCACCCACTCGTGCATCACCGGGAGGGGTTCTTGGAGTTCGCCTCTGACAAATGTGACTCGATCACCGTTGATCCGAGCCGAGATTTCCCTCGCAGCCGGCAGCCAAACAATGCGTTCCATATAGACCATCTCATCAAAGAAACACACTGCTCTTCTTTTTCCAAATGTGGGCTCGATGAGTTCCCCTCCCCAGGTGAACTCCTCTCCAGGCTCCTGCCCAACAGGGTACGAGTATCTCGCGCGCAAAAGGCTTCGGGATGGGTCCAACCTATCGATGAGCACCGTGGAGGGAACGTCCAGCTCTCCCTTCAGCGCAAGGAAGAAACTCCTGATGTTGGATGGCAAGTACTGTGCGCGGGCGAATTCGATCTGCTCGACAGAAATATCCGTCAATACCTGTCGGAGGAGTTCTAAGAACTTCTTTCTGACAGTTGGAGATTGGGTCCTGGCCGGTCCATCCATGCCTATATCGAGCTTTGCAGTCCAGTACAAGTCATAGACAATCATTGCCTGCAGCCAAGCAGGAACCCTTCCCAATCCTGCTTTGGAAATCTCGATAAGAGGCAAGTAGGCGCGCTCAGGCACGTCCAAGTATCTCGCCGTTGACCGCTCGGCCGAAGGAACAAGCGAGGAGGCGTCGCCCCGTCTCCGGTAGAGATACTGCGCCCGATGAAGCACTCGAACAGAAGGAGACGAAAAGAGAAGAAGATACTCTCCAATAAACTTAGCGTCTTCAAATACCATGAGTTCAACGTCGAACCTCAGCCCGCTGGCACGTATGGGCTCCATCCGGAAAACGGCAGTAGAGGATGAAAGCTGGAAAAAGTGTGGTGCGTGTTCCAGACGAACGGTCCGAGTTCCATCACGGAACTTGTACCTGAGTGGGTGGTCGTTCTTCAGTTCCCTGGACCCCTCGAGGAAACGAATGATGTTTGTGACCAAGAGCTCTGGCGATTGACGAGCACTTTCCACCTCATCGAGAATCTCCGACAGATAACAATCCGACAGAACGTCGTCCCCGTCTACAAATGTGACCCAAGGAGTTTCGCAAACATCCAAACCAGCGTTCCGCGCCGCTCCCGGGCCAGAGTTCTCTTGTTCAAGGATGGTTACTGGGAACTTAGTTCGCTGTTCCCAGGATCTGGCAATTGAGATCGTCCGGTCCGTCGATCCGTCATCCACCAGCACAATTGGAATGTACCCTGCACGGATGTCAGCTTGACGATCAAGGCTCTCCAGAAGGTCCTCGAGATAGCGTTCAACATTAAACATGGTGATCACTACGGTGAGACATCTATTGCCAGCCGCCTGAAGTAGAGCCGTCGGCAAGCCAGCCATGCTGTCGAATCTATGCATATGCTTTAGGCTAGCACTTAGCGCGAGCGGGCTCCTGGGGCCAGATGAAACGCCGGAAAGCGGAGCCACCTTCCTGACGTATGGCTTCAAGATGCCATTCACATTCACCGGCAATTGAAGGCGGAACAGCCACTGGCAAGGCGTTACTAGTTCGGTCCCCGTTCATCAGCAAGACCGTGCCCCCAGCAGAGCAACAACTTGCCCAGATGCTCCTTGTTCTCGGGCTTTGGTTCAGCATCACCTGGTCTCGGATTGACAGACTGCGAGCATGCCAACGCAAGCGCGGAGACGTGATTCGACGCAACCAGCGAGCCATCGGTAACGGGCACTGAGTACAGCCCCCTCTCACCAACGAAGTCATCTCTGTCGACCACGTGGTGCAGCACGGGCAGGCCGACAGACACTGCGTCAAACTCGACCGACGAATAGTCTGTGATCAGAACGTCTGCTACCGCGAGCAGATCCTCAATATCATCACTAGAGACATGTATGTTTTGCTCGACCTCATTTTCTCTCTGCGCGGCCAGATAGTCGTGGTCTTTAAAGATGATCTGCCAGCGTTCCCCCAGCTTCGCTGAAAGCTCTTGAAGGTCAAGGAGATAGCTAGAGTCATGGTTTTCCTGGGAGGCTCGATAGTTTCGGTCCCGCCAAGTCGGCGCGTAAAGGGCTACGAAACTAAGCCCATGATTTAGCCCTTGTGCTGTCTCCCGCAGAGGCAAAGCGGCTTCCGAACGAGACTTCCGATAGCGGCTTAATCGAGACACCCTTGGGTACTGAGCACGAAGCATCGCTTTCTCTTCAAGCAGAAAGGCCGTCGAGAATCTCTCCGCAGCGAGATCTCCGTCAACGACAAAGTAGTCCCAACGCTGAATGTCCTTGTACTTATTGACCTTGTGAGCGGGGCGAGCCTTGGTGATTTCGCGCTCATGCGAGTCAAAGAGCATCCGTTTGATCGGCGTTCCGTGCCACAGCTGGATCCACTTGGATCCAGGATTCTTCTGGATCGATGCAGGTACCCAGGTTTCAGCAATGACGAACTCAGAATGCTGCGCGGCTCGGGTGAACGCAATCGATTCAGGCCGCACCCGGAACTCAGCGGGGACCCGGGTGTCAACCGTCGCAAAGAGAATCTTCCGCTCCGCGAACCTTTCGTCTGCCCGAAGCTCTTCGAACAGTGCCCTGGAATTCCCCGTGTACCTGTAGTCGAATCCTAGAAAAAGGATGGTGCCCGGTCTCACCTTGGGCGTCTTCCCCGAGATAACCGTATTCATCGTGCGAACTGGGTGCCGAAGGCGACGCTTGATCTTTCTCGCAGCGGAGATGGTCTTCTTTGCCGGTGGAGCGAGCCGGTCTTTACTCTCAACGAGCCGTTGCAGCACGGCATACCTCTGGCGCTCGAAGACACCCAGCTTGAGGCAGAGCTTTGTCAGCCAGCTTGTCTTCCTGCCAAATACCCCGAACCGCAGTTCCTGGGCCCCGAGTAGCGCAACGAATTCGCGGGCGTACTCCTCGCGCAGCGCCGGCGGGACTCGGCGACCGTAGTAGATCGAGAACTTCTCGAGATGGTACTCCGCAAGATCCCCCAACGTCGTCTCGAATCGCGGAGAGAGCCGTTCGAAGCTCTTTCGCACTGCGGAAAGATGGTCACGCATGTGTCGCGGAGTATCAGCCCCGACCTTTGTCGAGGATTGCGGGTTGGCCTGGATTGCGTAGAGCGGCGAGTGAACCAGCGAAACGCTCTGAGCCAGGGAGAATACCTGAGCGAGGAACGGGTTATCCTCGTAGATCTGCCCCTCTTCGTATCGGAGACCGTGCTCTTCAAGAAAGCTTCGCCGGTAAAGGTTTGTGACGCTGAAGTAGCTGTGCATGCGGAAGAGCTGCTCACACTCGGCACCCTCCAGCATCCGTTGGTGCCAGAACGGCTCAATGTTGTAGTAATCGTATTTGCCAAGATGATCGGGTTTCGTCTTAATGAACTTCCAATCAAAGTGCACAAGATCCGACTGATCGAGCTCAGCCCGCTCAGTAGTCACCTGAAGGGTGACGCGCTCAATTAGATCGTCCGCATCAACGAACAGAATGTACACACCCCGGGCTTGAGCCAGTGCGGTATTGCGTGCCGCACCCTGCCCTGCGTTCTCCTGGCGAATGACACGAATCACTGGGAAGCGCGAGGCGTAATCGTGAAGGATCTGCGGACTTGCGTCCGTTGATCCGTCGTCGACGATGATCACCTCGAAATCAGGCATCGTCTGCCCCAGAACGGAGTCAAGGCAGCGTTCCAAGTACTTCTCGCCGTTGAACACCGGAATGATCACGGTAGCAAGCGGGGTTTTGCTAGGCGCAGTTCTTCCTTGGTCCACGTTGCTCTCCCCTGCCGCAGCCTCACGAGTGAATGAGGCACTCCCCCATATGCAGAGAGCCTAGCGCGCGATTCACCTACCCGTGGCAGGCACAAGAGCACACCGAGCATCCGCCGTGCAAACCGTTGCGGCAGTCGAGCGTGCGGTACGCGGCATCGTCCGACCCGAGGTCAAGGAGGCGGTGCAGCAGCTTTCTCATGCCTCCATTACGTCAGAGTCAGGTTACGAGAACCCTACGGGCGCCTGAACGACTCCTGCGCACTGCCTGAGCGCGGTCGGCGCGGCCGCCGCGGCACGAGCGCCGCGAGCGCGACACCGATCCACCCGCCCAGCGTATTCGCCACGATGTCCGAGACATCGGCGAAGCGCTCGGGCAGGAAGAGCAGCTGCACCAGCTCGATGCCGGTGGAAAGCGCGAGCGGGAAGAGGATCGCGGCCCACAGCCACCGCCCCGACCCGAGCAGCGCGAAGAAGAACCCGAGCGGCACGAACATGATGATGTTGGCGGTGAACTCGAGCTCGAGGTACCCAAACGACTCGGGCAGGCCCATCCCGTGCAGCACGCTGAGGAACGCGCGAGTGTCGTCGCCCCGCCCGCGGTCAACTGGGGTCGGGTTGAGCGTGATCGCAAGCGCGACGCAGAGCACAGCCCCGAGACCGACCGCCCCGACCCACTGCCGCCGCGACAGGCGTCGGCGGAGCGCGGCGGGCCCAGCCTGCGCCTTAGGCTGCGGCTCAGTCACATCGGGCTCCCAACAATCACGGAAAACAAGCAACCCGCAGTTTATCCGGGCACCGGCTGGCAATCCTCTCGGTGATTGGCGATTGCTATGAGCCTCGGTTACCCTGAAAGCTGCCGAATCTGCGGTGCCTCTGCTGTCAGCCGAGCGCCGTCGCGCCACGCCTACACCGAGGGAGCCCCGTATGGGTGACAACCTGACCGAGTTCGAGAAGATGCTGTCTGAGGCGTCAGAAGACGCCAAGAACGCGCCCCCGAAGAAGCGCCACGGCCTGCGCAACACCTTTATCGTGATCGGCTCGATCCTCGCGCTCATCGGCATCGGCGCCGGCGTCGCCTACGCGATGCTCAACAGCGCGTACAACAAGATCGAGCGCGTTGAGACCGTCGACCCGGCCCTTGAACGGCCGGCCGCTGTCGAACCGCCCGCGGGGAAGAACGCGCCGATCAACGTGCTGCTGCTCGGCTCAGACTCCCGCGACACCACCGACCCGAACGCGAAGGCTGAAGACTTGAAGGGCTTCCGCAGCGACGCGATCATGGTCGCCCAGATCTCGCCGAACCGCGACCACGTCACCATCATGTCGATCATGCGCGACAACTGGGTACAGATCCAGGGTCACGGCGAGGCAAAGATCAACGCCGCGGTTGCCTTCGGCGGCATCCCGCTCGCCGTGAACACCGTCGAGAACTTCATCGACGCCCGCATCGATCACGTCGCGCTGATCGACTTCGACTCGTTCAAGGGCCTCACCGACGCCGTCGGCGGCGTCACCGTCGACAACCCGATCGCGTTCACCTCACACCACGGCAGCTTCGACTTCCCGCAGGGTAAAATCACCCTGAGCGGCGAAGAGGCGCTCGGCTTCGTGCGCGAACGCTACGCCTTCACCGACGGCGACTACCAGCGCGCTCGCAACCAGCAGATCTACCTCAAGGGCCTGCTGTCGCAGATGCTCAGCAAGGAGACGCTCACAAACCCGGGCAAGATCACGGGGACGTTCGACGCGCTGAGCCCGTACCTCATCGTGGATCAAGATCTCACGCTGACGACGGCAGCCGGCCTCGGCTACGACATGCGCAACATCCGCAAGGGCGACATCTCGTTCTTCACGAGCCCGACGCTCGGCACCGGTACCTCCGGCGACGGCCAGTCGATCGTACTGCCCGACTGGACAGAGATCGAGGTGCTTCGGGCAGCGATGCGCGACGGCACGCTCGACCACTACGCGAGCACGCGCCAGGCGGGCTAGGAAACGGAAACAACGATGGCGGCCTGGGGCTGATCCCGCGTTCGCGGAACCGGCCCCAGGCCGCCGTATTCGTGTCAATGTGCTCTGACCTCACCCATCTCGTACTGGCTTACACGCCGGTCCCATAGCGGCCTGTTGAAGGGGTCGTTTCGACGTGCGCTACGAGAGCCTATGGGGTCAATCTGCGCGACGATGATCTCTTCGCCCCCTCCGGCCCGTGCCAACGGCCATCCGGTGTGATCGGCGATCATGCTGCTTCCGATGAACTGCTGCCCGCGCTCGATGCCGTACCTACTTGCAGCTGCGACATACATTTGATTGCTGTGCGCGCCTGCGGTGACCATGAGGTGCGCAAGGGGCGGCATGTCTGCGGGTTGGTGTGGGTTGGGTACCCAGTCGCTCGGAGCGAGAACCAGGTCGGCGCCCGCCACGGCCAGCGATCGAAAGCTCTCAGGTACCCACGCGTCGTAGCAGATCAACATCCCCACCCGTCCAAACGGGGTTTCGGTAACGGGGTACCCAAGGTTGCCTGGATCAAACGCCAGGTTCTCCGAGTTCCAAAGATGGACCTTGCGGTAGAGCGATTCGACCCCGTTTGGACCGACGAGCACCGCGCTGTTGTACAGCGCGCCCCCGTCTGCCTTCTCGCCGAAGCCGCCGCTGACCCAGACGTTGTGCTCCATGGCCACCTGTTCCCAGGCGCGAATTGTCGAGCCGGTGAGCGGTTGCGCAGCAGCCGCAGACTCTGCCCGGTCGGCGAACGCCCAGCCCCCACTCGCACACTCCGGAAGGACAATAACGTCCGCTCCGAGCGCTACCGCGCCCCGGATAGCTTCCACAGTCATGTCGGTGTTTGCTTCAATGTCGCCCAGAATTGGGTCCGTTTGCGCGCACGCTACGACGATGCTGGTACTCGAGCGTTCGCCCGGGTCAACCATCGGTTTACTTCCCACCCTCGGTGAGAGTAACCGTCATCGGTTCGAAGTCAGCACCGATCAAGTCGACGTCACTTTCCTCGAGCAGACCGAGTGCTGCTGTGTGAACATCGGTCCGGAAGGCGTCCGCATCAGGCTTCTCCGAAATCACTCCACCAGCCAAGGCTATGTCGATCGTCTGGTCCCAATCAGCCTGCTTGAGCGTTCCGATCTCTGCCGTTGCCCCATCCCAGATGAGCTTGTTGATCTCATTCATCATCCACATCTGGTGGCTCTCTCCGAGCGCGCTGCCCCGTTCGAGAACGTAGCCAACGCACTGCTTGGCGTCGTCGCGGCACGAAGCCCACCCCTGATAAGTTGCGGCGAGGAATCGGGCCGCGATGTCAGCGTTGTCGCCTTCGTTGAGCCACTTTCCTCCCGCGTAGATCCCGTCCTCCAGTGTCTGGTAGCCGAGCTCCTGGAGGTTAATGACAGAGAAGTCCTCGGGCTGGTAGAGGTCGCCCGTGTCTGGGTTCTTCGTGGCGAGCAGCTGTGCATACTCGTTGTACGTCTTCGCCTGAACGACGTCAGCTTCGCGGTTCAACAGCAGTGACATATCGAACGGCTGCTGGACGACGTCAAAGTCCTTCTCGAAGTCGACACCCTCGCCTTCGAGAGCCGATCTCAAGGTCAGGTCGTTGCCGCCGCCCCAGGAACCAACCTTCTTCCCCACAAAGTCCTGGAGCTTTTCGATCCCGGAGTCGGCCCATGCCACTTCGAGATACGCTCCGTGCTGAAAGATCTGCGAAATGTTCACAATGTCCGCGCCCTCTTCCCGAGAGGCCATGCTCTTCACCACGTGACTCACCGCAAACTGCGCGTTGCCTGACGCGAGAACCTGTTGGGGCACGACATTCGTGCCTCCCTCCTGAATCGTCACGTTCAGGCATTGATCCGCATAAAATCCCTCCTCGGCAGCGGCAAAGTACCCGGCGAACTGCGCCTGCGCGACCCACTGCAGCACAACGGTGACGTTGTCGACCTTTTCGCAATTCTCATTTGCGGGCTGACTCGAGCTTCCCGGGTCCGACATACCCGAGCAGCCAGCAAGCCCGACAACGAGGGCTGACGTTGCCCCAAGCGCGAGCAGAGTCCGGCTAGAGAGGTGTTGCATCTTCATTGATGTCTCCTTTAATTGAGGTACAGAACTTCGGTATAGGTATTTACAAAACTGTCTGCTGCCATGGCACAAGCACACGGCCCACCAGCAGCACGACTCCGTAGGCGACCAGGCCAAGAATGCTCGCTGCGAATACAGCGGCCCAAGTGAGAGTGAACTGTGAGAGCGCTGCGGAGTTCGCAATCATCACACCGAGGGCGTTCGCTGTGCCGCCAAAGTACTCGGCAACAATGATGCCGATCACCGAGAGCGTCGCGCCGACCTTCAGACCGTCGATGAGCGAGGGGAGCGCACCTGGGATCCGAACGTAGAGCAGAAGTTGGCGACGCGAGGCGCCAAGAGAGTCAAGGAGCTCCCGGTGCAACGGATTCACCGCCAGCAGCCCTCTTGTGGTGTTCACCATCACTGGGAAGAACACCATGATCGCCGCAACGGCAATCTTGGAGAAAATGTTTGTGCTGCCAAACCACGCGTTAAAGATCGGTGCGAGAGCAACCACGGGGGCGCAGCTGAGTATCGCAACGAGAACAAGCGCCGTCTTCGCGAATCGTTCGAACAGACTCACAACGAGGGAAGCGACAATCGCCAGGCCGGCCCCAAGCAGGATCCCGCCAAAGACGCCCACGGTGGTAACACGAGCTGCTGACACGAGCGCACCGAAGTCAGAGAAGAACCGGGCAACGATCCCTGATGGTGCCGGCAGAATGTACGTTGGCACGTTTGCGCCTCGCACGATCAATTCCCACCCCACCAGCACGATGAGGCCAACAACGAGAGCGGGAACGGCGGCTTTGAGCTTAGGGAGTTGCCCGAGTCGGACCGTTGGCTGTCTCCCGATCCCGATTGCCTGTGTTGCGGTCATCAGACACCCGCCACAGTCGGTTCGAGTACGGAATGCAGCGCCTCGCGAACATGAGTCTCGGCGTCATGAAACGCCTCGCTCGAACGAGTGTCATCGACCCGCGGGTACGGCAGGTCAATGGGGATGCGCGTTGCGATACGCCCTGGGCGTGGGGACATCACGACTACCTCGGTGGAGAGGAACGTGGCCTCAGAAACGCTGTGCGTAACGAACACGATCGTCGTGCCAGTCTCACGCCAGATTCGCAACAATTCTCTCTGCAGATACTCACGGTTCATCTCGTCGAGGGCCCCCAGCGGCTCGTCCATCAACAAGATCTTGGGCTCGAAAGAAAGAGCACGGGCGATTGCGGCTCGCTGCTGCATTCCGCCCGAGAGCTGACGTGGCCTGTGGTTCTCGAATCCGTCCAACCGCACGAGCTCGAGCAGCTCACGAGCCTTTGACGCGCGCTTTTGCGCACTCACGCCTGCAACTTGCAGCGGGAGCTCTACGTTTTGTTGAATGGTGCGCCAGTCCATGAGTCCCGGCTGCTGAAAGACCATGCCGTAATCACGGTCGCGACGGCTCGTCTTTGCACTCTTGCCAAAGATTTCAACCGCTCCCTCGTCAGGGTCAAGCAGGTCACCAATGAGCCGCAACAGGGTGCTCTTACCGCATCCGGAAGGGCCGAGTAGCGAGACAAAGGCCCCCTCCTCGATATCAAGGTTGATATCTGCGAGTGCCGGGATTGCCTGGCCAGACACGTGAAAGGTCTTACTGGCGTTTGTGATGGAAATTGCGTTAGCCATTGACGTTCCTCTTTCTCAGTACGAAGAGTTCTACGAGAGTAATGATTTGCACGAAGACAACCCCACCGAGAGAGGCCACGAGTACCGCGGCGAAAAGTGTCTCCGGAGAGTTGCTGTAGTAATACGCGGCTGTAAGGATGGCCCGGCCAATCCCCAGCCCCGTTCCCGCGGACAGCTCACCAACGATTGCACCAATCACCGACGCGGTCGCAGCCAGCCGCAAACCAGTGAACAGGCTTGGCACCGCGGAGGGGAAACGCAGCCACCACAAGATCTGCCAGCGCGAGGCCGAGACGCTCTGCATCAATTCCACTTGCACAGGGTCAGGGCTGTTCAGCCCAGTAAGCATATTGATCACAACGGGAAAGAATGAGAGGTACGCGGCAATGATGGTGACGGCGACCCAGCTCGGGAGCCCAGCAGCACCCGCCCAGACAACAATGATCGGTGCCAATGCGACAAGCGGGATGGTTTGTGACATTACGAGCCACGGAAGCAGCCCGCGACTCAGAACTACGACCTCGCGAAGAGCAACTGCCAGGACACAGCCGATAAACGCGCCTATGACGAGCCCAATTCCGGCCTCGCGGAGAGTGACAGAGAGCTGGGTAAGTAGATACCCAAACAGCGTCTGTCCGCCCCCTCCGCTTGTGGGCTCAGCCAGCGCCCCAAGAATGACTCCGACATGGGGCATGGCGTAGTCAGAGCTTGAGATTGGCAGCGGAATCTGCGTGAACGGAACCTTGTCTCCGGTGAGCGTTCCAAGAGCCTTATACCCTTCCCATAGCAGCACAACTGACAGGATCGCAACGAGAACGGTAATTATGAATCGATAGACCGCTTGAATACCTTGACGGGAAGGCCCTCGCGGCTTTTCCCTAAATTCCTTATTTTGACTGGCTAAAGGCCGAGCCAATGTGGTCTGCGCCATTGCATCCCTTTCAAAAGTGAACCATTGGTTCTATTTATGGTAGCCGACGGCTCCGGAATCCGCAGCTACGAATCTCATCACATTTCGATCACACAGCTTTGTGCGCCGAACGGGGTTCGATTCTTGCGCTCAGGCCGCGGGGTTCTCGGAGAAAAGGTCGATGGTTGACCCCCACCGAAGTGCCCGCAAGTTCTCGAGTGTGTCGAGGTCATTGCGCAGCACGCTGTCGGCCGGCAGCCTGACCGGTGCGTACCCGAGGGCCAGGTGGCGCGCGGCAGAACCCACCCCAAACCCAACCGGGCGTCGGCTGCCTGCACGCAAAGTAAGAGCAGTCGTTCCTGTTCCGGCACGATCCGGAATGTAAACGTCTTTGCCCCCGGTTGGCAGGTCGGCAAGGAGCGAGTCCACGGCCTGAGGGTTGATCCCGGGAAGGTCAGCATGGATCACCAGACGTGGGGCGTGGGGACTGCGCCTGGCAGCTAGCGCGAGCCCCTCGCGGACGGCCCCGTTGAGCCCGCCCCCAACCTGCTGCACAAGGAAGGTCACTTGAGCATCTGGAAAGTGCTCCTGAACTGCAACGTCAGACACGACGATAACCTCGTCGACTTGCGCCGCACGTTTCAGGGTTCTCACGCATCCCTGGGCAAGACGCCGCGCAATATCCGACACAGTTGAAGCGGGCAGGTCGGGTCGCAACCGTGATTTCGCAGTGCCAAACCCGCGAACAGGAACGATAGCGGTCCACCCAGTCGCAGCGTCCATCGGCCTACTCCGCCCGAGGGTCCAGCACCTTGCCCGCCGCAACTGCGGCGAGTGCGGACCGGTACCCTTCTTCGAAAGCCTCTTGCGTTCCGAGGGAGAAAAGATCCAACTCGAGGTCTCGGTTGATGTGCCGGGCGCGCTGATCAGTCCCAGGAACAACATACTCGCCCAACCCCCGCACGAGGGCTACGGGGATTCCGGCTGTCTTTCCTTTCACGAGGTCTGAAGCAGCTGCGATCTCATCAGCGACGCAGCGTTGTGTGACCGTAAGCGGTTTCCCTGCGGTGTCCTTGCCTCCCCGCTCATCTGCGTAGAGGGCAACATTCGCACTTCCGATCGCAATGTCAGTTTGCCCGTAGCGCCACGGCCGACCGACAGTGTCCGTGATCACGATCCCAAGATCAATGCCGAGTGCGTCTCGAAGTTCGTTCGCGAGCCTTCGAGCAGACGCATCAGGATCCTCGGGGAGCGCGAGCACCCAGTCTCCAGCGACATTGCTCGCGTCCACGCCCGCGGCTGCGGCAACCACCCCGAGACGGTTTTCGACGATTGCAGACGCGTTGGGACCGCGCATACGCGCAACAACGCGGACCGTGTCTCGTTCGATGAGTTCGGCGCGTTCCGAGGCAGGGACGAAACAGCCCTCAACCTTTGAAACAACCTTGCTTGTGACAGCAAGCACGTCACCGTCATCAACCGCAATTCCAACGAGAGAACGAACAATCTCCGTCGCGAGTGAGTGGTCCGGCGTGAATTCGGGCAGACCAATAAGCGGAATAATCTCTAACCCAGGTGTTCGTTGCATGCGCCTCGCTCCTTTGCGATACGTGAGTTGTGGAGATCGCGGGGAGCCTGGGGGTTCCGGCTCCCCGCGCGGGCGATCAGAACCCCGCGGGAACCTGCGGCGTGAAGATCGTCTTGTAGTGCAGGTACGGGATGATTGCTTCCGCACCGAGCTCGAAGCCCACCCCTGAGTTCTTCCTACCCCCGAACGGTGCACCAATGTCGAAGTTCGACATGTTGTACGCAACGGTCCCAGTCTCAATGCGCCGCGCGGTTTCGATGCCTAGGGTCTCGTCGGCGGTGTAGACGGCGCCCGACAGCCCGTACTCCGAGTCGTTGGCGAGATCGATTCCCTCCTCGAGGTCCCCGCTGTAGCGCGTGATCGATACAGCCGGGCCGAACACCTCTTCGCGGAAGATCGTCATGTCGGGTGTTACATCTGCGAACACGGTCGGCTCGACGAAGAACCCTCTGCCGGTCACTGCGTTCCCGCCCGCAACAGCCCGGCCGCCTTCCTCGCGCGCGATCCGGTAGTAGCGTTCAATGGATTCGCGGTGCCCTGCGCTCACGACCGGCCCAATGACTGTCTCCGGGTCAAACGAGTTCCCTACTTTCCATCGGTTCACCTCGGCCGCGACAGCATCGACGACATCGTCGTACAGCACATCGGGCACGATAAGGCGTGAGTTGTTCGTGCAGGCCTGTCCGTTGTTCGAGAAGCTCAAGTCGTGCAACTCGGAAATGAGCGTATCGACGGAAGCGTCCTCAAGCAGCAGCGCTGCCGATTTTCCACCAAGTTCGAGCGTGACTGGCTTCAGGTTCTCGCCACACATACGCCCAATCTTGCGACCGACGGGCGTCGAGCCAGTGAACGCGATCTTGTCGATCCCGGGATGTCCGATGAGGTGGTCACCCGTCGCACGGTCACACGGCAGGATGTTGATCACGCCTGCCGGAATGCCCGCTTCGGCCGCCGCATCAGCAATCAGAAACGAGTTCAGTGCGGTGAGCGATGCTGGCTTGATCACGGCGGTGCATCCAGCGGCGAGCGCAGGAGCAAGCTTGAAGAACAACGTGCTGAGCGGAAAGTTCCAGGGCGCGATCATCCCGACGACACCGATGGCCTCGCGGCGCACAAGCGAATGTCCTCGGCCGGCCGGCCGCAGATCCTCCAGCTCAGTTGACGCGATGATGTCGGCGTAGAACCGCAGAAGCGACGAAGCAGTGTCGGCATTGCTGAACCGCGAACGCTCGAATGGAGTTCCGACCTCTCGCGAGATGAGACCGCCAATCGCGTCCCGTTGTCGTTCAATCGCGTCGGCGAACCGACGCATTACGGCGGCTCGCTGCTGGGGCGAATACCCCGCCCATCCATTGCGATCGTTGAGCGTCGCGCGCGCCGCTGCCACCGCACGATCGACCTCTTCTGGGCCCGCCAGAGCGTAGCTCCCTAGGTGTTCCTCGGTATTCGAGTCGACGTTCTCCCCGCGGCTGGAAGTGCTTGGCGTGACCCACGACCCTCCAACATAGAGTTCATTCCGTTCCATTGTTTTCTCCGTGTTCTGGTGGCGAACGGTCTCTGCTGCCACCCAAATCTGTCAGTTGCTAGCCGGCGACAAGTTCTTCGCGCAGCTGTTGGGCTCGGTGCACTTCAGAGACAGCAAGCACTGTCGCAGCCGCGCGGAGATCTAGATCCTCGTTGTCGGCGAATGCTTTCACCCGATTCCAGGCAGAAAGCATTCGCTGCTGCAGACGCTCCTCAACAACCTGCTCACTCCAACGGTATCCCTGGTTGGCCTGTGCCCATTCGAAGTACGACACCACAACACCGCCTGCATTGGCGAGGATATCGGGGACAACGATAATCCCTCGTTCGCCGAGAACTCGGTCTCCCTCTGGCGTGGTTGGCCCATTCGCGCCTTCCACAACGATGCGTGCCCGAACAAGATGAGCGTTGCCCTCGTGCAACACGCCTTCGACCGCAGCGGGAACGAGCAGGTCTGCCTCATCAAACAAGACCGAGTCCCGCTCTCGGGCTGTCGCACCAGCGAAGCCCTCGAGGCGACCATGCTCTCCAACGTGAAGCTGCAGTGCGGGAATGTCGAGGCCGTCCACATTGCTCAGAGCTGCAAACTCATCACTGACCGCAACGACCCGCACTCCTGCCTCGTGCAGGAGCTGCGCAACTCCCTCTCCGACCTTGCCAAAACCCTGCACGATCGCGGTCGCACCAACCGGCTCACCGAGTTCCTCGCGGACCGCGGCTAAGGCGATCTCAGTCACGCCACGCGAGGTAGCGAGTGCCCGGCCTAGCGATCCGCCTAGCTCGAGCGGCTTCCCAGTGACAACACCGTGAGCAAGGTGCCCCGCGACCACCGAATACTCGTCAAGAATCCAAGCCATGACCTGTTGATCTGTGCCGATGTCGGGCGCGGGGATGTCTTTGTCCGGCCCAAAGACATCTGCAAGCTCGCGTGTATAACGACGTGTCACACGCTCCAGCTCTGCTTTGCTGAAATCGCGGGGGTTAATCGCTAACCCGCCCTTTGCTCCGCCGTAGGGAATTCCGAGCAACGCGCACTTCCAGGTCATCCACATGGAGAGCGCCCGGACCTCATCAATGTCGACGTTCTGGGAGAACCTAATGCCGCCCTTTGCCGGGCCAAGCGCAGTATTGTGATGCACTCGGTAGCCCGTAACGATGCGGCTGCTGCCATCATCCATGCGCACCGGGAACGACACGGCGACCTCTCGTTTGCAATGGGCATACGCTTGCCGCACCACATCACTCAGTCCTAGGTGTTCAGTAGCCTGTCGCAGGGTGCGGAGCGCCGCCTCGTGGGGCCCAGTACGAGCCTCGTCCACCGCGGCGGCCGACAACGTTGCACTAGCCATGTGCGACCACTCCCCTCAGGTTCCGGCCCTTTCGGAGATCCTCGAAACCCTCATTGATATCCGACAGCGAGTACTCCCGCGAAACAAGCTCATCAAGCTTCAAAAGCCCCCGCTTATAGAGATCAAGCAGCAACGGCACGTCTCGCCGCGGGTTGCACGAGCCATAGATCGTTCCGCGAATCGTCTGCTCTCTGAAGATGATCTGTGTGCCTGGCAGTTGCACATTCTTCTCCATAACGTCCTGCGACATACCGGCGAGGACGAGTCGCCCCCGGGTTCCGAGCGCTCCATAGGCCGCCGTCACGATTGCTTCGATCGTGTTGCCGGTACAGACAATTACGGCGTCCGCGCCACCAACGACACCGTTGATCTCGCGAACGTACTCAGCCGCGTCATCCATCGACTGGAAGGTCCGACTCGCGCCAAAAAGCGTGGCAGTTTCGAGCTTCGCCGGGTTCGTATCCACCATGATGACTTCTCGCGCACCAGACAGACGGGCTCCCTGCACGGCGTTCACTCCAACGCCGCCGCCGCCGAGAACGACTACGACGTCGCCAACAGAGACCTCTGCGGCATGCACTGCGGCGCCCCATCCAGTCAGCACCCCGCAGCTCGCAACCGCGACGACGGATAGCGGGATCGAGGGATCGACTGCAATAAGTGAGCGTTCTGATACGACAGAGAACTGTGCAAACGTACCGAGCCCACAGTTGGCTGCAATCGCTACACCGCCTGTTGAGAAGCGGTACAGACTCCGGTCTGCCGCGCCGGGGGCATTTGCGGATTGTGTACAGAGGTTCGAATGGCCGGTGACGCACCAATCGCATTGACCACAGGTGGGCACAAACGCGGCCGCAACGTGATCTCCGACAGCCAGACTCGTGACTCCCGGACCGAGTGCACGCACGATTCCCGCCCCCTCGTGTCCGCCGACGGCAGGGAGCTCGCCGAGCCCGCCGTGCCTGAGATGCTCGTCTGAAAAGCACAGACCCGCATGAGTAAACTCGACGAGCACCTCCCCCGCCTGCGGTTCTGCGAGATTGATCTCGGCAACCGTCCAATCCTCGCCTGCGTTGAGCACGGCCGCTGCTGGTGTTTTCATTGCTGCTGTCCTTTGTGTGATGTCGTAGATCGGAGGCCTGTGTCAGACTTCGGTTTCTGCAGACTTGGTGCTGCTGGTGGCGCTGTACCTGGCAGCCGGTTCCTGCATCCCCGGCACCTGGATTGCTCCCGTACCAGGCTGTCCCGTTGCTCGATCAGCCTCATCGAGCGCGAACGAAGCGGGCGGGAATGCCTTTGAGAGCAACAGGTGCACGAGCAGTCCGGCAAGGAAAGCGACTGCCCAGTTGAGGTCGAACAATGGCTTGAGTGCGGGAATCAGTCCGTCTTCCGGGAAAGGTCCGCCGGTCGCCGGGTCGGAGTACGCACCGCCTATCGATAAGACGAGCGCAACGGCCATAGCGGTGAGGGCGCGCCAGTTGAAGCCGCGGGTGTAGGTATATCGCCCCCCGTACTGGTAGAGCTCTTCGACATTGAGGTAACGCTTACGGTTGATCCAATACTCAGTTACAAGAATCCCGCCGACAGACCCGAGGAACGCACCCGTAAGGCCGAGCCACACAAAAATGTAGAGGTTGGAGCTCGCCATAAGATTCCAGGGCTGCATGAGAATCGCGATCACACCAGTGATGAGTCCGCCCATCTTGAAACTGACGAAGCGCGGAAATGCATTCGAGAAATCGTACGCCGGGCCGACCGTGTTCGCAGCCACGTTGACGGCGACCGTCGCAACGATGACACACAGCAGGCTAAAGAAGACAACGATCGCGTTCGGAATCATCCCGACGAGCTCAACAGGGTCCCAAATTGGACGACCCCAGACCTCAACCGTCGCAGCCGTGGTCAGAGCGCCAATGGTTGTGAAGACGACGACAGTGGGAGTAAGTCCAACAGACTGGCCAACAATATGTGCCTTCTGCGAGCGTGCAAAACGAGTGAAGTCCGAGATGTTCACTGACATCGTGGCGTAGAAGGCGATCATGCCCATAAGCGCGCCGGGGAAAATCTTCCAGAACTCCGGCCCCCAGCCGAGTGTGGAGTGTGGGGTCAGCACGGTTCCGAGATCTCCCGCGAGGTTCATCACCCAGATCATCAGGATGAACGCGACTACAAGGATGAGCGGCGCGGCCCAGTTCTCAAGTGTTCGAATCGACTCAATACCTCGAAGAACGAGGCCCATCTGAATGAGCCAAAAGATGCCGAACGACACCCACATCGTCCAGGGGTGGCCTCCGATCGGCGTGGCCTCTGACCACCAACTGCCAAAGAATACCGAGCTCAAGGTAAAGATGGCTTGTCCACCGACCCAGGTCTGGATCCCGAACCATCCGCAGGCAGACAGAGCCCGAATGATCGCAGGGACGTTGGCTCCGCGAATTCCAAATGCGGCCCGCGCGATGATGGGAAACGGAATCCCGTACTTCGCACCAGCATGGCTGTTAAGAAGTAGGGGGATCATCACGATCAGGTTGCCAAGCCCGATAGTGCCAACGGCCTGCACCCAACTCATTCCCATGTCAATGAGCCCGGATGCAAGGTAATAGGTCGGGATGCCGTGGGCGATACTCATCCACAGCGCAGCATAGTTATAGGTGTGCCAGGTGCGGCCTGCCAACGGGACGGGCGCAAGGTCATCGTTGTAAAGGCGGCTCGTCTCAATGTTTTGGGTCGATACGAGCTCAATGCGCCCGGTTGAATCTTCGTTGATTGTCATGAAAACCTCTGAGGTGAAAGTCTGTTGTGTGTGGGTCGGCCGTCTTCGGTGACGCCGCCAACCCGAGTCGGACGACGCGCGCATGAAAACGCGTGTCGCCCAGCTCGGCTAGTACTGCTCAGTCAGGGCCGAGTAGAGTTCTGGCCGGCGGTCGCGGAAGAACGGACGTCGCATGCGCGAAGCACGCATCTCATCGAGATCGACTTCCGCGACGGCGACCCCTTCCTCACCGTCAGCGACCTGCGCGAGCACGGTGCCGTCAGGCCCGTAAACCGCGCTCAGGCCAAAGTAATCCTTCGTGCCTTCGAGACCGACCCGGTTCGAGCAGATCACAAAGAACTGGTTGAAGGCGGCGTGCGCCCGGAGCTCGAGCTGGAAGACCTCCTTCATTGGCGCAGAGGCGGAAGCAACAGGCACACAGAGCACCTCGCCACCAGCCATCGCAACGGCTCGAGACAGTTCGGGGAAGTGCCTCTCGTAGCAGATGATCGTGCCAACAGACACCTCACCTGTGTCGACAGCGGAAGGAGCTTCCTGACCAGGCCTGAAGTAAAACTTCTCTGGGAACCCATTCGAAAACGGAAGATGCGACTTACGGTAGGTATGACGCGCCTCGCCGTTCACAAACGTCACAGCGGTGTTGTGGAACACACCTGGCAGGTCAGTTCCTTCGAAGAAGGACGACACGATCGTGATGCCGTGCTGCGCTGATTTCACGCGCACGAGCTCATTCGAGGGTCCGTCAAAATCCTCGGCCCACTTGATGTAAGTGGGGTCTGGTTCAGGCTGCACGAAGGGAATCGCGAAGAACTCGGGCATGAGCACGACCTTCGCTCCTTGCGCGGCAGCCTCGTCGATAAGCTCACCGGCGCGCATAAGCGTCACCTCGCGGTCATCTGTCGCACGCAGTTGAAGTGCTGCCAGTTTCATTACTTCTCTCCAGTCTCTGGGACGCCGGTGAGCGCCACGCTCGAATTGGTGCGGTACTTCTTATTCACCGAGATGAGCACCGCAGTGAACGGTTCAAGGTGCCGCGCTAGCCGAAGCGCTCCAACATCGATGCCACGACCGCCAGTCACGAGCGATGCGAGGCGCATCACCTCTGCCTTCCCCGACTCGTCGTTGCCGCAAACGAGCACGTCCTCGTGGCTCAGGTCAGTCTCTACCTTGTGCAGGTTGACTGCCGAGAGGTGGTGAAACGCCCCCGTCACATTTGCTTCGGGAAGCAGCCTCGCGGCTTCCTCGGCTGCGCTCAGGTCAGGGATTTGTGTACCAACCGGACCTTGTTTGTCGAATGAGAGCGGGTTCACGCAGCTCACCACGAGCTTGTGCCCGATGACGTCAGCAAGTCCGCCTACGAGTTCTTCGTGTCCTTTATAGGGCACAGCGAGAATAACGGTGTCAGCGGAGGCCACTGCGTCCCGGTTGTTCGCTCCGGTTATTACTCCCAGCGGCGCGTGCTCGGAGGTGAGTTTGGCAGCTTCGCTCGCTGCCCGCTCACCGTCGCGTGATCCAAGGATCACGGTCTCACCAGCAAGGGCGAGTCGCAGCCCGATCCCGCTTCCCTGGGGTCCAGTGCCCCCAACAATTGCGATGGTCATGCCGCTTCCCTACTGCAGCGCTTCGGTGATGTTGACGAGCGTCGTACGGTGGTCTCCGTGAGTCGAGAGGACAGGCACTCGCACCCCTGCCTCACGGTATTCTTCGAGCTTCTGCACGACCGTGTCCGTCGACCCGCAGGCAGTGACGTTCTGCACGAGCTCGTTGGGGACGAGCTGCATCGCACGTCGGATATCCTCCTTCGTTGCAGGCCAACCAGCGATCTTTTGAATCTCTTCGACAAGCTCCGGTTCGACGCCCGAGTGCGCGGCAATATGCGGCTGCTGCATCAGGTACAGGGTCAAGAAGGCTTTGCAGTGGTCGATCGCTTCCTGCGGGTCCTTATCGTTCACGCTGCACGCGATGATCTGTGTCAGATCGATCTCTGTCTTACCGTCTGTTCGCTTCGCGAGGCCGGCATCAATCGCTTGCTTCGCGCCTTCGAGGTAGGAGGGGGGCAGCAGGAAGTCCATGTGTACGCCGTCAGCGATCTCACCCGATAGTTCAAGCATGCGCGGGCCGACGGCACCGACATAAATCGGTACTGGAACCTCAGTGTTCTCGCGATACATGCTGTCGAAGCGAACACCGTCGATCGTGTAGAACTCACCATTGAAAGTCACAGTGTCGTTGTTGAAGAGCTGCTTGAGGATCGTAATGTATTCGCGCATCGAGGCGACAGGTTTGCGGATAGGCGCGCCAAGCTTCGTGGCGAGCGGTTCCCACCACGCACCAATGCCGAGAATCGCGCGACCGGGTGCGACTTCGTCGAGCGTCTTGAACGTCACACCCATGAGCGCGACGTTACGACTCTTATTGTTGACGACGCCGGTACCGATGCGAATCTGCTTGGTCTGTGAAGCAACAATCGCGGCGGGCACAATGCCGTCGCGAGCCATTCGGCCCTCTGCAACCCAGAACGAGTCGAAACCCTTTTCATCGGTGTACTGCGCGACCTCGTATGTCTCGGGGAGCGTCATCCGGTCGCCGACATGGATTCCAATGGGAAACTTCATTGTGATGCCTTTCGTGGGGTGCTCTGCCAACCTGCGTTGGCGGCAGTAAGCGGTGGGTTAGAAAAGTTGGGCTGCGCCGCGAGCGAGGTAGCGGCCACGGGTTGTCCGGGCCACCTCCTGCAGCTCACGGTCAAGGATCAGCGTCCGCCCACGGCTCATGACCGTTACGGGAAGGCCGCTTACGCGCATACCCTCATAGAGGTTGTAGTCGGTTCGGGAATGTCCACCCGCAGCGGTGATCGTGTGGTCTGCCTCAGGGTCCCACACCACGATGTCCGCGTCTGCTCCGACGGAGATCGTTCCCTTGTTGGGGTACATTCCAAAGAGTTTGGCGGGTCGAGCAGCCGTGATCTCGACAAACCTGCAGAGGTCGAGCGCTCCGCCTACGACGCCGGCTTCCCAGGCGACCATCATGCGGTCTTCGAGTCCGGGCACCCCATTCGGAGTCTTCGGGAAATACCCTGGAGACCGAAGCTTCTGCGGAGGCAAGTCCTCGGGCTGCTCCATACAGAACGCAGCATGGTCCGTCGCGAGCGTCGAGAGTCCGTCAGCACCAAGGTATTTCCAGAGGGCGGCCTGATTTGCTCGTTCACGAATCGGTGGTGAGCAAATGTAACCAGCGGCCCGCTCCCCCAGCTCTTGATAATCTTCCAGCGCGGTGACGAGATACTGCGGGCAAGTTTCACCCCAAACGGGCAGGCCCTCACTGCGCGCAGCTGCAATTTCGGCCGCAGCCTGCTCGCTCGAGACGTGGACAACGTACAGGGGCGTGCCCACTTCTGCAGCGAGCACAATCGCCCGGTGAACCGCCTCAGCCTCCTGGGAATGGCCGTGAGCATCGACGTGGTGAATCTCGGCAGTCTTCCCTTCATCCAGAAGCTGCTGAGCGGCCCGGTTCACCATGTGCCCGTTTTCAGCGTGCACCATCGGGAACGCACCGAGCTTGAGAGCGAGATCCATTCCAGCGAGAAGCTCGTCGTCTTCAACCATCTGCGTACCCGGGTACGCCATAAAGAACTTCCAGCTCGACACGCCTTGCTCGGTGAAGAGCCGAACAAGATCGTCGTGGACATCCGGCTGCTGAACCAATGGCGGCACGATCGCATGCAGTCCAAAATCGACAATACTCTTGGATTCTGCGATCGAGCGCCGCTCAACAAAAGTGTCGAACAGCGAAGCGTCTGGGCGCTTCTTGACGAAGTCGATAAAGGTAGTAGTGCCACCGAACGCAGCGGCAACCGAGCCTGTCGCGAAGTCATCAGCCGTACGCGTCGTAAAGCCGTCAATTGGATACTCAAGGTGAGTGTGAACGTCGATTCCACCAGGCAAAATGTACTTCCCGGTTGCGTCGATCGTCTCGTCAGCATCCCACGCTTGCTCAACCCCGATGCCAACGATCCGTTCGCCGCGCACCAGCACATCAGCACGGACGAAGCCTTCCGCATTCACCACGGTGCCACCGGCGATGAGTGTAGTGTGCCCCGCGTTTGTCGCTGATTCCATCGTCATGATGCGGGGCCTCCCGCAGTGTCGTAGTGCACATCGGCGATGTCGAGCACCTCGTCGAGGGTCTCGAGCGCCAAGTCAATCTCCTCGTCGTTGATCACGAGGGGCGGCGTAAGCCGAAGCACATTGAAGTTCGATGCCAGGTACAGCCCCTTCGCCATTGCAGCCTTGTTGATCTCCTGCATCGGCTTGGCGGCTTCCCCAACCGCGTTGAACGGCACGAGCGGCTCGCGGGTGTCACGGTTCCGAACTAGTTCGAGCCCGTAGAACAGTCCACGCCCACGAATGTCACCAATAGACGGGTGGCGTTTCGCAAGTTCAGCGAGGCCGGCTCCAAGTCGCTCGCCCTGGCGCCGCGCGTTGTCGACAACCCCTTCTTCTTCCATGATTTCGAGCGACGCGACAGCGGAGGCGCACGCGAGAGGATGCCCCGCATAGGTGAGCCCTCCCCAGAATTTATTGTCCTGAAGCCAGTCAGAGATCTTCGACGAAACTGTCATCGCTCCGAGAGGGACATACCCTGAGTTGAGACCCTTTGCGGTGATCAGAATGTCTGGGGTAACGCCCCAGTGGTCACAGGCGAACAGCTCACCCGTGCGACCGAAACCAGCCATCACTTCGTCGAAAATGAGGATGATGCCGTACTTGTTGCACACCTCACGAATCGATCTCAGGTAGTTCTCACCAGGGTAGATGAGGCCGTTAGTCCCAGTGACTGGTTCGAGAATGACGGCGGCAACCGAGTACGGGTCCTCGAACTGCAAAATCTCTTCCAGGTGCGGTCCACCAGAGCAGACGGGACACGGGGAGGGGTGGCCCGCCGGGCACCTGTAAGTGTAAGGATCAAGCATTCGGACCACGCCCGGCATCGAGGGCTCAGCGTGCCAACGACGCGGGTCCCCGGTCAAGGCGATCGCGCCCGCGGTCGCCCCGTGGTAGGAGCGATATCGCGCAACAATCTTGTTGCGCCCCGTGACATGGCGCGCGAGTCTGATGGCGTTCTCGTTCGCAGCGGCACCACCTGTGGTGAAGAAACTCATCTTCAGGTCACCTGGCGTAATCTCTGCGAGTTTCTGCGCCAGACGGGCTCGCTGTTCCTCGGCAAATCCCGGCCCGATGTAGCACATCGTGTCAGCCTGATCTTTGATCGCCTGCACAAGCTTGGGGTGCTGGTGTCCAAGATTGCTGTTTACCAACTGCGACTGAAAGTCCAGGAAACGATTGCCATCGTAATCCCAGAACCAGGATCCCTCGGCGCCTTTGATGGGGCGGGCGTTGAGACCACCCTGCTTCGACCACGAGTGGATGACGAACTCACTGTCTGCCGCGACGAGCTCTTCTTTTGACCATGCGACTGCGTTCATAATTCTGACTCTTTTCGTCGGTGCCTTCGCCGTTAGGCGATGCTCACGGGAGCCTCGGCCCCGAAGGTCGCGAGACGAGCAAGCGGCCGCCCCGAATTCGCTGCGATGCAGGCGACAACAATCTCGTCAGCGCGCGGGGCATCTTCAATGCGGAAGGTGACCGTCTGATGATGCGAACGCGTCTTGGCGTCAGTCTTGTGCTTCAACGGAACGTCGATGGAAGCTCCCTGCAAGCCAATCTTTTCCGCTGCAGGCAACAGTTCCGTTCCGCCGGCTGCACGCCGGAATACGTTGCCAAACCGCAGGTTGTGGATCAACGCAGATCCGTGCTCGGTTTCGCCGTCGACGCCCACCAACGCTGCCTTACCAAAGGCCTCAATCTCATCGTCCAAGAGTCGAACGCATTCGGGGCCAAGTAGTTCCCCGATCGCTTCACCAAGCTCGTCAGCGAGCGTGACGACGTCTTCAACGTAGCCCGCGCCATACGGGTTCGCAATGACGGCCGCTGCAACTGCAACACGGTGTGGTTTGGCGAGCTGCTGACCGTTCTCGCTATGGATTTCCTCGACCAAACGAACGAGTTTGCGGATCTGTGGTGACATCATGTCCTCCCTGACATTAGCGACGTGAATACAGTGAACCATCGGTTCATAATTTTTGCAAGCTCATTTTTCCTAAACCCTTGAGCCCCGAGCAATCCACACTATCCACCACGGGTGCCTTGCGCTATCCTTTAAATTCCTCAGACTACGAGGCACCAACGAACCCCCGCGACCCAGCGGCCAACTCAAGGCATTGGTTTTCAACGATGAAAATTGAAACGAACCGTCGGTTCAAATATACGGTCTCACTTCTCACTGTCGGCGCTCTAGCGCTTCTCCCTGGGTGCTCATCACTCTCTCCGGAGGCCCCCGCACAGGTCACTCCAGGGCCAGCTTCCGCCATAGACAACTGCGGGTTCACTGTTGAACTCGACGTCCCGCCTGAGCGCGTGGTCACCGTGAAATCAACGCCGCTCGAACTGCTGCTGGCCCTCGGGCAGTCAAGCCGCATCGTTGGCTCCGCGATGCTTGATGGTCCCGTGCCGCAGGGCCTCGCACCAGCAGGGTGGGAACCGAATGTGCTGGCAGACCAGCTTCCCAGTCGTGAGGTACTCCTTGCCGCAGAGCCCGACTTTGTGTTCGCTGGCTGGGAGTCGAACCTCGGCCAGGACGGGCTGGGTACTCGAACGGAGCTCCTGGGTCTCGGCATCAACACCTACGTTGCTCCACCCGCCTGCGTGTTTGGCAGCGAGAGCTCCGATCCACTCGAGTTCGATGACGTATTCGACATGATCTCGGAGGTCGGGGCGATGTTCGATGCAAGCACCGAAGCAGAGTCAATCATCAGTGATCAGCGCAGCAGGCTGAAAGCTATTCCAAAGAACGACGGCGCCCTATCCGCCCTCTGGTTTAGCTCTGGCGAGGACGTGCCGTTCGTCGGCGGTGGCACTGGAACTCCCAGCATGATCATGCGGGCAGCCGGTCTCACGAATGTTGCAGAGTCGGAAGCGCAAAGCTGGTTCAGCATGCCCTGGGAGAGCCTTGTCGCAAGCGATCCCGATGTCATCGTGCTGGTAGACGCGCCATGGAACTCCGCGGAGAAGAAGCGTGCGTTGCTCGAAGGTCACCCAGCAGCCAGCTCGATGCGCGCGGTGAAAGACGAGCGCTTTATCGTTGTCGACTTCGCAACCACGGAGGCCGGCGTGCGAAACATCGACGCCGTCGAGTCAATCGCAAACGCAGCGGCCTCACAGTGACAAGCGAGCAGGTGCGTCAACGCGGGCAGGCAGCTTCACCGCGGGCAACGTCCGCAAGGTCACGCTTCGCCGTTGCCGCCGCCCTGTTGCTCGCAGCGCTCCTTGCCTCGCTTTTTCTTGCCGCTTCTGTCGGAGCAGTCCCTATCCCCTGGCAAACGCTTGCCTCGGCGATGAGCACTGATCCCACCTCTTGGAGTACCCAAGAAGTCATCCTGACGCAAGTCAGGCTTCCGCGCGTACTCACAGCGGCATGTGTTGGCGCGGGGCTCGCGGTCTCCGGGGTTGCATTACAAACGGTGCTTCGCAACCCGCTCGCTGAGCCCTATCTACTCGGCGTATCCTCGGGAGCCTCGCTTGGAGCGGTCTCAGTCATTCTGCTTGGGCTTACACTCGCGCTCCCATTTGCAGCCTTCGTGGGCGGAACACTCGCGCTCACCGTCACTCTCTTCCTCAGCGGTAGTCAACGCCGATCATCGTCGGAAAGAGTGATTCTTGCCGGAGTGGCCACCACGGCACTGTTCAGCGCATGCACTTCTTTCATCATTTTCCAATCCCCCGACAGCGATAGCTACCGCCAGGTACTGCACTGGCTACTCGGGTCGCTTGGCGGCTCAAACTGGAGCACCGTCTTGATCGCGGCCGTCACACTAGCTGTCTTCGGGTCGGCGTTGGCGGCATCATCCCGTTTGCTCGGAGTATTCAAGCTCGGTGACAACGACATCGAGTCGCTAGGAATCAATGTGCGGGTCTCACGGGCGTGGGTTCTCTCCCTCGCGGCGCTTGTCGCGGCAGGAATGGTCTCGGTCTCTGGCGCGATCGGCTTTGTCGGTCTTATCGTCCCTCACCTTGCTCGACCGTTTGCCTCTGGGAGCGTCACGAAGCACCTTGTGGCCTCTGCACTCATTGGCGCGTTGCTTCTCACGTGGGCTGACACGCTCTCACGCATCGCGGCGCAACCACAAGAGCTTCCGGTCGGGATCACGACTTCCGTGCTCGGCGCTGTCGCGTTTGGAGTCATCATGTTTCGGCAGCAGAAAGGACACTCATGACTCTTCACACGCTCCCCTTCTCAGCAAGCCGAGGGCACGACTTTAAGCTCTCCGTTCCCGCGCTCGATTTCCGCCCTGGCGAGATCTTCGGGCTCCTCGGCCCGAACGGCGCCGGGAAAAGCACACTGCTCCACAGCCTCGCAGGGCACCTCCCGGAGTCTCATCGGGCCGTCTCGTGGGATGGCGTTTCTCGAGCCCAGCTCGGGCAACGCGAGTGGGCAAGGCGCGTTGCGTTCGTCGCGCAGGACTCCACTGCCCCTTCGGATCTTTCGATTCGGCAGTTCGTACAGCTTGGCCGCGTCCCGTTTACTGGTTGGCTCCGCCCGACCACCCGAACGGACAGGTATGTCGTCGATCACGCGCTTGAACGATGCGGGCTCGACTCCGTTCAGCACACACCGATCGACAGACTCTCCGGCGGCCAGCATCAACGGGCGAAGATTGCTCGTGCGCTCGCGCAGGAACCACGCGCCCTCCTCCTTGACGAGCCGACGAATCACCTCGATCTTGCGGCCATCCGCGACACAGTCGAGCTTCTTCGCACTCTCGCGAGCACCAGTGTTGCACTCATCGTCAGTCTGCACGACCTCGACCTTGCCTCGGTGTTCACCGACCGTGCCGCCATCGTGAACTGCGGCAGCATTGTCGCGGTGGGGCCAACGGCAAGTGTGGTCACGCCCGCGATGATTCAAAACCATTGGGGCGTGGACATGATCCACACCAGTGACGGGAGCAGAAGCCGCTACCTCCTTCGACACGACTTCCCACCTCGCATTTCGCAGGCCACAGAGGCTGCACAACTCGCAGGGACCCGCGACGATCCCCCGGCCGCCTTGCGCGCGCCAATCGAACCCTTGGAGGCACTGACATGACCCGAAATATTACGTTCCTTAGCGGAGGCGTTGGGGGCGCAAGGTTCGCCAGAGCGCTCCATTCGTGGAATGAAGCTTCCGGTCGTCCGTTCAATTGCACGGCGATTGTGAATGTGGGCGACGATTTCACTCACATGGGCCTGCGCATCTCTCCCGACCTAGATTCGGTGGCTTATCACCTTGCTGACATGGGAGACAAGGGACGCGGGTGGGGAAGGGCCAACGATTCAACCCGAACCATGTCCGAGATATCGCGCGTTCTTCCCGAGGAGGGCTGGTTCCAGCTCGGTGACTTAGATATCGCCCACAATCTCATGCGCACGCAGCTCCTCGAGAACGGCCATTCGCTCAGCGAGGCGACCCGCCTCCTAAACTCTCGCTACGGCGTCAGCTTCACAGTACTTCCAGCAACGGATGACCCCTCGCCAACAATCGTCGAGCACACTGCCTCAGCCCCCATGTGGTTTCAGGAGTGGTGGGTGCGGAACCAGGCGAATCCCTCACCAACCGCGTTCGCATTTCCCCACGCTACGGATTCAAAGCCCGCGCCTGGCGTGCTCGAATCACTTGCCACTGCCGACATCATCGTGATCGCCCCCTCCAACCCAGTCGTCTCAATCGATCCGATTCTTGCAATACCCGGCATTCGTGCGGCTATCGCCGAGGCCGCGGCGCCGGTGATAGGACTCTCACCGGTTATCGGTGGCCGCCCGGTCCGGGGATGGCTCGACCGCTGCCTTGCCGTCGTTGGCGTCGAATGCACTGCACCTGCAGTCGCGGCGCGGTACGGTGACCGCTCCACCGGTGGATTGCTCGATGCTTGGCTTGCAGACCCCATTGACGAGAACCTGCCAAACACGTTTGCTGGGCTCATTACACATGTGCCGCTTCTCTTCAGCCAGGACGAAGCCGACAACCGCATCATTGACGCACTCATGGAGTCCGTGACGACGCTCACAAACGCCTCCAAAAGTGGACTATCGGTTTGATATAGTGCGATTGTGACCTCAACAACGAGCCCCGACACCGCAGAAGACACAGGCAAAGGCCGCGACGGACTTCTCAATAGATCCATGCGCGTGCTCCGAGTAATCTCGACTTTTCCGCAAGGGATCGGGCTCAGCGAACTCACTCGCCTGTCAGGCGTGCCTAAGGCAACTTGCTTCCGCATCATCACCACGCTGGAAGAAGAAGGCATGTTGGTGACCGATGATGAAACGAAGAAGACGCGCATTTCGGTCGGCTCGCTATCAGTCATCGGCGGTCTGCTCACGGAAACTGGCACGCTGCGGGCGATCCGCGAGATCTTGACCAATCTGTCGAACGCTTCAGGGGAGACGACAGGGTTCGACATGCTGCAGGACAACGACATCGTGGTCCTGCTGCAGAACGTGGGCCCCTCACTTATTGGCCAGACACTCAAGTCAACGCCACGAGTGCAACCTCCGTGGCTCACCTCCACTGGCAAATCCTTGTTGTCATATCGCGACCCCGAAGTAGTACGCGAGCTTCTCGAACCGAGTTACCCGAAGGAGAACCCTTCGACGCTTGAGATGTTCATCGACACCCTCGAGCCAGCCCGTACCCACGGCTACGCCTGGCTCTATGGAGCCCTAGAACGGGACGCCGCGTCCGTAGCGGCACCCGTCCTCATTGGTGATTTGCCCCGATTTGCGATTTGGATTGGTGGGCCCACCTACCGCATCACCCCGGACACGGTTCGCAGGCTGGGGCAGCTCGCAATTGAAGCTGCTGCCCAAACCGCCAAGCTCCTCACCGCTTCCGCGCAGCTCCAGCCCTCAACTCCCGCGGATGCTTTCACCAGCCAGCGGGTCATCTTCTAGCCCAACGCGGGTGACGGCGAGTTCACGCCCTAATCGATTCCCCAGCCCAGCCAAGCCAACCCAAGCCCAGCCCCGCCCACCTCAGCCGAAGAGCACATTTCCCGCAGAAGCGCCCGAAACCTACCGCTGGAAACGGGTTCTTGTGCAGGAACACTACTCTTTCGCGGGGCGGGGTGGTGCGGCGGCAGGGCGGCCGGAAAGCACAGGGAGCGCGGGGAGCGCGCGCAGCGCAGCGCCCCGCGCCGCCCAGCCCCGACTAGATGCGGTTGCCGGTTGCGGTGTCGAACACGTGCAGGTGCGCGGGGTTCGGCACGAGGGTGACGGTCTCGCCGGCCTGCGGGTGGTTGCGGCCGTCGACGCGCGCGACGATCTGGGCGCCGTCGCCTCCGGTGGTGTGACCGTAGAGGTAGCCGTCGGCGCCGAGCTCCTCGACGAGGTCGATCTGCACGGTGAGGCCGTCCTGTCCGGGCGCCGCGAGCACGAGGTCCTCGGGGCGGATGCCGACGGTCACTGCGTTCGAGGTCGCGCCGCCGGCGGGCACCGGAACGGTGAGCGAGCCGAAGACTGCGCCCTCGGCGGTGAGCGTGGTCGGGAAGAGGTTCATCGCGGGCGAGCCGATGAAGCCCGCAACGAAGACGTTGACGGGGGTTTCGTAGAGCTCGCTCGGGGTGCCGACCTGCTGGAGCAGGCCGTCCTTGAGCACGGCGATACGGTCGCCCATGGTGAGCGCCTCGGTCTGGTCGTGGGTGACGTAGACGGTTGTGACGCCGAGGCGGCGCTGGAGCGACGCGATCTGGGTGCGGGTCTGCACGCGGAGCTTCGCGTCGAGGTTCGACAGCGGCTCGTCCATGAGGAACACGCGGGGCTGGCGCACGATCGCGCGGCCCATCGCGACGCGCTGGCGCTGACCGCCCGAGAGTGCCTTCGGCTTGCGGTCGAGGTAGTCCTCGAGATCGAGGAGCTTCGCGGCCTCGAGCACGCGCTCGGCGCGCTCTTCCTTCGAGACGCCCGCGATCTTCAGAGCGAAGCCCATGTTGTCGGCGACGGTCATGTGAGGGTAGAGCGCGTAGTTCTGGAAGACCATCGCGATGTCGCGATCCTTCGGGGCGACGTCGGTGACGTCTGAGTCGCCGATGAGGATGCGGCCCTCGTTCACCTCTTCGAGGCCGGCGAGCATGCGCAGCGTGGTCGACTTGCCGCAGCCGGAGGGGCCGACGAGCACGAGAAACTCGCCGTCTTCGATGTCGAGGCTGAGCTTGTCAACCGACGGGCGATCCGTGCCAGGGTAGACGCGAGTAATGCCTTCAAACGTGACTGATGCCATTGTTTTCCTCCACCGGCAGGTACGTGCCGGACGATCCGTAGTGGAATGACGGCAGAATCCTCCGCCGCTGCCCATCATTGGGCACAGACAGGCTAACACAGGCAAACGCCCGCCCCACCGACAGGAGGTGGGGCGGGCGTGCGGCCTCGGCGAACCGCCGGGGCCCTGCCTCTCGGTGCTACTGCGCCGCGTGCGTCCCGCGGCGAGCTGCGACGAGCAGTCCGCCGCCGAGGGCGAGCAGCAGCAGCGTCGCGCCGCCAATCCACCCGAGCTCAGCACCGGTGTTCGACAGGCCACCGCCCGTCGAGCCGCCGCCGGCGCCAGGCCCGGCGGTGCCGGGCTGCTCGCCGTCGGTGCCACCGGGGCCGCCGGTGCCCGGGTTCTCAGTTCCCGGGTTCTCGGTGCCAGGCTCCTCGGTGCCGGGATTCTCGGTGTCCCCGCCGGCCACCGTGATCGGGATCGATACTCGGGTTGCCCCGTCGCTCGTCGCGACCTCGATCGTCTGGTTGCCCTTCAGGCCGGCCGGAACGGCGAACGTGAGCGTGGCGCTTCCCGCAGCATCCCACGCGTCGGTGACCGTCGGGTCGACGGGCGCGGTCGCGACCTGCTTCCCGTCGATCTCAGCGGAGACGGACTCGGCCGGGACCTCGCCGCCAGAGAACGCGAGCGAGCTGAGCGATACGGTGACCTCGTCGCCCGCACTGTACTCGCCGTCGCCCGCGCTTGCCGCGCTCGCGCGCGCCACCTGCTGGGCCGCGGCCGCCGGCGGCGGGCTGAGCTGCACACCGACCGCGCGCTTGCCGAGGTCCGGCGTCGCTTCCTTGTTGATCGCGAACCACTCGACCATCGACTGGAGGTCAGCGCGCCCCGTGTCCTTCACGTCGGTGCCCTTGCGGAACGACACGAAGTTGTCGCCGCCGCCAGCGAGGAACGCGTTCGCCGCGACGGTGTACGTCGCGCCGAGGTCGAGCGGCTTGCCGTCGAGCGTGATCGAGGTGACGTGTGCGCCGCGCTCGCCCTCGGGGTCGTAGGTGTAGCTGAGTCCCTTCGAGAGCCCGAGCTTCAGGAACGGACGCGCCGATCCCTCTGGCTGCCACTGCTCCTCAAGGATGTCCTTCACCTGCGCACCCGTGAGCTTCAGGGTGACGAGCGTGTTCGCGAACGGCTGGACTGTCGCCGCCTCGCGGTAGGTGACGTTGCCATCCGGGTCCTTGTCGCCGGTCGACGCGTAGCTCAGGTTCGCGCGGATGCCGCCCGGGTTCATGAGCGCGATGTCGGCGTCGGTCGACCACTGGTGGACGTCGGCGACGAAGTTGCCGATCGTCGACTCGCCACCGCGGTTCTCGGTCTTGCCGTCGCTCTGGCGCGCGCGGTTGAAGTCGGCGGTGATGCTGCCGACCGAGACGCTGCCGAACTCGTCGGCAGCGGCCTTCGCCGCGTCGACGATCGCCTGCACCTCAGGGTTCGCCTCGTACTGCGGCTTCCCGTCGACGACGAGGGGCTTGATCTCGTTCGTGATCGAGATGAGCTCCTTCGATTCGCGGTCGACCTGCAGGTTCATCAGCCCGAGGTTCTCGCCGTACTGGCCTGCCGAGACGACCGGGCGGCCGTCGATGACGTGGTTGTAGGCGAGGTGCGTGTGCGCGGAGACGATCGCGTCGACGTCGTCGCCGACGCCGTTCACGATCTTGCCGAGCTGCGACTCGGGCGTGATGCTCGAGAGGTCGGCGGTCGCCGCGCCCTCGTGGACGAGCAGGATCACCACGTCGGCCTCACCGTTTGCGGCGTCGCCGTCGCGGAGCGCCGCTGCCGCCTGGTTCACGGAGTCGGTAACGCTGCGCACTTCGAGGTCCTTGATGCCTTCGGGCGAGACGAGGGTGTCGAGGTCCTCGGTAACGGCGCCGACGAAGCCGACCTTCACGCCGTCGACCTCCTTCACCCACGACGGCGCGAGCGCGGGCTCGCCGGTCTCGGTGACGAACACGTTCGCCGAGATGTATTCCCAGTCGGCGCGGGCCTGGACGCGGTCGCGCAGGTCCTCCCAGCCCTCGTCGAATTCGTGGTTGCCGGCGGCGCTCACGTCGAGGCCAGCGAGGTTGAGCGCGTCGATGGTCGGCTCGTCCTGCTGGATGAACGAGGTGAACGTCGATGCCCCGATGAGGTCGCCAGCGCCCGCAAAGATGAAGTTCGGGTTCTGGCGTTCGAACTCGGCGACGGCGCCCGCGATGACCGCGGCCCCCGCTGCCTTCCCGTCGGCCTCGATGCGGCCGTGGAAGTCGTTGATCGTCGCGATGTCGATGCTGACGGGCTGCGGCGTCGTGGTGATCCCGACGAGGATCGGATCGTGGTCGCTCGCGCGGTACGGCGTGCCTGCCTCGGCGGCGCCGAAGCCGTAGCCGCGGTCGCCCCACTCGGCAGAGTTCGCCGCCCAGATCGCGGCGCCGCCGAGCGAGTCGGCGAGCGACGGCGAGGCCAAGACGTGATCGAGCGAGCCGAGCTCGCCGTTGAAGCTGTAGCTGTACTGGCCTGCGGCGAGCGCGGGCACCGTGTCGATCCACCCCTGCGAGGTGAACTCGAACACCGGGTCCTCCTGGCCGTAGGCGTTGAAGTCGCCGACGAGCAGCATGTCTGCGCTGCCGGTCGACTGCTCGAGCTCCTTGGTGAACGCGAGGAGCGACTTCGCCTGCTTCACGCGGTCGGCGTTGAAGTGTCCCTGCCCGTCAGCGGGCTCCGCGCCCGTGCCCGACTTCGACTTGAAGTGGTTCGACACGACCGTGACGGTGCGGCCGTCGATGTCGAATGCCTGCGCGATCGGCTCGCGGGCGTTGCCCCACGCGCTCTCATCAACGATGGTCTGCGCCTCGCCCTTCGGCGTGACCGCGTCCTTCTTGTAGATGATCGCGTTCGTGATGAAGTCGGTCGTTGCGGCGTTGTGCAGCGCCTTCGGCGTCGGCACGTAGTCCCAGGTCTTGTCGCCCGTCACGGCGTTGAGGCCGTCGACGAGGTCCTTGAGCGCGGTATCGACCGGCTTGCCGAGCTTCACCGAGTTCTCGATCTCCATGAGCCCGACGATGTCGGCGTCGAGGCTGTTGATCGCGGAGACGATCTTCGACTTCTGCGTCTCGAACTGCTTCGCCGTCGTCGCGCCGCGGGCGTCCTTGTTCTCGCTCTTCAGCGTGGTGAAGTAGTTGTAGACGTTGAAGGCGGCGACGGTCGCGTCGCCTGAGACCTTCGGTGCCTCGGGGCGGGTGTTCTTCGCGTCGAAGGCCACCTTCTGCGCCGCCGGCGACGTGCTGTCGAGCGGGGTGACGGGCTGCAGCCGCCACTCGTCGAAGCCGTACTGCAGCACGAAGCTCAGGTCGGCGAAGTCGACGGCGTCGCCGTTGCGCACGACAGTGTCCGCCGTGAAGTACGGCTGCTCGCCCGGGTGGGCGTTGTTCGTCGTTTGGATCGAGTAGCCGTCGTCGAGCAGGATCCGGCTCGCGCGATTTGCCGCGGCGATCGCGTCGGCCTCGGCGCCGGGGCGCGCGGTCTCCGTGCTCTTCACCTGCATCTCGCCCGGATTCAGCCAGAGCGTCCCGTAGTTGAAGAGCTGGTGGCTCGACGCGACGAAGTAGTCACCGGTGGGCCGCACGAGCATGTTCTCGTATGCCTCGCGCTCGGCCCCGACCACGGTCGCGGGCAGCGGGGTCGGCGCGGGGAGCCCGGCCTCCTGCTTCACGAGTGCGACGTCTGCGACCTGCGCCGGAGCGATCTGCGTCTGGCCGTAGTATTCGCTCACGGCGCCGGTGACCTTGATGAGGTCGCCGATCTCGCCAGGCACGTCCTTGCCCTTGAGGTAGACGAAGATGCCGTCTGATGCGGTGCGGGGTTCCGTCTGCTCGCCGCCGGAGCCGGCGGTCTGGATGACGACGCCGTCGTAGCCGCCGACGCGGTGGTCTGCGGTGATGACGCCCTCGACGGTAACGGTCTGGCCGACGAGCGGCGACGTGTCGCCGGTGCCCTGCACCTCCGCGATGGTGCGCGTGCCCGTACCGGCGTCTGTGCCGGGGTCGGGATCGGTGCCGGGATCAGGATCAGTGCCGGGGTCGGGCGCGGTCGCTCCCGCCGCGTTCGTTGGGGTGATGTCGGCGGAGAGCGCGAAGTCAGCGGCGTTGTTGTCGGTGTCAGCCGCCTCGTTGCGGTTGAGCGACTTGACGTCGGTGTTTCCCGCGGGCGCGGCTGCGGCCGTCCCCTCGAACGTGTTCGAGGTACCGTACCCGAGTAGGTCGATCACGCCCGGAGCGCCGGCTGCTGATCCCGCGGGAATAGCGAGGGGCTCGGTGCCATCAACAAGAGCGATCGTGCCGGCAGTGCCGGCCGGGTTAAGGGTCGAGGACAGGTCCGGTGCCGGGAGTTCGCCGCCCGCGGTCCCATTGGACCCGCCCGCGACGAGGAAGTGCCCGCCCGCGGGAATCGTGCCGGTGAGCGGCGTCACGCCGCCAAACGCCCCGGTGCCTGTGGCCGGACGGTACTGCAGCGAGGTGCCGTCGAGTGTGATCGCTTCACCGGTCGGGTTGAAGAGCTCGACAAACTTCTTGGTGAACGCGGCATCGCGACTGCCGCCCGAGAGGTAGGCCTCGTTGATCACCACCCCGGAGCCGTCCGGTGCGGCGAGCGCGGGCGCGGTCCCCGTGATCCCCATACCCAGGGAAATGGCGGCGGTGAGACCGAGCGCCATCGCTCGTTCTCTCCGGCGGAAGAAGGCGTCTCCCGTTCGACTACTTGAGCCTGACTTCATGCGTACTGCACTCCTCGTTCGTGTGTGACGTGTGGCATTGGCAGGGCGCACGTCAGGTACCCCCGGCTGTGCCCCCACCCGGAGCCTAGGCAGGCATGAGCCCGGCTCGCCAGACCCGTTACCCAAAGGTCATGTGACGGCCACGTTGCTGCCCGGGCGCCGCGGGCGGCCGAAGCCCCCCGCGGCGCACGGTGCGGCGCGCGACGATGAGGCTGGCTCCACGCGGACGCGTCGACACAACTTGTCTATACCGGCTGCTCACTCCACGGGCGACGTCACCCCCTGTTCATTCCGCCAAAATCGCGCCCCACGACGGCCGCTCCGATTGTCGGGCCGAAAAAACTTTGCCAGCGGACTTGCGTTTATTTAGTTCATTAGCTTTACTAACCAATATGAAGCACGTAACGACGCGTCCCGCGGACGCCACTGCATGGGCAATGAACCCGCGCCGGGCCCGCGATCTCAGGGTGGCGGCGAAGGCCACTCCTGGCGATACGAAGCTCCACAACCGCACGCTCGTGCTTCAGACGCTCTACATCTCCGGCCCGCTGAGCCGCGCCGATATCGCGCGCACGACCCAGCTCACCAAGGTCACCATCTCCGGTCTCGTTGCCGAGCTCATCGGCGAGGGGCTCATCGAGGAGCTCGGTCAGCAGGAATCGCACCGCCCAGGGAAGCCCGCGATTCTCGTCGACCTGGCCCGCAGCTCGCACGCGGTCGTCGCGCTCGACCTCTCGGACGACAAGCTGCTCCGCGGCGCGGTCATCGACCTCGCCGGCCGCACGCTTGCCCGCGTCGAGGCGCCGCGACTCGACGCCGCCGGCACCGCCGTGACGGGAGATGCCGCGAGCGAGCTCGTCGCGGACCTCGCCGTCACGCTGCGGGACGCGAGCGAGATCCCGATCATCGGGCTCGGCGTCGGCACCCCCGGCGTCGTCGATGACGAGGGGGTCGTGCGTGTCGCACCGAACTTCGGCTGGGAGGGACTCCCCCTCAGGCGGATCCTCATGGAGCGCACCGGCCTCCCGACCTCGATCGGCAACGACGCGAACGTCGCCGCCCTCGCCGAATACAGTTTCGGCGACACGAGCGAGGACTTTGCTCTCGTCCGCATCGGCTACGGCGTCGGCGCCGGCATCATGCTCGGCGGCCGCAGCGTGCCAGGCAGCAAGTTCGCGTCGGGCGAGATCGGGCAGGTCATGGTCGGCACCGACCTCGGCATCGACGCCCCGTACGCCCGCGAGCAGGTGCTCGAGCACTGGCTCTCCGTTCCGACGCTCTCGCGGGCGCTCGCCGACGCGGGGCCCGACGGCCGCGAGGCCGTCCTCCGCGAGGCAGGAAACCGGCTCGGCGTCGCACTCGCGCCCGTCATCGGCATGCTCAACCTCGCCGAGATCGTCCTCTCGGGCCCGCCCGAGCTCGTCGGCGGCACGCTCGCGGACGCCGCGTTCGAGATCCTCACCCGCCGCACCATGCCCGACTCGCACGACACCCTCGTGATCCGAGCGAGCAGCCAGGGCGAGGACCTGATCCTGCGCGGGGCGGCCGCAATCGTGCTCCGCGAACGCCTCGGCGTGAGCTAGCCCCGCCGACCACACACTTCCAGTCACACAACACGTATCGATGAAGACACGAACCCGCGTCTCGGCCACCGCCGAGTCGCACACCGAAAGGAACACAACAATGAAGAGAAAGCTCGTTGGCCTCGCAGCAGCGGCTATGGCTTCGACTCTCGTCCTTGCCGGGTGCAGCCCGGCTGCGTCGGGTGGCGACAGCGGCAACAACAGCGACAAGACCCTGACGATGTGGGTTATTGGCGGTGACACCCCGCCCGAGCTTCGCGAGTACCTCGCAACCGAGTTCACCGAGAAGACCGGCGCGACGCTCAAGATCCAGGAGCAGGGCTGGGGCGACATCATCACGAACCTCACCACGAAGCTTCCCGATGAGAAGAACACCCCCGACGTGACCGAGATCGGCAACACCCAGTCGCCGGCCTTCACGAACGCGGGCGCGTTCCTCGACATCAGCGACATGTACGACGAGCTCGGCGGCGACAAGCTGCTCCCCTCGTTCGTCGAGGTTGGCGCCGTTGAGGGCAAGAACTACACGCTCCCCTACTACTTCGGTTCGCGCTACACCTTCCTCCGCAAGGACGTCTGGGACGCCGCAGGCCAGAACTTTAGCCCCGCGTCGCTCGACGAGTTCAACGAGTCGGTCAAGGCGATCACGAAGGCAAACCCGAAGGGCATCGACAACTTCTCGGGCTTCTTCCTCGGCGGCCAGGACTGGCGCGACGGCATCTCGTGGATCTTCGCGAACGGTGGCGAGATCGCAGAGTTCAAGGACGGCAAGTGGGTCGCGACCCTCGATTCGCCCGAGTCGCTCAAGGGCCTCGAGCAACTGCAGGATCTCTACAAGAACGCGTCGAACGCTCCGAACGACATGAAGGACGCGAACCAGTACCAGTACCTCAACGACTCCGACGAGGTCAAGGACGAAGACGGCAACGTGACCGAGGACCTCTCGCTCGCGGCAGCCACCATCATGGCTCCGGGCTGGGCGCACTGGTCGATCGGTGACCTCGTCACCAATGACAAGGGCGAGCCCGCACGCGAGTGGAACGACGACACGTTCGCAACCCTCGTGCTGCCTGGCAACGACGGCAAGCCCGCTCCGGTCTTCGCGGGCGGCTCGAACATCGGCATCTCGGCGAAGACGCAGAACCCTGAGCTCGCCAAGGATCTCATGCGCATCATCTACTCCGAGGAGTACCAGACGATGCTCGGCGAGAAGGGCCTCGGCCCGGCGAACTCGGACTACGCTGACTCGCTCGGCTCCGACCAGTTCGCGAAGGCGCTCATTGAGTCCGCATCGAACTCGAAGCTCACCCCCGCCGCTCCCGGCTGGGCCGCGATCGAGTCGAAGAACATCATGGAGGAGTTCTTCTCCAAGATCCGCGATGCGAAGGACCTGAAGCAGCTCGCTCAGGACACCAACGCACAGCTCGACGCACTGCTCAACCAGAAGTAACGTCGGCACCGGGGGCCCGCGCGACAGCTGCGGGCCCCCGTCCACACCCCACAACGTTTCAAGGAGAACCGCGATGAGCGTCGACACAGCGCCACCGGTCGGCACGGGAACACGCGAAAGCACCGCCGCGTCGGATGGCACCGCCCCGGCCCCCCGGAAGCCCCGCCGCCGCCTCGCCCCCTACATGCTGCTGCTGCCGGCAAGCATCATCGTGCTCGTCGCGATGGCCTACCCGGTGATCTGGCAGCTCATCACCTCGATGCAGCAGTTCGGGCTCGCCCAGCAGTTCGGCGCACCGCCCGAGTGGGTCTGGTTCGAGAACTACGCGACGCTCTTCGGCAACCCGACGACCTGGTTCGTCGTGCTGCGCTCGGTGCTCTTCTGCCTGGCCGCAGCCTCCGTCACCATGGTGATCGGCATCGGCCTGGCGCTCCTCATGCAGGCGGCGTCGAAGGGCGTCCGCCTCACGCTGCAGATCGCGCTGCTGCTCGCCTGGGCCACCCCGGTCGTCGCCGCGATGACCATCTGGAAATGGATCTTCGACTGGCGCCGCGGCCTCGTCAACTGGCTGCTCACGAACCTCGGACTCCCCTTCAACGGCCACAACTGGCTGCAGGAGCCCCTGAGCTTCTTCGCCGTCGCGCTCATCATCGTCGTCTGGATGAGCGTCCCCTTCGTCGCCTTCTCCGTCTACGCAGGCCTCACCCAGGTGCCCGGCGAGGTGCTCGAGGCTGCCCAGATGGACGGCGCGAGCCCGTGGCAGCGCCTCCGCCTCATCATCGTCCCGATCATCAAGCCGATCCTCGGCATCGTCATGCTGCTCCAGATCATCTGGGACCTCCGTGTCTTCACCCAAATCAAGCTGCTGCAGGACCGCGGCTCGATCGCGTCGAAGACCGACGTGCTCGGCACCTACATCTACCAGCTCGGCGTCGGCTCCTCAGACTTCGCAATGGCGAGCGCCATGTCCATCTTCGTGCTGCTGCTCACCATCGCGCTGAGCTGGGCGTACGTCCGCAATCTCATCAAGGAGGACGACGAGTCATGAGCCAGGCCTCACTCGCGGGTTCCGCACCCCGCACCACCACGATGACGGCCCCCGTCGACGTCGTCTCCGCGCGCGGCCGCCTTCGCACCGGCAAGCCGTGGCGAATCGTGCTCAACATCGTTGGCGTCCTCCTCGCCGTCGTCTGGGCGTTCCCCGTCTACTGGATGGTGAACTCGGCGATGCTGCCGAACGTCGTCCTCGAGAAGACGACCCCGACGCTCCTGCCGTTTGGCGGCTCGTTCAAGAACTTCCAGGCCGTGATCGCCGACGGCTCGTTCTTCAAGGCCCTCGGCATCAGCCTGTCGATCGCGGCCATTGTGGTCGTCGTGTGCCTCATCTTCGCGTTCCTCGCCGCGCTCGCGATCAGCCGCTTCCGGTTCAAGGGCCGCCGCAGCTTCGTGCTCGCCGTGCTGTTTATCCAGATGCTGCCCGCCGAGGGCATGTTCATCGCGCAGTACAAGCTCATGAGCAACCTCGGGCTGCTGAACTCGATCATCGGCGTCAGCATTATCTACATCGCGGCCGTCGTGCCCTTCACGATCTGGATGCTTCGCGGCTTCGTCGCCGGCATCCCCGCTGACCTCGAGGAGGCGGCGATGGTGGACGGCCTGAGCCGCACTCAGGCGTTCCTCCGCATTACGTTCCCGCTGCTCGCCCCCGGCCTGGTTGCCAGCGGCATCTACGCGTTCCTGCAGGCCTGGAACGAGTTCACTGTCGCGCTCGTGCTCCTCGACGCCGACAACAAGACGCTGCCGCTCTGGCTGCGCGGCTTCATTCAGCAGTCCGCGAGCACCGCGATCGACTGGGGCCAGGTCATGGCCGCGTCGACGCTCGTCGCGGTGCCCGTGATCATCTTCTTCATGTTCGTTCAGGGCCGCATGACGAGCGGTCTCGTGAGCGGGGCGGTGAAGGGATGAGCGAGCTTCGGCGCGACATCCTCGCCACACTCATGCCCGGTTTCGTCGGCTTCGAGCCGCCCGCCTGGCTTTCGGAGGCGTTCGACGCTGGCCTCGCGTCGGCCTGCGTCTACGGCAACAACGTGCGCGACCGCGAGCAGCTGCGCTCGCTCGGACTCGCCCTCCGCGAGCTCGCGCCGACCGCGCTCCTCGCAATCGACGAGGAGGGCGGCGAGGTCACTCGGCTGAGCTACCTCGAAGGATCGCCGTATCCTGGCGCGGCCGTGATGGGCCGCATCGACGATGAGGCGTACTCGGAGGAGATCGGTCGCCGCGTCGCGCGCGAGATCCTCAGCGCCGGCTTCAATCTCGCGCTTGGCCCGGTTGCGGACGTGAACAGCAACCCGCTCAACCCCGTCATCGGCACCCGGAGCTTCGGCCCGACGCCGGAGCTCGCGTCCCGCCACGTCGCGGCGTGGGTGCGCGGCCTCGAGGGCGAGGGCGCCGTCGCGTGCCCGAAGCACTTCCCCGGCCACGGCGACACCGGACAGGACTCGCACCACGAGCTTCCAACGGTGACCGCGTCCCGCGAGCTGCTCGGCGAGCGCGATCTGCCCCCGTTCGGCGCGGCCTTCGCCGCCGGCGCCCGCTCGGTCATGACCTCCCACATCGTGCTCACCGCGCTCGACGGGTCCGTCCCGGCGACATTCAGCCCGCTGATCCTGCAGGACCTGCTGCGCGGCGAGCTCGCGTTCACCGGCGTCGTCGTCTCTGACGCGCTCGACATGCAGGGCGCGAGCGGCGAGATCGGCATCCCCGAGGCCGCGGTGCGCGCCCTCGCCGCAGGCTGCGACCTGCTCTGCGTCGGCGTCGACACGACGCACGAACAGCTCATGGAGATCGTGGCGCACGTCGCGGCGGCCGTCGAGGATGGCCGGCTCGACGCCGACAGGATCTCCGACGCCGCAGGCCGGGTGCGCGCGCTCGGTGACGCCGCCGGCCCGCGGGCAACGGCCGTCGCCCGCGCGGACACCGGCAGCGCGCCGCGCGAGGCGATCACCCCGGCCGAGCTCGCGCGGATCGCGGATTCGTTCGACGGCGCGGCCGCCGCGCGCGAGTGGGCGCGCGACCACCCAGCCGCCGCCGTGCTGCGCGTGGACTCCGAGGCGAACATGGCCGTCGGCTTCGCGCCGTGGGGGCCGTTTGCCGCCGCAGCGCTCCCGTTCCCCGGCCAGCGCGAGCAGGCCGCGGCGTTCGGCGCGCGGACGCAGTTCGACCCGAGCGAGGCGTACCCGGCAGGCGGCGTCATCGTCATCGGCCGCGAGCTGCACCGCGCGCCGGCGGCGCTCGCCCGGATCGACGCGCTCCTCGCGGTTGGCACCCCGGTGCTCGTCGTCGAGATGGGCTGGCCGGCAGCCCCGGAGCCCGGGGAGCATGCCGCGGAGTACGCTGCACTCGCAACATACGGCTCCTCCGCCCTCGTCGGTGCGGCGCTCATCGATCTTCTCGAAAGTACCCCTTCATGACCCCCTCCCCGCGCATTGGCCTCGACATCGGCGGCACGAAGATCGAGGGCATCGCGCTCGATCCCGCCGGCGACATCGTCGCCCGCGCTCTCGTCCCCACGGTCCCAGGACCCACCGGCGTGCTCCAGGCGAGCGGCGACATCGTCGCACGCCTCATCGGCGAATCCGGGCTCGCGCGCGCGGAGTTCGCAGGGGTCGGGATCGGGATCCCAGGCCAGGTCGACCGCGCCACCGGCACGGTGCGCAACGCCTACAACATGGGGCTCTCCTCACTCGCGCTCGGCCCCGAACTCGCAGCCGCCATCGACCTGCCCGTGTCCGTGGACAACGACGTGACGGCCGCCGCGGTCGGCGCCGCGTCGATCATGCGTCTCGAGGGGACCGTCGCCTACCTCAACCTCGGAACCGGGCTCGCCGCTGGGGTCACCGTCGACGGCGCGCCCGTCCGCGGGGCCGACGGGTTTGCCGGCGAGATCGGCCACCTCGCGGTTGACCCGCGCATGCGCCCCTGCCCGTGCGGCCAGCGCGGCTGCCTCGAGACCGTCGCGAGCGGCTCAGCGCTGAAGGCCCACTGGCCCGCAGGCGGCGAGCACCCCGGTCGCACGCTCAACGCCGCGGTCGCCGCTGGCGACGCCGACGCGAAGCAGGCCCTCGAGTACCTCATCGACGGCGCAGCGCAGACGATCCGGGTGCTCGGGCTCACCGTGAACCCCGGCGCGTTCGTCGTCGGCGGCGGCCTGCGCCTCCTCGGCGCTCCCCTGTTCGACGGGATTCGTGCGCAGCTCGCCGAGTGGGCTGCGGCCTCCGAATTTATTGCGGCGCTTCGCTTCCCGGAGCGCTTACAGGTCCTTCCAGAGGGATCGCCGGCAGCGGCAATCGGCGCAGCAATTGCAGTAAATGAGTAGTCACAGTTGCGTAGACGGCTTCGCAGGGTAGCCTGTTGGTATGAGTGAACTGCGACTAGAAGAACTCTCTGCAGCGACGATCGTTGCGGTGAACACCCTTGGCCTGAAGCCCGGCCAGGAGCAGTTCATCACGCCTGTCTCCTACGCCGCAGCCGCCGCGGTCACCCCGGCGGAGAGCGCCTGGCAGCGCGTCGTGCTGCTCGATGACAAGGTCGTCGGGTTCATCCACGGTAACTTCGACCCAGACGCCCCGCAGGAGGAGTTCCGTGCGGCGCTCTGGCGGATCAACGTCGAGGCAGACGTGCAGGGCCAGGGCGTCGGCACCTTCGCGGTCACCGCGCTCATCGACGAGGCAAAGCGCCGCGAGGTCGGCCGTCTCACCGTGCTCTGGGAGCGCGGTGCCGAGGGTCCCGAAGAGTTCTTCCTGCACATCGGCTTCACTCCCGTAGGCGAAACCCCTTACGGAGAAGTCATTGGGGCAATCGACCTCTAAGTCGTTTTCTGGCGGGGCATCCCCGGGTCGTTCCGCAACCGAGCGCGGGCTCATTGTCTCGGTCATCTCGTCGCTGTGCTTTGCCGGAATCTACTTCATCACGCCCACACTCGCGCCGGCATCGGCCGAGTCCCTGTGGGGTATCCGCAACCTCTTCACGCTGCCGCTTATTCTGCTGACCCTTGCGGCGTTCCGGCAGCAGCAGCTCATCGCTGACATCTGGATCCGGCTGCGGCGACGGCCGGTGCTGATCGTGCCGATCCTGATCTGCGGGCTCCTCGTCGCCGCGCAGCTCTGGGTGTTCAGCTGGGCTCCCCTGCACGGCCGTGGCCTCCACGTCGCGCTCGGCTACTTCCTGCTGCCGCTCATCCTCGTCATCGTCGGCCGCTTCCTCTACCGTGACACGCTGCTCTGGTGGCACTGGCTCGCAGCTGGCGTCGCGGCGGTTGGCGTCGTCTGGGAGATCATTCGCGTCGGCTCGGTATCGTGGGAGACACTGCTCGTTGCGCTCGGCTACCCCGTCTACTTCGTGTTGCGCCGCGCCCTGAACATCAACCACCTTGGCGGCATGTTCTGGGAGTTCCTCGTGCTCGCGCCCTTCGCCCTGTGGCTCGTCATCGCGGAGGTCACGAACGGGCGCACCCTCGCCGAGAACCCCGCGCTGATGTGGCTCGCTCCCGCCTTCGCGCTCTGGAGCGGCTTCGCGCTGATCTGCTACCTCCTCGCCTCCCGGTTCCTGAGCATCAGCATCTTCGGGCTGATGAGCTACCTCGAGCCCGCCCTCCTCGTCGTCGCGTCGCTCCTCATCGGCGAGCGCATCGCAAGCGGCGAGTGGCCCATGTACATGGCCGTGTGGGGCGCCGTCTTGATCCTCGTCGTCGGCGGCACGGTGCAGCTCGTCCGGAGTTCGCGCGGCAAGCGCCGAGGCGGCCCGGACGCGCAGCCGCCCGGCCCGCCGGCAGGGTAAAGTGCTCGTATGGGTGAGCAGCAGGAACACGCGCCTGAGGGGCACGAGCACGGCTACATTGGGCACAAGGAAGACCTGCTCAAGCGGCTCCGTCGTGCCGAAGGCCAGGTGCGCGGCGTTCACCGCATGGTCGAAGAGGACAAGTACTGCATCGACATCCTCACGCAGGTCTCCGCGGCGACGAAAGCGCTCGAACGCGTAGCGCTCTCGCTGCTCGACGACCACCTGCGGCACTGTGTCGCCTCTGCTGCCGAGGAGGGCGGGGAGGTCGCGCAGGAAAAACTTCGCGAAGCGACCCAGGCCATATCGCGCTTCGTGGGATGATTTAAGCGCCAGGTCTCTACAGACAAGGAGCGCAATGAGCGATCAGCCCACCAATCCGACGCCCGAGTTCGACATGGCTGATGCCGGCCAGGTCGACATCACCCCCGAGATCGACGAACTCGAGGAACTCCTCGGGGGCGACGACGCCGGCGACGACTCGCCGGACGCGCCCTGGCGGCACGGCTACCCGTACGACGAGAAGCTCGGCCGCAAAGAGTACGAGAAGGCCAAACGCAAGCTGCAGATCGAGCTGCTCAAGCTGCAGGCGTGGGTGAAGGAGTCGGGCGAGAAGATCGTCATCATCTTCGAGGGACGCGACGCCGCGGGCAAGGGCGGTGCGATCAAGCGGTTCACCGAGCACATGAACCCGCGCGGCGCGCGCGTCGTGGCGCTCGAGATCCCGACCGACCGCGAGCAGACGCAGTGGTACTTCCAGCGCTACGTTGCGCACCTGCCGGCCGCGGGCGAGATCGTCATGTTCGACCGCTCCTGGTACAACCGGGCGGGCGTCGAGCGCGTCATGGGTTACTGCACCCCGCAGCAGTACCTCGAGTTCACGCGGTCAGCGCCCGATTTCGAGGAGCTGCTCGTGAACTCGGGCATCCACCTCGTGAAATTCTGGTTCTCCGTCGGGAAGGCCGAGCAGCGCGCCCGCTTCACGTCGCGGTCGCAGGACAAGGTGAAGCAGTGGAAGCTGTCTCCGACGGACCTCGCGAGCCTCGACAAGTGGGACGACTACACCCGCGCGAAGGAGGCGATGTTCTTCTACACTGACACGCCGCACGCGCCGTGGACCGTCGTGAAGTCGAACGACAAGAAGCGCGCCCGCCTCGAGGCCATGCGCTGGGTGCTCGCGAAGTTCGACTACCCGGGGAAGGACCTCGACGTCGTCGGCACGCCAGACGCCAAGATCATCGGCTCCCCCGCCGACGTCTACGACGATGGTGAGACGCCCACGGGCACCTTCCCGGTGGTCAACGGGAACTGACAGCAGCACAGCCCTGATGAGCGCCCCAGACATCGACGCCGAGGTAATGGCGCACTTTCGCGCCATCACAGACACCTCACACCTCACGTTCGTTATTGGCGCTGGTGCCTCCGCGCCGTCTGGTCTGCCCGATTGGAATACCCTCACCACACGCCTTGCTGTGCGCACGGGAGTGGTTCCTTCGGAGCACGCAGCGAGGACACTCATCGAGGCCCAGGACCCTTCATTCCTCCTCGAAGCTGCACGCACTCGAGCAGCGGAGGAATGGAGCCAGCTCGTGGGCGAAGCACTGTACTCCGGGCTCGATGGACCGCTGCGCCCCTCACCGCTTCATCTTGCAATCGCTGCGCATTACACGCAGTTCCCTCACCGCACGTCACTCGCGACGCTCAACTTTGACACCCTCCTCGAAGAAGCGCTGTTGGCCGCTGGCGTTGATGAAATCCGGGTGGCGACCTCAGCCTACGATTTCCAGAGCGCTAACGCATCGGTCGCGCATCTGCACGGCGCACTCGAATCCACAGACTACGGCGCTCATCGCAATCACGAGATGGTGGTCACGTACCGAGATTACGCGGAACTACTCGCGGAAAACTCCCCGTGGCAACTCGAGTACCTCACCCAAGCGTTGGACCGCGGACCATTGCTCCTCACGGGTTCAACTTACCGCGACCCGGATCTCCGGCATTGGCTTCACAAAGCCCTCCCGTCGAGCAGCAATCCCGCCCTCGTCACGATCGTTCGGGAGGGCCTCAGGCTGGACTCGCAAACGTTCAAGGAAGTCCGCCCCGCGCTCCAAGAACAGTGGGAGTCAATCGGCCTTTCTGCACTGACGTTGCACGATTTCTCCGACATTGCGCTCATTGTTCGCGAGCTTCCGACAGCAGGTCACTCTGGATACGTCGCGCCGAAGGGTCGAGCAATTGCCACCTTCCGAAGACACAATGAACGGTTCGCAGAACTGCAGGTCGAGTTCTCCGAGGCTCTCAGCGCTGCTGCGCGACGTCTGAAACACGTGTTTGGCAAGATGCCCGTGCGGAGCACATTTTGGTTGGCTAACGGACAGAGCGAACTCGTTCGGTGGGCGACTGCCGAAGGCCATTATCGGAGCCCTGACCAGTTCAAGCGAGTTCCCATCGGGCACGACAGCCCCTGGATTGCCGGACAAACCCTCGCTACCGAAGAAGTGCAGCTGCGAGCGGTCGATGCTCGCCAGCATTCTTCCCCAAAATGGCACTCTGTGCTTGCGATTCCCGTGTTCGTGTCGGACGGCGTGCACCCCCGCGTGTGCGCTGCGGTGCTTACCTTCGCCGTGGCACGAACGGCTAACTCCGTCGCCAGCCTTCGTGCACAATGGGCAGGCATCGCGCAGGAGCTAAGCGCAGAATGGAGCAAACGAATATCAGGCGTTGGCTTCGCAGCCTCAGCGAGTACAATGAGTGTCAAGCGAGGAGGAGATCATGGCGGAGACTAAGACAACGCAGTCACGCGGGCCCAAGGATTCGCACTACACGATTCGTCTCGCGAAAGATCCCAAGACCGGTTCTTTTGCTGCCCGGGAAACTGCCCGAAAAGGGCGTCTCGTGTTTGAGGCCAAGAAGCCCGCAGGCAAGCGCGCCGCATAACGCGCTCGCTCCCGGTCGTAAACGAGGACTGTGACAAGTGCGCTGACCATATAGCGCTGCTGGCTGAGCGCTATACGAGCTGCAGACCGTCGGCGACGACGACCCCGGCGTGCAGCACCGTGCGGTCGCTTCCGCGATCCATCATCGCGCTTGTCGTCATCGACACGTAGAGCTCTGCGAGCTCCTCGATAAGGCGCCGGCTCGTCGACTCGGATGCCGAGCCGAGTTCGTAGGCCTGCGACATCGTCACCTTGCCCTGCATGCCGAGCGTTCGGGTGCGCTCGAGGGGGCCGCAACCCGTTAGGGCAGAGGGACCTCGGCTCAGCCGCGCAGCCGCAAATCCCAACCACCCGCGTTCGGCCCACCCAATGTGATCTGCAGAAGACCTGCCCTCCTGTTCAGGAGTCGGCATTCCCGCTGCAGATCGCATGGCATAGCGCTGTTGGCCGAGCGCTGCCGACTCAGCGAGTCTTACAGTCCTGAGTAGGCGTGCAGCCCCTTGAAGAACACGTTCACGACCGAGAAGTTGAAGATCACGGCGGCGTAGGAGACGATGTTCAGCCACGCCGACCGGGTGCCGCGCCAGCCGCGCGTCGCCCGTGCGTGGATGAACCCCGCGTAGAGCACCCAGATGATGAAGGTCCAGACTTCCTTGACGTCCCAGCCCCAGTAGCGGCTCCAGGCAGCCTCGGCCCAGATTGAACCGGCGATGAGCGTGAACGTCCAGAAGGCAAAGCCGATGATCGCGAGGCGGTAGGCGAGGTCTTCCAGGCGCACCTGGTTCGGGAAGCCACCCATGAACGCGAGCGAGTTCGTCTGCCCGGCCTTGAGGTAGGTCGTTCGGCGGGCCTGCAGCAGCTGCAGTATCGAGAGCCCGAACGACAGCGTGAAGAATCCGACCGCGAGCACGGCGACAATGATGTGGATGACAAGCCAGTACGAGTCGAGCGCGGGAACGAGCGGCACGATCTCGACGTAGTAGTTCACCTTTGCGACGCCGAGGAAGACGAGCGTGAGGCCGGTGACGAGGGTGCCGAGGAACCGCAGGTCAACGAAGAACTGCACGATCAGGAAGATGCCAACGACCGAGACCGTCGCGGTGAGCGCGAACTCGTACATGTTCGCCCACGGGACGCGGTCCGCAGCGATACCGCGCAACACAGTCGCGGCGAGGTGCAGCGCGAAGCCGAGCACGGTGAGCGCAAAGCCTGCGCGCAGCCAGCGGGAGCGCGGGGCTGCGGCCGTCGCCTTCTGGCGCGGCTTCACGAGCGTGGTCGTCCCGCCCGCAGCTGCCTTCGCGCCGACCGCAGGTGCAGCGGTCGCGACCTCGGCGTCGCCGCTGCGGTTCGCGAGGTCAACCACGTAGAAGACAAACGCGATCGCGTACACGATCATGCCTGAATACAGCGCGATCGTTGAGTAGGTTTCAAGCTCGGTCAGCACAATTCCTCAGGATACTCCGTGTACCGGATCGCTCGCTGAGAGTATGGCTGGCCAGAAACCATCCCTGAGCGGATCGCATGAGCGGCCGCCAAACTGGGCTGCGCGGCAACGCCACCGGCACCGCGCGTCGAAGCTGTGCCGCATGCAACGCCGAGCGCGAGGGCGTCGGCGAGCGTGTCACCGCGCAATAGCCCGGTCAGCGTTCCGGCAGCAAGAGTGTCCCCCGCTCCCACAGTGTCGAGGACCTCCCCCGGGAGGTCGGGCGTCTTGACTGTGATCTCTCCTCTTTGTGTCACTGCGACTGCTCCGTCGGCCCCTAGCTTTGCAATAATCACTCCACCGGGCGGCATCTGAGAGAGGGCCGCCCGCGCAGCAGCCATAAGATCCTGTTTGCCCGTGATACCACAGAGTTCTTCGTCGTTACCAAAGAACACATCGGTGTGCTGCAAGAGTTCAAGAATCCCGGAGTCCCAACGCTCTGTCGGATCAAAGTTCCCGTCGAGCGAGGTGCGCAGGCCTCCCGCGCGCGCTCGCCGAAACAGCTCGACCGCGCCACCATTATGCAGCGCATGCTGTAAGAAGTAACTACCGATGTGCAGTCCAGCTGCCGCAGCGAGCATCGCGTCCGACACGTCTGCGTTTGTTGTCATGCCAATCGTGCCAAGCGATGTCAGAATCGTGCGATCGCCGCCTGGCCGCGTGAGATGCGTGGAGGCACCCGTTGGGATCCCGTCGTGTACGCTCACATGCTGCTGGCCAACACCGCGCAGCTTAAGCTCGTCGCGCAGGAATAACCCAAACATATCGTCGCCTCGCGCGCTCACCAGCTCGGTTGGTAAACCGAGCGTGGCCGCGCCGCACGCAGTGATCGCTGAAGAGCTCCCCATTGTCAAGGTCGTCGCCGGTACTATCTGCTCGTGTTGCCCGAACCTCAGCTCCCCGCCGCCGAGATCTACGACAATGTCGACGCACAGTTCGCCGACCACCAGCAAAGATGCTGGCCTCAGCTCAACAGCCACTCACACCACACTCCTTCAAGGCCGACACCCGATCGCTCTGCCCAAGTCGCCACAGCAGCAGAGGCCGCTGTAACTGCTCGGTCTCGCGCGTCCACCCCCCGATCCGAACCGCGAAGAGTGACGAGCACCCAGTGCCCGCTGGACTTGAGGGGACCACTGCGCGCGCTGTCAACGTAGGGCGTCTCGAGCACAATCACGTCCCCTGCCCCGAGATCGAGCGCACCTGCAACTGCTTCGGCCACGCTTTGGCTTGGGGCCGCCGGCCAGGTCGCCGGCATACTCAGGGTAATGACCGGCATTACTCTACAACCAACACTGAGCGGTTCAGGTGAGGTGGAGTATCGGGGTCACGTCCTACAACCTCGGCGAGTTCGACCGCGAGGCGATGAGCCAGTGGGAGATTTGCCTGCGCATCAAGCGCGTTTGAGTAGATCTGTGCTCCGGTCGCGGCAATCTTCGCCACGACTTTCTCGGGCACCTCGTCGAGGAACCAGACAAGCGACCCCTCGCCAGCGCAGGAGATCGGCCCGTGCTCGTACTCCCAGACCGAATAGGCTTCGGTCCAAAACCCCGCAGATTCTCGAACCTTCAGAGCCGCCTCATGGGCAAGCCCCACAGACCAGCGGTGCCCGAGGAACACCACCTGGCGAACAGCGCCGGGCGCCATAGGTAGCGCGGCCGCGAGCGCCGCGTGGGCATCGTCAATGAGCGTGCTGGGTACAAGCCCGAGCGAGTTGCGGAGCGCGGTCAGGCCAGTCGTCGCGAATCGGGTCTGCACGACTGATTGTTCGTCAGCGAAGCCGAGATCGACGACCCTGCCCTCGCACAGCCGACCGAGTTCCGTATCGAGGCCCCCGAGCAGCGCCGTGATGCGATGGGTATCCCGGTATTTCTCAACCAGTGCGATCACGTCTGCCGTGGTGCCGGAGCGAGAAATGACGACAATATGCTCGTCGTCGTCCACCCAGTTGAGCTCCCGGGGTATCGCTGCACGCGTCCGGCCAAGCCCGGCATCATTGCGCAGGTAGGCATACGCGTCACCCATGTAATACGAGGTGCCGCACCCCAGCACGAGGACTCTCTCACCCGGCTGCGGGAGAAGTGCATTGAACTGCGCGGCGTGACTGAGCGCTTCTGTCCAGATCTCAGGCTGGCTGGTGAGTTCGGCCCGCGTCATTGCTCCGCGAGCAGGGGTGGCGTTGTTCATAAAACACTTCCTGAAGGTCGTTTCGGGCCGGCAACTTCGCCGACACCGTGATCAGATTCAATCAGAAATGAGCACGAAATGGAAGTTATTGACTAATTGGCATAAAATGTTGAATACTTCAACGCAAGCCGAAATGCGACGTCGCAGAGCCGCGACGCGCCCCTCGGTCAGAGACAAGGAGCGTCATTTTGAAGAAGCGATCACAGCGGGCCGTCCAGGCCGTTGGCCTGTTTACCGCGAGTGCAATGCTGCTCTCGGGGTGCGCAGGCTTTGGTGGCGGCTCAGCGGAAGACGAGGGCAGTCTGACGTTTACCGCCTGGGGTAGCGAAGCCGAGGAAGCAGAATTCCGAGACCTGATCTCGCAGTTCGAAGCCGAGAACGAGGGCGTGAGCGTCAAGCTCAATCTCGTGCCCTACGACCAGATGTTCTCAAACATCGACGCGCAGCTCTCAGCGGGCAATGCACCAGACGTGTTCCGCGTGGACTACGGCAACCTTGGCGTCTATTCGAGCCAGGGGCAGCTGCTCGATCTCAGTGATGCGTTCTCCGCAGACGAGATTGCCGAGTTCACTCCGGCCATGTGGGAGGCTGTCTCGTTCGAGGGCACCCCGTACGGTGTTCCGCACCAGACCGACGTGTCGGCCCTGCTCGTCAACACCAAAATGCTTGCCGACGCCGGAATCGACACCGCGTCCCTCCCACAGACCCAGGAAGACGCTTGGAGCTGGGAAGAATTTGGCGACGTCGCCACCCAGCTGCGCGCTAGCCTGCCAGAGAACCAGTACCCCTTCGTCTATAACTGGCAACTCGCCGGCGCTGCGCGCTGGCTGAGCTGGCTCTTCCAGGCTGACGGCACGTTTACCGATGGCTCGAAGGCGACGATCGACTCGGCAGAAGGCGAACGGGCACTTGAGTTCACCAAGAGCTTCTTCGACCAGGGGTGGGTCCCGCCGGCCAGTTCAACGAAGGGCACGGTCTACGCAGACTCGCTGTTCACCGAGGGAACCGCAGCAATGACCTTTGCCGGCTCCTTCCTCGTGCCTGACATCGATTACCTCACCAAATTCGACTGGACCGCGCTACCGATGCCCCGCGACGAGCGCGGAGCGACCGATCTGGGCGGCAACGCGCTTGTGGCAAGCAAGGACTCGAACAATCCGGAGCTCGCCGCTGAATTCCTGAAGTTCATGGTGTCGGAAGAGGCGATGGCTCAGTTCTGCGCGGCGACCAACGAGCTTCCAACTCGCACGGCACTTTCAGGCGACGCGATTGAGTTCGCGGTTCGCCCCGACATCATGCCCGTGTTTGTTGATCAGGCCGCGACGATCGAGCCGAGCGACGTGAAGCAGCTCACCTCGCCCGTGATGGCCGCCGTGAACACGGCGCTGCAGGACCAACTCGAAGCAGCGTTTGTCGGTGGGCAGAGCACTACTGAGACTCTCGCCAACCTCAGCGCAGCCATCGAGGAGGCGGCGAACTAATGACTCAAGCAACCGTTCGGGCCCGGAGGCCGCGCTCTGTCGCGTTACGGGCCCGAATGGGGCGCACGTCGCTCCGATCACGCGAGGGCCTCGCAGGCTGGCTCTTCATCACACCAAACCTCATTCTGCTCGCACTCTTCTTGTTTGTCCCCATCGTGTGGGCCGCGATCCTCTCCTTTCAAAGCACGAAGGGGTTTGGCACCCCTGAGTGGGTCGGGCTCGCGAACTATTCGCAGCTGATGGCCGACCCGGTCTTTTGGCGCAGCCTCGGCAACACGGCAATCTTCACGCTGGCGACGGTTCCATTCGAACTGATCGGCGGACTCGCTCTGGCGGTCCTGCTGAACTCAGTGCTCCCCGCGCGCGGCCTGTTCCGCACGATCATCGTGCTCCCCATGGTCATCTCTGGCGTCGCCTCGGGTATGGTCGCAGTGCTGCTGTTCTACGAATCGAACGGCCTCGTGAACAAGGTCCTCACCGCCATTGGCCTCGATCCAGTGGGCTGGCAGTCCGAAGGCGGCCCGGCAATGATGTCAGTCGTGATCGCTGCGATCTGGCTCCGGCTTGGCTTCAACATGATCATCTACCTTGCGGGCCTGCAGGGCATCTCTCCCGAGCTCTACGAGGCGGCAAAGATTGATGGCGCGAGTCGCTGGCAGCAGTTCCGGGCGATCACTGTGCCGCTCGTGGGGCCGTCGACGTTCTTCTTGCTCATCATGAACGTCATCGCCTCGTTCCAGGTCTTCGACATCATTTTTGTCATGACCGGTGGCGGCCCGCAGGACTCCACTTCCGTGCTGGTGACATATGCCTACCGCAACGGATTCCAGATTCGCGAACAGGGTTACGGTGCCGCGATCGGCATCGTCATCCTGCTCATCACGCTCGCATTCACGTTCATTCAGTGGAAGAGCAACCGCAACCGAGACCTCGTGGAGTGACCCACAATGACTGAAACAACAACTCTGCTCATTGCAGAAGCTGAAGAGCGGCGAGGACGGAAGAACGCTCGACTTCGCCGCAGTGCCCAGCGTCCTCGCGCGGGCCGCGCTGGCATCGCGATTCGAACGGTCATTGCCGCAGTCGTCGCACTGATCGTCGTCTTTCCCCTCTACTGGATGATCGTTGTCGCCTTCTCTCCGCGCGGAGAGGTGTTCGAGCCGGGGCTGAGGTTCTGGCCGAGCACGTTCACGCTCGAGAATTTCGCGAAGGTGTTCGACAGATTCCCCGTCATGGAATGGTTTGGGAATTCGCTCGTGATCGGCACGTTCGTAACCGCCATTACGGTGGTCGTGAACCTGCTTGCCGGGTATGCGTTCGCACGCCTGCGGTTCCGGGGCAGCAACGTCGTCTTCCTGCTCGCGCTCGCGACGATGATGATTCCGGTGCAAGCGATCATGGTCGCGCAGTTCAAGCTCGTGTCGGGGTTGGGGATTTACGGCTCGTACTGGGGTGTTATCTTTCCCGCCGCAGCCACCGCGTTCGGGGTATTTCTTGCCAGACAGTTCTTCCTAGGGATTCCAGATGAGGTGATCGAGGCGGCCCGCATCGACGGCGCCGGACAGATCAGAATCTTCGTGCAGGTTGTCCTGCCGCTGTGCAAGCCGCTCGTCGCCGTGCTCACGCTCCTCACGCTGATGGGGAGCTGGAACGACTTCGCGTGGCCGCTCATTGCGCTCAAGGACAACGAGCTCTTCACGCTCCCGATTGGCCTGCTGTTCTTAAAGAACCAAACGGCCCCCGATTACAACGCCATCATGGCGCTGGCACTCATCTCGGTGCTCCCGATGGTGCTGCTGTTCATTTTCTTCCAACGCTACTTCGTCCAAGGATTTGCTAGGAGCGGTATCAAGTGACTCTCAACTACCTCAGTTCCCTGCCGCTGCCAGACGAATGGTTCGCCGAGCTCGCCAGGCGCGTGCCGGATGTCTCGATCCACCGCATGACTGCCGAGCAGCCACCGGGGCCTGCGGCACTCGCCACGATCGATTTTCTCCACACCGGCGACTGGTTCCCCGATGCCAGTGCGGTTCCCCAGCTTCGCGGGATCCAGCTCGACACCTCGGGCGTCGACCATGTTCGAAAAACCTCGCTGTGGGACACCGAGGTGCCGATCGCGACGCTTGGCGGGATCGCGCCGGTGCCGATGGCAGAGTACGCCATGATGACGCTCCTAGAGCTCGCCCACCGGATGCCCCGAATCGCGCAGCAGCGGGAAGAACGCGTGTGGCCGTCGAATGCCGACCGGCTCGAATCGCTCACCCCTCGCCAGCTCGCCGGTGCAACGGTCGGAATAGTCGGCTACGGCAGGATCGGCAGGGAGATCTCGCGGCTCGCTTCGGTGCTCGGGATGACCGTGCTGGGTGTCAGCCGCTCGGGCGTCGCCCGCACGCAGGCTGACGTCTTCGACACCGGCCGGCTCGCACCGAGCGAAGACCATACCGAGCTCTTTCCCATGTCGGAGCTCGACGCCGTCTTACGGCGAAGCGACTTCCTAATCGTCGTCGTTCCATTCACTGAACTCACAAAGGGCATGATCGGCGAGCGCGAGCTCGACCTTCTTCCCGACAATGCATTTGTCATCAATATCGCCCGGGGCGGTATCGTTGATGAGAAAGCCCTCCTCCACCGGCTCCGCGCCGGCCGGATCGCCGGAGTCGCATTGGATGTGTTCGATGATGAGCCTCTTCCCGAAACCTCTCACTGGTGGCGGGAACCTGGCGCGCTTATCACCCCGCATGTCGCAGGGTTGGCTCCGCAGTATCAGGCCCAGACGCTCGATCTTGTCGTGGAGAATCTCACCCGACTGGCTGAGAACCGCCCCCTACTCAACGAGGTAAACCGTGTCGCAGGCTACTGAACCGCTACTCAGCCCAAAGCGGCAGCGCGAGCTCCTGAACTACATCCGTTCGTACGGGTCGGGATCCGTGAACGAGCTCGCGAAGCTGCTCGGAGTGAGCACATCAACGGTGCGACGCGATCTCAACGATCTGCAGGAGCGCGGCCTTCTCGAGCGCGTTCACGGGGGCGCGGCGCAGGTCGAAGATATCGAGCCACTGCGCCCACTGCGCGAGATCTCGTTTGCCGAGGAGAAGCTCCGGGTGGGCCGCGCGGCGGCCGCGCATGTAAAGGATCACTCCACGATCCTGATCACGGGTGGCACGACCACCGACGCAATGCTCCCCCATCTCTCGGGCATTCCCGGGCTCACGGTGCTGACGAACAATCTCAGCGTCGCCAACCGGCTCGTGCAGGCGACAGAGATCTCAGTGATCGTTCTGGGGGGTCTTCTCAGGCGCAACGAGCTGAGCCTGCTCGGTCATCTCACGATCTCGGGCCTTAGCGAGTTCGGCATCGACCAGGTGTACACGGGCGCCTTCGGGGTCGACGCCGAGATGGGGCTCACGGGCACGAATCTCTCAGAGAGCCAGACCGATCGATCGTTGGTGAGTGCGGCATCCGAACTCATCGTGCTCGCCGACCATTCGAAGCTCGCTCAGCGTGGCCCGAGTCGGCTTGCTCCCGCAGACAAGATCCACAGGCTCATCATCGACGACGGCGCAGATGCGGCGGCTCTGTCGGGCCTTCGCACCGCTGGCATCACCGTCGAGACCTGCTAGCGGCCGCCCGCTTCCCCTTTTTCCCATTCCCACGCCGCCCGGCGGGGTGCGTTGCCGCACCCTGTTTGCCGCGGTCTCACCTACCCAAAGGAGTATCACCATGTCCGTCACCGATCACGACACCGACTCACAGCAGGCGGAACTGTCACCCGCGACACTGCTCGCTGCGGGCGATATCGTCGGCCTGATGCGCGCCTGCCATGATCGCCGGCTCGAACGCGAGGGTATCCCGATGGTCATCGGTCTCGTAGATGAGCGAGGCTCGATCCCGGTCGTCGCCGACGCTCCGCAGCGCGGCGAAGGTGCCGAGTTCGCTCGCATCCTCGACGAGTACTCGGCGGTGCTGACGCCCTGGGGCGAGGACCTCGACGAGGGCTCGTTGATCACCGCAATGCAGGTCCTCGCATACACCCACTTCGCTCCGGGGGCAGCTCCGCTGCAGGATCCCGAAGCCTCAACTCACACCGCCTAGATCAAAGGAATACCATGACTCGCCCAGCACTGAGCCGCACTCGCGAACAGCTTCAGAACGGCCACTTCATCCGCGTGGTGAACTACCATTCAACGCCACGGGTCGCCCGCGACGAACTCGCCGCCGAGCTCGCAGGTTTCGCCAAGGACTACGCCCCTGTCACCCTCGCTGATCTCGACCGACTGTTCGAGACCGGCGAGTGGCACGCCGACCGGCCCGGCCTGATCCCGGTGTTCTACGAGGGCTACCGTAACTCCGCTGAGGTCGCTGCGCCGCTCTGCGAGGAGCTCGGCCTGACGGGCTGGTTCCCGATCGCAACGTCGTTTCTCGACACCCCGGAAGAACACCAGGAGGCGTTCGCCCGGGCACACTGGATCTCACTCGTCGAGGAGGACACCCGCGGCGGCAGGATCGCGATGACGTGGGACGAGGTCGCGCAGTTGTCGAAACGGCACGTGGTCTTCCCACACACCGCCCGCCACGAGGGCTACGACAATGTCTTCACCGCGGAGGATCTCGAGCGTGAGGTATTCGAACCAAAGCGCAAGCTCGAGGCAGTCACCGGACAGGAAGCGCCGGCGTTTGCCTGGCTCCACGGTTCCTCGTACGGGCAGAGTGCGCTGCACGACGATGCCGTACGCGAGGCGGGGTACCGCTACGTGTTCTCGAACACGATGATCCACCGGATTCGCTAGCCAAAGGAAAACTTGCGACGGGGCGGGGCGCACTTGATGTGCGCCCCCGCCCCGTCGTCTAGTTTTCCTCGCGGAGCGGCAGCCCCCAGTGACGCACCCGTCCGTCGGCACCTCGCCACGTGACTTCGCGCATTCCGCCCTCGCGGGTAGAGCTGGCTTCGCGGGCGGTACTCGGGATCGCCTCGGCCGGTTCAACGAGCCGCAGCTTGGCAAGGTCTGCCCAGCCATCGGTGAGGCCCGGGCCCGTGGCGCTGGCCTCCCAGTGGCGTTCAGGGTACCGCGTCGTGTCGGAATGGAGTCGGCGCAGCGTACCGTGACTAGTGCGCACGGTGACGGAGACCTGTCCGCCGCTGATCACGGCGTTGAATGCCTCGACGCGATCCGCCCCGTCACGGCTCCACGCCGGCGTCCCACGTCGCTGGAATCCGGGCCCCGGAGACCAGAACCAGCTTTCGAGCGCTCCGGCCCGAGTCAAGGCCAGGACTTCAAGGTGGTTCGGCCCCTCCGACGACTGCATGATCTGCGCTTCGGCGTAGGCCGCGCCTGACGCAAAGTGAAGCCCGGCGCTCCACGTCCCAGCCGGTACGTCGGGGGTCTCGCACGGATCTGATTCCCGGTCGGAATTGAACCAGTAGACCCAGAGGCCGTCTTCACGGTCGCATGAGAGTAGTTCAAGGTTGCCGACTGCACCGTAGACGCCCTGGACGAGTGATGGGGCCCCAACGCCTTCGTGGTTCGGGCCGACAGTGAGAATGGATAATGAGTGCATCTGCCCATTCTTGCTCATTTGTGAATGTTTATGCCAGAATGGGCTCATTCGGTTTCGCAAAGGAGAGAACATTGAGAATCGCCCGGGCACGCATTGACGGCCAGCCTCGCATCATCGTCGACACTGCTGGGGCGACACGACTCGCGCCCAGTGACTTCCCCGACGACGCCCTCGCCGCGATCGCCGCCGTTCGCGCAGACGTCGCAGCAAACTGGGACACCATCGACGCCAGCGATCTCGAGCTGCTCGCCCCCGTGAGCGGCGCGGGCAAGATCATCGCCGTGGGATTGAACTATGTCGACCACGCCGAAGAGACCGGCTTCGCCGCTCCCGAACGTCCGCTGACCTTCGCCAAATATCCCTCGTCAATCACCGGCCCCACGACCGACGTCTTCGTACCAGACCACCTCACCCAGGGCATCGACTTCGAAGCGGAACTCGCGCTCGTAATCGGGCGCCGCTGCGGCGGAATCACCCCGGCAACGCTCGACGACGTGGCCGCGGCAACAGTCGCAAACGACGTTTCGGCACGCGACGTGCAGTTTGCCGATGCCCAGTGGACCCGAGGGAAGTCGTTTGACACGTTCACCCCGCTCGGGCCGTGGCTCGTGACCTCTGACGAATTCAACCTCGCTGCCTCACACCGCGTGTACGCCACCGTCGACGGCGAGCTCATGCAGGAGGACCACACCTCCGAGATGATTTTCGATCTCCCCACTATCCTCGCGTTCGTGAGCGACGGCATCACCCTCGAGCCGGGCGACATTGTGCTCAGCGGCACCCCGGCAGGTGCCGGCGGCTTCCGTACTCCCCCGCGCTACGTGCAACACGGCCAGACCGTCGTCTGCGGCGTGGAGGGCCTGGGCGAACTCACCAACCGCTACGTCTACCGTTCGCAGCGAACCCAATAGATCCCGCACAACTCTCGTTTCACCGCTGGCAAAGGAGCAAGCAATGACATCCGAACGACGCGTCCTCGTTCTCATCGGGGCAGGGTCCGCGGTCTTCACCCGCGGCCTACTCGCCGACCTCATCGGCGCAACAGACCTCGGGCACTGGGAGATCCGCCTCGTCGACATCAACACTGAGGCGTTGAATGTCGCGGCGGACCTCGCCGAGGCCATGGTTTCCGCGCGCGGAGCCGAGGGCAAGATTCGCGTGGTGCGCAGCGACGACCGCCGCGCCGTCCTCCCCGGCGCAGACTTCATCGTCACGTGCGTGGGGGTGGGCGGCCGCCCGGCCTGGCAGCTCGATCACGAGATCGTGCAGCGCCACGGCGTCTATCAGCCGGTCGGCGACTCGATTATGCCCGGCGGCATCAGCAGGCTGCTGCGGACGACACCCGTCCTCGTCGATATCGCCCATGACATTGCCGAACTCGCACCTGAGGCGCACTTCTTCAACTACTCGAATCCAATGACCGCCAACGTGCAGGCGATCCACCAGCAGACCGGGCTCGATGTCGTCGGCCTCTGCCACGGGGTGCACCACATCCAGCGCGAACTTGCCCAGCTCATCGATGCTCCGTTCGAGCGCACGTCGACGCTGTACGCCGGCATCAACCACCTCACGTTCATCTACGACTTCCGTCTCGACGGGCGGGACGCCTGGCCGATTGTGCGTGAGCGCGTCGAGCGTGAGCTCGCCGTCACCCCGAACCCCGATGAGATCGGGAACATTTTTTACGACACCCCCTCCGCGTGGCACAACCCCTACGCGTGGGAGCTGTTCCATCGTTACGGCGCATTCGCAGCCGCGGGCGACCGCCACATTGTCGAATTCTTCCCCGAGCGTTTCGCGAACGGCGACTACTATGGCAAGAAGCTCGGCGTTGACGCGTTCAGCCTTCCCGAGATCCTCGATTGGGGCGAGAATCGCTACCAGTCCATGCGTCGCCAGGCGAACGGCGAGGATCCGCTCGACGAATCCATCTTCGAGCGCAGCGGCGGCGAGCAGGAACAGCTCATCTCAATCATTCGCTCGATCACCTTTGATTCGCGCGAGATGTTCAGCTGCAACGTGATCAACAACGGCACGGTACCTGGCCTGCCCGACTGGTCGGCCGTCGAAGTTCCTGGAGTCGCAACCGCGCGCGGGATCCGCCCCATCGCCGTCCCCGACCTCGGGGGGCCGCTCACGAGCGTGCTCGCCCGCCGGCTCTCGTCGGTGGACATCGCAGTCGAGGCTGCCCTGACGGGCAACCGCGACCTCGTCATTGAGGCGATGATCGCCGACGGAGCAGTGCTCGATAGCGACCGCGCCGCGGCGCTCACGGACGACCTGCTCGCGGCCCAGGCAGCCAATCTCCCGAGGTTCACAGCATGAGCGCGAAGAATCTTGGCTCGACCCACGACTGGGGCGAGGGCCTGCGCAGCGCGAAGTGGTTCGGAGCCGACGGCAAGACCGGGTTCATGCACCGCTCCTGGATGCGCAGTGAGGGGCTCCCCGACGATACGTTCCGGGGCCGCCCCGTCATCGGCATCGCGAACTCGTGGAGTGAGCTCACGAGCTGCAACATTCACCTTCGGGTGCTCGCTGAGCATGTGAAGCGCGGGATCTGGCAGGCGGGCGGCGTGCCCTTCGAGTTCCCCACGACTTCTGCGGGCGAGCCGCTCGTGCGCCCGACCGCGATGCTACTGCGCAACCTCATGGCGATGGATCTCGAGGAGACGCTGCGTGCGAATCCGCTCGACGGCGTCGTGCTGCTCGCCGGGTGCGACAAGACCACCCCGGCCTACCTCATGGGCGCCGCCTCAGTCGATATCCCGTCGCTGCTCATCACCGGCGGGCCGATGCTCAACGGTAAGTACCGCGGCGGTGACATCGGCTCAGGCACCTCGGTCTGGCGCTTCACAGAGGCGTACCGCGCCGGGCAGATCGACGAGGCCGCCGTCACCGAGGCCGAGGGGTGCATGGCGCGCAGCCAGGGCCACTGTATGACGATGGGCACCGCGTCGACGATGGCGTGCGTGTCGGAGTTCATGGGCATGCAGCTGCCTGGCACCGCCGCGCTGCCTGCGAACGATTCGCGCCGTTCGACTGCCGCCCACCTCGCTGGGCGCCGCATCGTCGAGATGGTCGAGGAGGATCTGCGCCCGTCGAAGATCCTCACCCGCGAGGCGTTCGAGAACGGCGTTCGTGCGAACGCAGCTCTCGGTGGCTCCACGAACGCGGTGATCCACCTGCTCGCGCTCGCTCGCCGCGTCGGCGTGGAGCTGACGCTCGACGACTTCGACACGCTCGTCCGCGACGTGCCGGTCATCGCCGATCTCATGCCGAGCGGGCGGTTCCTCATGGAGGACTTTGAGTATGCGGGCGGCACCGCCGGGTTCGCGGAGACCCTCGGCGATCTGCTGCACCGTGACACGCTCACGGTGAGCGGCAAGACGTTCGGCGAGAACTACGCGGGCGCCGAGGTGTACAACCCCGAGGTGATTCGGCCGCTCGACAATCCGGTCAAGGCTCCCGGCTCCGGCATCGCCGTGGTGCGCGGCAACCTCGCGCCGCGGGGTGCTGTCGTGAAGCAGTCGGCCGCTTCCGAAGAGCTGCTCACGCACACGGGGCGCGCGCTGGTCTGGGACACCCTCGATGCGTACCTCGCCGACGCTGACGACCCCGAGTTGGAGGTCACCGCCGATGACATTCTCGTCGTGCGAAACGTCGGACCGCGCGGTTACCCCGGCATGCCCGAGGTCGGCAACCTCCCGCTCCCCCGAAAACTGCTCGAGGCCGGGGTTACCGACATGGTGCGCATCTCAGATGCCCGAATGAGCGGCACCTCGTACGGCACCGTGGTGTTGCACGTTGCGCCGGAGGCGGCCGCCGGTGGCCCGCTCGCACTCGTACGCACTGGCGACACCATCACCCTCGACGTGCCGAGTCGAAGCCTGCACCTGCACGTCGACGACGCCGAACTTGCAGCGCGCAAGACCGGCTGGGTGGCGCCGCAGGTGCCCGGCAGCGAGCGCGGGTGGACGCGCCTGTATATCGAACACGTCACGCAGGCAGACGAGGGACTCGACCTCGACTTCTTGCAGGGCAGCAGCGGTGCGGCCGTCGGACCGCAGGCGTTCTGACATGACCCAGCCATCGTCATATCTCGTCGTGGGTGGATCGGGGATCCTCGCCCCCGCGGTGACTCAGCTCGTGGCCGCGGGGCACCGTGTGACCGCCATGAGTCGCTCCCGGCAGGCGCCAGCCGGGGCAAGCTGGCTGCGTTGCGACGGTCATTCCTTGACGGCTTTCTCCGCCGCCGCATCCGATACTCGATGGGCTCATGCGATCGTGTACGTGCCGGCTGTGTCTGCCGACACGCTGGCGCTCATCCGCGACCACGTCGACGGTACCGTGGTCGTGCTTCGCACGAGCAAGGCAGCGGCGCCGGAGAACACGCGTGACCACAACGACGACGAGCTCATTCTCGGTTGGGTGGAGCTCCCGCACGGCACGAGCCGCTGGCACACCCCGGCTGAGGTGTCGGCGGCCGCACTGCGAGTCGCACGCGGCGAACCTCTGAGCGTGCTCGGTAGCGTTCGGCCATGGGAGGGCAGGCCAGCATGATCGTTACCGTCACTGTTAATCCCGCGCTCGATGTCACATACCATCTCCCCGCTCTCTCCCCGGGCGAGAGCCACCGGGTCGACGCCCCCATCGCCCGCGCGGGCGGGAAGGGCGTGAACGTCGCGCGTGTGCTCGACTCGCAGGGGTTTTCTACGCTCGCGCTCTCGACCGTTGGCGGTCTAACTGGCAAGCAGTTCGCAGCCGACCTCGCAGGAAGCGGTGTGCCTCACGAGCTGGTGCGGGTCGCTTCCGAGACTCGACGGAGCATCGCGTTCGTCACCGACAACGGCGACGCCACGCTGTTCAACGAACGCGGGACCGGGCTCGCAGCAGAGGAGGAGGCCGTGTTCGTCGCCGCGCTTCGCGACGGATCCGCACAGGCGAGCGTCGTAGTCGTGAGCGGAAGCCTGCCACCCGGCACCTCCTCGGAGTTTCTCGGCGAGCTCATCGGGGCTTGCGCCCAGCTTCCGGTCATCGTCGACACATCGGGCTCCCTTCTCCTCGATGCCGCACGGGCCGGGGCGCATCTCCTCAAGCCCAACGCCGAAGAACTCGTTCAGGCAACAGGCCTGACTGACCCGCTCGCGGGCGCCCGACACCTCACCGAACTCGGTGCCCGCGCCGTGGTGGTGTCACTCGGCGAGGAGGGCATGATGCTCGCACTCCAGGGGGACCCCGTCGTTCGAAGGGCGCGGCTCCCCGAACCGCTCGTCGGCAATCCGACGGGAGCGGGAGACGCCGCCGTAGCGGCGTTCGCGTCTGCCATTCACCGCGGCGAGCTACTGACCGAATCCGATCCGAGCGATGCCTTGCGACGCGCGGTTGCCTGGTCTGCCGCTGCAGTGCTCGCGCCGGTCGCCGGTGAGATCGACCCGGCCCACACCCACCTCATTCACGACGTGATCCTGACAACGGAGCCAATGCAATGACCCTTGTTCCTACTCAAGCCCTTCTCGACGCCGCAGTCGGCGAACGCCGCGGTGTGTGTGCATTCAACGTGTTGCATCTCGAGACCGCCGAGGCGCTCGTCGCCGCGGCCGAGCGCACCGGCATCCCGCTCATTCTGCAGATCTCCGAGAACTGCGTGAGCTTCCACGGCAGTCTGCGTCCCATCGCCGCCGCCACCATGGCGCTGGCAGAAGACAGTACGGTTGAGCTTGCGGTGCATCTCGACCACGCCGAAAGCGAGACGCTCGCCCGCGAGGCAATCGACCTGGGCTTTGGCTCCGTAATGTTCGACGGCGCCCGCCTCGAGTACGCCGAGAACGTCGCGGCAACGCGGCGCATCGTAGAGTCTGCGCACAGCGCTGGGGTCGCGGTTGAGGCCGAGCTCGGCGAGATAGGTGGCAAAGATGGTGCCCATGCCCCCGGCGTTCGCACTGATCCGATCGAGGCCCAGAGCTTCGCCCTGGAAACGGGCGTCGACGCGCTCGCAGTCGCCGTCGGCTCGTCTCACGCCATGACCGAGCGCACATCCTCACTCGACCTGCCGCGCATTAGCGAGATTCGCCGCCTCGTTGGGGTGCCGCTCGTGCTCCACGGTTCCTCAGGCGTGCCTAACGCTGAGATCGCTGCCGGCATTCAAGCTGGCCTGACGAAGATCAATGTGTCGACGTACCTGAACGGTTTCTTCACCGGCGCCGTTCGCGCGGCCCTCGCCGGGAATCCGCGGCTCGTAGACTCACGCAAGTATCTCGGCCCCGGGCGCGATGCGGTGACCAACTCCGCTGCCGAACTACTGTCACTCGTTCACGGCCCCGGGTCCGCAATGCCGCCCCCGCACCCGGGCGGCTCCTAGGCGAGCACCTCGTCCTCGAGCCGCGCGTAGCTGGTCTCCATGCCGTCGACCATGCCCGTCGAGAGGATCATCTCGCGGGTCGCGGTGTCCGGGTAGGTGATGAGCAGGGAGACCAGGGTCCCGCCCTCCACAGGGATCAGCGTGAGTTCGTTGATCGTTTCGGGACTCTGCGCCGCCTCGGGGTCTTCCGGTGTCCACATCTTCTCTGTCGTCACTGATCGGCGCGGCGGCTCGATCTCGAGCACGGTCCCGGTAAACCCGAAGCGCTGCTCGCCATCGTCAGACGCCCACTCGGTGCGGTGGCGCTCACCGACCGCTGTGGCGACCTCGCAGACCGGCATGGTCCAGCCGTCGGGCCCGAGCTGCCACCGGCGCAGCAGGTCGGCGTCGTGGTGGGCCTTCCACACCTGGTCGACGGTACCGCGGACGATGCGGCTCGTGCGCGCCTGGGTGTCCCCGATGAGCTGCAGTTCTGTCCCCGCTCCCGCGGCGAACGCGGTGAGGTCTTCGACGACCGCGTCAATCTGCCCCATCGCCTCGCGCATGCCTTCTTCCATGCCCATCGCGCGGAGCTGCTCAAGCTCGTCGAGGGTGTTGAAGAATGTGGTGGTGGTGAGCCGGGAACCGAGCGCGGTCTCGACGAATTCGAACACCATCCGCATGTCCGGCATCTCGGCGTTGGGTGTGCCGTCCTCGCTTGCGAAGCCGTCGCGCACCTCAAACGAGTGGCCCTCGTCGACGGCGACCCACGTCCAGTAGCCCGCGCTAATCTCTCCCTCGGGGCCGGTCATGCGGTAGTTGCTCACCCCGCCGGGGTAGCCGTCGTGGCGGGTGAAGGTTGCCGGGTATGTCGGCGGTCCCCAGAATCGCTCGATCTGACGCGGGTCGAGGTAGGCGTCCCAGAGCCGGCGGACCGGGACGGCGAAGTCGGCGACGACGGTGAGGGTGAGCGCGTCGGTGTCTTGTGTGACGGCGGTGATAGGCATTGCGGTGTTCCTCTCAGGAGGGGTCGGAAGGTGACTGTTCGTCGTCTTCGGCGAGCAGCGTATCGAGTCTGTCGATGCGGCCGCGCCAGAGCTGTTCGAAGTGCCCGAGCAGCTCCTGGGCTCGGCGAATGGTCTCGGGTTTCGCTCTCACGATGCGCTCCCTCCCGCGCGGAATCTTCGCGACCAGATCGGCGGCTTCGAGCACCGCAACGTGCTTTTGCACCGCCGCGAATGACATCTCGTAGTCACCGGCGAGGTCCGACACCGAGAGTTCGCTCGCCAGCGTTCTGCGCACGATATCGCGCCGCGTCGCGTCGGCGAGTGCCCGGAAGAGCCGATCCACCGCTTCGTCTGAATACTCCGCTACTGCAACCATTTGGTTGTATGTTACGCCGATTCTCAGCGAGCGCAAGGGGCGCTGAAAGAATTTCCCGAGAACTCCGGGGGAACGAGCTAGGCCGCGTCGGTCGCGTCGTCCGCGACGGTGCCGCGGCGCTTGCGCCGCCAGCTCGCGAAGACGCGCCAGAGTTCGATGAGGATCGGGATACCGGGGATCAACACGAGCACGATGATGAAGACTTCACTGTACTCACGAACGAACGGAATCTGGCCCAGGAAGTAGCCAAGCAGCGTGACGCCAACGGCCCAGAGGAGCGCACCGATCGCGTTGTACACCATGAAGTGCTTGCGGGTCATGTTTCCCACGCCTGCTGCCGCCGGGACGAAGCCGCGAATAATCGGGAGGAAGCGCGCGATGATGATCGCCTTCGGACCGTGCTTCTCGAAGAACGCGTGCGTGCGCTCGACGTTTTCCGGGTTGAAGAACCGGCTCTTCGGCCGGTTGAAGATCGCGGGGCCGAGCTTGCGCCCGAGCGTGAACCCGAGCTGGTCGCCGGCGAACGCGAAGATGAAAAGCAGGACGCAGGTGATCCAGATCGGCACGTCGATAATGCCTGTCGCGCTGAACAGCCCAACGGTGAAGAGCAGCGAGTCGCCGGGCAGGAACGCGAGCACGAGCACGCCCGTCTCCAGGAAGACGAACGCGCAGGCGAGCACCAGCGCAATCCAGCCGCCCGCAGACAACAGCGTTTCGGGGTCGAGCCAGTCGATGCCGAGCAGCGCCGGGGTCGAAGTGAGCGCGAGCGGATCGGCCAGAGCGAGGAGCGAATTCACGCCTTTAAACTACCAGCCACAGCCTGCCGTAAACTCGGAATCACATGGATTGTGGGCACGCCGCCCGCTGCGCGCCGCCCTCGCGACCGGGGCCCTTCGTTCGAAGTGAGGCCAGATGCCCGCCACCGTCATTCACAGCGTCACGCTCGTCAGCGATGGCGAGGCCACCGCCGACAGTTGGGTGAGGTTCGACGACGGTGTCGTTCGGGAGATCGGCTCAGGCGGCACGTGGCGGGACGCGGCGGAGGCGGCCGGCCCCGGCTGCGAGGTCGTCGATGGAGCTGGCGCGATCCTCTCCCCCGGGTTCATTGACATCCACGTGCACGGCGGCGGCGGCGCGGCGAACGAGGGGGGTGCCGACGCGATCCGGACCGTGCTCGCCACCCACCGCGAGCACGGCACGACGCGCGCCGTGCTTTCGCTTGTGACCGGGCGGCCCGCGGACCTGCTGACGCACCTCGCCACGATCGCTGATCTCACAGAAACCACGCCCGGCGTGCTCGGCAGCCACCTCGAAGGGCCCTTCCTCGCCGACGCGTTCCGCGGTGCGCATGATCCTGAGATGCTCCGGTCGCCGCTGCCCGAGGAGACGGCGGCGATGCTCGCAGCCGCGCGCGGCACGCTCCGTCAGATCACCCTCGCGCCCGAGCTACCCGGCGCCTCGGCCGCGATCGCGGACTTCGTTGCCGCTGGCGTCGCGGTCGCCGTCGGGCACACGAGCGCCACCTACGAGGAGGCGCGCGCGGCGTTCGATGCGGGCGCGAGCATCCTCACGCACACGTTCAACGCGATGCCCGGCCTCCACCACCGCGCTCCCGGGCCGATCGCGGCCGCGTTCGAGGCTGAGCACGTCACGCTCGAGGTCATCAACGACGGGGTGCACGTGCACCCCGCGCTCGCCCGGCTCGTGTTCACGGAGGCGCCCGGCAGGGTCGCCCTCATTACCGACGCAATGGTCGCTGCGTGCGCGCACGACGGCGATTACATGCTCGGGTCCCTTCCCGTGCGGGTCGAGGCGGGCGTCGCGCGCCTCGTCCCCGATGGGGCGATCGCCGGCTCGACGCTCACCCTCGACGTCGCCCTCCGCCACACCGTCACCGAGTGCGGCGTCCCGCTCGCGGCGGCGATCCTCGCGCTCACCGCGACGCCGGCCGCCGCGGTCGGCCGCGCACACGACCTCGGCTCGCTACGGCCCGGCTACCGCGCCGACGCCGTGCTGCTCGACGACACGTTGCACGTGAAACGGGTGTGGCTCGAGGGCGCCAGCGCCGAGCCTCACGGCCCCGCTTCCCCGGCCCACCAGACGGGCTGATAGCCTCGCGGCATGAACGCCACCGAGATTCATGCCCTGCTGACCGAGGGGCTGCACCACGCCATCGACAACGGAGACCGGGACTACTTCGCGGAGGGCACGTTCCAACCAGACGGGTGGATTCAGGTCACCTACGCTGCGATCAATCTGAGCTATGCCTCGACCACGGACCCCGCCGAGCTGCTCGCCCAGCTCGAGGTGCCCGAGTACGTGGAGGTTGCCAGCTGGGAGGCGAACACCTATCTCACCTTGACGCACGGCGCCGACGACGTCGCGGCCATCTCGAGGTTCACTGCGGAGCTCATCGCTGCCATCGCGGCGAGCGACGCCTAGCCGCCAGCGTGTGACGCGGCCGCACCGTGCCACCGCCGCGCGGCGGCGACGGCAACCAGCTACCGGGCGTCTGACTTCTTGGCCCGCTTGCGTGGGGGCGCGAACAGCACCCAGGCGACCGCGCCCGACCCACCGACGAACCACACGGCCCACCACGGGAATCCGAGACTCACGCCGTCGCCACTGAGCGTCTCGTTCTGCGGCGCCTCGGAATCCGGCAGCCGCACCGCGTGCACCATGAAGCGGTGGCTGTTCACACCGATCGGCGTGCACGTGAACAGCGTCACCCAGTCCTCGCCCTCGCGAATCTCAAGCGACTCGGTCTCGTTCGGCAGCACCGTCTCGACCTGCTCCACCCGATAGTGGTGATCCTCGCCGAGCACGCTGATCCAGAACGTGTCGCCCACCTTCGCCTTGGGTAGCTGCGTGAACAGCTTCGAGTGCGGCAGCCCCGAATGCGCCGTGAGCACCGAGCGCGTCGACGGGCCGCCGATCGGCAGCGACGTACCGTACATGTGCCCAGCGCCCTTCGAGATCACCTGGTCGGAGGTCCCGTGGTACGCGGGGAGCGAGATGTCGAGGCGCGGGTAGTTGATAGTACCGATCGCGTCGGTGCCGCTCACCCGAAGCATTTCCTCGTAGGCGAGGTAGAGGTTGCTGCGCTTCGCCTCGTCCTCGTTCACCGAGATGTACGGGTCGGTCAGTGGACCGGGCTCAAGCTCGTCGTTGTAGGCGTATGCCGCATCGAGAATGCGCTGGCGCTCGGCGGGATCAGTGCCCTTGACCTGCTGAACGTAGCCCGAGATCTCGGCGTTGTGTCCGATCCGAGCGACCCACGAGGCCGCGTCAGGGTAGACAAGCATGCCGATAGCGACCATCGCGACAACCTGCAGCACAACGTTCAGCGCTAGCTGCCCCCTGGTGCGGCGCTTCGGTCGCTGCCCGCCGCCCTCCGCGGAGGGCGCGGTATCGGCCGGCGACACGGCGACGTCCGACGTCGCCCCGGCCGGGTTCCCTCCGGTCACTGCTCGCCCGCTCGCGATTCACGCCGGCGCCTGGCGATAACCACCCCGCCGACCACGACAAGGACGCCGCCGAGCAACGCGGCCGCTGCGATCTTCCCGCCGGTCTCCGAGAGCCCCGGGACGGGCGGAATCACGGGTGTTGCCTTCCAGACGACGGCGCGGAGGGTCTCCGGGTCGGTGGCCGACTGGACGCTGCCCCGCAGGATCACGTCCTCGCCGGTCCACCCGGCGGGGTACGAAACGGGCTTTGCGAAGTAGTCGCGGTACAGCTTGCTGCCCGGCTCGCGGTCGAGTCCGTCAGCGAAGTTCGAGTAGCGCAGGCACGGCACCGTGATGAGGCCGTCGGCGGAGGTGCGCAGGTCTGACCCGTCAGCAAACTTGACGGGCCGCTTCGAGGCCCGCGCGTCCGCCTCGCTCGTGTACAGCCGGAAGTCGGCACCCTGAATGAGGTTCTGTGGGTGGCCCTTCTCGTGCACGAGAATACGGAGGGGGCCGAACTTTGTCGTCGCGGTGTCCGTGACGACGCCCGCGTCGCCGGCAAACAATCGCACCTCGTTCGTGTATTCGCCTGGCGCATTGACCGCGCTCGTGAACGAGATACGAACCTCGGCGGACGTATCGACGAGCAGCTTGGCGATACCGGCCTCGGTGAAGACGGTCTCGAGTGCGACTCTGCCGTCGACCTCGGTCTGGGTGACCGAGTAGTCGGCGCCCGCGGTGAGCGCCGGCTGGCCGGTGATCTCGACGGTCGTATCGGCCGCAGTTCCGCGGAGCTCAACGCCCCGCGCAAGCACGTGCTGCACGCGGTAGCTCGAGAGCTCGCTCACCGCTGGAATGACATTCAGCGCGGACCAGACAACGGGGTCGCCACAGGTCACCGCGTCTGCGTCGCGCACGCCCAGCGTGGTGTCGACCGAGGCGGTCTTCGGATACACGTGCACCGTCGTGAGCCACTCGCCCGCGCTCGTGGGGTTCGGGAGTGGGAGCATCACCAGGAACGGGACCGAGCGGATCGCACCCGCTGGCGCGGCGGTCTCGGTGACGAGGTAGAGCCCGGTTTGCAGGTCGCTGAATACGACGCTGTTGTCGGCCGCCGTGACCCCGGTGCCCGCCACTGGCTCGCCAGCGACGAGACGCGCGGCGGCGGCGGGCTTCATGTCGACCGCACGGTTCCAGTCGACAGTCTTCTCAAGCTTGAGACCCGGAATGCGCTTGATCTCAAACGTGTGACCGGCGACGCCGGTCGGCGCGCCCGCGCCGGGCGGCAGGCCGGAGCCCGGCTTGTCGGTCGGCTCCGGTTCGACACCGGGGTGGATGACGAGCGTCTTCGGCCCGTCGGGCAGCACCAGGTCGGCGCCGTGGGCAGGTGAGGCGAACCCCACGACGAGAGCGAGCGCCGCGAGCAGGGCGGCCACAGCGCCGCCTCGTGTTCCGCGAACTGCGCCGTTCGTGCGCGCTTCCGTCATGACTTCCTCTTCTCGTCAGTGTCGATGTTGATCGTGGTGGCCGCGCTGTTTTTGGTTCGGCGGGGCGCAAACAGAATGGCGGCGACGGCGCCGGTCCCGCCAACGAATGCGAGCGCCCACCAGGGGAACCCCGCGGTCAGCCCGTCGCCTGCAAGCGCCACGTCGCCGGCCCCCGGAGGCGCCGGAACCCTGACCCCGTGGACGAGAAAGCGATGGCTGTTGACCCCGATGGGGGTGCAGGTAAAGAGTGTGACCCGATCCTCGCCGTCGACGACGTCGAGGGAATCGGTGACAAACGGCTCGACGGTTTCCAGCCCGTCAACCTCGTAATACCGCGTCTCGCCGAGCACCCGGACCTCGAAGACGTCGCCGACCTTCGCTTGCGGGAGCTTCGTGAACAAAGAGGCGTGCACGAGACCCGAATGAGACGTGAGCACTGAATGCGTCGACTCGCCACCAACCGGGAGCGAGGAACCGTAGAGGTGCCCGACGCCGCGTGAGATCGCAGCGTCTCCCGTGCCGTGGTAGAGCGGCAGACCGATGCCGAGGCGAGGGTAGACGACCTCGCCCATCACGCCGTCACCGCTCCCCTGGAGTACCTCCTCGTACGCGCGGTACGAGGCGGCGTCCGCCGCGGCAGCCACGGGATCCCCCGCAGCAGAATACGGATCGATGAGCGAACCTGCGGGCAGGTTCGCGTTGTAGTCGCGCGCGGCGGCGAGGCCGTCAGCGCGCTGCTCCTCGCTCAGCTCGTCGACGGTGCGGACGTAGCCGGAACGCTCGGCGTTGTGAGCGAGCGTCGCGAACCAGTCGGCTGCGGCCGGGTACACCAGCGCGCCGATCCCGATCATCGCGACGACCTGGAGCACGAGCGGCATACCCAGCTTCCGCCGCTTAACGGGTCGGGAGGTGCCCGTCGTATCAAGCGCGAGTGCGTGAGCCATCGGACACCTCCTTTCCCATCTACCTATCGTCTTCCTGCGAGGGGAAGGGGCTACTCCGCAGCGTTCTGACGGCGGCGTGCGACGATGAGCACGACGGCCAGGAGTGCGATGCCGGCAACGGTGAGCATGATCGTGCCGGTGCCACCGGTGAGGGGCAGCACGAAGCCGCCGCGGTCGTACTGGTTCACGATCGTCTGCGTCGTCTGCGTCGCAGACTCCTTGGTGACGACGAACTCGACGGGCTCTGCGAGCAGCTGGTGATCCTGCAGCGCCTTGGTCTCGACGAGCCAGTACGACTGGTAGCCGGGCTGGCCCTTGGCGATTTCCTTGCCGTCTGCGAAGTTGCTGTAGCGGACGCCGGTGATATCGACGCGACCATCAGCGTTCGTCGTCCACACGCCGTCCGTGTGCGACCCGGCTGCGGGCTTGAGCGCCTTGGCAAGCGCGTCCACGTCGCCGTTCACGGCAGCGCGCGCATCCGCAGCGGACGCAAACACCATGAACTCAGCGCCTGCGAGGTTCGCGGTCTTGCCCTCGGGGGCGCCTTCGCTCTTCTTGATGAGCGCGTAGTTGCCGTACTTGACCTCGGTGCCGGGGATTTCCTTCGGCTCGGTCTGCGACTTCGAGGAGTAGAAGTGCGCGACGTTCTTGATCTCGCCCGGCTGGGTCACCACGGTGTCGAGCGTGAGCACGACATCGGCGGTCGCAGCGGCCGCGACCTTTGCGAGGCCCTTGGCGGTGAAGTCGATGGTCACGGTGCTCTTTCCGCCTGCGGCCGCAACGTTCACCGTGTAGTCGTCGCCGAATGCGAGGCCTGCGGGCGCAGTCACCTTCACGCCCGAGCCGTCGGCAGCGGTCTTCAGGAAGGCATCGTCGAGCACGTCGACGATCTGGAGCTTGTCGGTCGCAATGTACGCGCCGGTGGCGTTATCGCGCGGGCTCGGGTTGTCCACCGTGATCGTCCAGGTGACGGTGTCGCCGACCTTGAGGTCAGCGGCGTTCTCGACGGTCTTCTGGCCGAGCACCGTGTGGTTCTTCGGGTAGACGTAGATGGTGTCGAGCCACGTGTTGAGGTTCGTCGGGTGGGTGAGCGGTGCGGCGACGAGGAAGTCACCGGCCGCGACGACACCTGCGGGGGTGTTCGTCTCGCGGACGAGCCAGAGACCAGCGTCGAGCGCCTGCGCGCCCTCCCAGCGGACGACGCCTGCGGCGTCCGTGATGCCGGTACGGTCTGCCGACTTCGACGCCACTGCAGCCTTCGCAGCGGCGAGGGTCGTGCCAGCGATCTCCTGCTGGCCCTCGTTCGACATCGGGTTCTTCGTCAGCGGGACCTTGTAGGCCTCGAACGTGACGCCCTCGATTGCCTTCGCGGTCAGGCCGGTCTGCTCGAGGCCGGTCGCCGCGGCACCGTTCTCAGCCGGCTGCTCGAGCTTGGTGATGACGAGCCCGGAGGTCTCGGGCATCGTGTCGACAGGTGCAGCCTGCGCGGCTGCCGCACCGCCGAATGCGAGCGCAACAGCGGTCACGAGCGCACCGGCGCTCGCGAGGAGGCCTCGCTTCTTGATGTTCAACATGGTTTCCCCTTCTTGAAAACGATGGTGTTGATAGTGCTGGGGGTGATTACTCCGCCCCCGAGTTCGGAGTGTCTGTGTGGGAGCGGTTAGGCTCCGTGCCGCCCGACGGGAGCCGATGGGTTCGTGCGGCGGCGGCGCCACCAGAGCGCTCCGGCGAGTGCGACGAAGAGCACCGCGGCCCCGCCGCCCAGTACCATCGGCAGCCACTGCCCGCCAGTCAGTGGGAGCGGAACCGGGGCCGGGTCCTTCACGAGCAAGAGGTAGCCGGTCGGGTTCACGCAGGCGGTGGGCCGCTCGGCAATCGTGCCGCCCGGCTCAAACTCACCGCCCGGCTTCTGCTGGCCCGGGTTGCACCGGTCAAGGTACTTCCCGCTGCCATTTCCAACATCGAGCTGCCCGCGGCCCTGCATCGCCGGCCCGCCGAGCGAAGTTCCGTCTTCCTCAGGCCAGATCTTGAACGGCACCGGCTGCGCAAGCTTCTGCACGCCGGGCACGGGACGCGTCTTCTCTGCGTTCGCGTCGGTCTGCGCGTTCGGCGCCTTCGTCTCGACGAGCCAGTAGTCGCCGGCGTTCAGGTTCTCAGAACGCCACCGGCCCTTCTGCCCGCCGTCGGAGATCTCGTAGAGCGTGCCGCACACCGGCAGCTGATCGGCTTCGTCGGGGTGCGCGTTGTTCCAGTCGAGAATCTTCTTCGCGGTTGCGGAGTTCTCGGTGCTGAAGTCCCAGCGGCTCTTGTCGCCAGCGATTGCCGGCGAGATCCACTCGCCCCGCCACCCCTTCTCGGGGTCGTAGTCCGTGCGGCAGAGCTGCACCGACGGGTACGACGTCGCCTTGCCGGTCGCCTTGTCGTTGTCACGCACCTCGAACTCGTGGCCGATCATGTTCCAGAGGCCCGTCGGATCCGGATCCCACGCCTTATCGTCGGCGAGTGCCTGGACGCCGGCCCCGCCCGCATCCTTACGGATCGTGAAGTAGTTCTGGCTGAGCTCGTGCTGCACGCGGCACTGCTCAGGGAAGTTCACGTCGACCGGCTGCGCACTATTCGGCGCGAGCGCCGTGTTCGGCACGTTCTTCCCGGTCACGCAGGCATTCGGCGCGAAGTCCTTCGTCGTCGCGCCAGAGCCCGACTTCGCCATGCCGGTGGCGTAGTTCACGAACTTCCAACCGGTGGTCGGAGTGTTCCCCTGGCCCTCCCAGGTGCTTGCAGCGGGAATGCCGACCGGGGATTCCGCGGCCTGCACCGCGAACCACATCTCGGCGCGCTCGGCTTCCTTAGGCAGGTCGAGCGGCGCCCCCGAGGTCACGATCCACCGCAGGTCTGCGGGTGCACCGTTCGGGGCAACATTTACCTGCGTCGGCGCGGCCACGTCGCGAACAGAGCGGAGCGTGTCCATGCTGTCAGTGTTCGGCTGGCCGTCGAGGTTAATCGTCCGGCCGTCGCTGTTGAAGAGGTACACGCCCATTTTCTGAGCGCCTCCCGGCACGGCAGCCTCGGGTGCCCAACCAGCGGTCTTGAAGACGTGCGTGAGGTCATCCTGTAGCACCAGGCCCCTGAGCGTCGTGTCTGCATTCGTCTTCGTCGCGGTCACCTTGTAGTGGACGTTGCCGCCCTTGTGCAGGCGCGCAGTGTCGGCGGGGAGCGAATCCTTGTCGACGGTCCACGAGTTGATCGGGTGCTCGGTACACATGCCAGGCTGGCACTCAGATGGAGGCGTCTCCGATGTACCTCGGGCAAGCATGTTTCGGACGATAAATCCCTCGGTCGTCATGCCATCAGCACGCTTCTGGGCTTCATCAGAGTTGCTCTTCACTTTGACGGAGTACTTGATCGTCCCGACGCTGTTTGCTTTCACTGTGCCGCCGATGGTGAGCCAGTGCTTGTCAGCGCTCCAGTCCGTGGTCAAGCCGACCGTGCTTGTGATCACAGGCGTAGCTGAGACTGATCCGTCTGCCTTCACAAAGGTCGCGTCGTCAAGCACATCCGCGAGGTAGTCACGGTAGTTCACCAAGGCCGCGCTCGCTCCACCGCTGTTATCAAACGTCAGCGTGTAGTCGATTCGCTGCCCCGCGTCGACAGCAGTGCCCGAGGCGACGCTTGCGGTCTTCGAAACTTGCATGAGTGAGTTCTTGATGACGCACAGAACTTTCTTGCCGTGCGCATCATCAGGGATCGTGAACTCGCTGCTCACCGTTCCCGTTCCTGAGCTCAGAGGCACGCCATCAACGCTGCACGCCCAACTTGCGGCATAGTTCGCCAAGTTCGTCGTTCGATTCGCAGGAGCCTCAGAGATAGAGACTTTGACGCCTGTGCCAATGGGAATCGGCCCAAGGCTTGGAGCTTGCTCGCCGCTGGCCTGCCCAGACGTGGCTACCGGTGTGATGACTGTCTGCCCGACCTTCGCGCCAATCAAGAACTGGTCGGACGCATTCGCGCGGCCGTCAGGAAGATCCTTCACTACGCGCAGGGTCGGAGGGTACCCGCATGACGCCAGGTCAGTAGTGTCAAGCTTATTGTCCGGCAGCGCGATCGATTGGAATGAGTTACTTCCTACTCCCGCGTCGGCAGCCCGGAATGCGAGCTGGTTCTTGCTTCCGACGTAGAGCTTGCCGTCCGCGCCGTACGCTATTCCGTTGATGTCTGTGAAGCCGGAAGTGGCGCGAGTCACAACGGCCGCGCCGCCGATAGTTCCGGTCTGATCGAGCCTGCTTGCGTCCACACGAAAGACCGTGAGATCAGTCCCAGCTCCACGGACGATATAGAGATTTCCCTCAGAGTCGAAGGCGATGTCACCATTTGCCCCACCTGAGTCGGAAGTGCTGAACGCGGAAAGGTCAACGTGCCCCCACATCGCCATCTTGCCGTTGTCCAACTTCCATAGTTGGAAATACCGCGAGTAGCTGCTGAACCCGCCGGCCCAATACACGCCGTCGGGGTCAACAGCGCCGCCAACCAGACTCTGAGCAGCGTTAGGACCCGATGCGTTAAATGATCCACCCCTCAGCGCACTCCACTCCCCTGTCTCGGCATCGTATTGGTACACATTCCCCGTTTTGCCATTCGAAGACCGACTGTAGGCGTAAACAGAGTTATCTCCGGGCCCGATGCCCAATCCGTTGAAACCCGAGACACGGGCAGACGTGCCAACGTTTCGCAGTGTGGCGTTTTTGTCCTTGACCTGGAGGTGCTGGAGTTGTCCGGCAGAGCTCACTGAGTACACGTCGCCGGGAGTACAGGTGATGTCGGCAGAGTTGAGCAGGAGGCGGCCAAAGTCCCATTGATTGGTCTTCCAAGGGCTCTGTGACGGCTTGCCCGCAGAACCGGGAATCGCGATTGCGCCCTGGGAGACCCACGTGTACAGCGAAGGCGCACCCATGGGGGTGATCTGGAAGCGCTGATATTTTGCGTCAGCGGTGAAGATCTGCACGCTGTTGCCCGTGACTGTTCGGTCAACCAAGAACACACCGGGCCGAGGATCCTGGTCCATCGAGGTCGGCGCGCACGGCGCGGACGTACAGTCCGTCACGGTGAAAGAGTCGCGCCACTCATATCGACCAGCCCATGTGCGGACCTCAGGGCCAGCAAGCTTCACGGTTGCGCCTGAAACCAATGCTCCATTCTCGTCTGCCACCGTCCAGGTCAAGGCAGGGCCCGTCGGCGCGGCGAGCGGCGCGGCCTGCGCGCGCGGCTGAGCGGGCTGAGCCGCCTCGGGCTCAGCAGCGTTCGTGTCTTCGTCGGGCGCGGGCGTCGTTGCCCCGCCCTCCGTCTGCTCGGTCGTCTCGTCCGGAGCGGCGGGCGCCGTCTCCTGAGCGTCGTCTGGCTGTTGCGCAGCGTCTGTTTCCGGCGTCGCCAGAGACCGCTCGACGGCCTGGGCCGAAACGATCCCTGTGTCTGCGAGCGGCATGATGATTCCGACGAGCGCGCTCAGTACGAGCGCGCTCGTCGCAATCCCCCGATTGCGAGGCTTCCCCAACCTTGTTTCCCCCAATTACTCTGCGCGCACGTGTGTGCGACGCCACCCGCGTTGGTCTTCCCCAAGACCAGCGTTGGTGAGAGATAGTCACCGCGAGGATCATTCCTCAGCGGCAACTCGATAGCGGCGCTCAAACCCAGAACAAATTTGGTACAAAAAAACAGTTCCGTGGCGCCGAGGTTCAGCATATGGTGGTCTAGGACTGTGCGCACTAGCATTGATGCCACCTTCCCCCTGATCTTCACCTCTCACCGAGACACCTGCCCCCGTCACTACCCCCGTTCGGTAGCCAACTGAGAAAGGCTCTATGCTGCGCACACATGAAGCCTCGGGACCGGCTCCTCATCTGCCCCGCCCGGTCGTCGAGGGCGGTCGGGTTGCGCTTCCGAGCCGGTGCCGCTTGCTCGAGCGCATGGTGGAAGAGACCGCGGGGTCAGCGGGCAAGCAGCGGCTGACGCTCGTAAACGCGCCAACGGGGTACGGCAAGACCGCGACGATAGCCGACTGGCTCGGCGAGGACAGCGAGGGGCCACTTCCGGTGCACTGGGTGCACTGCTCGAGGCGCGAGCCGCACACCCTCTGGGACGAACTCATCGACGCACTTGCATCGCGATCGGACTACGTTTCGCGCGAGGGAGCCGACCCCGTGTCGACGGTGATGCGCCTGGCTCGCGGGCTCCACACCGCTGTCACGCTCGTCATCGACGACTTTCAGCACGCGACCTCAGCAGAAACCGACATGGCCCTCGCCGAGCTATCGGCCGAGTCGTCACTGCTCACACTTGTGATTATCGGGCGCGGCGTGACGCTCCTCGACGGCCCGCTGGTGAGCGCGACGACGCGCGTTCGGCTGATCGGTGTCGACGACCTCAGCCTCACCCCGGAGGAAGCGCTCGAGCTCACCCGCTCCCTTGGCGTCCCGGAAAGCCCGAACCTCGAGACCGCGCTCGACCGGACGGAAGGCTGGCCGCTCGCGATCCGCGCCGCGCTCAACCTCGGCGCCGATGGCCTCTACACCGATACCGCAGAGGGACGCGTGTGGGCGGACGGCCCCGCGGCGCACGGCTTCGACCCGCTCGCGAACCTCAACGCGTTCGCCATGGCATCACTCGAAATCATGACAGCGGCAGCCAAGCAAGTTGTCCTCGCTGCCGCGCAGATCGACTTCCTCAGCGTCACGCAGATCCGCTCCATTGTCGGCGGGGACGACACCGCCGTCGAGGAGACACTCAACTACCTGACGGAGCACGGCTTTCTGATGGAGGTGACCAGCACCGGCCTTGCCGAGTATCGCTGCCACCGGTCGGTTCGGGCCCCGTTCGCGGACTACGCCGTCGGGGCAATCGACGCCACCGAGCGCAAGCGCCTCTACAGCAACCGCGCACACGAGATCGCCGCAACCGCTCCGTTCACCGCGTTCAGGCTGTTCTGCGCCGCCGACGAGTTTGAGGCAGCGGAGATCACGCTCGCCCAGAACTTCACGACGATCACCGACGAGGTCGACGGGGCCATGCGCGCCCTCCGGTCGCTCTCGGAAGAGGTGCTGCTCGAGCACCCGACGCTGACCGCGGCGCTGCTGTTTCTCGAGACCCCGCGTGTGGGCGTCGCCCCGTCCCGCCTCAACTTTCTGCTCCGCGTCTGGCAGCTTGGACTGCAGCGCCGGCTGCCCGCGGGCGCGGCGACACCGCCCGGGTCCATCCATCTCCAGCTGCTCTGCGAGGCGATGGTACTCAATCGCGTGCTCGGGAATCTCGAGGACGCCGAGGCCTACATGCAGCACATTGAGGGAAGGCTCTCGCCCGATCACGTTCCCGCGCTCCCAATTCCGGGCGGCTCCGATGCCGAAGCTCCCGCGGTGTTGACGGGCAACGGCTCGCTCTCGGTGTTCTACCGCGAGGTTGCTGCGACCGCACTGTCGGTCGGCGACTTCGGGCGGGCCCGCCGCAACCTGAAACGGCTGCGTCGCCGGTCGGAACGCAAGATGTCGACGCCGTGGCATGGCTTCCCCCACGCATCGACGCGCACGGTGACCGACGCCGAATCGGGTGGGAACTGGCTCTTGGCAGCCTTATCGGAACTTGCATTCACCGACACCATCGACGGCCACATTCGCCGTGCCGGCGAGCTCGTGCACGAGTATGACGAGATCGTCGCATCGACGTCCGCGAAGGCCCCCGGGATCTCCTGGGTCGGGATCGAAATCGCCCGGGCCCATCTTGCCCAAGAGAGCAGAGACTCTGCGAGCCTTGCGCTCGCCGTCGATCGGCTCGCCCCTATCGCTGACAGGCTCGAGCCATGGCCGCTCCTGCTGATCGCCGAGGCGGCGTCGATCCGGGACACCCGTGGCACAGAGTTCGCGCTCGCCCACCTCGCGTCTGGCCTCGAGGACACTGAGGGGCGCGCGCCGATCCCGAAGGCCTGGTTCAAGTACGTCGTCAATTTCGAGGCGGTGCTCAACAGTTCGATCGGAAATCTCGCACGGTCGGAGGAGCTCCTCTCCGAGGTCCCCGCTGACGAGGCCATCTTCAGGCTCGAGCGGGCACGCCTCGCGCTGTTCTCCGGTAACGATGTTGAGGCGCTACTCATCGCGCAGTCGGTCGGGGATCCGGGGGCGACGAAGCGTCAGCGGGTCGACCGCCGAATGATCACCGCCGTCGCTTCGTGGGGGTGCGATCGCCCGACTGAGGCAATCAACTCACTCGCACTGGCCGTCGCGCTCATCGACAAGTATTTCCTCCCCGCGATGCTTGTCAGCGTACCGTTCGAGCAGCTCCGGGAAGTCGCGGTCGCCGCGCGGGACGCTGGTGCTTGCGACATCGTCGACGCGCTCGACGCGATACCGGAGAAGTCACGTGCGTACCGCTATGAGCACCTCACCGAGATGGAACTGCGAACGCTCGCGGCAATCAGCGAGCACCGAAACGCCAACCAGGCCGCCGCGAGTCTCTTCATCACTGCGGGCACCGTGAAGAAGCACCTTGCCGCGGTCTACAAGAAGCTCGGCGTGCGCGATCGCGACGCCGCAATTCTCCGCGCGGGCCGCATGGGCATCCTCGACGGGCTGCCCGAACAGACGGCCTGACGCCGGCCGCCCCGCTGACTGTCGCTGCTAGGCAGCCTGCCGCTCGGCCATCTCGACGACGTTCTTCAGCAGCAGCGCGCGCGTCATCGGCCCGACGCCGCCCGGGTTCGGCGAGACCCAGCCCGCGACCTCAGCGACGGCGGGGTCGACGTCGCCGACCACGCGGCTCTTACCGGTCTCGGGGTCGACCTTGCGCGACACCCCGACGTCGAGCACGATCGCGCCCGGCTTGACGTCCTCGGCGCCGACGATCCCCTCGACGCCAGCTGCAGCGACGATGACGTCGGCCTGGCGCAGTTCGGCGGCGAGGTCCACGGTGCCGGTGTGCGTCAGCACCACGGTCGCGTTGTACTCGCGGCGCGTGAGCAGCGGCCCGATCGGGCGACCGACGGTCACGCCACGGCCCACGACAACGACGCGCTTGCCTGACCAGGACAATCCGTTGCGTTCGACGAGTTCGATGACCCCGCGCGGCGTGCAGGGCAGCGGTGAAGTGATCTCAGTGTTCGCGTTGAGCACGAGCTTGCCGAGGTTCGTCGGGTGCAGGCCGTCTGCGTCCTTGCTCGGATCGATGCGCTCGAGGATTCGGTCAGTGTCGATGTGCTTCGGCAGCGGAAGCTGCACGATGTATCCGGTGCAGGTGTCGTCGGCGTTCAGCTCGTCGAGCACGGCCTCGAGCTCCTCCTGCGTGACGGTGTCGGGGAGCTCGCGTTTGATCGACGCGATCCCGACCTCGGCGCAGTCGCGGTGCTTGCCAGCGACGTACCACTGCGAACCGGGATCCTCACCCACGAGCACGGTCGCGAGTCCCGGCACGATGCCGCGTGCGGCGAGCGCCGCGACCCGCTCGGTGAGTTCCTGTTTGATGGCGGCGGCCGCAGCGGTGCCGTCAAGCTTCTGAGCAGACATGTGTTCTCCTTGAAATCTATGGGACCTGCGCGATGAGGTGCCGAACGCCGCCGGGGCGCGGAGGGCACCCCTCACGCGCCCCGGTCGGCATCAGTGTTGGTGGCTTACCAGTTCTCGAGGCCCGGGTAGAGCGGGAAGGCGTCAGCAAGCTTCGTCACGCGCGCCCGGAGCTCCTCGATATCAGCCGACTGCGTCAGGGTCGCCGCGATAATGTCGGAGACCTCGGCGAACTCGGTGTCGCCGAAACCGCGGGTCGCAAGCGCGGGGGTGCCGATGCGGAGGCCGCTGGTGACCATCGGTGGGCGCGGGTCGAACGGTACCGAGTTACGGTTCACGGTGATGCCGACCTCGTGAAGCGCGTCCTCAGCCTGCTGGCCATCAAGCTTCGAGTTGCGCAGGTCGGCGAGCACGAGGTGCACGTCGGTGCCGCCCGTGAGCACGTCAACGCCGGCAGCCTTCGCGGCGTCGCTCGTGAGCGCCTCTGCGAGCAGCTTCGCGCCGGAGAGGGTGCGCACCTGGCGATCCTTGAACTCGTCGGTCGCTGCGAGCTTGAACGCCGTCGCCTTCGCCGCGATCACGTGCATGAGCGGGCCGCCCTGCTGGCCGGGGAACACGTTCGAGTTCAGCTTCTTGTAGAGCTCGAGGTCGTTCGTGAGGATGAAGCCTGAGCGCGGGCCGCCGATGGTCTTGTGCACCGTCGAGGAGACGACGTGCGCGTGCGGCACCGGGTTCGGGTAGAGGCCGGCAGCGACGAGCCCGGCGAAGTGCGCCATGTCGACCCACAGCGTCGCCCCGACTTCGTCAGCGATGGCGCGGAACGCCGCGAAATCGAGCGTGCGCGGGTACGCCGACCAGCCGGCGATGATGACCTTCGGCTTGTGCTCGAGCGCCTTCTCGCGGACAACGTCCATGTCGACGAGGAACGTCTCAGGGTTCACGCCGTAGGAGACGACGTTGTAGAGCTTGCCCGAGAAGTTCAGCTTCATGCCGTGCGTGAGGTGGCCGCCGTGCGCGAGCTCCAGGCCCAGGATGGTGTCGCCCGGCTCCGCGATTGCGGAGAGCACAGCGGCATTCGCCTGCGCACCCGAGTGGGGCTGCACGTTTGCGTACGCGGCGCCGAACAGGCTCTTCGCGCGATCGCGTGCAAGGTTCTCAGCGACGTCGACGAACTCGCAGCCACCGTAGTAGCGGCGGCCGGGGTAGCCCTCGGCGTACTTATTGGTGAGCACCGAGCCCTGCGACTCGAGTACGGCGCGGGGAACGAAGTTCTCACTCGCGATCATCTCGAGGGTCGAGCGCTGACGGCCGAGTTCGTTCTTCAGCACCTCGGCGATCTCAGGATCGACGACTTCAAGCGGCTCGTTAAAGAAAGCTGACTGGTTAGACACGATGAGTCTCCCTTGTGTGATGTTTCCAGGATGTGTGGCCCAGGCGAGCGGCCGTTCAAAGGTGTCGCTCCCCGATGGTTTCCATCTGTACGCCAGTCACGACGCAGCAATCCTATCAGCGGCCCGCTTGCCTATGACGATAGGTTTCACCGCCCAGCTGAGGACGTTATACAAAGCGGACTAGAATTGGCCGGATGAACACAATCGTCGCCGATGCGCAGAGCCAACAGTGGGTACTGACACTTTCATGCATTGACGGTCCGGGTATCGTGCACGCTATCAGCGGCGCGATCGTCGCCGCAGGCGGCAACATCGCTGAGAGCCAGCAGTTCGCCTCGGCTGACACGGGACGATTCTTTATGCGACTGCAGGTGGAGGCCGTCGCCCAGCCCGAGACGTTCGGCGACCGCTTCCGCAGCTCCCTCGCACCCGTCACCGAGCGCTACAACATGCTCTGGCGGCTCGACCAGGTGGGTCGCCCCGTTCGCACCCTGCTGCTTGGGTCCACGGCCACGCATTGCGTCAACGACCTGCTCTACCGCAAGCGCGCCGGCCAGCTTCCGATCGAGGTGCCGCTCGTCCTTTCGAACCACGAAACCATGCGCGACATCGCCGAGTTCTATGGCGTCGATTTCGAGTACCGCCCGGTCACCGGACCTGACGAGAAGGCTGCGTTCGAGGCCCGCGTACTCGAAGCCGTCGAACAGCACGACATCGAGCTCGTCGTTCTCGCCCGTTACATGCAGATCCTCTCCCCCGAGCTCTGCGAGGCCCTCGCCGGCCGTGCGATCAACATCCACCACTCGTTCTTGCCCGGGTTCAAGGGGGCCAACCCCTACAAGCAGGCCCATCAGCGCGGTGTGAAGCTCATTGGCGCAACCGCGCACTTCGTCACGACGGACCTCGACGAGGGCCCGATCATCGAGCAGGATACGACACGGGTAGACCACTCCTACTCGCCGCGCGAGCTCATGCAGCTCGGGCAGGACATCGAGTCTCGAGTGCTGCGCCATGCGGTTGGCTGGTTCGCCGAGAACCGGGTGCTGCAGGATGGCGACCGCACCATCGTGTTCCGGTAGGCGGCCCCTCCGCCTACCTGCGGGCTGCTGCGTTCTCCACAGGAGATCGCAGCAGCCCGTTTTCGTAAGTTATCCACGGGTCCGGCCGAAACCATACCCTTCGAGCACTAGTCGACGTATGGTTGCCATACATCATTCGAACGTCGATTAGCGCAGGAGGTGCCATGGACCCGATCATCAACCTCATCTCGACGGTCGCCGGGTTCATCACTATCGGCACCATGCTCCTACTCAGCCGCCGAAGCCTCGACCAGAAGTTCCGCGCCAGGTTTGCGCAAGTCGACATACGACTGGACCGGATCGAAACGAGGCTGGACGGCATCGACGCACGGATCGACAGCGTTGACGCCCGACTTGACGGAATTGATGCGCGGCTGGACCGCATGGACGCCCGTTTTGACGCAAATGATGCGCGACTCGACGCCTCCGACTCCGCTACGAACTCCTGGTTGACCCAGTTGGAGACGAGGATGGACGCTCGTTTCACCGAGGCCGACGTCAAACTGGAGGCTCGCTTTACCGAGGCCGACGCCCAACTGGACGCCCGTTTCACCGAGGCCGACGCCAAACTGGACGCCCGTTTTGCCGAAGCCGACACCAAACTGGACGCCCGTTTTGCCGCGGTTGAGGGCAGCGTGGACGGAAGGTTCGCAAGCGCTGCCACATTCGCCTCCGGGCAGTTCGAACGAATCGAGGCCCAGTTCACGCAACTCACCCAGCAGCTTGATGCCACACGCACCGAACTCACTGCCGCAATTCAACACGTCGATGTCCGGCTCAGCGAGCGGATCGACAGCCTCGATAGTCGGCTCAGCGACCGCATCGCGAGCCTCGATGTCCGACTCAGCGACCGCATCGACAGCGTCAACGGACACATGTTTGCCCTCGCGACCGGTTTGAAGCCACTACTCGATGAGTCTGCGCGGCACTCGAACGGCGAGTCGGCAGCCTAGTCGGCTGCGAGCGCTGCGTGTCTGGCGCGCAGCCCGGCGAGGATCGCCGAGAGCCCCGTTTCGAAGGCCACGTCAGTCAGTCGCCTCGCCGTGGACGCGGCCGCTGCGTGCCCGGCGTCGTACACGGCCTGGAAGGTCGGCGAGTTCGGGTCGTCGCCCGGGTCGAGCATATTGTCGGGTGCGCTGTGATCGAGGGCCGCGCCCAGGATGAGGCACTCGACGGCGACCACGGTGCTCAGCACCTCAGATTCGGGCCACCCAGCCTCAATGAGACCCGCGAACACCGCCTCGTACATGTCGCTCGTGCGCGTCCCCGTCGCGATTGGCAGCACGCCAAGCAGCGCGATTGTCGGTGGATGATCTGCGAACGCGTTGCGGTACGAACGTGCCCAGCGATCCATCGCCTCGTCCCACGGCAGCCGCCCGAAGCCGGAAACGTCGATCCTGTCGCTCACGAGCTCGCGGATCCCTGAAATGAGGTCGTCCTGGCCTGAGATGTGGTTGTAGAGCGCGGACGGCCGGACGCCGAGTTCACGCGCGATGAGCCGGAGGCTTGCCCCCGACTCGCCGCGCTCGTCGAGCAGCCTGAGCGCCGTCTCGAGAATGAGGCCGCGCGTGAGCACCGGGGTTGTCGGCCTGCCAGACCGTCTTGCCTGGGGCTGTTCGCTCACCGCCATGGTGCACCGCTTTCTCCCGGCACCGCAGCGGCCGAGCATGTCTCTCATCCGAGGGTATCGGAGCCGCGTCGCATTTCTGGCTCGCGCTCGAGGCCGTCGTGTGCGTACAATAACGAACACTGTTCATTAAACGGGCGGATGAGACGAACTGGCAGAGGCGCCAGAGATGGAGCGAGCGTGGCACTCACGGTATTCACTGGCGGAACAGTCATCGTCGCGGCGGACCGCACGGGCGGCGTCGATGTCGCCGCGGCGATCGCGTTCGAGGACGGCAGGGTCGTCGCGCTCGACGCCGCAGCCGACGAACTCGCGAGGGCCGAGCATGCAGAGGTCGTCGACCTTGCGGGTGGAACGCTCGTGCCGGGGATCGGCGAGGGCCACGCCCATCCGGTGCTCGGCGGGCTCGAGGCCGTCGGCCCGAACGTGCGCGGGGCGGCAGATGTCGCCGGGATCCTGACCGCGGTCGCCGACTGGAAGCGGCAGCACCCGGAGACCAAGTGGATTGTCGGGGCGAGCTACGACGCGACGTTCGCCCCCGGCGGGGTGTTCCGGGCCGAGTGGCTCGACGAGGTCACCGGTGACACCCCGACGATCCTGCGCGCGTGGGACTATCACACGGCCTGGGTGAACACCGCTGCGCTCCGCGCCGGGGGCATCACGGCAGATACCCCGGACCCCGAGCTTGGACGCTACGTGCGCGACGCCGACGGCACTCCGACGGGCACACTCCAGGAGGCGGCGGCAAACGACTTCATCGCGAACGTGGTGCCGCCGTTCTCGCTCGAGGATCGCGTCGCAGCGATCGAAGCAGCCACCCGCGCCTACGCCGAACAGGGTACGACGTGGGTCCAGGACGCCTGGGTCGAGCCGACGGACCTTCCCAGCTACGTCGAGGCCGCACGTGCGGGTCGCCTCCACACGCGCGTCAACCTCGCCTTCCGCGCAGACCCCGCGACCTGGCGGGATCAGGTCGCCGCATTCGGTGTGCAGCGAGACGAGATCCGCGCGCTCGCGCACGACCGGCTGAGCGCGAACACCGTCAAGTTCTTCGTCGACGGCGTCATCGAGAACCACACCGCGGTCCTCGCCGCCCCGTACGCCGACCGCCCCGATGAGCGCGGCCTGCCGAACTGGGCCGAGGACGAGCTCATCGCCGCGGCGCGCGCGTTCGACCTCGCGGGATTCCAGCTGCACATTCACGCGATCGGCGACGACGCGAATCGCATCGCGCTCGACACCATCGCCGCCGTGCAGGCGACAAATCCTGCCCGCGAACGCGCCCACGTAATCGCGCACGTGGCGATGCTCGCTGAGGATCAGGTCGCACGCTTCGCCGAACTCGACACCATCGCGAACTTCGAGCCCTACTGGGCCCAGTGCGACGCCGTAATGCGCGACCTCACCATCCCGCACATTGGCCACGACCGCGAGGGCTGGCAGTACCTCATTGGGTCCGTGCTTCGGGCTGGCGCGACAGTGTCATTCGGTAGCGACTGGCCGGTCACCACCAAGGATTGGCGCCCCGCGTTCTCGACGGCGGTCACACGCCACAGCCACCTCGAACCCAACGCCGAGGCGTGGCTGCCGGACGAGCGGGTGAGCGCAGGCGAGGCCCTCTCCGCGTACACCGCCGGCACGGCCAGGCAGGCCCTCGCGGACGATCGCGGCACGCTCCGCATCGGCATGGTCGCAGACGCCGTCTGGCTGTCTGCCGATCCGCTGGCCGTCGACCCCAACTCCATCCCGTCCATCGACGTCCGCGGCACCTGGCTCGCGGGCGAACGCACCTACTAACCCCCACACCATCCGCTGATTCAAAGGAGAATCGTGTCCACCACCACCCCCACAGCGTCGTCCGAAAGCCAGCCGCACATGCGGCGGGCGCTCGGGCTCACCGGGCTCACGTTCTTCGGCGTGACCTATATGACCGTCATCACCGTATTCACGACGTACGGCATCGTGAACCAGGTGACCGGCGGTAAGCTCCCGGCGGCGTACATCGTCGCCGTCATCACCATGCTCTTCACCGCGGGGAGCTACGCGGCCATGGTGCGGCGGTACCCGGTCGCCGGGTCCGCCTACACCTACGCGCAGCAGTCCTTCGGCGGCGCGGCAGGCTTCCTCACCGGCTGGGTCATGCTGCTCGACTACCTGTTCATCCCGATGATCAACTTCATGCTCATCGGCATCTATATGAACACGCAGTTCCCGGCGATCCCGATCTGGGTATTCACGCTCGCCGCGCTGCTGCTCGTGCTCGTCTTCAACGTGCTCGGCATCACGCTCGTGAGCAAGCTCAACATGGCAATCATCGCGCTGTCAGTCGTGCTCGTCATCGTGTTTGTCGCGCTCGCGTTCAAGCAGCACCTCGGCGGCGCCACGGATGTCGGCATCATCGAGCCGTTCACCTTCGGCGAGGGCGGGATCGGTGCGATCGCGTCGGGCGCCGCGATCCTCGCTCTGTCGTTCCTCGGATTCGACGCCGTCTCGACGCTCTCCGAAGAAGCAAAGAACCCGCGCCGAGACATCCCCCGCGCCATCATGCTGTCGACCCTCGTTGGCGGGTTCTTCTTCATCCTCGTCGCATGGGCGGGCGCGCTCGCGTTCGACCCCGATTGGGCCTCAATGGACCAGGCGCAGATCGACGCCGCCGGCACCACCGTCATGGACTCGTTCGGCGCGAGCTGGTTCACCGCGTTCTTCGTCGCGGTCTACGTTGCCGGGGCGTTCGGGTCTGGCATGACAGGCCAGGTGTCGGTCTCGCGCATCCTCTACGCGATGGGCCGCGACGGCATGCTGCCCAAGCCACTCTCGCGCCTGCACAAGCGCTTCGGCACCCCGATCGTCGCGGCCGTCGTCGTGTCAACGTTCGCGCTCTCCGCACTGTTCGTGCCGTTCGACGTCGCGGCGTTCATGATCAGCTTCGGCGCGCTCGCCGCGTTCGCGATGGTGAACCTCTCGGTGATCCGCACCTACCTCTTCCCGAAGGGCGGTCGCACGCGGCCGGCGACGGCGTGGGAGATCTTGCGGTTCGGCGTGATCCCGCTTGTCGGGTTTGGGCTGACGATCTGGCTGTGGACCTCCCTTCAGCCGATCACCTGGCTTGTCGGCGCGTGCTGGCTCGTCCTCGGCGTAGGCGTGATCGTGCTCGTGACGCGCGGTTTCCGCGGGCCTGTTCCGAAGATGGACTTCTCCGAGGGCGACCCGACGACGCAGCAGATCGATGCGCTCGGTGACGAGTTCCCGCTGGAGGGTGAGCGGCGCTAGCCGGCCCCACCCGGGCGCTCGCGGTCGCACTCGCGATCGAACTCGAGCGCCACCCAATGCAATCTGCCCAAGATATGCCCTCAACTGCGAGTTGGGGCAGATCTTGGGCAGATTGCATTGGTACTGCCGGAGGGCAGAGCCGACAGGGGAAGGCAGCACTGGCGGGCCGCGAACTAGCGCAGGTGCTGCACGTCTCCCGCGTTCACGGTGAGGGTGCCGCCGGTCGGTAGATCGACAATCAGGGCGCCGTCGTCCGCGAGCGCTCGCGCCCTGCCATCGACGATCTCGTCGCCCGGCAGGTGAACGCGAACCTCGCTGCCGAGGGTCAGGGAATGGCGCGCTGCCCGGATCCTGATCGCCTCCGGTTCGCGGGCTGCGAGCTCCGCGAGTCGTGAGATCTCGGCGGTGACGGCGGCGACCACCCGGTCGGCGAGCTCGGCCCCGAGCGGGTCTGCGAAGCTCTCCGCGCCCCCGACGTCGGCGCCCGCGGCGAGCAGCGACGTCGCCCGCTCAGTCGGCAGTTCCCACTCGGGAATGAGCAGGTTCATGCCCATTCCGATAATCGCACTGCCGTCGGGGAGGAGCTCGCAGAGGATCCCACAGAGTTTTTTCCCGGTCCGGCCGGCGACCGCATCCTCCTCGTCGCGGACGTGGATGTCGTTCGGCCACTTCATGCCAACACGCATCGCCTCGGTCTCGTCGCGGGCGGCTGCCGCGGTGAACAGCGGCTGAAACGCGGCGTTCACTGCCGCCCCGGCGATGAACGGCAGCCAGCCCGGGCCGAGGTCGCCCCACGCTGCAGCAGCAGCACCGGCAGCAGCACCACCACCAGCATCAGCAGCGGCGGCACCGGCACCGGCGCCGTCGCGGTGGCCGTACCCGCGCACGAGCACGGAGACGGCGAGCGCCCGCCCCGGCAGCACCTCCCAGCCGCGGGTGAGCCGCCCCCTCCCGGCCGTCTGATTGTCGGTGAGCAGCACGGTGCCGTGCGGGAGCGGTGCTCCGGCGCGGTCGGCCTCCGCCGCAAGCTCACGGAGTTCGGCGTTGGTCGAGGGTGACTCGTCGCGCCACTCGACACGGGGCTGCTGGGCGCGGGTCTGCCTGAGTTCCATACGTGCGAGCCTATTCCCCGGAGCCCGGTGGCCGGGCACCCGAACGGCCCGGACGCGCGCTCCACCCCCGCACTCACTGAGGATTCCAACCAAGGATCCGCAATTCAGTTGGAGGAGTTCTTGAACTTTGCGGCATATACCCGCGCTAGGCTAAACGGGTGACCTCAGAGAACGACACCGCTCCCGAGTACCTCGCAACGACGGCCGGCCGCATTGCGGACCATCGCCGGAAGTATCAAGAGGCCGTCGGTGACCGCGACGCAGCAGCAGCAGCCAAGCAGCATCCGCGCGGCAAGATGACCGCGCGCGAGCGCATCGCGTCGCTCCTCGACCCCGGATCCTTCGTCGAGTTCGACAAGTACGTGAAGCACCGCTCGACGGCGTTTGGCATGGACGCGAATCGCCCCTTCGGCGACGCCGTCGTGACCGGCGCTGGCACGATCCACGGCCGCCAGGTCGTCGTCTACTCGCAGGACTTCACCACGTTCGGTGGTTCGCTCGGCGAGGCTGCGGGCGAGAAGATCGTGAAGGCGATGGACTTCGCGATGAAGACCGGCGCACCGATCATCGGCATGCTCGATTCGGGCGGCGCCCGCATCCAGGAGGGCGTGTTCTCGCTCTCGCAGTACGCCCGCATCTTCAAGCGCAACACGCTCTCTTCGGGCGTGATCCCGCAGATCTCGATCGTGATGGGCCCGTCGGCCGGCGGCGCGGTCTACTCGCCCGCCCTCACCGACTTCGTCATTATGGTCGACAAGACGAGCAACATGTTCGTCACCGGCCCTGACGTGATCAAGACCGTGACGGGCGAGGAGGTCGGCTTCGAGGAGCTCGGCGGCGCGCTCACCCACAACAAGACGAGCGGCGTATCGCACTACCTCGCAAGCGATGAGCTCGACGCGCTCGACTACGCGCGCACGCTCATCAGCTTCCTCCCCGACAACAACCTGGCCGAGGCCCCGATCTACGACAGCGACACCGCGTTCGAGATCACCGAGGCAGACCGCCGGCTGAACACGATCATCCCGGACAGCCAGAATCAGCCCTACGACATGAAGGTCGTCATCGAGGCGATCCTCGATGGCGGCGACTTCCTCGAGGTGCAGCCGCTGTTCGCCCCGAACATCCTCATCGGCTTCGGCCGCGTCGAAGGCCGCACGGTCGGCATCGTCGCGAACCAGCCGAACCAGATGGCCGGCACGCTGAACATCGACGCGAGCGAGAAGGCCGCACGCTTCGTGCGGTTCTGCGACGCGTTCTCGATCCCGATCTTGACGCTCGTCGACGTTCCCGGCTACCTGCCCGGCACCGAGCAGGAGTACCAGGGCGTCATCCGTCGCGGCGCGAAGCTGCTCTTCGCGTACGCGGAGGCGACGGTGCCGCTCGTCACGATCATTACGCGCAAGGCCTACGGCGGCGCGTACATCGTGATGGGCTCGAAGGAGATGGGCGCAGACTTCAACATCGCGTGGCCCACCGCCGAGATCGCCGTCATGGGCGGCGCGGGCGCCGTGAACATCCTCTACCGCAAGGAGCTCGCGGCTGCCGAGGCCGCAGGCCAAGACGTCGAGGCGCTGCGTGCCGAACTCACGGCGAAGTACACGGCAGACGTCACGAGCCCGTTCCTCGCGGCCGAGCGCGGCGAGATCGACAATGTGCTCGAGCCAGCCGGCACCCGCCTCGCAGTCATCAAGGCGCTCCGCGGCCTCCGCGGAAAGCGCGACGAACTGCCCGCGAAGAAGCACGGCAACATCCCGCTATGAGCGAGCAGAACACCGAAACCGCGGTCGACCCGGCGGCGGACATCGACGAGGAGCTCGCGGCGCTCGCGGGCGACCTGCCGCCCGACGCCGCCGCGCGCGACGCCGCCAAGCGGGAGGACGCCGGCGAGGAAGACGACGCCATCCACGGCGACGACATTACGTTCATCACCCGCGGCGTCAGCGAAGAGGAGCGTGCGGCGGTCATCGCGGTGCTCACCGCTGCCCGCGCCGAGGAGACTCGGCAGGTCAAGCGCGTCGCCCGTCGCGACCGCGAGCCGTGGGCGCGCTCGCAGCGCGTGCCCGACGGCTTCGCCGATCTCCTCATCGACGGCTAGCTCGCGGAGGCGAGCGCCTAAGCTAAAGTCATGGCACGTACGAAGGCGGAAGCGCGGCAGCAGCTCAAGGACGCGGTCGATCGCGGGTTCGGGATCGACTTTGAACCGCCGTTTCCGCAGACCACTGGCGAGCTCCGCCGGTCCGCCGTGCTGATCCTCTTCGGCGCGCTCGACAGGGTGCCCGCAGACCCGGCGTCGGGCGAGCCGGTCCCGGCCGAGCTCGACGTGCTGCTCACCCGCCGCGCGACCCGGATGCGGCATCACGCAGGCCAGATCGCCTTCCCGGGCGGCGGCGTCGAGCCGGAGGACGCGGACATCACGCAGACGGCACTGCGAGAGGCCGCGGAGGAGACCGGACTCGACCCTGCGGGCGTCGAGGTCCTCGGCACGCTGCCCGAGATCCACGTGCCGGTGAGCCGCAACCTCGTCACGCCCGTGATCGGCTGGTGGCGGCTTCCCAGCAACGTCGCCGCCGACCACACCGAGTCCGTCGAGGTCTTCCGTGTGCCCGTCGCCGAGATGCTCGACCCGGCGGCCCGCGGCCACTCCGTGCTCCGGCGCGCGGGCGCGACGCATCGCGGCGCCGCGTTCAAGCTGCAAGACAGGTTCGGCGGCCACACCGTGTGGGGCTTCACCGGGATGCTCCTGTCGAGCGTCTTCGACGGTGTCGGCTGGACCGTGCCGTGGCAGCCAGGGTCCGACTTCGAGGTGACGGGCTAGCAGCGCCCCGAGCTATCGGGCGCGGGCCAATACTCACACTGCCACGCAGGAGCTTCCTCCGATCGCAGCTCAGTCCCCTCATGCTGAGCCGCTTCGCAGCCTTGCCTCGACACCTCCGCAAGCCATCAAGCATGCCGACGCCCATCTCAGCCCGCTGGAATGACTAAGGGCAGTGCGTTCTGTATGATATTCGAAACACAGCAATGAGGCGGTGGTAAACCGAATGAGTTACAGTCGATGGTCTGGTGTTTCGGTGGCTATCTTTACCGTGATCTCATTCGTGTTGGCATGGGCGATAGCACTTCCACTCTGGCTCGGAGAGGGGTTACGTTCGCCACTCGCGAACCTTCTCGTAACTACGATGATGTTCGTTCCAACGGTCGCCGCACTCACTGTGGTGCTTGTCATCGAAAAGCCTGAGCGAAAGGCGGAGGCGCTCGGTCTCGTCCCGCTCAAGCCAGCGGGGAGGCTCATCGGCTACCTCATAGTTGCCCTCTTCCTCACGATCGCGCTGTGTTTACTCGCCCTGGTGGTTGGGTCATTGTTCGGAGTGTATCCGGCTGACTTCACCCATTTCTCGGGCTTCCGCCAGATCACCGAGATGCAGCTTGCCCAAGCAGGAAGCACCGAGCTGCCTATGCCTATCGGCGCGCTTGTAGCGTTGCAGTTCTTGAACGTTCTCGTCTCCGCGCTGTTCATCAATCTGCTCCCCGCACTCGGCGAGGAAATCGGGTGGCGTGGCTGGCTATTACCAAAGCTTCTGAAGTACGGCCCGTGGCCCGCGATTCTCATATCCGGTGTCATCTGGGGACTCTGGCATGCTCCCGTAATCCTGCTAGGGCACAATTACCCAGGAACTCCGGGCTGGCTTGCTCTCCTCGCCATGGTCGCGTTCAGCACGATCATGGGCGGGCTCTTCGGGTGGCTCAGGCTTCGCGGAGGATCAGTCTGGCCCGCTGCCCTCGCGCACAGCACCCTCAACGCCGCCGGCTCATTGTTTATCGTGTTCGTTGCAGAGAACGGCCGTTTCGACCCGCTACACGGCAACATCACTGGGTGGAGCGGTTGGATCGTCCCAGCGATCCTCCTTCTCGTCCTAGTTGTGCTCGGCAAGTTCACGCCCTTCGCGCCGACTGCGAAAACCACTGAGGAACATTCGTATGGCTAGACAGGATCGAGCGATCGTGACGAGGAAGAAGATCCTGTGGACTGAGGCGCACCTTTGTTCGCAGCACCGCTATGGAAGTGCCCGTATCGCTACCGGAGTCAGTCTGAAACGACCGCCGCAGCGCTCGATCGGAGGCGGGTTACCAGCAGTCGACACGGCCGTCGCTGCTCGGGAGACGCGTGCGGTTGTCCATCAACACACAGGCACGTTCGTTCGTAAGGTATGGGTGTCTGTCGATGTCACAGACTGCAGCGACAATGATTGAATTCTCACTCAACACGGTCGCCGAGCCAGGTTCTGTTCCAGCTGAAACGGCCGAGAGCACCTGATGCGTCGCGGATCGCGCCGATCCACGTTGGCCACTATTGTCTTCCCGAGCGTGCTCTCGTTGCTCACCGCGGGGACAGTGGTGTGGCTGATGCCGCTTGCCCCTGAGGGGGTCGTCATGCAGTGGTGGGACGGGAGGCCTTCCCGGTACGCGTCGCCAGCCGAGCTCCTCGTCATGCCTGCATGCGCCCTGCTCGTCATCATCCTCGGGCAGGTTGCAGCTCGCGCCTGGAACCGCCGCGAGGCACGCCTCGGACTGGCTATTGTGAACGGGGTCAATGCCACGCTCAACGTCTTTGCCGTGTCACTGCTGGTGGGGCAGCTGGAGGGATCTGCTTCCAAGATCGTTCCGGTCATTGCGATTGGCATATCGTTCTTAGCCGGAGTCTTGGTCGCGGTCGGCACGTTTCTCTCGACACGAGAATGACCCGCACAGGTCAGGCCAGCGTTGCGGCACGTATCGACGGTGTCGGCTGGACCGTGCCGTGGCAGCCAGGGTCCGACTTCGAGGTGACGGGCTAGCAGCGCCCCGAGCTATCCGGCGCGGGTGAGCAGGTCGAACGCGGCCACCGCCTGCTGGTCCGTGAAGGACGAGACGTAGTCGAGGATCGCACGCGCGCGGCCCCTGCGGTGAATGCCCGTGCCCGAGATGTCCCCCTGCAGCAGCTCCGGCCGCTCCTTCGAGAGATCGAAGAGGTTCTCAGTGGCCTCGTCGACCCACTCGAGCAGTCTGCGCGGCGCGCGGCCGGCGTCGTCGGGGTCCGACAGCCAGGCGTCGAAGCCGAGCACGAGTTCCTCGACGACGCGGGCCTGACCGCGCTGGGAGTGCGCGAGGTCGGGCGACTCGAGCACGAAGCTCGCGTGCACGAACTTCAGCACGGCGACCTCGTGCCACGCGCGCTGGTTGAGTCGCACGTGCCCGCCGCGCATGTGCGGCTTGGCCTCGACGACGATCGAGGAGCGGAGTCGCTCGATCCAGCGGCGGGTGAACCCGGAGACGGCGCGCTCGCTCGCGATGCCCCCGTCGTAGGGCGACAGGAGCAGGCCGTCGACGAGTTCGTCGCACACGAGCTGCACGGCGGCTCGGAACGCGTCCCGGTTTGCGATCCAGCCATCCTTTCTGCTCATGCTTCGCCACTTCAGCTCGAGCGAGCGGCCCGGCCTGCGCCACTCCACCTGGACCTTCGCAAGCGGCTCGGCCGCGAGCACGGCGTCCTCAGCGAGCCACGTCTGGAGCTCTGCGGCGACGGCGGCGTGCTGCAGCACGCCAGCCCGCGTGAAGTCGTCGAGGTCGTGCACCGCGTACGCGATGTCGTCTGCGACGTCCATCACCGCGCACTCGACGGTCTGCACGCCCTCGGCGATCGCCGGGAAGGCGGACAGCGCCTGCTCAAGCTCGCCGACCTCGAGCACGTAGCTCGAGAACTTCTCGGCGCCCTTCACCGGGTCGTTGCCGACGCCGCGTGGCCGCTCGGTGACGGGCAGTTCGTTCGCGGTCACGCCGACCCACCGCGCCCGCGTCCAGGGGTACTTCAGCACTGACGCGCGCACCGCGGCCGTGAGATTCAGGCCGGCGAAGTCGCGCCCGAGCGTGTCGAGCGAGGTAAGAATGCGGAACGTCTGGGCGTTGCCTTCGAACCCCTCGGCGAGTCCGAGGCGCTCGCGCGCGACCCTGTCGAGCACACGCTCACCGAGGTGCCCGAACGGTGGATGCCCGAGGTCGTGCGCGTGCGCGGCCGCCTGGGCGACGATCGTGTCGCACCCACCGAGCGCCGTCACGATCGCGCCGGTCTCGTCATCGGTCGCCGCCTCACCGCGTTCGAACGCGCTGTGGTGTGCGGCGGCCCCGGCGAGGTTCGCCGCGACGACGCGGGCGACGGCGCTCACCTTGAGGGAGTGCGTGAGCCGGTTGTGCATCACGGGCCCCACGCCGGACTGCGGCACAACCTGCGTCACGTCCGACAGCCGCGCGAAATACGACGAGAAGCGAATCCGTTCGAGGTCGATGCGGAACTGCTCGAGCTCCGTGCTGTCGCCGACCTCGCCAGGTTCGACTCCCTCGCTACCCCGAGCCGCATGCTGCGACGACTCCTGCTCCGCATATCGCCTCGTTGCTCGATTCGCGGGCCCGGCTGTCGTATCCATCATGCCCCTCATTCAACCATTCGCGGGCTCCCGCGACCGTATTGGCGCTGGGTGGTCGCAGCTCGCGCCCGCCGAGCCGCCACGGGCCTACACTGACACTATGAGTACGACGAATGGCGGGACCGGGAACAACACCCGCGGCGAGCGGGTTCCCGCAATCGAGCGGGCGACAGGCAGGCAGTGGGCGGACTGGGTCAGCGTGTTCGATGCCCACGGGGCGCGCTCCCTCGGGCACACGGAGATCGCGAAGCTCGCGCTCGCGACGATGCCGCCGAACGTCGAGAACGAGGAGTGGTGGGCGCAGGGCGTCGCAATCGCGTTCGAGCAGCACGCCGGCCTGCGGGTGCCCGGCCAGTCGTCCGCCGGTGACTTCCGTGTGAGCGCGAGCCGCACCCTGCCGCTCGAGCGTGACGCCGCGCTCGCCGCCTGGGTCGAGCGGTTCGGCGATGCTGCGGAGCACCTCGGACACGAGGTGACCGGGGCGCGCAGCTCGCGCACGGAGAAGCGCTCGTTTTGGCGGTTCTCGCTCACCGATGCCGGCAAGGTCGAGGTGTCGGCGACCGCGAAGGATCCCGCGCGGACGATCCTCGCGATCAGTCAGGATGGGATGAGCTCTGGCGAGCGCATCGAAGAGTGGCGCGCCTACTGGAAGGCGCAGCTCGCGCAGCTCTGACGCATAACCGGCGAACTTTCAGCCAGTCGCGCAAGCATAGTGGCACGAGCAGTCGGCGACCGTGCCGGCTGCGTCACGGCAAGGGGAACACCGTGCACGAGACCATCGGCATCGTCTGGAATCCGTCAAAGGTCGCGGAGAGCGAGCTCAGCGCTGCGGTCGCGGCCGCAGTCGCGTCGAGCGGCCGCGAGCCCGATCTGCACTGGTTTGAAACGACGGTAGCCGATCCGGGAGGCGCCGCGGCCCGGGAGGCGCTCGCAGCGGGATGCACGGTCGTCGTCGCTGCTGGCGGCGACGGGACGGTTCGCGCGGTCGCGGGGGCGCTCGGCGGCCTCGGCGCGCGGGCGGGTGAGGGCAGCCCGCGCGCAGACCTCGGGATCATTCCGCTCGGCACTGGGAACCTGCTGGCGCGCAACCTCGGCGTTCCGCTCGGAGACCCCGAGTCTGCGTTCGCGCGCGTGCTCGCCGGGGAGGCGCAGCCGCTCGATCTCGGCGAAGTCACGCTGACGCGCGCGGACGGCGCGAGCGAAGCCGAGGCCTTCGTCGTGATGGTCGGCTTCGGCATCGACGCGCAGATGATCGTCGAAACCGACGACGACCTCAAAGAGAAGGCCGGGTGGCTCGCCTACGTGGAGTCGCTCGGGCGCGCGACGGCGGAGACCGAGGTTGTCGAGTTCTCGCTCTCACTCGACGGCGCGGATCGACACCCCGAGGAGGCCCACACGCTGCTCGTCGCGAACTGCGGCACGCTCCAGGGCGGAATCACGCTCCTCCCAGACGCGGAGCCCGACGACGGCGAGCTCGACCTGCTCGTGCTGCGCGCGGATGGGATCGCCGCCTGGCTCGACACGATGCGCAACATGGTGTGGGAGAACGGCCTGAAGCGGCTGCTCACTGGCGGCGACCGGGCCGAGAGTTCCGCCTCGACCGGGCATCTGCGGGCGCGCACGGTGAGGGTCGAGCTCCCCCACCCGCACGCGTTTGAGGTGGACGGCGACGACTTCGAGGATGTCGTGTCATTCGAAGCGCGGGTGCTGCCCGCTGCCCTGCGCGTCAGATAGCGGCCGCGCCAAGCGCCGCGAGTTGCACGCGTGAGGTCGCGCCGCTCTTCGTGTAGAGCGATCCCACGTGCGTCTTGACCGTCGTCACGCCGATGTGGAGCTCGCGGGCGATGTGCTGGTTCGACAGCCCCGCGACGAGGAGCTCGAGCACCTGCCGTTCGCGCGGCGTGAGGTCGGCGAGGCCGCCTGAGGCGTCGCCGCCGGGAGCTGGACTGGTACGCCGCGCGGCGGTGAACCCGGCGATCACCGAACCGGCGACGGCGGGGTCGAGCACGTGTCGGTCCGCCGCAACGTGCCGCACCGCATCAATGAGGTCGCCACCGCTCGTGCTCTTGAGGAGATAGCCGTGTGCGCCGGCGGCGAGCGCGCTCGCGATGAGATCGCCCGAGTCGTACGTGGTGAGCACCAGCACCCGAGTCGCCGTCTCGGCGGTGATCCGCTCCGTCGCCCACACGCCGTCGGTTCCCGGCATGCGCAGGTCGACGAGTGCGACGTCTGGCGCCAAGCGGTGACATGCGGCGACCGCATCGAGGCCGTTCTCGGCCTCGGCGACGACCTCGATGCCGTCGCCAGCTTGGAGGATCGCGGCCACGCCGCTGCGCACCGCCTCGTGATCGTCGGCAATGAGTACGCGAATAGGTTCGGTCATCGGCTTCCCTCCGGTGGCACTCGCCCGCCCCTGCGCGCGCCGAGGGTGGGCAGCTCGAGCACGGCGCGCCACGTCGCCCCATCGGCCCCCGAGCGCAACGTCCCGCCGACGCTTTCGAGCAGCACGCGGGTTCCCTCGATCCCGAGACCCGTGCCTGTCGGCAGCGGATGTGCGCCGGCACCGCGGGCATTGCTGACGGCGATGCGCAGCGCCCGACCGTCGGGCTGTTCGGTTACGCCCTCAAGATGCTCCGCGCGGACCTCGACATCGCCGGTTCCGTGCTTCGCCGCATTCGCGGCGAGCTCCTGGAGCGAGCGGAGCAGGATCCTGACCCGCGCGGTCTGTTCCCGTGCGAGCGCCCGGGAGATCGTCTCATCGGCCGATTCCGCCCAGTGCACCGCGCGCCCCGCCGGCAGCAGGCCAGCGATTGATGCGAGTTCCTCGCCGGTGTCGATCGGCGCACCGCTTCCCGCCTCGTCGACGAGCGTGAGCACGGAGATGAGCCCGCGCAGCTCGTGGTGCGCGCGATCGGTTCCGTTCTTCGCGCGGTCAAGGCTCTGTTGGAGCGCGCTGAGGTCGGTGCGCGGTCCAGCATCGGGATCGGCGCGGTCGAGCTTCGCGGCCTGCAGCTTGGCCGCCTCGATGTGCAGCCCGGCGACGGCGATCTGGTTCGCGACGAGGTCGTGGAGGTCGTGCGCGATCCGGGTGCGCAGTTCGCGGGTGTCGCTCGCGTGACGGGTCGCGAGCTCCGCGGCCGTGCTCGCGCGCTCGGCGCGCACGTTCCAGCCCCACAGGCCGGACACCGCGACGATGAGCCCCCACTGCACGAGCGCGACGGCGATCTCGGGGTGGGTCGGAGTGACAAGCACCAGCGCGGCGGCGAGCGCCGCCGCGGCGAACCCTGCGAGGCGCAGCAGGATCCGCACGGCGCGCGGGCTCCCGTACTTCACGGCGGCGTAGATGAGGTCCGTGAAGACGAACACCACCGCGACGCTCGCGCCCAGGAGCGTGTCGGCGAGGGCGACGGCGGCCCCGAGCCCGAGCGCGAGGAACGGCCTGCGTGAGCGCATGAGTAGGGGTGCGGCTGCGGCCGCGAGCGTGACGAGGAATGCCCAGCGTGGCGCCTCGAAGACGGCGAGTTGCCCCCAGATCCCGGTGAAGCCCAAGCCCCACGCGACGCCGCCGACAACGAGCCAGAACGCGGCGATCAGGGCGTCTCGGCGTCCGGGGTGCGCCGGGAGCGTCTTCACCCAGTCAGCTTGCATGGTTCTATCTTCGCCCACGGCCCGGCCCCGTGGCTCATTCGATCGGAGGAGCAGGTGCGGCCAGGGGGAGGATCCGGTCCGCGCCCGCTCACGGGAGCCTGGATGTATGAACATCATCGTTATCGGGATCGTCGCCTGCGAGATTGGGTTCTGGGTGGTCCTCGCAGCGGGCCTCGGCGCGCGGTATCTGCTGCGGCTTCGCCGTCTCTCGTCCGTGCTGCTGCTCTGCGTCCCTCTCCTGGATCTGCTGCTGCTCGCGCTTATTACCTGGGATCTCGTCTTCAATGGCGCAACCGCCACCTTCGCCCACGGGCTCGGGGCGGTCTATCTCGGGTTTACCGTGGCGTTCGGGCACCAGATCATCAACCGGGTGGATGCGCGGTTCGCGCACAGGTTCGCGGGCGGCCCGCCCCCGGTCAAGCCGCCCAAGGCTGGCAGCGCCCACGTCCGCTACGAGTGGCAGCAATGGGGTCGGATGCTGCTCTGCGCCGTCATCGCGAGCGTCGTCATCGGCGTCATCGTGCTGCTCGTCGGCGACAGCGCGCGCACCGCGGAGCTCGCCGGCTGGATCGGTCGCGTGTGGCTCGTGACCGGCGTGTGGTTCGTCGGGTGGCCGCTGTGGCTCACCATCACGGGCGGCGGGCAAGCGGCCGAGGGTGCGGCGAATGCGGGCCCTGGCACCCGATAAGTTGCCAGCAACTTCCCTACCTTTTCAAAGCAATCTCGTCGAGGAAACTGCGAAGGTTGATACCCGCGCTCCTCCGACGGAAGATTCCTCATGCAGAAGAACCACAAGATCCTCATCGGCGTCGGCGCCGGCCTCCTCGCGCTCGGCGCGGTGGGGGCACTCGTCGGGCCAAGCATCTACCGCGACTTCATCGCCGCGCCCGCAGCCGAGGTGCCGTCGGTCGAGCGCCCCGCCGACGCGCCGGCGGACGGCATGACCGGCGCGCTCGACCCGGCTGCCCTCGTGGGCGACTGGTCCGTGACTGCAGGGTCCGAGGCCGGCTACCGGGTCGACGAGGTACTGAACGGCACCGACGTCACGGTGACCGGCCGCACGCAGGACGTCACTGGCACGTTCACCGTCGGCGAGGACGGGCTCACCCTCACCGCCGCGCAGCTGTCGGTGGACGTGGCATCGATTGAGACCGACAGTGCGCAGCGCGATGCCTACTTCCGAGACCAGGCGCTGCGAGCCAGCGAGTTCCCGGAGGCGACGTTCACGCTCACGGAGCCCGTCCAGCTCGCTGAGACGCCCGAGTCGGGCGAAACCGTCCACGCGAGCGCCACCGGCGAGCTCACGATCGCCGGGAAGACGCAGACCGTGACTGTCGACGTCGAACTGCGAAGCGACGGCACGACCGCCGAGCTCGCTGGGTCTGTTCCGATCACCTTCGCCGACTTTGGCGTAACGGCCCCCACCCTCGGATTTGTCTCCGTCGAACCCGAGGGATTCGTCGAGTTTCAGCTCACCGCGGGGCGGGGCTAGCACCCACCGAGAACGATCCACTGCCGACTACGTAGTCCACTCACGGCCACGGGCCGAGAAACTACTGCATTGGGGCGCTTGGGCCCCTCAGGAATGCTGCACTGTACTCACTCGGCACCGAAATTCGGTCGCTTCGTGGGCCCGTCCGCCCGTCAACGCGGTAGAAAACTAGTGCGTCCCGTGCCCACGCTGGTCGTCACCGGCTGCTGATCTGGAGAGAAGATCGCGCCCCAGCGTGCGCGCCCAGCGGTCCCAGCGGCCGCGAGAGTCTTCGACGCACCGACCGCAAATGAGGGGCCGAGAACTATGCATCGCAATCATCATGCGAACGTTATCTGCGAGGACGTTCAGCGTGGAAAGCACGTTGAGGTCGTTGGTGCGCCGGGGAGCGGAAAGACGACGCTGCTGCAGCGCGCACAGAGCTCGCTGCAGCAGGACGGCTGGGTCGTCTACAGCGTGCAGGGCCAGCCATCGTTCGTCAACCATCCGCTCGCAGCGCTCACCGTCGCCGGGCTTGTGAACGCCGCAGAGCTCCGGCCTCAACCGGTCGCGGCGCTCCTTGCGGCGGCGGTCAGCGATCTGTGCGCGAAACTGCCACACGGCAGGTCGGCCCTGTTCGTCGACGACTGGCAGGAACTCGACGACGCGAGTTGGGGCGTCATCCAGGCCGCTGCAAGACGCAATGCGGTTCCGCTCGTGTGCAGCAGGCTTCCGGCCGACCCGCCGGGCATCTCGACGTCACGCTTGAGCCCCCTCGCAGGCAGCAAGATGCGCGAGGTACGGCTTCGGCCTCTGACGTTCGCCGAGCTCGAGCAGGCACTCAAACAGCACCTGAACGGCGCGATCGCCCCGAACACGTTGAGCCGGATCTACGCGAAGACCGGCGGCAGCCCCGGCCTCGCCCTGGCGCTCGTCGACGCCGCCACGCAGGTCGACAAGCTGCGCGTCATCGAGAATGAGTGGCGCGGCGCTGCGGACCTGTGGAACGACTCACTGGCGGCGCTCGCACGCAGGCTCATCGATAGGCTCGACGGCGAGTATCGAGACGCCCTCGAGGTGCTCTCCCTCCTCGGCGCCGTCAGCGTCAGCCGCGCAAGCGAAGTCGTCGACCTCGGCCTGCTTGAACGGCTCGAGGACCACGGATTCATTCAGATTGTCCCCGTCGATGGCGACAACGTCGTGTCCGTTGAACCCCCACTCCTCGCCGAATACTTCCGCCACGAGGCCAACCACGTCCGCAGGTTCAGGCTCACCAAGGCGCTCGAGGGCCTCCCCCAGCCGTCCCAAGGCGCCTGGGGGTCGACGGCGCTCGAGGCTGAGTCTGAGCACCCGGCTCAGCTCGTCCGACTCGCGCACGAACGGATTCGCGCGGAGCAGTTTGCTGCGGGTCAAGCGTGGCGAGAGGCCCCGAGCCTTCGCACGGCTGCGCGAGCGGTGCGGGCGCTCACACTAGGTATCGACAGGTTTACTGAGGAGGTTGCCGCGATCGTCGCCGAGGCGCAGCAACTCACGGCGACGGACGAAGAGTCGTTCGACTGGGCCTGCACCATCGCCGACGTACACATCGCGCGTGACGCCGACCTGAGCGGCGCGATGACCGTGCTTGCGACCGCAGCTGCCTCGGGAAGCGAGTACGCCCCAGCTCTCGAGGCTCGCGCCGCGCAACTCGCGCTGGTGTATTCCGGAGATCAGGCGCGCGCAAGGTCATGCCCGCGCCCACCGTCGGACGCCCCGCCCCGCGTCCACGCAGAGATCCTCGCCACTCAGGGAATGCTTGCGCTCGTCGAGGGCAACGTCGGCGCGTGCACCGTGCTGTTTGAGGAACGCCGCGAACTACTCGCTGCTGCCCCAGGGACGAGCAGCGTCGACGCCACGGTCGAGATCTTCGAGGGCTACGCAGCGTACCTCTCTGGCGACGCTGCCAACACCATCCTTCGATGCCTCGACGCGTTCCATGACGCCGTCGCCAACCTCGACACCGTCGCAGTAATCGCTCGTGGTTCGCTCTGCGCGACCCTGCTGCTCCTTGAGGGCAGGCACAAAGAAGCCGGCAGCGTCATCGCACGCACGCACATGCTTGGCGCTCCGGGCACCCTCCCGGCCTTCACTCGGATGAGCCTCGCCACCGCCGCCGCTGTCCTCGCCGCGCGACAAGGGCGGAAGAATCTCGGTGAGCGGCCCCTACACGATCAGCCCCGCATGCACGACGTCGCCGTGCCGCTGCCGGGTGTCAGCCCCCAGTGGGCCGCAGTCCAGGCTCTCATCAGCTCGGGAAAGCAGCGCGACGCAGCCGCCCTCGCAGAGCGGTCTGGGCACGAGTACTGGGAGCAGGACTCGCGCCTAGCCGCAGCCTACGCCTATCTCGGCGCGCTCGAAGCCGACCCAACACGCGAACGCCTCGCGGCCACACTGCCGCGGCTGCAGCAGGTCACCGCCCCCGCCGTCGCGCTCCTCGTGCAGCATGCCGTGGCAAGGATCTCCGAGGACGCTCCTGCGCTCGCCGACCTTGCCGGCGTCTTCGCCCAGCAGCGCAGGTACTCGTTCGCTATCTCTGCGCTTCGGCTCGCGGCCGAGATCTCGCGTTCGAGTGGGGACCCTGCCGAGACCGCGGTATTCGAGCGCAAGCTCACAGAGCTCACCAAGAGTCTGCCGACGGGGCAATACGACCCGCGCCGGGGCTCAAAGGTGGCGGCAGAGCTCACGAGCCGAGAGCTGCGCATCGCGCGGCTCGCCCAGTCCGGCCTCTCGAACCAACAGATTGCCTCCGACCTCGTCCTCTCGATCCGCACCGTCGAAAGCCACATCTATCGCATCATGCGAAAGCTCGACATCGATCGTCGCGCCGACCTCGCCGACTATTTCGCGAGCAACTCCTAAGGCCCGGCCGCGGGTCACGCGCGCGGGCCAGAAGGACACCCGAATCAGCCCGGCAGGTTCACCACCGAGGCGAGGTCACCACGCTTTCGCACTCCGGTCTTCTTCATGATGCGGTGCATGTGGCTCTCGATCGTCCGCACCGACAGCACCAGGCGATCCGCGATCTGCTGGTTCGTGGCGCCCGCGAGCACGAGCCGCGTGATCTCCTGCTCGCGCGCCGTCAGTTGCGATCCGAGGTTCTCAGCGTGGATGTCCCCGAATTCCTCACGGGGGAGCTCGGCGCGGAGCTCGTCGTACTGCTGCTTGTGAGCCTCTGCCTTGGCGGCGTCGCCCGCCTCCTCGGCCAGGTTCTGAGCCACCCGGTACGCGGTGAGCGCGTCGCCGTAGAATCCGCCTGCCGCCAGCTGCGTTCCCGTTGCCGCAGCCTTGCCAGCGGCTCCCGCCACGATTGATTCGAACAGTTCCAGCCTCCGCGCGAAATATTCAGACGCGAGGCTCGTGAGACGCTCGCGGAGGCGGTCGAGCCGATCGGACGTTGGGTCGAGATCGAGCGCGGTGAGATACGTGAGGCCTGCGTTGAGCTTCGACCCCCGGGCCCACAGCTCGTCGCCGCCCGCCTCAGCCAGATCCGCACCAGCGGCGGCGTCGCCCGCGGCCGCCGTGATGTGAGCCGATGCCCAGCCACGCGTCCCGCCCGGCAGCAGGCTGTCGGGCACCGGCAGCGCCTCGTACTGGGCTTGCAGGAGCTGGGCCGTCCGCAGGTCGCCTCGCACCGCCGCGAGCACGGCGCCCATAACGATAAGCGACAGGTGTACGAAGGGCGGCTGGCGGATCGGCTCGCCGAGCGAGAGCGCGAGCCGGATCGACTCCTCCGCGCGCCAGTACCGGCCGTCGAAGATGTCGATGAGCGCCGATATGTAGCAAAACCCACGGATGGCGAGGTTGTCGAATGACTCGCGCGCGGCGGCGAGCCCCTGCTCGGCGTAGGTCCGCGCGAGGTCGGGGTGGCCTCCAAAGTACTCGGTCATGATGACAAAGCCTGTCCGCTCGATTGACGGCGGACGAACGTCAATCGACTCCGCCGCGGCGTAGTGCGCGCGGGCAGCAGCGGGGTTCCCGTCGCGCAACAGGTGGGCGCCGAGCGCCTCGTGAACGGCAACGCGGACGCGCACGTCAAGCCGTGTGTCCTTCGGGTCGGGCAGCAGATCAGGATCGGCCTGCGGCAGCAGCGCGCCCTGCACCTCGAACGCGCGGACGTTGAGCAGCGGCCCGAGCCGCGGAAAGCGCCCGGATTCCTCGACCAACGTCGTGAGGGCCCGATCGAACTCGCGCGAGATAAACAGCCAGTGGTCGACCTGCAGCAGCACCCAGCGCACCATGATCGCCTCGCTGGCCTCAGCGGGGAGCCCCGCCGCCAGATCGAACAGCTCCTCCAGCTCCTCCTGTGTCGCCCCCGCCGAGACCGAGATCTCGATGAGGTTCGCGAGCGTCGTGCGCGACGGCGAGCGGGACCATTCCGACTGCGCGACGAGCATCCGGTTGCGCAGGTGCTCGTGGACGAGCCGCACGAACGGCGCGTCCGGCGTTGCGGTGAGCTCGGGCAGGTGGAACGGGATCGCCTTCGCGGTGTCGCCGCCCAGATGAGCCTCGAGCATCTTGCTCAGTTTGTGTCGCCTCGCCGCGGCGGGCCGCTGCCTGAAAAAGTCAACAAGCAGCGGCGGCTGCACCGTCACAAGCAGCCTGCCGGCCGAGGGGTACAGGCCGATGAGCGCGAGGTCCTCAAGCTGCGTCGGCACCTCGTGACCGGTGAACTCGACGAGGGTGTCGAGCTCGACGATCCCCAGCAGTGCGAGAATCTCGAGCGCGTCCCACTGCTCGTCGGTGAGCTCGGCAAGGAGCGCGTCGACGTACGGAATGAGTGCGTTACTCCAAAACGTGCCCGACGCCACCCACGATCCGCGATCGAGCTGCATCTTTCCGTCGTGAATCGCTGCCCGCACCATCGTCAGCGCAAGCCCGACGTTGCCGCCGGACTCTGCGAACACGGAGCTGGTGGTGCTCGGATGCATCGGGTGACCGGTCGCACGCTCGATCACGGCAGCCAGCTCGTCGAAGCCGAGCGGCCCAAGGCGCACCCCGAAACCAGGCGCGATGCTGAGCCCCTCAAGCTGATTCCCAACGCGGTGCCGCGAGGAGCCGGGAAGCCGGCTGACGATGGTTGGGATCCGCTTGCGCGAGCACACCGCGGAGAGCGCGCCCCAGCTCGCGTCGTCGATGAAGTCGGCATCCTCAAGCACAAGCAGCGCGTCGTCGTCGCCCAGCAGCGCGGCGAGCTCGGTCACGACAGCGCCGACGGAGAACCCCCGCCCGCTCGGGGCGGTCTCGACTCCAGCGAGGCTCAGGCAGGCGAACGGCGTCGTCCGGTACGCGTAGATCCCCCGCACTTCAATCACGCGCCAGGTGAGGTTACGGAAGTGTTCGACGATCTGGTGCACCAGATGGCTCTTGCCGACGCCATGCTCGCCGAGGATCTCAACCGAACCACCGCTCGCGATGATCTCCGTCGTTTTCCTGAAAGATACCGCTCGATCGTCCATTCGCGCCACACCGCCTCGTTGGGTCACCGTACTCGCCGCGGAACATCACGACTTGTGGAGAGAGTACTCCATCGCGGCCCGCCACTGACGGGTTTTCTTCGCGTTACGTATGGTGCGGGCGCGTGCCGCGTGAGGCGTCTCAGCCGCGGCCGGCGAGGCTCAGCTGTCGACGAGGTCCTGCGCCTCGGGCGGGAGCTTGCGAACGCCGCTGGGAGCGGCGTTCGCAAGTGAATCATCCAGCGAACAAGGCTCCAATCGCTGGAACCGTCAGCGCGGCGACGTAGTACCCCATGAATTGGACTCCGGTATGAACCTGGAACATCCGATTCAACAGTCCTCCGACCAGCCCGATACTGACCGCCACGAGAAGCGCGACAATGCCTCCCTCGTACAAGCAGATTACGGCGATGAGCCCGGCGAACGCACCAATGATGGCTTCGTGCGAGACCTTACGCATGATCCAGGACGCGGCACGGTGCGCCTGCGTCATCGCGAACGGGTAGGTGATCAGCAGCGCGATGACCACCGCAACGAGGCCGAATACTAAGAACTGCCAGGGCTCCAGCAGGTTGTGCAGGTTGTTCGTTTCGCCCGAGTCGGCATCGATCGTGTAGACCGGCGGAGCGTTGAAGAGCGGGTTGGCTGGGCCCGCCGCCATGGGCGAAAGCGGCAATCCGATTGCGATGAGCGGGATCAGCGTCTCAGCAATATACGTGGACTCCGTCGTGCCGTTCTTGATCGCCATCATCGATGTCAGTCGACGGTAACCGTTCTTGATTCGACCGCCGAACGTCTCGCCCATGAGCACAGTCATTGCGACCGGAGAAAAGACGAACGTCGCGCTCGACACGACCGCCGCTGAGGCGGTACCCGCGAGCTGGCCACGGTCTAGCACCCGGAATGGGTTCGGGGTCCGGCCCTTCCACGTTCGAACATCTGCCGCAAGCTCGAAGGTTCTCGGAGCATCCCGCTTCAGTAGTTTCCGACCGGTGGGGCTCGCGGAGAGCACCAGGTCGGCAATGAGGGGCCCGATTGCAATTCCCAGGAAGAAGCTGATCGACAGCCCCTTGCCAAGCACCCCCGTTGCCCACCCTTGGAGGCCAACAACAATCAAGACAAACGGAACGAGTGCCACCAATGCACCCCAACGGCCCTTCGAAAGAACGGCGATGAGCACCGCAGCGGCAAGGAACAACCACGGAGCAACCGAGCTGATCGCTCCCGAGAAAGGCGTCAGAATCATCGCAAACAGCACGGCCAACGGCACTGCAATGAGAGCGGCAACGACGCCGCCGGAGATGGCCTTGCGCAGGGCAATGTGTGGAACCCCAAGCTCGCGCAGCATCTGAGCATCGCGGAGCAACGGCGCGGCTAGCGTGTCGCCGGGTATCCCGAGGAGTGTGGTGGGTATCGCGTGGGTGATGTGTTTCGCCGCGATCGATGCCATGAAGAAGGCAAAGACGCCGACGGGTGGCACACCAAGCAGGATCACCAGCAGAGTCAGGGGCGCGATCGTGGCCGTCTCGTCGGTCCCCGACACGAGCCCAAGCAGCCCGAACACAACGGCACCAGCAAGGGCCATTCCGACAGCCCACAGCAGGAGTTCGATAAGTTCCATTAGGAAGCGTCCCCCTGTTCCGCTCGCCGGCGTTCGTTCTTCAGGTGCTGCGCACGGAGATCGTCATAGAGTCCGAGTTCACGAACCTCCGCGAGCGTCGCCGCAGGAAGTTCGTCGGGGTCCCCGAGCGGGCCCAGCTCGGCTTCGATGGCATCCATCGCGTCAGCGCGGGAGCCAGAGCTTTCCTCGCCGATCCTGACGATCCTCTTCGGCTTGAAGAACCGCGCCGCGATGACGGCGGCCAGCACACACGCTGCAAGGCCGGTCACCAGCGAGTAGGAGTGAGCGAGGGGATCGCCGTCAGTGAGCAGGCCAAATCCCCACTCTGCGACAAAGTAGGCGGGTACCGCGATACCAATGCCAAGTCCAATAGAGGCGACGAGGTGACGGCTATCAACCGTGTCTCCCCACACCTCCAGAAGGTGGTCGTTGTTCATTGAGCTTCCTCTTTCTAACGCGCCAGCGCCGTTGCGACTCGTGATGTAGGGGGTTTGCGGAGCGTGGCACTCAGCCACGAGCTCGCCTCGGTGAGGGCATCCAAATTGATGCCTGTCTGGATGCCCATCCCCATGAGCATCCACAACAAGTCGTCGGTGGCAAGGTTGCCGGTGGCCGAACGCGCAAAGGGGCAGCCACCAACCCCACCCGCCGACGAGTCAAAGACGCGGATTCCCTCGGCAAGGCCAGCGGCAACGTTTGCCAAAGCTTGACCGTAGGTGTCGTGCATGTGCAACGCGAGATCAGCGACAGGCACTCCTTCCCCGGTAAGCGTGCGCACCACTTCGGTCACCTGGCCGGGCGTCGCGACACCGATGGTGTCCCCAAGCGAAAGCTGCGATACCCCGAACGCCCGCATTCGCTGAGCAAGGCCGAGGACCTCCCGTGGCGACACTGGACCTTCCCACGGGTCTCCGAAGACCATAGAGAGATATCCGCGTACGCGCACGCCGTCAGCAACGGCGCGCGCGACTACGGCAGCGGCAGCGGCTTCCATGGTCTCGCGCGATGCACCAAGGTTGCTCTGCGAAAAGGACTCGGTGACGCTGAGGAAGACAGCGATCTCAGTGGCGCCAGCGGCGCGCGCGAGCTCATAGCCACGGAGATTCGGCACCAGCACTGGTTTTCGCACGTCGAGGTGCGCCACCCGGCGAAGCACCTCATCAGAACCCGCCATTGCCGGTACACGGTCCGGGCGGACAAAGCTACCGACCTCGATGATGGGGCAACCGGCGCCGGCGAGCCGCTCGATGAGCTCAACCCGCTCGTCGATGCCGAGGAGCCTGGACTCGGCTTGCAGCCCATCACGCGGCGCCATCTCCCAGACTTCCACGGCGTCCGGCCCACTTGGCAGGGAGACGCGGGCGGGCAAGCCAAGCGCCCGAACGTCAGTCACCGTTCGGCCCGCAGTTCACCGATAATTCCCTCAGCGATGTCTGCGCGAACGCGCCCGTCTGCAACGAGCGCACTCGCGACTGCATCGACCTCGCTGGCCGTCGCGCCTGCCCCGATCGCCACGTTGCGCGCGTGGAGTCCCATGTGGCCCCGCTGGATACCCTCGGCAGCGAGTGCGCGTACGGCGGCGACGTTCTGAGCGAGGCCCACGGCGCAGACAATTTCACCGAGTTCTGCAGCGGATTTCACTTCGGTGATCTCAACTGCCGCCCGCGCTGCGGGATGGGTCTTCGTTGCGCCCCCGACGAGCCCAACAGCCATTGGCAGCTCCAGGGTAGCGACGAGCGAGCCCGACTCGTCTCGTTCGAACCGCGAAAGCGCCCGATACTGGCCGTCGCGCGCAGCGTACGAGTGCGCTCCGGCTTCGACGGCCCGAGTGTCATTGCCCGTTGCGAGTACGACAGCGGAGATGCCGTTCATGATGCCCTTGTTATGGGTGGCGGCTCGGTAGGGATCATCGACTGCAAGCATGGCGCCGGCGAGCATGTCGTCTACGACTTGGCCGCCGCCCAGCGCTCCGGGTGGAATAGCCAGCCGAGCTCGAACAAGCCTCAGGTCAGCGAGGTTGGTGAGAATTCGGAGCAGTGGCCGGCCTCCGGCGAGTTCAGCGAGTCGAGGAGCAACGGCCTCCGCCATAGTGTTCACGGCGTTCGCCCCCATAGCGTCGGCGACATCGACGATGAGGTGCACGACAACGTGTGATCCACCCTCGCTCCGCGGCAGTATGCGTACGCGAATGTCGCGCGCACCGCCACCGATCTCGACAAGCTTCGGATCTTGTGCATTGGCGAGGGCCAGGATTTCATCAGCCGACTCGATGAGTCGCGCCCGCGCACCATGTGGGTCTGCGATGTCGAGAAGCTGAATTTGCGCTTGCATCAATGGCTCGCTCGTCGTGGTCGTAATGCCACCAAGTTCTCGAGCCATCCGAGCGATGTTCGATGCGGCCGCCACGACAGACGGCTCCTCAGTGGCCATCGGCACGAGCACCTCGCGACCATTCACGACAAAGTTTGTCGCCACCCCAACCGGGATCCCGATCTGGCCGATCACGTTCTCGATCATCCGGTCGGCTTGCTCTTCAGACAAGCCGCTACCGACAAGCGCCTCCATATTCGTAGGCGGCGCTTCGAAGGCGTCCATCAGGGTGGTACGCCGCTCAGCGACGGTGAGATTGCGAAGTCCGCTTAGGCGGGAAGTCTTGGCCACGTCATTGTCCTCTCATGCTCAACCGCACACGCAGCGGTCATGCCATCCGAGCAATCAAAGCACCTCAGGGTCAGCCACATCAGGTCCGATTTGGACGTTATTGGGCGATCAACCCTGTCTATTCGAGTGCGCGGCGTGCGACTTCTACGCGAACAGCAAGCTCGAGGCGGAATCGTGCTTCGGGCGAGTCATCGGCTTCACCTAAGAGCGCTCGTAGCCGTTGCACTCGCTGCTTCAACGTGTTGAGGTGAATGTGGAGCCGCCGCGAGGCGGCGGTGAGCGACCAGCGCTCATCGAAGAGTGCAGCAAGAGTTTCTACGAGCTGGGTCCCATGCGCGTGATCCCATTGAGAAACAGGGCGCAACGTCTCGGTGACAAAATCGCGGAGCTTGCCACCTTCGCCTCCGAACAGCAACGCATACGGGGCAAAGGTCGCGACGGGGAAACGCCGCGAGCCAAGTGCCAGCCCTTGGGCCAGCTTCGCGGTTTGTATAGCGTCTTCGATGCCTGCGGCGGCTTCCTGAAGGTTCGCCGCGATCACGTAGGCAGCTCCCGCTTCAGGCCGGTTCATTACCCCAACAATGTGCTCGCACGTATCCCCTGAATGCTCGAGCGGAGCGAGCACTGCAACACCGACCGGCGTGTGTGCGGCGAGAAAGTCCCGGCGGCCGCGAACTGCGGCCAATGCCTGCGCGCAGTGTTCCCGCGGCAGAAGGACGACGCACAACGCCCAAGGTTCATCAACGGGGTAGCCGCGGGCCTCAGCCCGATCTACCCCGCTCGCACGACGCTCGGGGTCGAACAAGTCGGCTGCAAGTTCCCCCCGGACTCTCTCCTCAGCTTGGTCGAGCGCGTCGTGGCGCATGTGCACAAGTGCGGCAATAACTGCTGATCGCTCGACTGCTCGCTGCTCGACAGAGGTCAGCGGTGCGGCGCCTCGCTCAACGACTATCGCCCCGAGGTGCCCCGTCGCGGCAAGCACTGGAGCGACCAGCTCAACGGCCCCCTGCGGCAAGCGGAGGCTCGTTCCACCCGCCACCGTGCGCTCAATCACTTCCCGCATCCGCCGGCCCGGTGAGGTTTCACTCATCGTGCCCGCCACAACCTTGCCCTCGACATCGAGCAGGCCAACCGGACGCCCGAGCGCGTCGCTGAGGGTCGCGATCACTGTCGCGGTTCCATGCCCGTGTACGACGAGAGCAGTGAGATCACCGTGCAGCGACGCCGCCCATTCGGCTGCCCGCTGACCACGCGCTGCCTCCTGGGTTGCGGTGGTGGCTTCCTGGAGCAGCCTGGCGGTATGCAGCACCAGTGCCGCATGTCCTGCGAAGGTGGCGAGCAGCGAAATCTCGTCAGCCCTGAAGCTATGCGGCTGGCGGCTCGCGCCGAACAACACGCCCAAGACCTCATCTCCAACAACGAGAGGTACTCCGACGAGGGATCGCAGCTGCTCTTCCTGCACAATGCCATCGATGACAGGGTCGTGGGGGACGGTTGTGAGTTCGTCGTAGTCCTCCACCCACTGCGGATGCCTCGTACGCACCGCGAGGCTCGCCAGGCCAATGCCTGCCGGCACGACCATTGTGAGAAACCGAGGGGACGTTGTACCGGTCGCGGCCCGCACGTAGAGTTCTTCGTTGCTCGCGTCATAGACAGACAGGTACGCAATGTCGAGTTCAATGAGCTCGTGGGCGCGATCCACGATGCGCTGCAGGAGTAACTCCGCATCGGTCGTTGACAACAGGTCGCGTGTGGATGACATCACCGCTCGAAGCTCGGCGCTCCTCTGGCGGAGCCCGGCAGTGCGCTGGGACAGCGCTATGAGTGCCTCCGCTGTCTCTGCGGTGTTTGCCGCAGCAGAGATTTCACTTTCGGAGACGGGGCTTCCCTCACTGAGGCGACGGATGATGGCGGCAAGCTCCCGATCCCGGTTGCTGCCGGCAGTCATCCCGACGCCTTCGAAGGGGCGCTCGCCAGCCGAGCAGGGCTCCGCTCGCTGCCGTACCGAATTCCGTTCATGCATTCGATCATGGCATTGTTCCGGGGCCGCGGCCGGCGAGGCTCAGCTGTCGACGAGGTCCTGCGCCTCGGGCGGGAGCTTGCGAACGCGGGCCCGGCGGCGCGGGCGCTCGGGGATCATGGAGCGCATCTCCTCAAGCTTGCCGAAGCAGAGCAGTCGGTCCTCCGGCTCGAGCACGACGTGCTTGCGCGGGTTCGGGATCACCTGCACGCCGCGGTGCAGCGTCAGCACGGTGATGTCGCGCTCCCACAGCCCGAGCTCGCCGAGCGGCTTGCCGACGTGCTCCGCGCCGGCGTGCATCGCGAGCTCGGCCACGCCGTACCCCGTCGAGACGGAGAGGCGCTGACGGACGTCGATCTCGGGGAAGTTCACCTGGTTCGCGATGTAGTCGATGATCGCCCCGGCGACGTCGAGGTCGGTCGCGGTTTCGATGCCCTGCAGGCCCGGCGACGAGTTCACCTCCATCACGAGCGGCCCGTCGTCGCCCTCGAGCATGTCGACGCCGGCGACGCGCAACCCCATGATCTGGGCGGCGCGCACGGCGGTCTGCTCGTAGGCCGGGTCGAGCTGCACTGGCTCGACCGTGCCACCGCGGTGCACGTTCGACCGGAACTCGTCGCCCGACGCGACGCGACGCATCGCCGCGACGACGCGGTCGCCGACGACGAGCGCGCGAATATCTCGGCCGCGGCTCTCCGCGATGAACTTCTGGATGAGCACGTTCTGCTGCGTTGAGTGCAGCGTCTCGATGATCGCCTCGGCGACCTTCACCTGGGGGGCGAGGATCACGCCGATCCCCTGCGTGCCCTCGAGCAGCTTGATCACGACGGGGGCGCCGCCGACAGACTCAATCGCCGGGCGAACGTCCGCGCGATTGCGCACGAAGGCTGTCGGCGGCATCTCGATCGAGTGGCGCGACAGGATCTGGATCGCTCGCAGCTTGTCGCGCGCGTTCGAGATTCCATTGGCGGTGTTCGGAGTGTAGACGTCCATCTGCTCGAACTGGCGGACGACGGCGGTACCAAAGTAGGTAATCGAGTTGCCGATGCGCGGCAGGATCGCGTCGTAGTCGCTCAGGAGCTTTCCGCGATACCTGAGGTCGGGCTCATCCGTCGCGAGGTCGATCGCAAAGCGAAGGGTGTTGAGCACCTTCACGTTGTGGCCGCGCTGTTCTGCGGCCGCGCGGAGGCGCTGCGTCGAGTACGCCTGCGGGGCGCGCGAAAGAATCGCCAGTTTCAAGGTGATTTCCTGCCAAGATAGAAGCCGTGGACGAATACTATTCAAGCACCCTGACGGGCTGGCGTGAATGGGTGAGCCTGCCCGGAATCGGAGTGCCGTGGATCAAGGCCAAGATCGACACCGGGGCGCAAACCTCGGCCTTGCACGCGGGCAACATTACTCCCTTCGAACGTGACAATGAGGCATGGGTGAGGTTCACCGTGCAGCCGTGGCAGCAGGGCGAACTCGACGAGGTCGAGGTCGAGCTTCCGGTCCACGATCGGCGCACGGTTCGAAGCTCATCCGGGCACACCCAGGATCGGCTCGTCGTGCTCATGGATCTCGGGCTCGTCGGCCGCGTCGTTCCCGTCGAGGTGACGCTGACGGACCGCGAGGAGATGGTCTTTCGGATGCTCATCGGCCGCGAGGCCTTGAAACAGGGCTACGTGGTCGATTCGGGCGCGTCGTTTCTCGGTGGCCGCCCCGCCGCAAAGATCCGCAAGCGTAACCGCGGCATCGCCTAGGCGTTCACCGACGGCGACGCGCCGCCTCCCACCGCGATCGTGTACGCATAGTGGACTCTCAAGGAATTCCGAAAACCCCTGGTTGTGGGACGTCTCGCTGAGTATTCTGGGCACATGAGCACCATCAGCCTCGATCTCATTCCTGCGGGTACGACGTTCACTGCCGAACAGATCACCCACTACGCGAACTCCGACACCCGCACGCTCGACGAGGCGATCGCCGACGCCGACCTGCTCGTCGCGACGCCGCACTCGGGGGCCGCGATCCCCGAAGAGCTGGCGGAGTTCCTGTCGCCCGCCCTCACGCGCCGACTCCAGTACGACTTCAGCGACGTCGCCACCGCCGCAATCGTGCGCCGCTGGGCAGAGATCGACCCCCGCATCGTCGCGGTGATCAACCCACACCCCCGGCTCATCCGTGACCCGAACCGCAAGAAGCCGGCCGACGTGCGCGCCGACCTCGCCGCGGCGATCGAGCGCGTGCGCGAGGCCGGCGCCTGGCAGAAGGTCGACCTCGCGGGCGTCGACGCGATTCGCCCGGTGACCTTCTCCTTCTTCCCGATCCTCGAGATCCCCGACACCGACGAGGGGCTGCAGCGCCTCGTCGACGCGTTCGCCGACACCGCCGAGCAGGGGCTCGGCGTCTACGAGCGCACCCGAGAGGAACTCACCGACAGATTCGTCGCGCAGGGGCTCGAGCGCGGCGGGTCGTTTACCCGCCTCTCGTTCCACGACACGATGAACACCACGACCACCCGCGAGGGCGCGGTGAACGTTGAGCGCGCCGAGGCCGACAGGCTGCCCGCCGTCGTTGCGCTGTCCAACCGCGGCGACCACGACGGCGAGGAGCGGGATCCCGCTGACCGGCCGACGATGGATCCGGCGGCGCTGCGCGCGCTCGCCGCCGCGCATCGCGAGGGCTTCGAGGTGACCGACCCCGCGGCCGTGCTGCTCAACCAGCCCTACCTCGGGAGCGAAGAGATCCGCGCCGCCGGCGAGCGCTTTGGCGCACTGCGTGCGGAGGCCGACGCCGCCGGTCTCCGCCTCGGAGCGGTCCAGGCCGAATTTCTGCGCGAGTTCCTGCTCGGCCCGGCTGCCGCCGCGGAACTGCAGCAGCCCGGCACCGACTGGATCCAGGAGGATCCTGCGCACATCGACGCGATCGCGCAGGCCTGCAAGCGTTCCTGGGACGCGTTCCGCGACGCCACCGCCTAGCCAGGCCACGGCCGGCGTCGCGGCGCTCGCCGCGCACCGGCCGTCGCACCGCAGTAGGATCGGGCCATGACACGCGGCACCGCACCCTTCACCGTTCGGCCCATGCGCGAGACGGACCTCGACGAGACAGCGCACATTCTCTGGGAGGGGTTCCGAGAAGACCCGGTCTGGGGGCCGGCGTTCCCGGAGCACCCCGAGCGGGCGGCGCACGCGATCGCGCACTGGCGGTTTATGGCGGACCAGGCCGTGCGTCGCGGCGAACCGCTCGTCGCGGAGCTGCCCGACGGCTCGCTCGGCGCGGTTTCCACCTGGTTCCCGCCGGGCGAGGACGAGATCGCAGCGGACGACCTCGGCGCGTACGAGCAGCTGTTGCGTGGCACGATCGGCGACGTCGCCGCTGAGGCGCTGCTTGGCGAGGGAGACCTGTTCGCCGAGGCGCGACCAACCGCGCCGCACGCCTACCTCTCACTGCTCGCGGTCTCGCCAGTCGCGCGCGGGCTCGGCATCGGCATGCGCCTCGTCGCCGCGGCCCTCGAGCGCTACGACGCAGCCGGCCTGCAGACCTACCTCGAGTCGTCGAATCCAGCCAACGATGCACGCTATGAGCGCCTCGGCTACGTCAGGGCGAAGCAGGTCAACATTCCCGGCTCCCCCACCGTGCAGACCTACCTCAGGCAGCCGGCGGCCGGCTGAGCGGCGCGGCCGCTCAGCCCGTCAGGTCACCCGCCCCAGAGCACGCCGAACAGCGAGCCGACGGCGATGGTCGCCACCGCCAAAATCAGCGTCGGCAGGAAGAACGAGTGGTCCACGAGCTTCGTCCCGAGCTTCGTCGATCCCGACTCGTCGAAGTTCGCCGCGGCGATCTGTGAGCCGTTCGTCGGCAGCAGGTAGATACCGGCGAACGCGCCAGCCCACATGCCGCTCATGAGACCGAGCGGGATACCCGCCGCGAGACCGATCGGCACGATCGAGTTCGTCGCCGTCGACTGGCTCGTCGTGAGCACACAGACGAGGAAGACGCCGAGCGCGAAGATCCACGGCGCGGTATCCACGAGCCCTCCGATGCCGTCAGCGACAAGCTTCGAGTGCTCGCCGAGGAACGTGTTGGTGAGCCAGGCGAGGCCGAAGAGGGCGATCGCCGAGACCATACCGGCGCGGAACACCGTCATCGTCGGGATGTCCGCGACCTTCGGCTTCGCGACGAGCATGATGAGCGTGCCTGCGACAAACATGATGATCTCGATGATCGGGGTCATGCCGATCGGCTGCGGGTCGTCGCCGGCGCCGAGGGGGCGCAGGCCCGAGAACAGCCCGAAGACGACGATCGCGAGGACGCCGAGCAGGAAGATGATGGCCGCCCAGCGGCCCTCCTTCGTCACCGTCACCTCGGCCTTCACCTCGGTCGCGGTGGCCCCGGGGGCCACGAGCTTGCCGGAGGCGATCTTGGCCTGGATCTCGGGGTCGTCGGCGATGTCCTTGCCCAGGCGGCGGACGAACAGGCTCGCGAGGAAGATGCCGACGATCGCCGCGGGGAGCGTCACCTTGATAATGTCCATGAGCTCGAAGTTCCACGGTGCCGTGTCGGTGAGCGCGATCATCGCGGCCATCGCGGCCGAGACCGGGCTACACGCGAGCGCGACGCCGGTCGCGACGACCGAGAGCGAGAGCGGGCGCGAGGGGCGAATGCCGTTGCGGTACGAGAGGTCGTAAATCACCGGCAGCAGCGGGTACAGGATGTTCGAGGTGCCGGCGCCAACAGAGAAGAGGAACGCGGTGAGGGGCGCGATGAGCGTGATCTGCTTCGGGTTCTTCGCGATCACCTTCGCCGCGATGGACACCATCCAGTCGATGCCGCCTGCGGCTTGCATCATCGACGACGCGAGCACCACGGACAGCACGATCAGCAGGGCGTCGACCGGCGGGGCTCCCGGCGCGAGCCCGAAGACGAAGACCAGGATCGCGACGCCAGTGCCGCCCCACAGGCCAAGCCCCACACCGCTGGATCGCGTGCCCATGACGATACAGCCGAGCACGACGAGCAACTGCGTAATGAATAGGAAGATATCCATCGGGTCCCCTTATTTGCTATTTTCTGGATCAGACTATCTGCGAGAGGGGCTCTGGCCCAGCTTTTCTTTTGAAATCCCTATTAACAAATGATCTCTGGACGGGAGTGGGGCATGATGGAGGGACAAGGAGAAAGGCGACACGTGTCCTCAATTCTTGCGGGGCTTCGCTCCCTGCTTCCCTCGCGCGACGACTACCGCGGCCTGAAGACTGGCTGGCGCGGCGACCTCGTCGCCGGCCTCACCGTCGGCATCGTCGCGCTGCCGCTCGCGCTCGCGTTCGGCGTCAGCTCAGGCGTCGGCGCCGAGGCCGGGCTCATCACCGCGATCGTCGCGGGCCTCGTCGCAGCCGTATTCGGCGGCTCAAACGTGCAGGTCTCGGGTCCGACCGGCGCGATGGTTGTGGTGCTCGCCCCGATCGTCGTGCTGCACGGGCCAGGCGCCGTCGCCGTCGTGAGCCTCATGGCGGGCCTCATGGTCGTCGCCGCCGGCATCTTCAGGCTCGGCCGCGCCGTGAGCTACATTCCCTGGCCCGTGATTGAGGGGTTCACCGCCGGCATCGGCATCATCATCTTCCTGCAGCAGGTTCCCGCCGCGCTTGGCGTCGAGAACACCGGGCACTCGTCCAACGCCGTCGTCGCCGCCTGGCAGACACTCACCGAGGCGAGCTGGCCTGCGGCTCTCCTCCCGCTCGCCGCAGTCGCAGCCGTGGCGCTCATCATGCTGCTGCTCGACAGGTTCGTGCCGGGCTTCCCGTCCTCGTTCGCGGCGATCCTGATCGTCTCGGTCGTCGCGGTCCTCATGGGGTCCCAGCTGCCGAACATCGGCGAGCTGCCGAGCTCGCTGCCCGCGCCGACGCTTCCGGCGTTCGACGGAGCCATGCTCGCCTCGCTCGCCGGCCCGGCGGCGGCGGTCGCCGCGCTCGTAGCCATCGAATCGCTCCTCTCGGCGCGCGTCGCCGCGACGATCGCGGACACCGGCCCCGTGAATGCCGACCGCGAGCTGTTCGGGCAGGGCCTCGCCTCGGTCGCGTCGGGGCTCTTCGGTGGCATGCCGGCGACCGGCGCCATCGCCCGCACCGCAGTGAACGTCCGTTCGGGCGCCCGCACGCGGGTCGCGGCGATCGTGCACGCGCTCGCGCTGCTCCTCGTCGTGCTCGTCGCCGCTCCGATCGTCGGAGCCATCCCGCTCGCCGCGCTCGCCGGCGTGCTGATGATGACGGCCGCGCGCATGGTGTCGTGGCAGACCGCCAAGCGCGTCTTCAGCTCCGGCAAGTCGAGCGCCGCAACGTTCGCGATCACCCTGCTCATCACCGTGAGCGTCGACCTGGTCGTGGCCGTCGGTATCGGCGTCGCAGTCGCCGCGTTCTTCGCGCTGCGCACCCTCGGAAACATGAGCGGCGCAACCCGCGAACCCCTGCCAGGGGAGGCCGCCCCCGGTGACGAACGCATCGCGCTGTTCCGCGTGGAGGGTTCGCTCTTCTTCGGCGCGGCAGACCGCCTCGTCGAGGCGATCTCCGATGAGGAGGGTGTCGAGGTCGCGATCCTCAGGCTTTCCGACCTGCAGATCATCGACGCCACGGGCGCGAACGCGCTCGCCGGGCTCGTCACGAGCCTCGAGCGGCGCGGCGTCACCGTGCTTATTAAGGGCGTACAGGCGCACCACCGCACCCTGCTTGAGCGCCTCGGGGTGATCCGTTCGCTGCGCGATCCGCATCACCTCTTCGACGAGTTGGAGCCCGCGCTCGACCACGCGCGGGATCACATTCGGCGCGCGTCCTAGCGACGGCGGTACCCTGGTGCCACGCGCGTGGCCCCTACGGGTGACGCGCGGGGCCGAGCCGACAGCCAGACTGGAACCCATGGAACGCACTACCCGATCCCTGACGCGCCCGATAGCGAGCGCGGGCCGCTCGACGGCCCGCTACGTCGGCATTGACCTCGCGAGGTTCCTCGCCGTCGTCGGCATGATGGCCAATCACCTCGTCGCTGTCTCCGCACTCGACCCGACCGCGTCCGCGCTCAACCAGCGCGCCGGCGAGATCGCAACCACGCTCACGAGCGGGATCGCGGCCGCCCTCTTCGCGGTGCTTGGCGGTGTGAGCGCCGTGTTCGCCAGCCGCCGCGCCCTCCAGGCCGGTCGGCCCGGAGCCGCGATCGCGTCGATCGTGCTACGCGGCGTGATCCTCATCGTCCTCGGCCTCGCGCTTGGCGCGCTCGACGTGCCCATCATCGTCGTCCTCGTGTACTACGGGGTGTCCCTGATCCTGGTCGCTGTCTTCGTCGTCGCGCCCTCCTGGGTGGTCGGGATTGTCGCCGCTGTGCTCTGGCTCGGGGGCGGCTACGTGAACGCGCTCGCGCGGCAGACGCTCGAACTCGTCGAGGAGGCAGGCTCGCCCTCCTTCGAATCGCTTGCCGGGGCACCGTTGGAGACGCTGCGTGGGACGCTGCTCACGGGCGTCTATCCCGCGATCACCTGGGTCGCCTACCTGCTCGTCGGCATCCTCATCGCCAGGGCGCTGCTCGCGGCGAACGCGCGCGGCAAGCTCGGCCGGTCGGCGCTCGGGCTCGCGGCGCTCGGCGCCCTCCTTGCGACGGCCGCGACGCTCGTCTCGAACTGGACGCTCGCGAACCTCGAACGCTTCGGCGTCTTCCCGCCCGAGGGCCTCGACATGGCGACGTTCGTGGAGTACCTCGGCATGCAGCAGTTCGGTGCGCCAAACGCTCCTGAGCTGTGGTCGCAGCTCGTCGCGGCCCCGCACTCGGGCTCGCCTGCCGAGATGCTCCGCACCATCGGCATCGCGCTCGCCGTGATCGGGCTGCTCGTGACGATGTGCGATTCGCGCGGAACCGGCCCCGGCCGGCTCACCGACGTGTTCCGCGCCGCCGGCGCGGCGCCGCTCACGATCTACACGCTGCACCTGCTCGCGACCGCCCTCGTCTACGCGCCCCTCTACGCCGGCGCCGAGCTGCCGGGCGGCATGAGCTGGTGGGTTGCCGGCCTCGGCGCGTTCGGCATCCAGCTCGCTGGCGTGCTCGTCATCGGCGCCATCCTCTCCGCCACCGGCCGTCGCGGCCCGCTCGAGGCGCTCACCTCGGGGATCGTTCGCACAGTCACCCGCACGTAGCTGCCGCGGCGAGAACCGAGGGGCGGCGCTTCGTGACGCCGCGTTACCTCGGTTCTCGCGCGCCACGCCGGTCGCGTGCATGATGAGTGGCATGGCCGACTGTTCGAAGACCCCAGAGACCACCCCCGGCGCGGCGTCCCCGCACACCGACTGGGCCGGGTTCGACTTCGAGACCCGGCAGGTGCATGCCGGCGAGTACCCGGACCTGAACAACGGCCTGCGGATCCCGCCGATCGCGCTCTCCGCCGGCTACGTGTTCGGCGACTTCGACGACCAGGTCGACCGGTTCGCCGGGCGCAGCATCGACCCGATCTACTCGCGTCAGGGGAACCCGACGAACGGGGTCGCCGAGGAGCGGCTCGCATCGCTCGAGGGCGGTGCCGCCGCGGTTGCCGTCTCGAGCGGCCAGGCGGCGATCTCCGCGGCACTCTTCACGCTGGCCGGCGGCGGCGATCACATCGTATCGACGGCGTCCATCTACGGCGGCACGCGCATCCTCTTCGGCCGCAGCTTCCAGCGCTTCGGCATCGACGTGAGCTACGTCTGGGACTCCGAGGACGACGCGGAGTGGGAGCGGGCCATCCGCCCGAACACGAAGGCGATCTACACCGAGACGATCCCGAACCCCCGCAACGACGTCACCGACCTCGCGCGCATCGCCGCGGTCGCCAGGCGGTTCAACCTGCCGCTCGTCGTCGACAACACCATCGGTACGCCAGCGCTGATTCGCCCGTTCGAGCACGGCGCCAACATTGTCGTGCACTCGACGACCAAGTTCCTCACCGGCAACGGCGCGGCGGTCGGCGGCGCGATCGTCGACGGCGGCAACTTCGACTGGGAGGCCGCCGAGGCCGCCGGCCGCAGCTATCCGCTGATCACGACGGCGAAGCCGGGGCTCGGCTCGATGGTCGACAGGTTCGGGTCGGGGGCCTACGCGCGCGCCGCGCGCGAGGCGGTCGTCAACGACATCGGCCCGTCGCTGTCGCCCTTCAATGGCTTCCTGCTGCACCAGGGGATGGAAACCCTGTCGCTGCGGATGGAGCGACACGTCACCTCGTCACTCGCGATCACCTCCTGGCTCGAACAGCAGCCAGAGGTCGAGACGGTCGACTACGCCGGGCTCCCCAGCTCGCCGCTCTACGAACTCGCCGCCCGCGACTACGGTCTCACCGCCGCAGGCGACGGCGCGCGCACGGGCTCGGTGTTCGGCGTCACTGTGCGGGGCGGAATCGATGGCGCGCGGGCGTTCGTGAACCACCTGCGACTGTTCTCGCGGATGACCGGCATCGGCGACACTCGATCGATGATCATCCACCCGCTCACGTCGACCCATGCGACATTCACGCCCGACGTGAACGAGCGGCTCGGGATCACGCCCGGCCTCCTCCGACTGTCGGTGGGGCTCGAGTCGGCAAAGGATCTCATCGCGGACCTCCGCGCGGCCCTCGACCACGTGTAGCCGGCCGGGCGCCGGCCGGCGCGCGCTGTGCACGATCGGTCGGGAAGCGGGTTCGCATGATCGGGCGCGTCGCGGCCGCCGCTGGGACGCTAGAACCATGACCACAACCGCGCCCATTCCCGTCGCCGGTGCGCTGCCGGCGACGCAGCCTCCCATGCCCTATGCCGCCCTGCTCACGCTCATGGCGATGAGCTTCCTGCTTGTCACGAGCGAGTTCCTCCCGAACGGCGTGCTCACCGAGATGGCCGCCGGCCTCGGCATCACCCCCGGCCAGGCGGGCCAGACTGTCAGCATGACCGCCCTCGCTGGCCTCATCACCGCGCTCGTGGTCGGCAGCCTCTTCCCGCGCATCGACCGGCGTTCGCTGCTCATCTGGATGGCCATACTCGGAGCCGCGTCGAACGTGCTGGTCGCGCTCGCGCCGTCGTTCTGGCTCATCCTCGTGGCGCGCTTCATGCTCGGCGCTGCGCTCTCAACGTTCTGGTCGATGTCGATCAGCGCGGCCTCGAGCCTCGTCGGCCCGCGGCGGCTCGGGCGCGCGTTGATGTTCACCTCGGGCGGGGTCTCGCTCGCGACGGTCGCGGGCGTACCCGTTGGGGTCATGCTGTCCAACGCGTTCGACTGGCGACTCGTATTCGCGATCATCGGAGCAGCGATGCTGCTCCTCGCGGTCTCCCTGCGCGTGACGCTCCCACGTATCCCAGCGACGAAGGCAGGCGGCTTCCGGGCGCTCGACCGCGCCCTGAGGGTGCCGGGCGTCTCCCTCGGACTCGGCGGCCACGTGCTCGTCGTGCTCGGCCACTTCGCGGCATACACCTACATCAGGCTCGCGCTTGAGCGGGTCACCGACGCAACGGGAGCCCCACTTGCTCCCGCCACCATCGTCGTGCTGCTCGCGCTGTTCGGGGCAGGCGGATTCGTCGGAAACTTCGCCATCGGCCTCGTCGTCGACCGCGCGTTCAAGCAGTTCTCGATGCTCGCGCCCCTCGTCATCGCGGCGGCGGCGGTCACCGTGCTCGCGGCACCGGGTGCGCTGTGGGCCGTCGGGATCGCGGTCACCGTCTGGGGCTTCTTCTTCGCCTCGTGGCTGCTCGTCGTGAACACGTGGGCCGGCCACCGGCTCCCTGACGCGCTCGAGGCGGGCGGAAGCCTCGTCGTCGTCGGATTCCAGGGGGCGATCTTCCTCGCCGCGGCCGGCGGCGGGCTCCTGAGCGACGCCGCTGGCATCACGACCGTGTACCTCGTTGCGATCGTCACCCTCGTCTGCGGTTCGGCCCTGTTCGGCGCCTCGCACCGCGGGCGGGCGTAGGTCAGGGGCTGGCGCGGGCCGCCATGCGCCAGCCCGCGCCTACTCCCAGCGCGCCTATTCCCAGCGCGACGGCGAGACGCCGGTGTGGCGCCTAAACGCGCGGCTGAAGCCCTCGTCTGAGGCGTATCCCAGCTCGCGGGAGGTCTGCGTGACCGTCGCGCCGTGCGACAGCCTGCGCTTCGCGTCCTCCATGCGCACTCCCGTGATGTACTGCCCGGGGGACGAGCCGACGACCTCGCGGAACCGCCTGGCGAACGCCGAGCGCGACATCGCGCCGAGGCTCGCGAGCGCATCGAGGGACCAGTCGCCGCCAGGATCGCTGTGGATCGCGGAGAGCACCGGGTCGAGGTAGGGATCCGCGACGCGCGCCGTCCAGCCGCTCGGTGCGCAGCCCGCAGACACCCAGGCACGGAGCACGCCCACAAGCAGGGTGCGGGCCATCAGCCGGCACACGACCTCGCCGCCGCCGGCGGCCACAACCGGCGCGGGCGAGCCGCCCGCGCCCATGTTGCTTGCGAGCGACGCGAGGGCCGGGTCGAGGCGCGAGAAGTCGGTGATTGTGAGAGGGTCGGGCAGGAGCCTGCGCAGGCGATGTGCGGTCTCGTTGAGCTCAACCGTGACCACCACGAGTTCGGCGTCGGACTGCGCCTCGAACTCGAGCGGCACCGTTCCCATCGTGAACAGTGCGGCGCCCGCGGGAAACTCGCTCACGTGGCCGCGCGCGACGATCCGGCCGCCACTCCGTGGGTCGGTCGCGCAGGAGGTCGCCGAGTCTCCCCCGAGCGTCCCGCTCACGACATACAGGAGCGTCACCGCGCCGGCCGGCGTGACCGTTCGGCGGCCTCGGCTCAGCGCGACGCGCGTGGTCCTCGTGACGACGACGTCGATGCTCTCGAGGAGCGTGCCGAGCGGCGCGGTGGCGGTGTTCTGCATGCGGGATGTAACCCGCGCAGCGCCTCCGCTATTCCGCGCCGCCCGACACGACGTGTCGCCTACGCGTCGCGCTTCGCGTGCAGCTCGAAGTGCGCGTGCGCGGTGCGGAGCCAGGAGAGCAGGAACTCGGCCGTCGCCTCGTTCGAGACCTCGCCGTCCTCGGCGATGAGCCCCTCGGTCATCAGCAGGTACACCTCGGGCTGCTGCAGGTCGGGTGCGTCGAGGAACGCGAGAATCGAGCGCAGATGCTGCTGCGCGAGCGCGGTGCCGATCTGGCCGATCGAAGCGCCAGCGACCGCAGTCGGCTTGCCCGCGAAGCTGTTCTGGCCCCAGGGGCGGCTCGCGGTATCGAGCGCGTTCTTCAGCACGCCGGGCACCGACCGGTTGTACTCGGGGGTGACGATGATGATGCCGTCGGCGGCCTCAACCCGCTGCTTGAACTCCGCGGCTGCCGCGGGGATATCGGCGTCGTGATCGGCCGAGTAGTACGGCAGGTCCGCAATCGGGATCTCGGTGAGCGTGAGGTCGGCCTGCGGCGCAAGCTTCACGAGGGCGTTTGCGAGGCGGCGATTGATCGAGGTCGACGAGACGCTGCCAACGATGAAACCGATGTTGTATGTAGCCATGAAACAGTTCCTTTCTAGAACGCTGCGGGTACTCAGGGGAGAACCTGGGGCCGCTGCGTGGCATTCCCAACATTTCTGTGAGAACACTCACTGTTCACGCGGGCGGAGTACAGTGCACCCATGACGACCTTGCGAGTGCTCCATCTCAGCGACACCCACCTGTACGGCGACGACTCACGCCACTACGGCGTCGTCGACACCGCAGATCATCTCGCGCGGGTGCTCGACAGGTTCGCCGATGAGCCGTTCGAGCTCGTCGTCTGCTCAGGCGACCTGAGCGAGGACGGCACGGTCGCGTCGTACGAGCGCCTGCTGAGCCTCGTGGAGCCGTGGGCGCGCGAGCGGGGAGCGCGGACGCTGTATGCGATGGGCAATCACGACCAGCGGGCCGGGTTCCGCGAGGTGCTTGGCGCCGGCCAGAGCGGCGAGGACCTGCGGGTGCTCGCCGCCGATCCCGGCGCTGACCCGGCAGCCTCCCCCATCGCGTCGACGATCACCGTCGCTGGCTGGCGCACGATCGTGCTCGACACGTCCGTCCCCGGCGCCGGCTACGGTGAGTTCGGTGCCGCCCAGGCGGCCTTCCTCGCAGAGGCGCTCGCGGTGCCCGCTGAGCATGGCACGGTCGTCGTGATGCACCATCCGCCCGTTGCGGCGCAGACTGAACTTCTCCAGGCGCTCGCGCTTGACGACGACTCTGCCGCGCGCCTGTGGGACGCAATCAGCGGCACCGACGTGCGCGCGGTGCTCGCCGGTCACTACCATCATGCGCTCGTGGAGACCGTCGACGGAATCCCGGTCGTCGTCACCCCGGGCGTCACGAACCTCGCGGAGGCGTTCGGCCCGCGCGATGAGGAGTCGGCGCGCGACTGGGCCGGCGCGACCGTCGTCGAGCTGAACGAATCGCGGGTCAGGATCCTGCCGGTGAGCGAGCCCGTCACCGGCGGCGAGGTCTTCACCCTCACCGCTGAGCAGGTACAGCAGATCATCGCTGCCGCCGGCCGGCCCTAACCCAGACGGCCTCCGGCCGCGACCTCGAACCGGCACGCGCGAACCGGGCAACGCCGGGCCCGCCGCAGTCGGCTGCGCTAGATCTCGATGCCGTAGAGGTTCGGCTCGGGCACGAGCACGAGCCCGAACTCCTGCTGCACCCGCTGCACGATGAAGCGGGCGAGCTCGCCGATGTCGGACGCCGACGCGTTTCCGCGGTTCGTGATCGCTAGCGTGTGCTTCGTTGAGACCGACGCTCCCGAGCCTGGCAGCCGGTAGCCGCGCGGAACGCCGGACTGCTCTATGAGCCACGCGGCGGAAAGCTTGACCCGGCGCTCGGGCGGCGTCGCCGGGATGCGCAGCGGCTGTCCGGCCGCGAGCTCCTCAAACGTCGTCACCGCGGCAGTTGGGCCGGCCTCCGCGACGGGGAAGCGGGGCGCGTTCTCGGGCAGCCCGCGCGCAAATCGCTCGGTCACGATCGGGTTCGTGAAGAACGATCCAGCACTCCACGAGTCGTGGTCGGTTTCGTCGAGCACCATGCCCTTCGACGCGCGAAGGCGGAGCACGGTATCGCGCACCGTCCGCAGCGGCACCCGGGCACCAAGCTCAACGCCAAGCGCCCCCGCGAGCTGCGAATAGCGGATCGGTTCGGACAGTGGCTCGGGGCCGTCCTCCCCCGCCGCGACTCCGGCGTCGGTGAGCACAAGGTCGATCGAGAGCACGACGCCCTCGAGCCCCTGCTTGATGACCGAATCGCGGTAGCTCAGCGCGAGGTCCGCCGCGGGCATGCGGAGAACGTCGTAGGTGCTCGCCGCGAGGAACTCGATCGAGTGCAGCACGCCCGAGAGCTCCTGCCCGTATGCTCCGATGTTCTGCACCGGCGCGGCCCCGGCCAACCCCGGAATGCCCGAGAGCGCTTCGATGCCGGCCCAGCCGCGTTCAACGCATTCCGCGACGAGGGCGTCCCAGTCGTGGCCGGCCTCAACGCGGATCCTGACGGTCCCCGGCGCGAGCTCGGGATCCTCGACGAGTGCGACGCCGCCCGTCCGGACGAGGAGCACCGGGCCCGGATACCCCTCGTCGGCGACGACCGTGTTCGAGCCGCCGCCGAGCAGCAGCCAGTCGTCGCCGCGCTCCCACAGCTGGATCGCCTGTTCTTGCAGCTCGTGGCGGGTGTGCGCCGCGAGGATCTCCTCGGCGGGGCCACCAACCCGCATCGTCGTGAGCGTTGCGAGGGGCTGCGACGTCACGCGAACGCCACCACCATCTGGGACTTCCCCAGAACCGTCGCGCCGTCGAACGTCACCTTGAGGTCGAGGCGCGCAGTGCGGGCTTCCTCGTCAAGGGCGCCGACCGTGGCCGAGACGGCGAGCACAGCGCCCGCTGTCGCGTCGACGGGGACGGGCCTGGTGAAGCGCGACTGGAAGTCGACGACGTGGCCGGCGGTCCCGAGCCAGTCGGTCGCGAGCGAGCCAGCGACACCCATCGTAAGCATGCCGTGGGCGAGCACGCCGGGGAGGCCGACCGACTGCGCGAAATCGTCGCGGTAGTGGATCGGATTGAAGTCGCCGGAGGCGCCCGCGTACCTCACGAGGCTGTCACGCGTGAGGGTGTGCTCGCGCTCCGCGACGACGTCGCCCTTGGCGAGCCCGTCGAATGTCACTGCTGCGCTCATGCTTCTTCTCCTCGCACGACCAGGGTCGAAATCGCGGTCACGACGTGCTCGCCCGCGGCGTCAACGACGTCGCTCGACGCCGTCACCATCGAGTGCCCGCCAAGCTGCTTGACTGCGGCGATCGTCAGCGTCGCCGTGAGCTCGTCGCCAGCGACGATCGGACGCGTGTAGCTGAACCGCTGGTCGCCGTGGACGACGCGCGAGAAGTCGACGCCAGCCTCGTCATCGGCGAGCAGCTGCGCGAGCGTCGCCTCCTGCACTGTCACGGCGAATGTCGGCGGCGCAACGACGTCGGCGAACCCTGCCGCGCGCGCGGCTTCGGGGTCGTGGTGGAGCGGCGAGCTGCTGAACACGGCGCGAGCGAACTCGCGCACCTTCTCACGCCCGACGAGGTACGGCTGGGTGGGCGGGTAGACCCGGCCCTGAACGTCTGGATTAACCACGGGATCAGTCTAGCCGGGCGACGCAAAAAGCCCGCGTCCGTCGGGCGACGGGCGCGGGCTCTGTGCCGCTATGCGGCTGCGAGCTTACTTGCCGAGCAAGCCACCGAGCAGGCCACCCAGGCCGCCGCCCTGCGACTTGCCGCCGCCGAGCAGGCCACCGAGCAGGTCGCCGATGCCGCCGCCAGTGCTCTGCGCCTGGTTTCCGCCGGTGAGACCGCCGAGCAGGCCACCGAGGACGTCACCGATGCCGCCGCCATTGTCTTCAGCAGCTGCCGGAGCTGCCTTCGACTTGCCCGCGAGGAACTGCATCACGATCGGAGCAAGGAGCGGGAGGAGCATCGGGATGTACTTCGCGATGCTCGGGTTGCCAGCCTGCGCGCCGAGCGCGTTCGCGACAGCTTCTTCCTTGTCGCCAAGCACGTGCTTCACGATCTTCTGACCGTCGGCCTCGTCGATCGCGTCGAGCGAGATCTTGCCATCGGTCGGAGTGTGCTTGCTGAGCGCGCCCTCAAGCTGCTGCTTGCCTTCGTCGCTCGACGCGTTCACCGCGAGTCCCCCGAGCAGGCCGGGAAGAGCCTGCTTCACTGCGGCGAGCGCGGTGTCTTCGTCGACTCCAAGCTTCGCGGCGAGCTCGCCGACCGGAACCTGCGAAAGCAGGGCATCAAGTGCGTTGTCATTTGCCATTTCGGTGTCCCCAATCGAGTGTCGCCGGGTGCGACTCACACAGCCTTACATTACCGCCAGAGTGCCCTGGAGCAGTAGCGAAATTATTGCAATGTTTACGCGTGTGACACACCCGCGCCGGTGTAGCCTTCGGCAACGATCCAGCAAAAGGTTTGTGACGAATATCCAACTTGCGGCACCGTTCCTCGAATAGGCTGTAATTTATGTCTCGCATTCGTAAAGTGCTCATCGCCAACCGGGGCGAGATCGCCGTTCGTATTATTCGCGCCGCTGCCGACAGCGGCATCGCGTCCGTCGCCGTCTACGCCGATCAGGATCGCGACGCACTGCACTCGCAGCTTGCCGACGAATCGTACGCTCTCGGCGGTTCGACGAGCGCCGACAGTTACCTCGCAATCGACAAGATCCTGAGCGTCGCCCGCCGTTCCGGCGCCGACGCTGTGCACCCCGGCTACGGGTTCCTCGCCGAGAACGCCGACTTCGCGCGCGCGGTTATTGGCGCCGGTCTCACCTGGATCGGCCCGAGCCCCGAGGCCATCGAGCGCCTGGGCGACAAGGTCTCGGCGCGCCACGTCGCGGAAAAGGTCAACGCTCCGCTCGCGCCCGGAACCAGCGACCCCGTTCAGGGCGCCGACGAGGTGCTCGCGTTCGCGGACGAGGTCGGCCTGCCCGTCGCTATCAAGGCGGCCTTCGGCGGCGGCGGACGCGGCCTGAAGGTCGCATACAAGCGCGAGGAGGTCGCGGATCTCTTCGAGTCGGCGACCCGCGAGGCGGTCGCCGCCTTCGGTCGCGGCGAGTGCTTTGTCGAGAAGTACCTCGAGAAGCCCCGGCACGTCGAAACGCAGTGCCTCGCTGACAGCCACGGCAACGTCGTCGTCATCTCGACCCGCGATTGTTCGCTGCAGCGCCGCCACCAGAAGCTCGTCGAGGAAGCTCCAGCGCCGTTCCTCTCTGACGCACAGAACGAGGAGCTCTACGCGGCGTCGAAGGCGATCCTCCGCGAGGTCGGCTACGTCGGTGCCGGCACCTGCGAGTTCCTCGTCGCGAAAGACGGGACGATCTCGTTCCTCGAGGTGAACACCCGCCTCCAGGTCGAGCACCCGGTCTCCGAGGAGGTCACCGGCATCGACCTCGTCCGCGAGCAGTTCCGCATTGCCGAGGGCGGCGTCCTCGACTACGAGGATCCGGTTGCGCATGGCCACTCGTTCGAGTTCCGCCTGAACGGCGAGGATCCGGGCAACGGCTTCCTCCCCGCGCCCGGCCCGGTCTCGCTCTTCAAGCCCGCGCTCGGGCCCGGCGTTCGCGTCGACACCGGCGTGCAGTCCGGCGACGTCATCTCGGGCGCGTTCGACTCGATGCTCGGCAAGCTCATTGTCACCGGGGCCACTCGCGAGGAGGCGCTCGAGCGCTCTCGTCGCGCGCTCGACGAGCTTGAGGTCCAGGGGCTCCCCACCGTGCTGCCGTTCCACCGCAAGATTGTCCGCGACCCGGCGTTCACCGCCGAGGACGGCACCTTCGGCGTCTACACGCTGTGGATCGAGTCGGAGTTCGTGAACGACATCGAGCCGTGGGAGGGCGAGAACGCTGCCCCGTCGACGCCGTCGACCCGCCAGGCCGTGGTCGTTGAGGTTGCGGGTCGCCGCGTCGAGGTCACGATGCCGACGACGCTGTTGCCGATCGCCGATCAGGACGTCACGCGCGGCCCCGCGCCCAAGCGGGCGAAGGGGTCGGGCGTCGCAACGGCCACCGGAGACTCAGTCTCTGCGCCGATGCAGGCGACGGTCGTGAAGCTCGCCGTCGAGGACGGGCAGGAGGTCGCGGAGGGCGAGCTCATCGTCGTCCTTGAGGCGATGAAGATGGAGCAGTCGATCTACGCGCACCGCTCGGGCATCGTCTGCAACATCGATGCACCGCTCGGCCAGACCGTTCCGAGCGGCCACCCGCTGCTCTCGATCGTCGACGCGGTCTAGAACGCGAGGCGCGGCGGATGCTCGCTGCAGGGAAGCGGACCGTGCGGCTCCTCGGAGCCTACGGTCCGCTTCTCGTTGCCTGCTATCTCGCGGGCATGCTGCTGCACCACGTGCTCATTCAGCTTGCGGGTTTCGTCGGCGCGTGGGCCGAGGACATCGGGATCCTGCTGCTCCCCCTCGCAGTCCTCGCGCGGCTCGTCGCGCTCGTCGCGATGCTCGTCGTGCTGCGCGACGGCCTCAGCAACGTCGGCGCGCTCCCTGAGCCAGGCAGGGGGCCTGTGCGCAGGTTCACCGATGCGCTGCTCGCGGGGATCCTGCCCTTCGTCGCGTTCTACGCGGCGCGCGGCTACCTCGCTGACGACGTCACGACCTACTTCCACCGGCTGCTCGAAGTCCGAGCCGACATCGTGTTCACGTCCACGATCGAGGGTGATCCGGCGCCCACGCCGCCCGCGCCCGAGGTGCTCGGGGTCTCGCTCACGACGGTCGCCGTGATCGTGGCCGCGTACGGCCTCCGGTGGCTGTGGGGGCGGTATCGCGATCGCCTCCCAGGGAGCTTCGCGCTCGCGGCCGTCTATCTCGAGACGCTCTGGATCTATCTCTCGGCAACGATCATCTCGCGCCTGTTCGAGTCGCTTCGATCGTGGATCGACTCGCGCCAGGCGATGGTGTGGCTCGGCGACCTGCGCGCGAGCTTCACCGGCTGGCTCGCGCCGCTCGGCGCGGCCTGGGACACTGTCGCGCTCGTGATCGGCGAGGCCGCGAAGGTGACGATCGCTCCCCTCGCGTGGTTGGCGATCGTCGGCGTGATCTACGGTCGTTCGGTGCAGCTCGCCGCGCCGCGCATCGCCGTGCCGAAGCGTGCCGCCAGCGTCGAGCAACGCTTCCAGCTCCTGCCGGCGCAGGTCCAGACGCGCCTTGGCGACCTCTGGCGCGACTTCGCATCGCGCTTCACCCCGATCTGGAAGGCGGTGCTCCACATGCGCACCGCGGGCCCGGCGTTCATCGGGGCGTACGTGCTCGCGTTCACCGCTGTGCTCTTTCTGGAGGGCGCCCTCCGTGTCGGCATATTCCGGGCGTTCGGCCCGCACGACATCAATAGCTTCTGGCTTCTCGCGGACTCGTTGATCCTGCTCGCGATCCCGCTCATCATCGAGCCGATCCGCATGGCGCTCGTCGCCAGCAGCTACGACGAGATGATCGGGATCTCTGCGAACACCGGCAGCTCCGCAGGCGACAGCACTGCGAGCGAAAGCTCGCGCGCGTCGTCGGGAACGACGTAGTCGAGCACAAGCTCGTACGGGGATTCCTCGGAGGTGCACGCGGTGACGCGGTCGAGCGGCTCCGCCCCGATCGCGTCGGAGCGTTCCGCCCAACGCCGCTCGCCGCCACGATCCCACAACTCGGGAGTCTGGCAGGTCGCCCGTTCCCCTGCGGCCGGACTGACGGGGAGCACGATCCTGATCAGCCTGGTGCCCGCGGGCAGGCCGTGCGCCGCTGCATCGAGCTCGGTCGGTTCGGCGGGTCCGATGATGGCGCCAGCGTAGTTCACCGCGCCACCCGCAATCGGGGCGCGTTCGGTCGGCTGGTTCGACCGGTACCCGCTCCAGGCGCTCCAGCTCATCACCCCGGCTGTCACGGGAAGCAGCACGGCGAGCGCGATCAGCGCGATTCGGTTCCGCCTGAGCCAGGTCATCGGTGTTCCCATCCCGTCTCTCGGACCGCTCGCTCGGGAACCCGCTCGAGTGCGTCGAGGTCGACGGCGACGCTCACGAGGGAGTCCAACCGCGTGTCGCCGTGCTGCGCGAGTTCGACGGCGCCCTCCCCCGTTGCGTCGGCGGGCAGTTCAAACGCGATGCTGCCTGTGCGGGGCACGCCAGTCACGAGGGGGTCGGTGACGAGCGACGGGAATCGCTCGCTCGCGCGATACTCGCGGCGCTGGGCGTCGTCGCCCGCACCAGCCTCGTGAACGAACGCCGCACGTCCGAGATAGCTCGACGCGTCCCTCCCGGCCCCTTCCACAGTCAGGTCGATGACGAGCCAGTTGCCCGGCTGCCTCCACTCGCCCGCGCTGAGCACGTCCACGAGTTCGGCGCCCGTGACGGTCACGGTGAACGTGCGCGCGGCGGCCGCCTCCCCGACTGCGGCGGTCACAGTAAACGGCTGCTCGCTCTGGGCGTCGGTGGGCACCAGGCGAAGGAGCAGCGAGGCGAGCGCGAGCAGCACGATGCCGACGCCCCACGCGGCGGCGCTTCGAAGCCTCGGCCGCGCGGCCGACGTACCCGTCACTCGGTTCCCCCGCTGTCGCCGCCAGCGGTGACAGTGAGCTCGACCGTCGCTGCCGGCCGCGAGTTCGTCCAGCGTTCGTCGCTCGTGAGCCGCTGGCCCACCTCCAGCGTCGCTTCGCGAATGACCACGTCGATCGGCTCGCCTGCACGAACGCTCGACTCGGGGACGACCCAGCTGACGACGAGCTCGGCGGGCACTCCCGGCTGCAGCCAGGGCCCAAACGTCGCGTCGTCGAGCCGCGCGATGGAGGCAGGCTCGGCGTCATCAACGTCCTCGCTCACCCCGTCGAGGCGCAGCGCCTGCTCGACAGCGCCCTGCGAGCTGAGCAACGGCTGCGTCCAGCGGTTCTCGACGGTCACGAGCAGCGCGAGCACCCGTTCACCGTCCTCCGCGTACGCGCCGGCCTCGGGGAATGAGTCGAAGAGTACCGCCCGCTCGACTGAGACCGAAAGCTGGTCGCCGACCCGGGCTTCGCCTGCCGCCACCGGCGCGACGGCGGCCTCAGCGACCGGGGCGAGCCCACCGAACGCCGCAGCCACGGCGAGAAAGATCCCGGTGAGGATACTTGCGAACCATCCTGTCGGGATTCGCTTCAGCCACGCGACGAGCCGCGACAGCAGACCGGGCTCGGCTGCGTGCGGTGCGTGGGCTGGGTCGGACACGGGATTCAGTCTAGATGCTGTGTCGCGGCAGCATGCGGGCTGTGCGCAAGACGTGAGAATGGCGCGGTCGGGCGCGCGGTCGCGGAGACCAGGAATAGTGGGCGAGCGCCACCGGTTGCACTGGGCATGGCCGCACTGAAGCTCTCGTTCCTTGACCTCGCAACCGTAGAACGGGAGAGCACCGTCGCCTCGGCGCTCGCCCACTCGGTGCGCCTCGCACAGACCGCTGAGGCCGGCGGCTACGAACGCATCTGGTACGCCGAGCACCACAATATGCCGACGATCGCGTCGAGCTCGCCGGCCGTACTCATCGCCCACATCGCGTCACAGACCGAGCGGATCGGGCTCGGCTCGGGCGGCGTCATGCTGCCGAACCACTCACCACTCGTGGTCGCCGAACAGTTCGGCACCCTCGCCGAGCTGCACCCTGGCAGGATTCACCTTGGCCTGGGTCGGGCGCCCGGTACCGACGGCGCGACATTCCAGGCGCTCCGACGCACCGTGCAGGCGGCAGACGCGTTCCCGAACGACGTGCTTGAGTTGCAGGCCTACCTCGGCAGCGACCTCCCCCTGACCGGAGTCAACGCGTACCCCGGGCGCGGCACGAACGTGCCGATCACGATCCTCGGCTCCAGCCTGTTCGGTGCGAACCTCGCCGCCCAGCTCGGACTGCCGTACTCCTTCGCATCACATTTCGCCCCGCAGGCGCTCACCGCGGCCGTGCAGCACTACCGGGCGAACTACCAGCCGAGCGCACAGCATCCCGAGCCCTACGTGAGCGCGGGCGTCAACGTCATCGCGGCCGAGAACGATGAGGCGGCGAGACAGCTGTTCGCGCGCGCCGAGCTTGAGCGCATCCGCGCCTTCCTGTCACGCGGCCGCGACGTGCCCCTGACCATCGAGCAGGCCGAGGCGATCAGAGACACCCCAGCCGCAACCGAGATTCGCTCGATGATGCGCTACACCGCCGTCGGTGGGCCGGAGCGCGTTCGCGAGCAGCTCGCCGGCTTCGCGAAGCTCGCCGACGCCGACGAGCTCGTCACGGTCCATCCCGCTCCGACCCGCGACGAACAGTTGGAGTCGCTCCGCCACGGAGCTCCGGGAGCCTAGGCCGGAAGGCCCGGCGCTGGGGCTCTGCCGCCAGGCTTCAGGCCCCAGGCCGCCAGCACCGGGAATGTGATCTGCAACAGTAATGCCCGTTCCGGCCGGAACGGGCATTAGTGTTGCAGATTGCATTGCCAACGTTCGACGCGTCGGCCGCGACAGCACCGGACGCTTATTCGACGGTGACGAGCCCCGTCATTTCGGGATGAATCGAGCAGAGGTAGTCGAAATCGCCCTGGTCGTTGAACACGTGGGTGTAGCTGCCCTCGCGCATAAGCTCGCTCACGAAGCTGCCGTCCTTCGCGACGACGTCGTGCTCGTTCGAGGGGCCCTCGAACACCCAACGCACTGCCTCTCCCTGGGAGATCGTGATCTCCTTCGGTTCGAACTTGTTGTCGACGACCCGGACCGTGACGGTAACCTTCGCGTCGTCATCCGACGGCACGAGGGGCGGCTTCGCTGGCGCGCAGGCGGCAAGCCCGAAGGCGAGCAGGAACACGCCCAGACTCGCCGCGATGCTCGCCATGAGGTGACTGCGCGACCGGCGCTTCACGACCTTGGAATCAAGCTGCAGCTGCGTCACATTGACACCTTTCCTAGTGCACGTGCATCGCGCGGGCGGCGTCGGTGATCGCGCCGGTGAGCGAGGGGTAGACGGTGAATGCCGACGCGACCTGGTCGACGGTCAGACGGTGCTCGACCGCGAGCGCGAGCGGGAAGATGAGCTCGCTCGCGCGGTGCGCGACGATCACGCCGCCGATGACGGTGCCCGAGGCCTTCCACGCGAACAGCTTGACGAAGCCGTCGGTGAACCCGATCATCTTCGCGCGCGGGTTCGCGTTCAACGGGATCGTGTGGGTGATGGCCGTCGCCATGTTGGTTGCGTCAGCGAGCGAGCGCACGTTCCACCCGACTGTCGCGATCTCCGGGTAGGTGAAGACGTTCGAGGCGACGTTGCGCAGGTCGATCGGCCGCACGAAGTCGCCGAGCGCGTGCATGATCGCAGTGCGGCCCTGCATCGAGGCGACCGAGGCGAGCGGGAAGAAGTCCGTGCAGTCGCCAGCGGCATAGACCGACGGGATCGAGGTGCGCGCGACCTTATTGACCTTGATATGACCGCTCTCGCTCAGCTCGACGCCGGCTTCTTCCAGGCCGAGGCCCTCCGTGTTCGGGATCGAGCCGACCGCCATGAGACAGTGCGAGCCCTCGACGACGCGGCCGTCGGCGAGCGTTACCCGGACGCCGTCCTCGGTGCGCTCGACAGCGTCAGCGCGCGACTTCGACATCACGTTCATGCCGATGCGCTTGAACTCGTGCTCGATGACAGCTGCCGCATCGGGATCCTCACCGGGAAGCACCTGCTCGCGGCTCGACACGAGGGTGACCTCGGCCCCGAGCGTCGCGTACGCGTTCGCGAACTCGGCGCCGGTCACGCCCGAGCCGACCACGATGAGGTGCTCGGGAACGTCCTGCAGGTTGTAGAGCTGCTGCCAGGTGAGAATGCGCTCGCCATCCGGCTTCGCGGAGTCGAGCTCGCGGGGGCTCGCGCCGACCGAGACGACGATGGTGTCGGCCTCGATGCGGTCGAAGTCGGTGCCACCCTCCTGCGAGGTCGACACCAGCACGGCGTTCGGCCCGTCGAGCCGGCCGGACCCCTGCACGAGGCGCACCCCGCTCTCTTCGAGACTCAGCCGCATATCGGTGGACTGCGCGCCCGCCATCGCCAGGAGCCGCTTGTTGACGGCGGCCAGGTTCACCGCGATCTCCGGCCGAACCGGCTTGCCATCCCCGCCGGGGAGGAAGGTCTGCACGCCGAGCTTTCCCGCGTCGCGCACCGACTGCACGGCGCCGGCCGTCGCGATGAGGCTCTTCGAGGGAACGACGTCGGTGAGTACGGCCGAGCCGCCCACTCCCGCGCGCTCCACGAGCGTTACTTCGGCACCGAGCTGCGCGCCCGCGAGCGCGGCTTCGTATCCGCCAGGTCCGCCGCCGAGAACAACGATCCTGTGCTTCCGTTCTTTCGCCATACCTCAAGTCTAGGCGTGCTGAGGCATGCTCGGCACCGTATGATCGGGGACTTAGGGCCCTGCGCACCTCTTTCGCCCGCGCAGGCCTGATACGCGACAGCGACGTTGGAGGCAATTGGTGTCAGAACCCAAGGCAGAACCGGTACTTGAACGCGATCCGGGCATGCCCTCGAGCACCTGGCGGATGCGCAGCGACGCATGGGAGTACCTGCGATTCGCGGTGAAGCGTCTCGCGCTTGGGGATCGCTCGGAGGCGACGGAGGCGTTGGCCGCCGACAGCGAGATTCACCGCTCGCTGCGCGCCCTCGAGACCGTCGAGATGTACTGGGCGGGGTTCGGCCAGCGGTACGTCACCGCGATCGGCGACATGCTTGCGGCGGGCGAGTATCAGGCGGCACTCGACCGCATCGGCCGGGTGGTGAACCGGCTGCGCGCCGTCGGCACCTCGGAAGAGGCCGCTGGCGAAACCGACCTCGAAGTGGACGAGGAGTTCACGACGGACAACGACCCGAGGCCGCGCTTCGAGGTCCTCGTTGTCGACGAAACGACCCCGGCTGACCGCGACAGCATGCGTGCGGAGAGCCTCCGGATGCGCAGCTCGGCCGACGCCTTCGTCTACGAGTACGTCATCGTTCCCTCGGCCGACGACGCGGTCGCCGCTGTCCTCACGAACCCCAACATCCTCGCCGTCGTCGTCAGGCCCGGGTTCAGCGAACGGACGAAGCAGACCCTCAGCCGTGACCTGCGCGAGACGATCGAGCTTGCGCATACCGAGACCGCGACGCCACAGACGAGCGCCCGCAACCAGCTCGCCTCAGTGCAGCGGGTGCTCGGCCTCGCCGATACGCTCGCGGCGCTCCGTCCGGAGCTCGATCTGTACCTCATGGCCGGCGCGCACATCGAGGAACTCGCTGGCGCGATGACGAAGCGTTTCCGGCGCGTGTTCCGCCGCGAGGATCACCTCGAGCTGCACCTGTCGCTGTTGCGCCGCGTCTCGCACCTCTACGACACCCCCTTCTTCTCCGCGATCCAGGATCACGCCCGCCGTCCGGTCGGGGTCTTCCACGCGCTCCCGGTTGCCCGCGGCGGCTCGGTGATGTCGTCGAAGTGGATCCGCGACCTCGCCGACTTCTACGGCTTGAACCTGCTGCTCGCCGAGACGAGCGCGACATCGGGTGGGCTCGACTCGCTGCTCGCCCCCGTGCGCACGCTAAAGAAGGCGCAGGAGCTCGCCGCCCGCGCGTACGGGGCGAAGCACACGTTCTTCGTGACGAACGGCACGTCGACGGCCAACAAGGTCGTGCACCAGGCCCTCGTTGCACCGAACGACGTGGTGCTCGTGGACCGCAACTGCCACAAGTCGCACCATCACTCGATGATGCTCACCGGTGGCCGCCCCGCCTATCTCGACGCCTACCCGCTCAACGACTTCGCGTTCTACGGCGCCGTGCCAATCGACCGCATCAAGCAGCTGCTGCTTGACTACCGCGCGGCCGGCCGCCTCGACGAGGTGCGCATGGTGACGCTCACGAACACGACCTTCGACGGCATCGTCTATGATCCGTACCGCGTGATGAGCGAGTGCCTCGCGATCAAGCCCGACCTCGTCTTCCTGTGGGACGAGGCCTGGTTCGCGTTCGGCGCGTTCCACCCTGTGACGCGGCGGCGCACCGCGATGGCCTCGGCGAAGCTGCTCGAGCAGCAGCTCAAGTCGGCCGCACACGAGCGCGCGTACCGGGAGCAGCAAGAGATCCTGTTCGCCGAGGACGGCACGCCCGCGTCGGATGAGGTCTGGCTACGCGAACGGCTTATCCCGTCGCCGGAGGCGCGCGTGCGGGTCTACGCAACGCAGTCGACTCACAAGACGCTGACGGCGCTCCGTCAGGGATCGATGATCCACGTCTGGGATCAGGATTGGGTGCGCGACGCTCAGGATCCGTTCCACGAGGCCTACATGACCCACACGTCGACCTCGCCGAACTACCAGATCCTCTCCTCCCTCGACATCGGCCGCCGTCAGGTCGAGCTCGAGGGCTTCGAGCTCGTGCAGCGCCAACTCGACCTGGCGACAAGCCTGTCGCAGGCGATCGCTCGGCACCCCCTGCTGCGCCGCACGTTCCGGGTGCTCACCGCGCACGATCTCATCCCCGAGCAGTACCGGGAGACCGGCAGGGCCATGCCGCTACGCGACGGTCTCTCGAGCATGTGGGAGGCCTGGGGCAACGACGAGTTCGTCGTCGACCCCTCGCGCATCACCATCGAGATCTCGCGGACCGGCGTCGACGGCGACACGTTCAAGCACGAACACCTCATGGACCGCTACGGCATCCAGGTCAACAAGACGAGCCGCAACACAGTGCTCTTCATGACGAACATTGGCACGTCGCGCAGTTCCGTTGCCTACCTCATCGAGGTGCTCGTGAAGCTCGCGGAGCGATTCGAGGAGGAGCAGGCGCAGCGCGACACCGAGCAGCCGCTCCCCGCAGAGATCCCGATGCCGCCGCTGCCCGACTTCAGTTCCTTTGCGCCGCCCTACGCGACCGATGAGCAACTGCCCGACGGCGACCTGCGCGCGGCGTTCTTCCGAGGCCAGCGCCGCGGCAATATCGAGTACGTGCTCGGGGACGACCTCCGCGCGCGCGTCGACGCGGGCGAGAAGCCGATCTCCGCGGGGTTCGTCACCCCATACCCGCCGGGCTTCCCCGTGCTCGTTCCGGGTCAGGTCGTGTCGCCCGAGGTGCTCGCGTTCATGAAGGTGCTCGACACCCGTGAGATCCACGGATACGACCCGCTCCGCGGGTACCGCATCATCAAGAGTTCGTAACTCGCTCAGAGACTACGCCGGGCGCGGCCCAAGGGAGCCGCGCCCGGCGTAGTCTTATCTTCATGAGTACTTCTTCAGATCCGAAAGCCCTCGCCGCAGAGGCCGCCGCAGTCATCGCCGACCTCACCGGGGTCGCACAGCACGACATCGCCCTCACGCTCGGCAGCGGCTGGGGCAAGGCCGCCGACGTCATCGGCGAGACCGTCGCCGTCATCGAGGCCGACAAGGTTCCCGGCTTCCGGGCATCCGCTGTTCCCGGGCACTCGGGCACGCTGCGCTCGATCCGCCTCGCGAACGGCAAGCACGCTCTCGTCATCGGCGCACGCACCCACTTCTACGAGGATCACGGCGTGCGTTCGGTCGTCCACGGTGTCCGCACCGCCGCCGCAACCGGCGCGAAGATCATGGTGCTCACGAACGGCGCCGGCGGCGTGAACCCGGCGTACTCCCCCGGCCAGCCCGTGCTCATCTCGGATCACATCAACCTCACCGCCGCGTCGCCGCTCGAGGGCGCGACGTTCGTTGACCTCACCGATCTGTACTCGTCGCGCCTGCGCGACCTCGCCCGCGAGGTCGACTCGACCCTCGACGACGGCGTCTACGTGCAGTTCCGTGGACCGCACTACGAGACCCCCGCGGAGGTCCGCTATGCCGGCATCATCGGTGGCGACATCGTCGGCATGTCGACCGCCCTTGAGGCGATCGCAGCCCGCGAGGCAGGCATGGAGATCCTCGGGTTCTCGCTCATCACCAACCTCGCGGCCGGGATCCAGGAGACGCCGCTCAGCCACGAAGAGGTCATCGCCGCGGGTAAGGAAGCCGAGCCTCGCCTCGCTGCGCTCCTCACCGAGGTCGTCGCGCGCTTCTAGCGGACTGTGCACAAGGCAGCGGGCGAGCTGACGGACTGTTCCGTTAGCTCGCCCGCTTCGTGTCTCGGCACCGAAACGCTAGCGCGTGCGCGCGTAGGCCGGGGTCGGCCCTCCGGTCAGCACGGTGGGGAGGGCGGTGAGTTCGGATTGCCGGTCGAGCACGAGGTCGGTGATCGTTCGGGCCGACAGGTTCGCCGTCGCGACGCCGGCGCGCGCCGCACCGGCCCAGGCTTTCCCTGTTCGCCGGTCGAATCCGATCTTCGCTGCGCCCGCGTGCACGACGCGGGCGTTCCCGGCCCACGTATGCGCGATCTCCGCGTCTCGCGTGCAGGGCAGCACGCGGTGCAACATCGCTCGCAGGGCCGAGAACGTGCCGCCGCCGAGCTTGCCCGAGCTGTGCGCGGCGGCGCTGGTCTGGCAGGGGGTGCGCTGCCCACCGACGACGATCCTGCCGTCCGCAGTCCGCTGCGCGTAAGTGCGCGGGGAGGCGAAGCTCGCGAGCAGCTCGTTGCCGCTCCAGCCGATGTCGTCCCACATGTCGAGTTCGAGCGGCTCGGTCGCGATGAGCGACGCCGCGACGGGGCGCTGGAGCCGTCGCCACCCGCGATCGTGCGAGAGGTGGTCGCTGCCGCCGACGACAACCCCCGCCTCGACGACCCCGTGCGTTGTCTGCAGTGCGAAGGGAAGCGATTCTTCGACCCGGGTGCGCTCGTAGATGGCGACCCCCATCCGCTCCACCACGCGGGCGAGCCCGTGGGCGAACTTGGCCGGCTGGAATCGTGCGGCGTGCGGGTGGAGGATCGCAGAGCGCACGCCTGCGAGGTTGATTCGATCCTTCACCTCGGCCGCGCCGAGCAGCCTGACGTCGGTGTGCGGATACTTCTGCGCGAGCGCGGTTGCGGCGCGAAGCCGCCGATCCTGGAGGGCTGTGTAGGCGGCGATAAGCTCGCCGCCACTCACGATGTCGGCGTCGATCCCCTCGGTCGCCGCGACGTCGAGCACGTTGACGACCGCATCGTTCATGATGCGCTGGTAGTGGTCGAGTGCGTCGCGCCCGTGGCGCCTCGCGTAGGGCTCGCGTCCGCCCGGAACCTCGCCCGTCATCCGGCCGACGGCGCTGCCCGAGGTGCCGTGCCCAACGTGGCGTTCCTCAAGCACGACGACCCTTAGCCGGGGCTGGGTCTTCTTGAGGTAGTACGCGGTCCACAGGCCGAAATGGTCGGCCCCGATGATCGCGACATCGGCGGTGAGGCTTCCGGGCAGCTCAGGCCGAGGCACTGTGTGCCCGGCCTGCTCAGACCAGTGCGACTCGCGTCCGCCCATCGTCCCCAATTTCCCTACCGTAAATAAATCCTCATCAACGATAGCCCCGAAGTGCGCAGTTGCCCAGTCCTGTTCTCCCTGGCCGAAAGCTTTCACCCACCGTTCGCTCAGCTTGCCGCGACGGATACGGCCCGTTTCGGCGCCCGAGTGGTAGCTTGAACTGTCTACCGATAACCACACTGAGGGGGCGCGATGGCTACCGAACAGCTCGAAGCTCTGCTTGAACGCGCGCGCAACTGGGCCGCGCACGACATCGATCCTGTCACGCAGGCCGAGGCCGAGCGCCTCGTCGCGCAGGCAGAGGCCGGCGATGAGAGCGCCGCCGCAGAACTCGCCGAAGCGTTCGGTGAGCGGCTCGCGTTCGGCACCGCCGGGCTGCGCGGCCGGCTCGGTGCCGGCCCCTCCCGCATGAACCGAGTCGTCGTTTCGCAGACGAGCGCAGGCTTCGCCGCGTTCCTCCTTGAGCGTGCCGCACGCGGCGAGACGAGCAACCCGCCGTCGATCGTCATCGGGTACGACGCGAGAGTGAACTCGGACGTGTTCGCGCGCGACACCGCCGAGATCATGGCGGGCGCTGGCATCGACGTGACGCTGTTCCCCACGCATGGCCCCACCCCCCTGCTCGCGTTCGCGGTGCGCCACCTCGGCACCTCTGCCGGCGTAATGGTGACCGCCAGCCACAACCCCCCGCGCGACAACGGCTACAAGGTGTACCTCGGCGACGCCGACGAGGGATCACAGATCGTCGCTCCCGCCGACAGCGAGATCGCCGCCCGCATCGACGAAGCGGCAGCGGTGCCGCTGTCGGAACTCCCGCGCAGCACCTCGTACACCGTCGCGAGCACCGAGATCTCAGACACCTACGTCCAGCGGACCGCGGCCTCACTGCTCGCCGGTTTCCCGATCACCCAGGACGGCCGCACGCTGAACGCCGAGGTGCCGCTCCGTATTGTCTATACCGCCATGCACGGCGTTGGCGCCGAACTTTCGGATCGGGTGCTGCTCGCGAGCGGGCTGTCGCTGCCAACGCCCGTGCCCGAGCAGGTCGCGCCAGACGGCAACTTCCCGACAGTCGACTTCCCGAATCCGGAGGAGCCGGGGGCACTCGACCTCGCGTTCCGCACGGGCCGCGAACAGAACGCCGAGCTCATCATCGCGCACGATCCAGATGCGGATCGCCTGGCCGTCGCGCTCCCCCACTTCGACGAGGAGTCAGGCTACCGCCGGCTGACGGGCAACGAACTCGGGCTGCTGCTGGGGTGGCGCGCCGCCGAGCGAGCGATGCAGGACGCCGAGCAGCGCGGCGTGCCCCTCACCGGCACGCTCGCGTGCACCATCGTGTCGTCGCCTGCCCTCAGCGCCGTCGCGAAGGACTACGGACTCGACTACGCCGAGACCCTCTCGGGCTTCAAGTGGGTCTCCCGCGTGCCCAATCTCGTGTTCGGATTCGAGGAAGCACTCGGCTACCTCACGCAGCCCCACGTCGTGCGCGATAAGGACGGCATCTCGGCAGGCGCCGACGCCGTCGCAATGGCGCGCTGGGCGAAGGGCCGCGGGACCGACATCTGGGGCCTGTTGGAGGAGGCGTCCGAGCGCTTCGGGCATTTCGCGAGCGGACAGATCACACTTCGACTCGAGTCGATGGCCGCGGCAACGGAGCTCGCTGCGAAGATCAGGCAGGCCCCTCCGACCGCATTCGGCGTCCGCGCCGTGACCAGCGCACAGGATCTGCTCGAGCCGGGCCTCGCTGCGATCCCGTCGAACGTGCTGCGCTACGACCTCGCAGACGGCTCACGCGTCATGATCCGCCCGAGCGGCACCGAGCCGAAGCTGAAGCTCTACCTCGACACCTTCAGCGAGAAGGGCAAGGCGTCCAAGCGGCGGGCTGCAGCCGAGCGCGCGCTCGGCGAGCTCGAAGCTGATGTGACCTCGTTCCTCGAGGCGCTGCAGGGCTAACGCGCCACAGCCACCACCGCAGCCAGCACAGCCACCACAGCCACAGCCACCACCGATGCCAATGTGATCTGCCGTTCGTCTGCCCCGCAGGTGCGGAACAGGCATTCAAACCGCAGATCACATTGCATGCGGAGGCCGCCGCCCCGCTGGGGGGGGATGCAGCACCTCGCGGCGCGACCCCCAGCTACGGGCCTACAGCACCTCGCGGTGCGCCTCCCGCATCTCCTCAACGGCACGGTCGAGCGCGGGGTCGTCGCCACGGGCGAGTCCGGCATACTGCAGCACGACGCCATCCTTCGTCGGGATCGCCTTCACCCACACGCGGCGGCGCGGCACGAACAGCGACCACAGCAGTCCGCCGAGTGACAGCAGCGCGAAGATCAGGATCCCGATCTGGAACGGGTTCTGCATCACATCGAACGACGCGTAGCGCGGCACGGCCTCGAGCGTCACGGTGCCGAGCCCGCGCGGGAGGTCGGCGGACTCGCCGGGGCGCAGCTCGATTGAGGGCTTGTCGATGGCGCGGCCCGTGAGCTGCTCCATGTTTTCGGTCTCGAGGGAGTACACCGACTGCGGAATTCCGAACTCGTTGTCGACGCCCGTATCGCCCATGAACGCGTCGAGCGTCAGCACGGGGTTCTCGAGATCGGGGTAGTTCGACGTGTACGCCCCAGACTCGAGTTTCGTCTGGGTCGGGTAGAAGAAGCCGCGCAGACCCAGCTCGGTCTCTTCGCCGGCGTCGTTCGTCATGCCGTCGAGCACCTTGACGACGCCGAGAGAGGTGAGGTTCGGGTCGGCGCCCTGAGGAATGAACGGCACCGACTCCTGGAACACCACCTCGCCGTCGGCGTTGCGGATCACGATGGTCGGCGCGTAGCCGTTCGCGAGCAGGTAGATCGGTGAACCGTGCACGCGCAGCGGATGGTTCACCCGGATCTCTTCGGCGCTCTCATTGCCCTCCGGGTCGGTGAGGGTCATGCTCGCGATGAACTCGCGCACCTGCCCGATCGAATTCGGGCTCGCATCCTCGTCGTCGGGGGTGATGTAGTTCACGTCAAGGTCGTCGAGGCGCAGGCTGAACGGTTCGAGGGTGTCTGAGCTGAACGCGCGGCCCGAGTTTGCCGAGTCGTAGTCAATGATCTGGTTGACGAAGCTCTCACCTTCGTAGAGCACGCGCTGACCGTTGAATGTGAACGCGCTGCCGAGGCCGACGCAGACGAGCACGCCGACGAGGGCGGTGTGGAACAGCAGGTTGCCGGTCTCTCGGAGGTACCCGCGCTCGGACGAGACCGAGACCTCGGCGACGCCACGGTGCGTGGCCTCCTGGATCTCGACGCGATAGCGCTGGCGGCGGAGGATATCTGCGGCGGACTCAACCGCGGAGCGCGCGAACGCGAGCCGCTCGTCCTCGGTCGCCTCGGTGTTGGTGACTCGAATCTGCGAGAAGCCTGCCATGCGATTCAGTCGGGCTGGCGTCTTCGGCGGCTTGCCGCGCCACGCCTGCCAGTGGTGCTTGATGCGGGGCAGCACGCAGCCGATCAGCGAGATGAACAGCAGCAGGTAGATCGCCGAGAACCAGACCGAACCGTAGACATCGAACGCCTGGATCGGGAACGCGTCGAGGATCTTGAAGAGCGTCGGGTTGTCCTTCTCGTACTGCAGCACACCGTTCGGGTCGGCGCCGCGCTGCGGCACGAGCGACCCGGGGATCGCGGCGACGGCGAGCAGCAACAGCAGGATCAGCGCGACCCGCATGCTCGTCAGCTGACGCCAGAACCAGCGGAGCCAGCCTGTAAGGCCAAGCTCCGGGCTCGTCACGGGCGCTGGCGCGCCAGATCCGTCGTCATAGTCAGAGGGGCGTGACATAGCCACCAATCCATATCTGAAGTTCGCTCATGATGAGGCCCCAGAGGCCGGTCACCATGAGAACACCGAGAATGATAAGAATGACGCCGCCGACGATGTTCACCGTGCGGATGTGGCGCTTGAAGAACGTCATCGTCTGCGTCATCCAGCCGAAGCCGAATGCCGCGAGCACGAAGGGGATCCCGAGCCCGAGCGAGTAGAGCAGCGCGAGCAGCGCCGCGCGCCCGATCGATCCCTGCTGCATCGCGAGCAGGCTCACGGTGCCGATCGTTGGGCCGAGGCAGGGCGCCCACCCGATCGCGAACACGATGCCGAGCAGCGGTGCCCCCGCGAGGCCGATCTTCGGGCTCACCTTCAGCCGGGTGGTGCGCTGGAACTTCGCGAACGCGCCCATGAACACGAGACCCATGATGATGACCACGACGCCCATGACGCGCAGGATCACGTCCTGCCAGTCGAGGTACCACGTGCTCGCGCCGACCGCGCCCGACAGCGTGAGCAGAATGACGAACACGACCGCGAAGCCGAGCACGAACAGGATCGAGCCGAGCACCATCCGGTTCCGCTCGCGCTTACTCGCGGCCTTCGGGTTCGCCGCGTTTGCGCTCGGCGTACCGGCGACGCCGGAGACATAGGCGAGGTAGCCCGGAATGAGCGGCAGCACGCACGGCGAGAGGAACGAGACGAGCCCCGCTGCGACGGCGATGGCCGAGGCAACGAGCAGCTGCCCGTCCGCGATGATCTCCTGGATCCCCATTAGTTTGCGCCGGCGGCGGACTGCTCGTTGAGCGTCTCAGTGACGAGCGTCTGGAGCTGCGACACCCCCGCGAGCTGGCCGACGACGGTGTGCGCGACGCGCCCTTCGGCGTCGAGAATCAGCGTGGTCGGGACGGCGTTGAGCGGGATCTGCCCGGCGAACGCGCGCTGCACTGTGCGGCCGCCAGGATTGTCGAGGATCGACTCGTACTGGATGCCGAACTCGACGCCGAACTGCTTCGCTTGCGCCGCCTGGTCACGGGTGTTCACCCCAACGAACTTCACGCCCTGCGGCTCGAACTCGTCGTAGGCCGCGACGAGGTCGGGCGCCTCGGCACGGCACGGCGCGCAGCCCGCGTACCAGAAGTTCACGACCGTGACGCTGCCGAGCGTGTCCGCCGAGCTGAGCTCGGTTCCGAACTCGGTCTCGCCGACGAACTCGACCGGCTCGCCACGCTTGTCCGCTGGGAACGAGGCCGAGGATCCGTCACCGGCCACGTACCCCTTGTCACCGCCCTGCTGCCACTGCGCCGAGAGCGAGTCGCCTTCGTTCGTGCTGCAGCCGGCGAGGCCGACTGCGAGGGCCGCGGCGGTGGCGGCGATGGCGGCGATGCGACGTCGCGCGGTCATACTGCTCCTACATCGGTGGCGTCGTCCATGAGCGACTTCGCCGGGTTACGGTAGTCGACCTCGAACCAGCGGTTGCCGCGGCGTTCGAACGTCGTAATGCTTGAGAGATCGCAGCGCCGGGTCGCCGGGTTGTGGAACAGCGGCTTGCCAGCGACGTCGAGATGCGCCATCCAGATCGGAGACTGATGCGCGACCATCACGACGTCGCCGCCCTGTGCGTTGTCCCACGCGTCATTCATCGCCTCGCGCACGCGCGCGGCGACCTGGCGATATGGCTCGCCCCAGCTCGGGCGGAGCGGGTTCCAGAACTTGTACCAGTACCGCGGCTGCTTGAACGCAGCGTCGGGCCCAGAGTTGACCTTGCCCTCAAAGAAGTTGGTCGGCTCGATGATGCGATCCTCAGTCTGGATCTCGAGCCCGAGCGCGCTCGCGATCGGGCGCGCGGACTGTTGCGCGCGCTCCAGCGGGGACGCATACAGTGCGGCGACCTTCCGGTCGCTCCCAGCGAGCTCGAGCGCCGCGGCCTCAGCCATCGCGTGACCGCGCTCGGAGAGACGGAAGCCGGGGATCCGGCCGTACAGGACGAGGTCGGGGTTATGGACCTCCCCGTGGCGCACCAAGTGCAAGAGTTTATCGCTCACACACTCATTCTAGGCTTCAGCTGCCTGTGAGTTCGGTGGCTGAATCGCTAGCGCTTGGTGACCGCGAGTACCGTGAATGTCGCGTCGCGCGCGAGTTGCGTGACGGGGCCAATCACCCGTTCGAGGAGCGGGCGATAGGCGAGGTGCGAGTTGAACACAATCCGCAGCTCGCCCCCTGGCCGCAGCACGCGCGCGCAATCGCGGATCAAGCGATGCGCGACCCCGGTGTGCACGGTCGCGCCCGTGTGGAATGGCGGATTGAGCAGCACGAGATCCGCCCACGCGTCAGCAACCGCTTCCGCGCCGTCGGCCCGGTGGATCGCGACGCGCTCACCGACCCCTGAGGCGTCCGCGGTCAGCGCGGCCGAGCGAACGGCCGCATCCGACTGGTCACTCGCGATCACCCGCGATGCCGGCAGCGCGAGCGCCGCGGACACCGCGAGGACGCCGCTGCCACAGCCGAGATCGAACACGTGTGCGTCTGGGGCGAAGTCCGCCCAGCGTGCGCCGTACGGCACGCCCTCGAACGTGTCGAGCAGCAGCCTGCTGCCGTGGTCGAGTTTGGTGCCGCCGAACGTTGCACCGAACGCGGCCAGTCCGAAGGAAAGCTCACGATCCCGCCCCCACTTCGGAAACGGCGGCTCGGAGCCGGGCTCGGTCGGCAGCGGCTCGGCCGCCTGCAGGACGCGAGATTTCCGCCAGCCCAGGCCGGCGGTCACGTCGCCGAAGTAGCGTCCGAGCACGTCGTTCTGCGCGCGGGTCATGTGCTTCACCCGGCCGCCAGCGAAGACCCGTACGGTCGGGCTCGCGAAGCGGGCGATCGTCCACGCGATCTCGTCGAGCGCCTCAAGTCCCCGAGGCAGCTGGACCAGCACGGTCTCCGCACCTGCGAGGAGCTCCGGGCCGAGCGGCTCGGATTCGACCCGATCGCTCAGGCCGAGCCTCTCCGCGTTGGCGGCGAGCGCTCGCTCGCCGAGCAGCGGATCCTGATAGCACCGCACGGCCTCAGCGCCGAGCACGCCCGCCGCGCCGAGTGTGAGCGCGCCGTGTCTGTCGCCGATGGTGACGACGGCCCCAGGCGCGGCCGCGCGGATCCGCTCCGCCGCGGCGCTCAGGATGTGCAGGTCGGCGGTGTCGTAGGCCTGCAGTTCGGCTGCGTCAAAATCTGGTTCTCGGCTCAGCGCCGCGCAGAACTCGTCGAGTCGGGCGGCTAGGGCTTCCACACGACAACTTCCGCGTTGCGGCGCGTGCGTGTACCGCGGCGCAGGGTGACGACTTCGCCGCCCGCTCCCGCCGCGAAGACGCGTCGCTCCGGACGCTTCAGCATCTCGTCGGACAGCGCCCGCTCGAGTTCGTGGACCTGAGACTCGAGCTCGCGGACACGGTCCTCGAGCGTGAGCACGCGGCGGATCCCTTCGAGGCTCAGTCCCTCTGCGGAGAGTCTCGAGACCTCACGCAGCCGGTGCACGTCGTAGAGGGAATACCGCCGCGTGTTCCCGCTTGTACGCTGCGGCACCACGAGCCCGATTCGGTCGTACTGCCGCAGCGTCTGCGGGTGCATCTCAGCGAGTTCTGAGGCAGCGGCGATCGCAAAGACCGGAGTAAACCTGTCCATTGGTACGTTCACCATTGCCCTTCCCTACGCCTTTCGTGTTCAGTAGTGTGCGACGCCCGCTAGGCGCGAGCCCGCGAGAGCAGGTCGGCGCGCGGGTTCTCCTGCGGCTCGACCGCGTGGAACGCTTCAAGCGCCTCGCGCGCGGCGTCGCTCAGGTGACTCGGGACCGCGACCTGGATCTCGGCGAGCAGGTCTCCCGTGCCCTTCGAGGTCTTCACCCCACGGCCCTTCACGCGCAGCACGCGACCGCTCGGCGTTCCGGGCTGCACCTTGAGCTTCACGGTGTCGCCACCCAGCGTCGGCACCTCGACGGTTGCGCCGAGCGTCGCCTCCGTGAAGGTGACGGGCAGCTTGAGCTTGAGGTTCAGGCCGTCGCGCTCGAACACCGGGTGCTTACGCACGGTGACAGTGAGCAGCAGGTCGCCAGCCGGTGTGCCCGGAGGGCCCTGCTCGCCCTTGCCACGGAGCCTGATCTTCTGGCCGTTCGAGACCCCCGCGGGGATCTTGACCTTCACGTTGCCCGTCGACGTCTGCAGCGTGACGGTGTCGCCACTCACTGCGGTCTCGAAGTCGATCGTCGTCGAGGCCTTAACGTCGCGACCCTTCTGGGGGCCGCGCGGAGCGCCGCCGAACATGTTGAAGAGGTCGTCGTAGCCGCCGCCCTGCTGGAACGTGTACTGCGTGTTCCTGCCGCCGTGGCCGCCACCGAACATACCGCCGAAGACGTCCTCGAAGCCCTGGCCGCCCTGACCACCCGACGTGAATCGGGCACCGCCGGCGCCCATCGCGCGAATCTGATCGTACTCGGAGCGCTGCTCCTTATCGGAGAGCACCGAGTACGCCTCGGAGATCTCCTTGAACTTCGCCTCGGCCGCCGTATCGCCCGGGTTTGAATCCGGGTGATACTTCCGGGCGAGCTTCCGGTAGACCTTCTTCAGTTCAGCGTCGTCGGCGTCCTTCGAGACCCCGAGCGTGCGGTAGAAGTCTTTGTCCAACCAATCCTGACTAGCCATCAGCTCCCACCGCCACCGCTACCTTGGCGGGGCGCAGTTCAACATCTCCGATGCGATAGCCCCGCTCGACTACGTCAAGCACAGTGTGCTGCTCGGTACCGGGAACCGGGACCTGAGCAATTGCTTCGTGCACCTGCGGGTCGAAAGGCTCGCCCTTCTCGCCGAAGCTCTCAACGCCGAGCCGCTCAAGGCTGGCGCGCAGCTTCTGCGCGATCGTGGCGAATGCGCTGCCCTCTTCGAGGTCGCCGTGCTGTTCTGCACGGTCGAGGTCGTCGAGCACGGACAGCAGCTGCAGCACGACCGAGGCCTTCGCGCGCTGCTTGTCGAGCTCGACATTCGCCTCGGTACGCTTCCGATAGTTCGCGTACTCGGCCGTGAGCCTGCGGAGATCCTCAAGGTAGGGGTTCTCCTCGTCGCCCTCGGCAGCGTCAGCGTCCGCACCAGCGGCCGCCTCAGTCTGCTCGGCGCCGAGAATATCGTCTACCGTGAGATCCTCGCCTTCCGGCCCGGGAGCGGAGGGGGTTCCCTCCGCCCCGGGGGCCGATGCCGCATCGCCCTGCGATGCGTCGTCGGCCTGGCCCGCCGGAACATCGTTCACCGGCTGGTCGTCGCCCAGATGTTCCTCGTGTGCCATTGTTACTTCTGCTCCTCGTCGTCTTCAACAACCTCAGCGTCGACAACGTCGTCATCATTCGACTCCGTGCCTTCCGCTGCGGCCTCGGGTGCCTCCTGCGACTGGGCGTAGATCGCCTCGCCGAGCTTCTGCTGGCTCTCGCCGAGCTTGTCAGCCGCGGTCTTCACCGCGTCGTCGTCATCGCCAGCGAGTGCTGCCTTGAGCGCGTCGAGATCGCCCTGGACCTCAGTCTTCACGTCCTCGGGGAGCTTGTCCTCGTTCTCCGTGATGAGCTTCTCGACCGAGTAGGCAAGCTGCTCCGCATTGTTGCGCTGCTCGGCTGCCTCGCGACGCTTCTTGTCGTCGGCTGCGTGCTCCTCGGCCTCGCGAACCATCCGCTCGATGTCGTCCTTCGAGAGCGTCGACCCACCGGAGATGGTGATCGTCTGCTCCTTGCCGGTGCCCTTGTCCTTCGCCGACACCTGCACGATGCCGTTTGCGTCGATGTCGAAGGTCACCTCGACCTGGGGCACGCCGCGCGGAGCGGGTGCGATGCCGGTGAGCTCGAACGTTCCGAGGTTCTTGTTGTCGCGGGTGAACTCGCGCTCGCCCTGGAACACCTGGATCGCGACCGAGGGCTGGTTGTCCTCTGCCGTGGTGAAGGTCTCAGAGCGCTTCGTCGGGATGGCGGTGTTGCGCTCGATGAGCTTCGTCATGATGCCACCCTTGGTCTCGATACCGAGCGACAGCGGGGTGACGTCGATGAGCAGCACGTCCTTGCGCTCACCCTTGAGGACGCCTGCCTGCAGGGCTGCGCCGACTGCGACGACCTCGTCAGGGTTCACGCCCTTGTTGGGCTCGCGGCCGCCGGTGAGCTGCTTCACGAGCTCGGTGACTGCGGGCATGCGGGTCGAGCCGCCAACGAGCACGACGTGCGCGATGTCGCTGACCTTCACACCGGCTTCCTTGATGACGTCCTCGAACGGCTTGCGAGTGCGCTCGAGCAGGTCCTTCGTGAGTTCCTCAAACTTTGCGCGGGTGAGCGTCTCGTCGAGGTTCGCGGGGCCGTTCTCAGTGAGCGAGAGGTACGGCAGCTGGATCTGCGTGCTCGTCGAGTTCGACAGCTCCTTCTTCGCCTGCTCAGCGGCCTCCTTGAGGCGCTGCAGTGCAATCTTGTCGCCCGAGACGTCGACACCGGTCGAGGCCTTGAACTGGGTTGCGAGCCAATCGACGACACGCTGGTCCCAGTCGTCGCCGCCGAGGCGGTTGTCGCCTGCGGTCGAGCGGACCTGGATCGTCGAGAAGTCGTCGTCCTTGCCTACCTCGAGGAGCGAAACGTCGAAGGTGCCGCCGCCGAGGTCGAAGACCAGGATGAGCTCGTCTTCCTTGCCCTTGTCCAGGCCGTATGCGAGCGCCGCTGCGGTCGGCTCGTTGATGATGCGCAGCACGTTGAGGCCAGCGATCTCGCCGGCTTCCTTCGTTGCCTGACGCTCGGCGTCATTGAAGTAGGCGGGGACGGTGATGACAGCGTCGGTGACCTTGTCGCCGAGGTAGGTCTCAGCGTCGCGCTTCAGCTTCATCAGCGTACGAGCGCTGATCTCCTGCGCGGTGTACTTCTTGCCATCGATGTCGTCGCTCTTCCAGTCGGTGCCCATGTGGCGCTTGACCGAAGCAAGGGTGCGGTCAACGTTCGTGACTGCCTGGCGCTTCGCGGTCTCGCCGACGAGCACCTCGCCATCCTTGGTGAACGCGACGATCGAGGGGGTGGTGCGGAAGCCTTCGGCGTTCGCGATGACGGTGGGCTCGCCGCCCTCAAGAACGGCAACAACCGAGTTGGTGGTGCCGAGGTCAATACCTACTGCACGTGACATATGTTCTCCTTGCGTTGTTATGAGACCGGCGGCTTGCGCCGGTGGTTCGCTGGCCTCAACTCACCCCACGGACAAGTTGAGCCTGATGCACTCAAGTTTAACGAAGCGGCAGTGAGAGTCAAGTCGATTCACCCAAACTTGAGTCGAATTCACTCAACTCTCAGGAACCGTTCACGGAGTCGTCGCTCGACGGCGCGGGCAGGGGCCAGGAAGCGCAATGTACGCTGTGCGGATGGCCCCTCCCCCCGACGTCGAGCCGCGCACTCGCACGTCGAGCATGCACGCGGTTGATCTTGCTGTGGACGTCGGTTTCGGCGTACTGCTCCTCGTCTGCGGGCTGCGCTACTTCGCCTACCACGACCTCGCGGGCACCGGCTATCTCGTGCTTGCGCTCGCACTCGCGGCCGGGGTCAGCTACGCGGCCGCACTCGTTCGCGGGCCCGGCCATCGCGGCTGGCAGCGCGCCTGGCTCCTCACCGCGACGGCGTTCTGGCTCCCTCTCGTCATCTTGGCACCCTCCTTCGGGTGGAGCGCGTTTGCGCTCTTCTTCGCGATCCACCGCGTCCTCACCGGCGCCCGTGCGCTCGCGCTCTCCGCCGCGATCGTCGTCGCGGTGAGCGTCGGGCTGTACCTCATGTCCAACGGGAGTGATCTCGGCCTCGTTCTCGGGCCATTCTTCGGCGGGCTCGTGCTCGCATATGCCTACTGGGAGCTCGACCGGGTCCTCGCAGCACAGCGGCGGCTCAACCTCGAGCTCGTCGAGACCCGCGACAGACTCGCCCAGACTGAGCGCGTCGCCGGCGCGGCCGAGGAACGCGAGCGCGTGGCAAGCGAGCTGCACGACACCGTCGCGCAGCGCACCGCAGAGGCGCTGCTCCGACTCGAGGCCGAGCGCACGGCGCCGGGAGCCGAATCGGCCTCGGGCGAAGCGCTCACCGCCCTCAGGCAGGCCCTCTCCGAAACCCGTGCGTTCATGCTGGGACTCGTTGCCCCAGCCGCCCAGCGCCCCGCCGACCTCGCCGAGACACTGGGCGAGCTCGCGGCCAGCGCCGGGGCAGACTTCGAGCGCGTCGGGACCGAGCGACGGATCTCCGACGAGGCGGCGCACGCGCTGCAGCGGGTCGTCGGGGAGGCCCTCACGAACGCGCGCAAGCATGCGCGGGCCTCGCGCATCCAGGTGACGCTCACCTACTTCGCTGACGCCGTTGCGGTGGATATCGCAGATGACGGAGCGGGGTTCGCGGTGCCCGACGTGCCCGACACCGCCCAGGCGCCGACGCCCGCAGGGCCCGACGCTGGGTTCGGCATCCGCGCCATGCGCTGGCGCATGCACAGCATCGACGGGTCGCTCACCGTCGAATCCGCCCCAGGCACCGGCACCACCATCGCCGCAGTCGCCCCGGCCCCGGAGGACGAACAGTGATCCGGCTACTCCTCGTCGACGACCACCCGACACTGCGTCACGGCCTGCGCTCCCTGCTCGACACCCAGCCAGACTTCGAGGTTGTCGCCGAGGCTGGCAGCCTCGACGAGGCGGTGTCGGGGTCGGTCGCCGAGCCGGACGTGGCGCTCGTTGACCTCGACCTCGGGGCCGAGCGCCCCGGGGGCATCGAGACCGTTCGCGCGCTCCGTCGCACCGACAAGCGGATCCGAGCAATCGTTTTCAGCGCGTACGACTCCGACGCCGACGTCGTCCGCGCGATGGAGGCCGGTGCCGCCGGCTACCTCGTGAAGGACAGCGCGCCAGACCAACTTTTTCGAGCCATCCGCGCCGCCGCCGCCGGCCAGCCCGCAATCGCTGCGGCGATAGCTGAGCGCCTGCACGAGCGCAGCCGGTTTGAGGAAGAGGCGCTCACGTCACGCGAGCTCGAAGTGCTGACACTCGCAGCCACAGGCCTATCGAACCGCGACCTCGCGAAAACGCTCCTCGTCAGCGAGGCCACCGTGAAGACGCACCTGCACCACGCCTTCACGAAGCTCGGCGCCAGCAACCGCCAGGCGGCGATCGCTACCGCGGTCGGCAGGGGGCTCATCAGGTTGTAGCGCAGGGTTCAACCGATCGGTTGATGTCGCGGCATCGCGGCGCTCGTAGCGTGGGATCGCCCGCTCGGGACAATACCTCCCCGGCGCGCGTCCACCCTCAACCGAAAGCAGCGCACATGACACGCACTTCTCGCCGCCCGGCGCGGACGACGATCATCACCTCGACCCTTGTCGCAGCCGCACTCTGCTTGGCTCCGGTCACGCCGGCGCTCGCAGCGGGCGCCGCGGACACGCCAGCAGCGGCAGAGCAGGCTGCCACCGAGTACTCGGCGGCCCTCGCGGCAACCCCGTGGGAAACCACCGCCGCAACAGACCAAGACGGCAACCCCGTCGCACTCGACGACGCACGCGCAGCCAACTTCGTCGGCTGGGCCTACTTCAAGCAGGGCGGCACCTTCACGATGTACACCCTCGACGACAAGCCCAAAATGCAGGGCGACTGGACCGTCGCACCCGACGGCTCCTCCCGCTGGATCGCAGCGAAGAACGACGCAGGCGACGTGCTCTTCGAACGCACCGTCCCCATCGTGACGCTCACCGCCGACGAGTTCACCTACCGCGTCATCGACCAGGCCGACCCCACCCAGTGGGTCGACATCGTCCACACCCCCACCACCCACCAGGAGCCGGGCACCATCGACTACTCGGCGGCCCTCGCAGCAACCCCGTGGGAAACCACCGCCGCAACAGACCAAGACGGCAACCCCGTCGCACTCGACGACGCACGCGCAGCCAACTTCGTCGGCTGGGCCTACTTCAAGCAGGGCGGCACCTTCACGATGTACCCCCTCGACGACAAGCCCAAAATGCAGGGCGACTGGACCGTCGCACCCGACGGCTCCTCCCGCTGGATCGCAGCGAAGAACGACGCAGGCGACGTGCTCTTCGAACGCACCGTCCCCATCGTGACGCTCACCGCCGACGAGTTCACCTACCGCGTCATCGACCAGGCCGACCCCACCCAGTGGGTCGACATCGTCCACACCCCCACCACCCACCAGGAGCCGACAGGCGGCGGCGACACCGGCGGCGAGACGAACCCTGGCGGGGGCGGCGGGGAGACCCCGGGCGGCACTGGCGGCACCGGCGACGGCTCGACGCCGACCCCTGAGCCCGGCGACACCGGCGGAGCCGACGGAACCGGCGGAACCGGCACCACCGGCGGAACTGGCGCCACCGGCGGCACCGGCGACGCTGCTGCTGCCGCGCCTGGCGGCACAGCCCCGGACGGCGCGAAGGGCCACACCGCAGACACGCTTGCGGCGACCGGCGGTTCGGGCCTCCTCGTCTCCGCGGCCGCCTCGGCGCTTGCGATCCTCGGGGGCGCGATCCTGTTCGTCCGCCGAGCGCTTGCCGGAGCACGCGGCTAGCGGCTGCGCGCTGCTCGCCGCCCACCGACCTGTCGCGTCTCGGTGGGCGGCGAGCTCGGTGGGCGGCGAGCTTCGGCTCCGGCTCCGGCTCCGGCCAAGCTCGCCACGCGTCCCTGGGAGTTCATCACCCGGCCACCTTTCCAATCCGCGCATCCGCGCCGCGCACGCAGTAGCCTGGGGCTGTGAGCGAGACAATCCCCGCACCGAACCCGACCCCCGCGACGAAGCGGACGGTCGCCTCCTGGGCGATCTGGGACTGGGCGACGCAGCCCTTCAACTCCGTGATCCTCACGTTCGTGTGGGTGTCGCTCTACCTGGTCTCCGACGCGTTCCTCCCCGACGAGATCGCCGCGCAGAACGCCGACGGTAGCCTCGTCTGCTCGCAGACTGCCGACGCCGGAACGGCGTACTGCACCGGCCTCGCCGACCTCTCCGCGAACTACGGCTGGGTGACGTTCGCGGCCGGGATCCTGATCCTGCTCCTCGCCCCCGTGCTCGGCCAGCAAGCCGATGCGCGCGGCAGCAAGAAGCGCTGGGTGGTGCTCGGCACCGCGGCGCTCGCGCTCATCCAGTTCGCGATGTTCTTCGTCTACTCGGATCCCCAGTTCTTCTGGTTCGGCGCCGCCGCCGTCGCACTCGGCGCGGTCGCCAGTGAGATCGCGGGCGTCAGCTACAACGCGATGCTGTTCGACGTGTCGACCAAGAAAACCGTCGGCCGGGTGAGCGGCCTCGGCTGGGGCCTCGGATACATCGGCGGCATCGTCGCGCTCATCATCGTCGTGGTGCTCACCGAGCTCGACTGGTTCGGCATGGACGTCTCAGACGGGCTCGCTTACAGGCTCATCGCGGTCGGCGCGGCCGTCTGGACGATCGTGTTTTCGATCCCGTTTCTGCTGTGGGTGCCGGAGCCGCCGGCCCGCACCGATAGGCCTCGCGTCGGCTTCTTCCGCAGCTACGCGGTGCTCGTGCGAGACCTCGGCGCGCTGTTTCGCAACCACAGGCAAACCTTTTGGTTTCTCATTTCGAGTGCCGTCTACCGTGATGGCCTCGCCGGCATCTTCGCGTTCGGCGGCATTCTCGCTGCCGTCTCGTTCGGCTTCTCGGCAACCGAGGTGATGATCTTCGGCGTCGCCCTCAACCTCGTTGCTGGCGTCTCGACGATCATCGCTGGTCGACTCGACGACAGGTTCGGGCCGCGAGCGATCATCGTGACGTCGCTGCTCGTTCTCGTCGTGAGCGGGCTCTTCATCTTCTTCTTCCGGGAGGAAGGGAAGTCGATCTTCTGGATCGGCGGGCTCATCCTCTCGGCCGCGGTCGGCCCGGCGCAGGCCTCGAGCCGGTCACTCCTGACGCATATGACTCCCGCGAGTATGCAGGGCGAGGTGTTCGGCCTCTACGCGACGACCGGCAGGGTCATGAGCTTCCTGTCGCCCTGGCTCTGGGCCGCGTTCATCGGCTGGTTCGGCGCGACGCACTTCGGCATCCTCGGCCTCATCATCGTTGTCGCGCTCGGACTCGCCCTCACGCTGGTGTTCGTGCGCAAGCCCGAGATCACCGACCACGCGTAACGGGTCCTCGGCGAGGGACTAGCCGACCGGAATGCCGGCGGTGTCGAGGCTCTTGCCGCCGTCGCGGCGCTGCACCGCGAGGCTCACCAGCAGAAGCACGAAGCCAGCACCGGCGAGCACGGCTCCCAGCCACCCCGGCGCGAGATAGCCGAATCCGCCAGCGATGACGAGGCCGCCAAGCCATGCGCCGAGGCTGTTCGCGACGTTACCCGCCGCGTGATTGAGCGCGGCGCCGAGGAGCCGCGCCTCGCTCGACATCCGGATCAGGCGCGCCTGCAGCCCGGGGAGCAGGATCGAGGATGCCAGGCTCACGAGGAACGCGAACGCAAAGAGACCAACCGGATGCGCCGCGAAGAGCGAGTACAGCACGAACGACGAGATGAAGAGCACGAAGCCCCAGATCGCGGTGCCGATGGGGCTCCGGTCGGTGAGGATCCCGCCGAGAATGTTCCCCAGCACCATACCGACGCCCATCGTCGCGATCACCCACGGAACCATGCCTGCACCGAGTCCCGCCTCGCGGGTCGTGACCTCGGCAATGTAGGAGTACACGGCGAAGAACCCGCCGAAGCCGATCGAGAGCACCGCGACCATGACCCAGACACGCGCACTGCCGAGCGCACTGAGCTCGCGCAGTGGGCTGCGCTCAGGGCTGCCGGGGAACCGGGGCACGTAGAGCGCCACCAGCAGCAGGGTCGCCGCGAACAGCACGGCGACGAGCGCGTACACCCAGCGCCAGCCGAGCTGCTGCCCGAGCACGGTCGAAAGCGGCACGCCGATGACATTCGCTACGGTGAGCCCACTCATCGCGAGGGCAATGCCCTTTCCCATGTTGCCCGGCCCCATGAGCCTGGCGGCGAGCAGCGACGCGACACCGAAGTAGGCGCCATGCGGCAGGCCCGAGATGAACCGGAAGACGGCGACCGTGCCGAAGCCCGGCACGAGCGCAGAGCCGACGGTGCCGGCGATGAGCAGCACGAGCAGCCAGATGGCGAGCTTCGTCTGCGACATCCGCGCCCCGAGCACGGCGAAGACGGGAGCGCCAACGACGACGCCGAGCGCGTAGAGCGTGATGAGGTTGCCGGCCTGCGCGATACCCCACTGCGGGTCAGCAGCGTAGCCGGGCACCAGGTCGTGCGCGATCTCCGGGAGCACGCCCATCGTCGCGAACTCAGTCGTTCCGATGGCGAACCCGCCGAGGGCGAGCGCAAACAGCGCAAGGTTCCGCCGAAAAGTGGTGAGTGGGGGCACGAAGCTATTCGCCTTCCATGGCAGATGTCTGGCCCGAATGCGGACCGCGCGCGTACACGCCGCACTAGTATCCCATTGCGGGGTAGCCTATTCGAGTGTCGCGCCCCGAACTCAGCCCCCAACAGCTCAACGTCTACGAGCGCATCGAGCACACCCGCGAACACATTTTCGTGACGGGACGAGCTGGCACGGGCAAGTCGACGATCCTCAATCACCTCTCCTGGAACACCTCGAAAGTCATCGCGGTGTGCGCCCCGACCGGCGTCGCCGCGCTGAACGTTGGCGGCCAGACGATCCACTCGTTGCTTCGACTACCGACCGGCGTCATCGCCGACCACGAGCTCGACCAGCCTGCAGAACTCAAGAAAATGCTGGCGTCGATCGACACCCTCATCATCGACGAGATCTCGATGGTCTCGGCCGACCTCATGGACGCCATCGACCGGTCGCTCAGGCAGGCTCGCGGCAAGCGGCACGACCCGTTCGGCGGTGCCCAGATCATCATGTTCGGCGACCCGTTCCAGCTGCCGCCCGTGCCGCCACGTGATCCGCACGAGCGCGCGTACTTCGACGACACCTACCGCTCGCTCTGGTTCTTTGACTCGAAGGTCTGGCAGGAGACGCCGCTCGACGTCATCGAGCTCACCGAGGTCCACCGGCAGAGCGATGACCGGTTCAAGCAGATCCTCGGCGCCGTTCGCTACGGCGTCGTCGACGAGACGCAGGCGAACGAGCTCAACGGGGCTGGCGCACGCAAGCCGCCGCGCGACGTCATCACCCTCGCGACGACGAACGCAACCGTGAACCGGATCAACGCCGAACGACTCGCCGAGATCAAGGGGTCCGGTTTGAAGGCCGCCGCAGAGATCACCGGCGAGTTCCGCGAGAACACCTACCCGGCCGACGAGGTGCTCGAGCTCAAGAAGGGCGCGCAGGTCATGTTCCTGCGCAATGACCCAGACGGGCGCTGGGTGAACGGCACGATCGGCACCGTCTCGAAGATCGAGGGCACGGTCTGGGTGATCGTCGATGACGAAGAGCACGAGGTCGAGCCCGCCACGTGGGAACGGTTCCGCTACCGCTACGACGCCGACACCAAGAAGCTCGAGAAGGAGGTCGTCGCGGAGTTCGAGCAGTTCCCGCTGCGGCTCGCGTGGGCCGTGACGATCCACAAGTCGCAGGGCCACACCTACGATGCCGCCGCGATCGATCTCGGTCCCCGCGCGTTCAGCGCAGGCCAGACCTACGTCGCGCTGAGCCGCGTGCGGTCGCTGGACGGGCTCTACCTCGCCAGGCCGCTGCAGCCGCGTGACGTGATCGTCGACCCGAACGTCGTACGCTTCTTCGCCGACCGTCAGCCGAAGCAGGCGGCCTCGTCTGCTGCGTCTGCCGCATCCGCCGAGAGCTCCTCGCAGGCGTAGGGTCCGCCCGAGGTCCGCGCCAGAGGGTGTTTCTCGCCAGGAACACCCTTATCTACGGTTGGTACGGGGGTTCTTGGACAGAACAGTGCTCTCTTGCGGGAGTGGGCGGGCTCGGCGGGCGGGCTCGGGCGCGGTCCGGTGGGAGGAACGGGCGGCGCCCGACGCCCGGCGCCCGGCGCCCGGCGCCCGCTCGCTCCTTCAGGCAGGCAGTAGTTCGACGATCGCGCCGCTCTGGGAACGGAGTGTGAGGGCGAACCCCGGCGACGCTGCAACGCGCACCTCGACAGCGCCGCCACCGACCGCCTGCAGCTCGCGGCGCAGGCTCTCGGCGCGTTCCGGCGTCGGTTCGAGGCGCACAAACTCGACGAGTTCGATCGCCGGGCCGATGGTCTCCCCCGGGTGGGGCGTCTCGCCCCAGTCGATGAGAAACGGCAGCTCAAACCGCTCGTGCTGCTGTTCGTCCGTTCGGGTGAGCCGCCACTCGAGGAGGTCGCCGGCTGGGGTGCGCCGCGACAGGTCGCCCACGGGGCCCGTCTCCCAGCCAACGGCTCGAGCGTTCTCGACGCCCGCGTCGATGTCGGGCACGCGGATCGCGTAGGTCTGCACGGTCGGCCCTGTGAGCCTGTCGATCCCGAATTTCGACGGCAGTGGTCCAGCTGTCTGATCGGCGTAGGGGCCGATCAGCTCGATGTATTGGCGACCGCGGTGGCCGCCGATGGTGAGCGCGACGAGCGCGTTCTGCGTCCCGGTCGGGTGGCGGCCGCCTGGCTCGGCGACGACCCCCGTGAGCTGCGCGAACCAGTCGACAAGTTCCGCGAGGTTCGGAGCCGCGATGACAATGTGGTCGAGGGCTGCCTGGTCGCTCATGACTGCCCGCGTTTCGCCGGCACCTCGGGCTCACCGAGCGACAGCATGAGCCGGTTTGCCCAGTTAAAGAACGCGGCACCGTTCACGACGTCGATGATCTCCGCGTCAGACAGCCCGGCCGCCCGGAGCCCACGCACGTCGGCCTCTCCGAACCCAAGCGGCGTGTTCGTCAGCGAGACGGAGGCGCTCACGACCGCGTTCCACGTCGTGTCGGCAAGGTCAGCGCCGACGCCCTCGTCGAGGAGCGCCTGGACGGTCGCCTCACGACCGGACTCGCGCGTCGCCGCTGCGGAGTGTACCGAGGCGCAGAAGACGCAGCCGTTGTGTCTCGACGCAGCCGTCGCCGCGAGCTCGCGTTCCGCGCGGCCGATGCCACCCTCGGTGTTAAAGAAGATGTCGAGGTCCGTGAGGGTGCGCGCCCGGAGCGCCGCTGGATCGCGCGCGAGCAGCCTGAAGTACGGCATCTTCGCGCGGAGCGGATCGACGAGCGCGTCGCGCTGTTCGTCCGTCAGCTCCGCCTCAGCGACGGGCGCGAGCCAGGGCACCCATCCGAGGCTCTGCTGGGTGAAGTGCTCGGGGCGGTGCAGCTCTGGGTACTCGGTGATGAGCTCGGCGACGGCCGCATCCGAGCCCGCGGCCGCATCCGAGCCGGCGGCCTGTCCTGTTGCGTCGGCCGAGGCGGCCGCGGTCGAGGCGGTCGAGGCGGTCCCAGTGGCTCTGTCCACGCCGCCCTCGCCCGGCGCACCGGCGAGGACGCGCAGGCCCCAGGACGCGCGCAACTGGAACGCGAGGAAGGCGACCAGCTGCGAGAGCGACACGATGTCGTCGGCGTTCCAGCCGGCACGGACGAGCGCGGCGAGCGCATCGGCCGAGGCCTCCCGCGGGCGAATGACAAGCAGGTGGGTGTGCGCGAGGGCCGCGGTCAGCCGCGGCCCGAGCGCTGCTGCGGTGTCGGCTGAGGGTGCCCACGGCTCGACGGCGACGCTCTCACCCTGCAGACCCGGCTCTCGGTAGGTGCCGATGGGACCGGCGGCAGCAGCGTCCGCTGCGAGCGCGCGCACGGTCCCCACGAGGTCGGGGCTTTCGTCGCCGAGCACGTCGGCGTAGAACTCTACGGCGTCAGGGAACTCGTGGAGCTCGGCTACGAACTGCGCGACAGCGTAGCGCTCGGCGAGGGTGAAGTCGCCCGGGTTCTCTGGCTCGAGGAGCGCGGCAAAGCTCAGCTGCGCGTTCTCGCGTGCCTGGGCGCGCTGGTCGCGCAGTGTTGCGATGTCGTGCCCCCGGCCGAGGCCGGAGAGGAGATCGATGATGTCTGCGGTGAGTGCGGCGGTCATGGGTTCCTTCGGTTGTGTGGCTGCTTCGGCCGCCGGTGGCGGCGGTAGGGTGCGCGTCAGCGGGTTGCGCCGACGAGGAGGCGGACTGCGGTGGGCGCGACGGCACTTCCCGCGCCGTGCGCCTCGGTGGCGATCCCGGAAGTTGCGCCCCTCGCCTCGGCGCCTGCGGCGAGCACTCCCCCGCCCGGGATCGCGTCGAGCAACGCCCGCGTGTATTCGTGCGTCGGGGCGTTGAAGATCTCCTCGGCGCCGCCGTATTCGACTTGCCGGCCCCGCTGCAGCACCGACACGGTGTCGGCGATCTGATGCACGACGGCGAGGTCGTGCGAGATGAACACGAAGGTGAGGCCGAGTTCGCGCTGCAGGTCGGCGAGCAGGCGCAGGATCTGGGCCTGGACAGTCACATCGAGCGCCGACACGGCCTCGTCGAGGACGACGAGTTCGGGTTCGACGATCAGCGCTCGCGCGATCGCGACGCGCTGCCGCTGCCCGCCCGAAAGCTCGGTGGGCTTGCGCTCGGCGAGCCCGGGGGCGAGCGCGACGAGGTCGAGGGCGTGCGTGATCCGCGCGTCGCGGTCGGCCCGGGAACCGATCCTGAAGTTGCGCAGTGGCTCGGCGAGCGCTGCCCCGATGGTCTGGCGGGGGTCGAGTGACCCGTACGGGTTTTGGTAGACGAGCTGGGTGTGCCGCCGGAAATCACGGCCGGGACGCCGGCCGACGAGTTCAGTGCCTGCGACGGTGACCTCGCCCGAGGTTGGGCGTTGGAACCCTGCGATGGCGCGGCCTGTCGTGGTCTTACCCGATCCTGATTCGCCGACGAGCGCGTGCGTCGTGCCGCGCTGGACGGTGAATGAGACGCCGTCGACCGCGACGAACGGTTCGGCACGGCCGGGCGTCTTGAACTCCTGCCTGAGGTCGCGCACGCGCACGAGCGGCTCAGCCCCCTGCTCCGCAGCGGCCGAGCCGGCCGAACCTGCCGAGCCGGCCGAACTTGCAGAGCCGGCCGAACCTGCAAAACCGGCGGCCCCGACCCCCTCGGCGGCCTCGAGCCCCGTGTGAGGCTCGGGGCGCTCCCGCACCACGACGCGGGCGAGCGACGGTGCGTCCGCGAGGAGCTTCCGCGTGTAGGCGGCAGCCGGATGGGCGAGCACCTCGGCGGAGGGACCTGTCTCCTGCACCTCGCCGCCCTGCATGACGACGATCGAGTCCGAGCGGTCGGCGGCGACGGCGAGGTCGTGCGTGATGAAGAGCACGCCCATGCCTGTCTCGCGACGAAGCCTGTCGAGCAGGTCGAGCACGGTCCGCTGGATGGTGACGTCGAGCGCGCTCGTCGGTTCGTCGGCGATCACGAGCTCGGGTTCGAGCGCGAGCGCCGCGGCGATGAGCACGCGCTGCCGCATGCCGCCCGAGAGCTCGTGCGGGAACTGCCGCGCCCGGCGCTCGGGGTCGTCGATACCGACGCGGTCGAGCAGGTCGAGCACGCGGGCCTCGACGGCCCGCTTGTCGCGCCACCCGTGGATCCGCAGCGCCTCGCCGACGCTCGCGCCGATGCGGAGCACGGGGTTGAGCGAGTTACCCGGATCCTGCGGGATGAGCCCGATCCGGCGCCCGCGGATTCCGCGCCACGCGCGTTCGCTCAGCCCGACGAGCTGTTCCGCCCCACGCGCCTCGCTTGCCAGCGTGATCTCGCCGCCTGTGACCCTGCCGTTGCCGGCGAGCAGGCCGATAACTGACTGCGCGACGGTGGTTTTGCCTGATCCTGATTCGCCGACGAGCGCGGTGACTTTGCCGGGCGCGACGTCAAGCGAGACGCCGCGGACCGCGTCCACCGTTCCCGCGGGGGTGTCATAGGCGACGCGCAGGTCGCGGACGCTTAGGAGCGACTGTTCACTCATGCTGCTTCTCCTCCTCGGATGGCGTGGCTGAGCCTGTTGGTTGCGAGCACGATGGCGACGACGACGAGGCCTGGAAGCACCGTCAGCCACCACGCGGTCGCGACGTAGTTTCGGCCCTCGGCGATGAGCAGGCCCCATTCGGGCGTGGGCGGCGGCGCGCCGTAGCCGAGGAAGCCGAGGGTGGAGATCTGCAGGATCGCGGATCCAAGCTGCAGCGCCGCGAGCGCGACGACGGGGGTGAGGGAGTTCGGCAGGATGTGGCGCCAGAGCACCGTCCAGAACGTGCCGCCGGAGCCGTACGCCGCCTCAACGTATTCACTCACTCGGACGCTCACCACCTGCGAGCGGGCGAGCCGGGCGAAGACCGCGATCGAGGTCACGCCAACGGCGATCGCCGCGTTCGTCGTCCCGAAGCCGAGCAGGATCACGATGCTCAGCGAGAGCAGCAGCGCCGGGATGGCGAGCAGCACGTCGACGAAGCGCATGAGCGCCTCGTCGAGCAGCCCGCCGACGGAGCCCGCCAGCACGCCGAGTGTCGTCCCTGCGACGAAGCCGACAAGCACGGCGACGAGTGCGCCGACGATCGACTCCGAGGCGCCGTAGATCACGCGGGTGTAGAGGTCGCGCCCGGTTGCGTCGGTGCCGAACCAGAATTGGGCGCTCGGCGCCTGCAGGGCCGCGCCGACGGTCTCCGTCGGGCTGCCGTGGGCGAAGAGGCCGGGGGCGATCGCCCATGCGAGCCCGATCAGGATCACGGCCGCGGGCACCGCGAACGCCGCCGCCTTGCGGGTCCCGGGCCCGAACCGGCTGGTGCGACCCGTGGGCTCCGCGAGCGGCGCGCCGGGGAGCGTCGCCGCGGCCGACCCGGTCGGACTCGTGTGCTGCGGGTCATGCGACGCCGCATCGTGCTTGTCGGTGGTGCGCTGGTCAGAGCCGCGCACCGGCGGGGTGAAGATGCTCATCGTGTCGCTCCCTCTGGGTTCGCGGTCGCGGGCTCAGCGGCCGCTGCCGGTACTGCGGGTTCGGCGGCGGGCTTCGCGGCGGTTGTCGTCCGGGTTCGCAGCCGCGGATCGAGGACGGGGTAGAGCAGGTCGACGACGAGGTTGATCAGCACGAACGTGAGCGCAGCGAGCACGACGATCGCGAGGAGGACCGGGGTGTCACGGGTCGCGACCGACTGGGCCGTGAGCTGGCCGATCCCGGCCCGCGCGAACACTGTCTCGGAGACGACCGCGCCGCCGACAAGCTCGCCGAAGAGCACGCCGGCCATCGTCAAGGTCGGCAAGAGCGCGTTGCGTGCAACGTTGCGCCAGAGCAGCCAGGACGTGCTGGCGCCGCGCGCCTTCACCACCGCAACGAACGGCTGGGTGCGCACCTCGTCGATCGAGCGCAACAGCACCTGGGCGAGCGGTGCGGCGATCGGGATCGCGATCGTGAGCATCGGGAGAACGAGTCCCTGGAAGCCGGTCGCCCCGATCGCGGGGACGAGGCCGAGCTTGAACGAGAAGATCTGGATGAGCATGATGCCGACCCAGAACACCGGCAGCGACACGAACAGCGGCGGCAGTCCGCGGAAGAACCGGCGGAGCCAGGCGGCGCCCCCGTAGCTCGCCGTGAATGCGATGGTGACCGCGAGCACGACCGCCACGACGAGGCTCGAGAGTGCGAGCGCGAGGCTGGAGGGGAGCGCGGCGGCGAGCAGGGTCGAGACGGCTGCGCCGCTATTGACTGAGTAGCCGAAGTCGCCGCGCAGAAACGACAGGATCGACTCGAAGTAGCGCTCGAGGTGTGGCCTGTCGGCGCCGTAGCTCGTGCGGATCTCGTCAAGCTGATCGGGTGAGAGCCCGAGCTCCGGGCTCCCGTATCGGGCGAGCACCGCGTCCCCGGGGAGGGCCGCCAGGAGCACATACGCGACCGTATAGGCGAGCGCGAGCACGAGGAGCGCCTGCAGGAGACGCCTGGCGACGTATGGCATTGGTTCGGTCCTTCCCGGGGACGGGCTGGCGCTGCTAGCGCGTCAGCCAGGTGTTGTAGAAGTTCGGCCGGCCGACCGACTCGGTCTCGAAGCCGTGCACCGCGTCAGTGAGGCCGTAGACCTGGGGCTCCTCGAAGAGCGGCAGGATGTAGGCCTGCTCGGCCAGGTGGCGCTGCGCGGCCTCGGACGCTGCCGCGCGCTCCTCGGGCGTCGGCGCCGAGGCGACCTTCGCGAGCAGGTCGTCGAGCTCCTGGTCAGCGTTCTTCTGGGTGGCGGTGTCGTAGTTGAGCAGGGTGTTGCGGTTCGTCGAGAAGAACTGCGACTTGAGCACGTCGTAGTCGGCACGGCCGACCATCGAGTGGTACACCTGGATCGTGTCTGCGTCGAGGCTCGCCGCGGTCTGCGCGGCGTAGTCGCCGGCGAACAGGTTCACTTCAATGCCGAGCTCGGCGAGCTGCTCCTGAATCAGGGTCACGACCTCCTTTGAGCGCGGCTGCGGGATCGCCTCGCTGAACGTGAGACTCAGGCGCTGGCCGTCCTTCTCAAGCACCCCGTCGCTGCCGGCCTTCCAGCCGGCGTCGGCGAGGAGCTTCGCTGCCTGCTTCGGGTCGTATGCGTAGAACTCCGAGGTGTCGACGTACCCGAGCGCAGTCGTCGCGAGGGCGCCGGTTGCGAGCGGGTAGCTGTCGGTGAAGAGTGTCTCAACGATGTTCTCGCGGTCGATGCCCGCGATGATCGCCTGGCGCACCCGGATGTCGCTGAGCAACGGGTTCGTGAAGCGGAAGTTCAGGCTGTTCGTGACGCCGTTCGTCGAGGCGGCGAGCACCGACAGCCCGTCGGCCGCGAACTGCGGCTCGTCCGGCGCGGGAATCTGGCGGGCGACGTCTGCCTGCTTCGCCACGACGGTGCCGACGCGCACGCTGTTCTCGCCGGCGACCGTGTAGGTGATGCCGTCGAGGTACGCGCGGCCGTCGTGCTCGGCGGCCTCTGGCGCCCAGTCATAGTCCTCGCGCACCGTGAGCTGGGTCTCGGTGCCGATCTTCTCGTCGGCAACCACAAACGGACCGCTGCCGATGACCTGGGCCGCGCCGCCGGGGCCGAAGCCCTCGCTGTCGAGATCGAGCGTGGCGTCCGAGACGAGCCCCGAGTTGATCGTCGACACTGCCTGCGCGAAGCCCGGCGACGGCGCCGAGAAGATGAACTTCACGGTCGTCGCGTCGACGACCTCGCCGCGCTCGTAGTTGTTGATCGCCTCGGACACCGTGAGCGCGCGGTCGGCGTCGCCCTTGCCGTAGAGGTCGATGTTCTTCACGACGTTCTCGGCGGTGAGGGGAGTGCCGTCGGAGTACGTGACGTCGTCGCGGATGGTGAACGTGTACTCGGTCGCATCCGCGTTCACCTCCGGCAACGCGGTCGCGATCCAGGGGCTGAGCTCGAGCGTCTCGGGGTCCTGGTAGAGCAGGCGGTCGGTGATGTTGTTCACGATGCCGCCGTTCGGGTAGAACCCGGCCGCCGGCGGGTAGAGCGTCGTCCAGGTCTGCGGCTCAAGGTAGCTCAGCGTGCCACCCGTGACCGGGTCGCCCGTCGGCTCCTCGCCCGCGGGTGCGCCGCTTGCGCAGCCCGCGAGCAGCGCGGTCGTTGCGGCGAGGGACAGCGCGGCGAGTGCCGTGCGACGTATACGTGACATGGATTCGGTCTCCGTGGGTTGTGGTCGAGCCCGCAAGAAACATACGGTCAGCTTCTGCGTGGCATTACGAGAAGTTATCCTTGCATGCGGGCCGGTCGCCTCGCAACGTGGCCACCCCGGCCCGCGTCACACTCCGTAACCCGGCAGCATCCCTGATGCGGCCTCAAATCAACCCAAGCTAGGGTTATGGGAGACATAAAACGAACCACGACTTTTGGATTTGCCACATGCCACCCCTCGCAGCACACGACGAGCCCGCCGGTCGGGCGAGCATCGCCATCGTCGGCCTCGGCCCGCGCGGCGGGTCCCTCATCGAACGGCTCGGCGTTCACCTCGCGGCGTTGCCCGCGGCGCCGCCGCTCGAACTCCACCTCATCGACGACGCCCAGCCGGGAGCGGGCCGAATCTGGCGGACCGACCAGACCCGCGAGCTGTGCATGAATACGCTCGCCGACGCGGTGACGCTCTTCACCGAGCCCGGCAGCACCGTCGCGGGCGCCGTTGTCCCGGGGCCCACGCTCTACGAGTGGTGCATCCTCGCCCGCGAGCAGGCGCTCGGCCACGGCGCACCGGAGACCGTAGCAACGGCCGAGATCCCAAGTTCCCGCGCGGCCACCTTCGCCGCGTACCCCGCACGCGCGGGCCTCGCCGCCGACTACCGCGAGGAGCTGGCACGCCTCCGCCCTGAGTCGCACCCGAGCCGCGCGCTCTACGGCGAGTACCTCTCCTGGTTCTTCGAGCGCGCACTCGCCGAGCTGCCCGACTCGGTGAGCGTCGTGCGCCACCGCGCCCGCGCGATCGCAGTCGAGCACGCCGACGGCCGTGAGCGCATCACCCTCGACCGCGCGAAGCCCGCGACCGGCGACAGCGTTGCCGACCAGAGCATCACCGTCGACTCCGTGATCGCGGCAACCGGGTGGCTGCCCCGAGCCGCGTCGAGCTCAGACGCCGCGCTTGCGGACCGGGTCGCGGACAGACCCGAGCTCACCTGGGTGCGGCAGGGCAGCCCCGTCGAACAGGATCTTTCCGGGGTCCGCCCCGGCGAACGCGTCATCGTTCGCGGACTCGGCATGGGCTTCTTCGACACCGTCACGCTGCTCACCCTCGGCCGCGGCGGCCGCTACGAGCCCGCGCCCGAGGCCCCTGGTGGGCTGAGATACGTCGCGTCAGGAAACGAGCCGGTGCTGCACGTCACCTCCCGCCGCGGGGTCCCGTTCCGCGCCAAGTCCCGCTACAACGCACTCCCGCCGCAGGCCGAGCAGCGGCTGCTGCGCGAGGTGGACTGGCGGCAGGTGCCGCGCCCCATGAACTTCGACGCGGTACTCTGGCCGCGGATCGTCGGCGACGCGTTCCTCGCGCACGCCGAAACGCTCGCACGGGTGAAGCCTGGCGCGCTCCTCGCGGGCGGAGGTGCGGCTCCGGGCGATCCTGATCCCGCTGACGCCCTCGCCGGCATCGAGGCTGCGATCCGCGCCGCGATCGCGCGGGCCGGGAACCACACAGACGTCCCCGCGCTCGGCGACATCGTCGACGCTATCGCCGCCGACGTCGCACCGTTCATCCCCGCGAGTGAGGATCGCCTCGACCTCGCCGGCGAGATCGTGCCAGTGCACGAAACGTTCGAGAGCCCCGATGCGTTCGACGCGTGGGTGGCTCGGCGCGTCGCCGACGATCTCCGCGAGGTCGACCTCGGCACGGACAGCGCGGTGAAGGCAGGCCTCTGGTCGGTGAGCTCGGCGCGCGGCTTCGCAGCGCAGGTCGGCACGCTCGGGGGGTTTGATGCCGAGTCCCGGTCGAACGGCCTTGCCCTCCTCACCGCGCTTGGGGGCATGGTCGGGTCGGGGCCGCCAGCGTTCCGAAACAACGAGCTGCTCGCCCTCGCTGCGGCGGGCATCGTGCACTTCATCGGCCCGGAGGCGACGCTCGGCGTCGACGAGCGCGGCTTCGTTGCCTCGTCGCGGGCCGTGTCGGGCTCAGAGGTCACGGCCCGGGCGCTCGTCGACGCGTGGATGCAGTTCCACGACGCACGCGCAAGCGAAGACCCCTTCACCGCGTCCTTGCTCGACGCGGGACGGGCGCGGGTGTTCTCGATCGGCTCCCGCAGCGGAGCCACCGCCGCCACTGGCGGCCTCGACATCGATGCGGCAACGGGGCGCCTCATCGGCGCAGACGGCACGCTCGATGCGGCCGTGCACGTCGCGGGGATCCCCGTCGACGACACCCTTCACGGCACTGTCATTAGCCCGATGCCGGGAACCGATCCCCCTATGCTGCGCGAGACCGACCGCGTCTCGGCCAGCGCGCTCGCGGTCGCACTACGCGCGGCAGCACCACGAATCCACGAAGGAGCCCTCAGTGCCTAACCCCCTCTCGGAGTCTGCACCCGCAGCCCAGTCGCCTCGCCCCGTCGCACTTGTCACCGGCGCGACAGGCGGCATGGGCACGGCGGTCGTGCGCGAGCTCGCGGCAACGCATCGCGTGATCGCGCTCGGCCGAAACTCCGCCCGCCTCGCGGAGCTCGCGACCGACGCCGCAGCCGAAACGTGGGCGCTCGACCTCACCGACAGCGCGTCGCTCGCCGGGCGGGTGGCAGAACTCGACAGGCTCGACGTGCTCATCCACGCGGCGGCGCGCGGCGGCGCCGTGTCCGTCGAGGACGCGAGGGTCGGCGACTGGGGCGAGAGCTTCGCGCTCAACGTCACGGCGCCCGCCGAGCTCACCCGGCTCGCGCTGCCGCTGCTGCGAGCGTCCGAGGGCACCGTGATCTTCATCGGCTCGGGCGCGAGCACGCGGCCGGTTCCCGGGAGCGCGATCTACACGGCAACGAAGCACGCGCTCCGCGGCCTCGCCGACGTGCTCCGCATCGACGAGGAGCCGCACCGCGTGCGCGTCGTGACCCTTGCCCCGGGTCAGACAGACACCGAGATGCTCCGCGCCAGCATCCCGGCCGACCGCTATCGGGCCGACCGGTATATCCGGCCGCAGTCGATCGCTGACGCGGTGCGCTTCGTGGTCGACGCTCCGGCGGACGTGCAACTCACCGACCTCGCGGTCAGGCCCCGCCAGGAGATCGCGCGGATCTAGGCGGTTCCGCTAGGCGGCGAGCGCAGCCTCGATTGCGGCGCGGATCGCGGGGTCATTTGGCTCGACCGCCGAGCGGAACCGAGTCACCGTCGGAGCGCCACCGCCCGCGGGGTCGCGACTCACCACGAACTTTTCGAAGTTCCAGCGCACGAGGCCGCCGGTGCCCGTGGCGTCCTTCCCCTTGCGGAGCTCCTTGAACAGTGGCTCGGTGCCGCGCCCATTGACCTTGCCCTTGGTGAGCAGTGGGAACGTGACGCCGTAGTTCAGGGTGCAGAACTCGGCGATCTCCTGGTCAGATCCGGGCTCCTGCATGAGGAACTGGTTACAGGGCATGCCGATCACAGCGAGCCCCTTGTCGCTGAACTCTTGGTAGAGCTCCTCGAGGCCAGCGTACTGCGGCGTGAACCCGCATTTCGAGGCCACGTTCACGATGAGCGCCGCACCCGGTGCGAGCTCACCAAACTTCCGCACCTCGCCGCTTGCAAGTGTCACTTCGATATCCCGCATGATGCCTCCTGCCCCCACGGTACTCCCCTCGGGGCAGCGGCTTGCCGGGAGATTGCCCCGAATCGTGAGCGCGGGGGGCGGGGCTGGCCGTCGTGGCGGCGCCACACGCGTCAATGGTGCCACACGCCGCCACGCGGCAGCAGTTCTCCCTAAGATCCGCGATAGAAATGCCGAATCTGGCCAAATCAGGCATTCGCATCGCAGATCTCAAGCTCACACGCTGCTGGCGGCGCCCAAACCCGGCGCTCACACCCAAACCCGGGGCCCGGGGCCAGAGGCCCAGCCCTACAGCCGCGGATCGACCGGGTCGGACTCGAGCGCGAGCACCGCGGCCACGGCCTCATGCACCCGCCAGAGCGGCTCACCGGCGACAAACCTGTCGAGGGCCTCGGCTCCCAGCGCGAACTCGCGCCCAGCAAGGGAGCGCTTGCGCCCGAGGTCTCGGTCACGCAGTCGGGTGAGGTTCGCCGGCTCCAGGTATTCGGGGCCGTAGATGATCCGGAGGTACTCCCGGCCACGCACCTTGAGCCCCGGGGGCACGAGCCCCTTCTTACTGAGCACGACCGACTGCTCAGGCTTCACGACCATGCCCTCGCCGCCCGCGTCCGTGAGTTCCTCCCACCACTGAATGCCCGCCTCGACGCTCTCGGCGTTCGCGGTCTCCACCGTGAGCGAGCGGGTGCGCCGGACGAGCTCGGGCGCCGCGTCGGCGAGTCGGCCGGCGACGTCGAGGTGCCACGGGTGCGGGTCGCCGTAGCGAGCCCGCCCCGCGGTCGCGAGTACCTGGAACGGCGCGAAGCTCACGCCCGAGAGGCCCGAGGTCGGCCACACGTAGCGCCGGTACGCGCGGGTGAACGCCTCGGCATCGGCGAGGCGTTCACCCGCGCGAGCCTCGAGCTTCGCCGCGTCAACGCCGCGCGCCGAAGCCGCTGCGAAGGCCTCGGCTGCGGCCCCAAGCCCGGCACGCGCGGCGGCGCCTGCCGGGGCGTACACGCCAGTGAGCAGATCGCCCGCTTTCAGCGACCACGGCAGCATCTCGCCGTCGAACAGGATCCAGTCCGTCTCGAGCTCGTCCCAGAGCCCCGTGGCGTCAACCGCCCCGCGGAGCCCAGCGAGGAACTCCTCCATCAGCTCACGTTCGAAGAGCGCCCGCCCGGTGCGGGTGGTGACCATGCCGGTCTCGCCTGCCTGACCCCCGAAGCGCGTCGCGGCGGTCTCCGCGTCGCGGCACAGCAGCACGACGGCGCGCGAGCCCATGTGCTTCTCCTCGCACACGACGCGCTCGACGCCCGCGGCGGCGAACACCTTGAAGGCCTCACGCGGGTGCTCGAGGTACCCGGGCTCGGAGCTCGTCGGCGACGGCGCCATCGTCGGGGGCAGGTACGGCAGCCACGCGGGGGCGACCGCGAACCTGCTCAGCGTCTCGAAGCCGCCGGCCGCGTGCTCGGCCCGGATGCCGACGCGGCCGTGCAGCTTCGTGTCGATGACGCGCTTACCGAGCACGTCGGCGGCGCGGAGCTCCCCCGCGGTACGGGGTCCCGCGGCGCTCTGCGCAGCAGCGGCACCCGGCCCGGCCTCACCCTGCCCCGCCGCACCCGGCTGCCCGGCGGTGGTCGTCGCAAACGGCTGGCGATCCTGATCGTCCGCCGCCCGTGCGGCGCTCCCCCGCGGCCGAGCGAGCGGCCTGATCGGATCGGCGTACCGCTCGCGGGCGGGCACCTCGACGAGCTCGCGTTCGGGGTAGCGCAGCGCCGACAGCTTCCCGCCGAACACGCACCCGGTATCGAGGCACATCACGTTGTTGAACCACTCGGCCTGCTCGACCGGGGTGTGGCCGTGCAGCACGGCGGCCGTCCCGCGGTAGTCGGCGGCCCAGTCGAGCCGCACCGGCAGACCGAACTCGTCGACCTCGCCCGTCGTGTCGCCGTACAGCGCGAAGGCGCGCACCCTGCCAGAGCTGCGGCCCTGGTACGACTCCTTCAGCCCCGCGTGGGCGACGACGAGGTTGCCGTCGTCGAGCACGAGGTGCGACACGAGACCGTGCGCCCAGTCGCGCACCTCGCGCCTGAACTCGTCAGTCTCGCCCGCGAGCTCGAGCATCGTCTCGGCGAGGCCGTGCGTCAGCGACTTCCGTTTTCCGTCGAGCGCGGCCACGAGCTTCTCCTCGTGGTTGCCCGGCACCGCGAGCGCGTGGCCGGCCGTGTGCATGCCCATCGCGAGGCGCAGCACGCCAACCGAGTCGGGACCGCGGTCGACGAGATCGCCGAGGAACAGTGCGCGGCGGCCATCGGGATGGCTCGCGTCGATCGCCCGCCCCGCGTCGTCACGCACGATGACGTAGCCGAGCGCGCCGAGCAGCTCCTCGAGCTCGGGCAGGCAGCCGTGCACGTCACCGATCACGTCGAACGGGCCGTGATCGTCGCGGAAGTCGGTGAGGAGCTTCCGGCGCACGATCGTCGCGGCCGCGACCTCCTCGGTCGTGTTCAGCACGTGCACGCCGCGCAGGCCCTCGCGCCTGAGGCCGCGCATCGAGCGGCGCAGCTGGCCCTGCTGGCGGCGAATCACCTTCTCGCCGCGCGGGGTATCGTCGCGGCCGCGGTCGTGCTCGAACAGCACGGAGTCGGCGAGGTCGAACACGATCGCGACTGGCAGCACGTCGTGATCGCGCGCGAGCTTGATGAGCGAGGCGCGCGACTCGGGCTGCACGTTCGTCGCGTCGATCACCGTCAGCAGCCCGGCCCTGAGCCGCGCCGCGGCGATCGTGTGGAGCAGCTCGAACGCAGGCTTCGTCGCCGCCTGGTTGTTCGGATCGTTCGAGACGATGCCGCGGCACTCGTCGCTCGACACGGTCTCGTACGGCCCAAAGTGCTCGCGGGCGAAGCGGCTCTTGCCCGATCCTGATGCGCCGACGAGCAGCACGAGCGCGACCTCTGGGATCGAAATCTCGGTCATGTGGTTCCTCCCCGCGCGAACGTCGCCATCTGCGTCGACTGGCCAAGCCCGTCGGCCTCCGGCCCGATGCCAGCCAGCGCCACCGTGTAACCGTGCGCGAGCGCGACCCTGTCGGCCCAGGCCGCGAACTCGGCGCGGGTCCACTCGAAGCGGTGGTCGTGATTACGCAGCTCGCCGGGCGCGAGGCCGGGATAGGCGGCGTTGTATTCGACGTTCGGGGTCGTGACGATCACGTGGCCGGGCCGCGCGTCGGCGAACACCGTCTGCTCAAGCACGGGCAGGCGTTCGGGATCGAGGTGCTCGATGACCTCCATAAGCACCATCGCGTCGAATCCTCGGAGCCTGTCGTCGCGGTACGTGAGTGAAGACTGGATGAGCCCGACCTTCTTGCGAATCGCCTCTGGGGCGCCGTCGGAGGCACCGTCTCTCGCCCCGTCGAGCCCGAGCCGGCGGGCGGCCTGCGCGAGGGCGCGCGCGGACACGTCGGCCCCCACCAGGCGGGTGATGCGCGGATCACGGGCGAGCGGCGCGAGCAGCGCCCCCTGCCCGCAGCCCATGTCGAGCACGCTCGCGGCGCCGAGGCGCGTGAGCTCGGCGTGCACGGCGTCGCGGCGCTCGCGGGCGAGCGACGGCTGGCGGGTGCCTGTCGTCACAGATCCTCGATCAGGATCGCCGACGTTCTGCGCGCCCCCGCCTTCGACGGCGGCTGCCGCGGTCGTAGTGGCTACCGCGGCCGCAGTGTCTGCCGCGTCGATGAGGTCGCGTTGGTGCCTGAGGAAACGCCGCAGGATCAGCTCACGCTCCGGGTGCGCAGCAAGCCAGTCGCCGCCGTGCCTGAGCAGTTTGTCGTTCTCCGTGTGGTCGACCCAGTAGTGCTTCGCATCGTCGAGCACGGGGAGCAGGATCGTGAGCTGCTGCAGCGCCTGCTGCAACACCGCGGTACCCGAGAGTCTGACGTCGAAGATCTCGGAGTCGCCCCACTCGGGCACCTCGGGGTCGAGCGGCAGCGCGCGTGCCGAGACCGCCCACCCGAGCGGTTCGAACAGCCGCTGAATGAGCTGCGCGCCACCAGCGCACGCCACCGTGGGGAGGTGGATCTCAAGGTCGAGGGGCGCCGAGACCCGCTCGGGCCGCGCCTCGCAGGTGCCCGCGAGCGCGGTGCCGTACACCCCGCGTATCGCCCCCGTGAGCAATGAGGAGGCCACGTACGGCCTGTCGTTCACGTACTGGCCGAGCGTGAAGCTCTCCATCGCCGCGCCCTGGCCGCGCAGCAACCCGATCGGGTCGACCTCGAGCGCGAGCGCGACGGTGCAGCGCTCGTCGGTGAGCTCCGTGCACACGACACTGACTGCGCCGACCGACAGCTTGCGCGTGTGCGCCCGCGCCGGATGCTTGTGCAGCAGGAACGTCAGATCCTCGACAGGGGCCGTTGTGGTGGTCAGCGAAACGTACACTGGCCCATTGTTGCACGGGGCCGGGCGTGTCGCCCGACCCCGTGCGTTCGGTTACCTGACCGAGGCGCGGCGCATCGACAGCCAGGTGCCGAAGATCGCGAGCGCGGCGATCCCGACCCCGACGCCGGCGAGCAGCGGGCGGGTAATGGCCGCGATGATCTCCCCGAGCTGTGGCACGAAGATGAGCAGCAGCACGACGAGCACGAGCGCGAGGCCGAGGGCCGCGACCGTTGGCCCCTTCGACCCAAAGCGCACCCAGACTGCCCCGAAGAACCCGCCGATGCTCGTCGCCACGAACGTGATGAGGAACATCGTGATGAATAGCGCGAGGGGATTTCCCGATCCAAGCAGATACACGTCGAGCGCGTACAAGTGGATGAACCAGTGGCCGGTGGCGAGCTCGAGCCCGAGCAGGGCGACCATGACCGCGGCGATGAAGAGCGACAGCAGGACGTTCGCGAGCGCGGTCCCGAGGACGTGCGCGCGCCGGGTCGCGCCGAGCGCGAGCGCGAACGGGTACGTCGTCGCGATCGCCTGGACCCCGTAGTAGATGAGGAAGCCAGGGAGCGACCAGATCATGCCCTGGTTCCAGCGGGCGCCCTCAACGTACTCGGCCGAGGCCGGATCGAGGCCGCCGCGCTGCAGCATGAGCGAGATCAGCGCCGACACGACGAGCACCACGAGCACGATCTGCAGGGGAACGCTGAACATCGCGCCCGGCTTGTTCATGTGCAACCGTGTCACCTTCAGCACGCGGTTCATGAGCGCACCTCCTTTTCACTCGCGGGGCTGTCCCCGCCGTCAAAGCCGTAGGCGGCGACGAGTTCCTGCAGTGAGACCGAGCTCAGCTCAACGTTGCCGGCGGCCGCGGCCCGGTCGGGCTGCCCCTCGACGACGACCGTGGCGAGACCGCCCAGCCGGTGCCGGCTGAGCACCCGCCGACCCTCCGCGTACGCGGCGACTGCGTCGGCCGATCCGGCCGCCTGGTGCGCCGCGCCGCGCAGCTCGTCGACGTCGGCGTCCTGCACCACGCGGCCGCGGTCGAGGATCACGACGCGCTCCAGCAGCCTGTCCATCTCGTCGATGAGATGCGTCGAGAGCAGGATCGTGCGGGGGTGCTCCTGATAGTCCCGCAGCAGTACGTCGTAGAAGTAGCTGCGCGCGGTCGCGTCGAGCCCGAGGTAGGGCTCGTCGAAGAACGTGACGGGAGCACGCGAGGCGAGGCCGAGCACGATCCCGAGCGCCGACGTCTGGCCGCGCGAGAATTTCTTCACGATGGTTTTCGCGGGGATGCGGAAGAGTTCGACGAGTTCGTCGGCGAGCCCCTGATCCCAGTTCGGGTAGAAGATCCGCGCCGCGCGGAGCGCGTGGACGAGCTTGTAGTCGTCGGGGTAGCGCTGGTTGTCGCGGATGAAGCAGAGCTGCTCGAGCACCTTGGCGTGCTCGAAGGGCTCCGCGCCGAGCACGCTGACCGTGCCGGAGGTTGGGCGATCCTGCGCCGTGGCGAGCGACATGAACGTCGTCTTGCCGGCGCCGTTACGGCCGAGCAGGCCGGTGATCGTGTGCTCGTGCACGTTCAGGGTGACGTCGTCGAGGGCGCGGGTTGCACCGTGGACGCGTGTGAGGCCGCGGGCCTGTATCGCGTAGGTCATATCCGTTCTCATTCTGTTTCGGCGGCGGGGGCGGGCGGTTCGCCCGGCTCCGCGCCCGGGGCGGGCTCATCGGGGGTATGGGACTCGTCGATGAGGCGGCGAAGCGCTGCCCTGTCGAGCCCGATGGTGCTCGCCTCGGCGAGCATCGGCTGGATGAAGTCCTGAACAAAGCGGTCGCGCCGCTCGGCGGCGATCCGCTCGGTCGTGCCCTCGGCAACAAACATGCCGATGCCGCGGCGCTTCACGAGGATGCCCCGGTCGACAAGCAGGCCGAGGCCCTTGCCTGCCGTCGCGGGGTTGATGCGGAGGTAGCTCGCGAGTTCGTTGGTCGAGGGCACCTGCCCGCCCTCCTCGTAGCGGCCGCGCAGAATGTCGTCGACAATCCGCTCGGCCAGCTGCTGGAAGATCGGCCTTGAGTCCTCAAACACGTGTCACCTCGTCACCTCGGGCCCGGTACCCGTGATCGCATCATATCCACTCCCTTGGTTCATTACTTCACTAATGAACCTACGAGGCTGGCGGGAGATTGTCAAGGAATTCATTGCAGCCGCCACCTCGCGCTACTGATGGGGCACTGGCGATCCGTGGCTGGCTGCCCCCATTGCCCCCATACGGCAGCCAATACATCTGGGATCTGCGAATCCAATACCGTCCCTCGCCGGTTCGGGCATGCGCATCGCAGATCACATTGCTACGCGTTGGGCCGACAGGCGCTGGAGAGATGCGACCCATACGGCGAGGGCAGCAGGCAGGCCCGCTCCCCCGACAGCGAACAGCTATCTCCCGCCCAGCCTCGCTGCGTAGCATGATGCTATGAATCAGCCCCGCTACCGCTACGAGCCTCGGCCCGAGGAGCCGATCATCGTCGTCGACGCAGCCCCGAGCAGCCCGGCAAGCGGCGCCACCGGCCACGCCACCAGCCAGCAGCACCCGGCGGTTGCCAAGGCCCTTGACGGCGTGCTCACCGTGCAGCGGCCAATCGTGCTCGCGCACCTCAAGCGCATCCGCTCGCGCCATCCGGGCGCCACCCCACAACAGCTCATTGAGATGCTCGAGCGGCACTACCTCACGACCGTGATGACGGGCGGCGCGGGCGTTGGCGCGGCTGCGGCAATCCCGGCGGTCGGCACCGCAGCTGCCCTCGCGCTCGCCGGCGCCGAGACTCTCGGCTTCATCGAGGCGACCGCACTCTTCGCACACGCGGTCGCCGAGGTGCACGGGATCGTGCTCACCGACCGTGACCGCACGCACGCCCTGATCCTCGCGCTTATGCTCGGCGACGAGGGCGCCACCCTGCTCCGACAGGTCACCGGCCAGGTCGCGGGCGGGATGGCCCGAAACGCGTTCTGGAGCGAGATCGTCACGACCGCGATGCCGAAGAACCTCGTCGGGCCGGCGGTCGATCAGCTCCGATCGATGTTCCTGAAGAAGCTCGCGAAGACCGGCACCGCGTCGGTCATTGGCAAGGTGATCCCCTACGGCGTCGGCGCCGTGATCGGCGGCACGGGCAACAGGCTGCTCGGACGCAAGGTCGTGCGTTCGGCTCGCACCGCGTTCGGCCCCGCGCCGTTTGCCTACCCCGAGAACCTCGCGGTGATCCCGCCCCGGCAACCCCGCGAGGTTCGGCGCGCCGAGCGCAAGCAGCTCGCGGCCGGTCGCAAGCAGTTGAGCATCGAACGGAAGCAGGCCGCCGCCGAGCGGAAACAGCTCGAGCGCTTCGGCGCCGATCCTGATGCCACTCCAGGCGCACCCGACGCCCCCTAGCTGTACTGACCTCGACCGTTGTTGACTCGGTCGATGGGAGTTTGACCGTCGATGCCGAGGTGAGCTCTGTCTAGGTTGTAGTAGTCAAGCCAGGCCGTCAATCCTGCTCGACGTTCGTCGTTAGAAGTCCAGGGTCTCGCGTACGCCCACTCTGTCGCGAGAGTGCGGTTGAGGCGTTCGACTTTCCCATTGGTCCAGGGACAGTGCGGGCGAATGAACCGGTGCTGAATACTGTGCTGGGTGACGACGTCTCTGAACGCGGCGGAGTGCCGGTACGCGAACGCGTTATCGCTGATGACACGCTCAACACGTACCCCAAGCGACGCGTAGAACCCGATCGCGCGTTCAAGGACACCGGCCGCGGTCACGCCTTTCTCGTCGTCGTGGATCTCGGCATACGCGACACGAGAGTGGTCATCGATCACGGTGTGGACGTAGTCGTACCCTTGTCCTCGTTTCCGGTTCGGACGTTCGCTGCGCCCATGGAGCCGCCACCCACCGCCGTCAGGGATACGGCCGAGCTTCTTCACATCGATATGGATCAACGAGCCCGGATACTCGTGTTCGTATCGGTTCGCGGACCGTCGTTCCGCACGGATCCTGATCCCAGTCACGGGATCAAGTTCACGTAACAACGGGGTGTGATGGCGACGCAGCACCCGCCCGACTGTCGAGGCGTGCATGCCGAGCTTGCCCGCGATGAATACCGGGCCACGTCTGGTGAGCGCGCGCACGATCCGCACCCGGGTCTCCATGCATCCGGGAGTGCGCCGCGGATGCGACCTGGCCGCGCTCGACCGATCCCGTAATCCCGTAACCCCGGCTTCCTGGAACCTGCGCCACCACCGCCACGCAGTCGTGCGCGAGATTCCCATCTCCGAGGCAACATGAGCGACAGGGCGACCCGATTGAATGCGTTGGACCAGGATCATTCTACCGGCAGGAGCGAGCCGGGCATTAGCGTGAGACATGAGAGACCTTCGTTTGAGCGAGTAGGGGAACTAGACAGCTCCAACTCGACAACGAAGGTCTCTCCTATGTCAACAACCCTCCGGGTCAGTACACCTAGCGCTCAGCTCACCCGCACCGCGGCGTCGTCGCCGCCCGCGGCGGGGGCGTCGTCAGCCTGCGGCTCCCGCGCGAACAGCACCGCCAGGGCAGTGGTCACCGGCATCGACAGCACGAGCCCGGCGGCGCCGATGAGCGTGCGAACCACCTCTTGGGCAATCTGCTCGGACGTGATGAGATCCAGCAGATCTCGCGGGTACGTGTAGATCAACAGCAGCACCCCGAGCATCGCGCCCGCGTACGCGAAGACGAGGGTGTAGATGCTCGACGCGATGTGGTCCCGGCCGATCCGCATCGCCGCGAGATACAGCCGCCGCTTGCTCGCCTGGGGATTGAGCTCGCGCATCTCCCAGACCGCCGACGCCTGCGCGACCGTGATGTCGTTCAACACGCCAAGCCCGGCGATGACGATCGTCGCGGTGAGCAGGTCGTTCATGTTCAGCCCGGGCACCGCAACGAGGAGGCTCGCGTCCTCGGTCGAGGCGATCCCGCTAAACCGCAACCATCGCGTCACCCCGAACCCAGCCACGGCCGTGAACAGGATGCCAAACATCGCCCCGAAGAGCGCTGCCGTGGTGCGGTGCGAAATGCCGTGGGCGAGGTAGAGCACGAGCGTCATGATCCCGGCGGAGGCCGTCACGGCGACGAGGATCGGCGGCTTGCCGGCGAGCACCGCGGGAAGCACGAACGCGACCAACACCCCGACCGCCGCCGCGACACCGACGAGCGACAGCGCGCCGCGCCACCTGCCGACGCCGATCACGATGAGCGCGAACACCACCGCGATCGCGAGCAGCTTGCCGCTGCGCGGGTAGTCGTAGAAGTAGTACTGCGCGTCCCCCGACTCGCTCGACCCGCCCGTGATGACGCGCACGCGGTCACCCTCCTGCGGCGTGACGGGATGGGTGTTCATGTGGTTGAGCGTGAAGCTCACGGGCTTCCCGACCGGCAGGGTCGCCCGCACCTCGAAGCAGTCGCTCGAAGGCGGTTCCGCGGCAGCCGCCGGCTCAGCCGCGCCGTCGACGCCGGGACCGCCCTGCGCGCAGGGGATGGGGACAACGTCCGTGACCCGGACGGTGATGATCTCACTCCCGGCGGCGTCGGCGGCGCCGTGGATCGGGACCTGTTCGGCGTCCGGCCAGAGCGCGGCCGTTGCGAGCGAGGTCGCAAGCAGCAGGGCCCCGAGGATCGCGCCGAGCACGGCGTGCATCCGCCAGCGACCGTCGCGGCGCACCTTCGCCAGCCACGCGGCGCCGAAGCGCCCGGGTGCGCCCGGGTCAGCCCGCATGGCCGGTGCCCGTGGCGCGGTGGCGGACCGCTGAACGCGGGGACGTGTGGGACAGGACGCGGCATCTCATGCAGTTAATGATATTGGTTTTCATTACTTGCTGGTGCCGGCCGAGAGCGTGTCACCGCAGGCGGGGACTGACGAGGCCCCACATCAAGCGAGCGCCCCGGGGCAATCCCCGAGGCGCTCGCCAAGCCACCCGCCTACCAGATGCTCACGCGCTCCTCCGGCGCGAGGTAGAGCTTGTCGCCAGGCTTCGTGCCGTACGCCTCGTGGTACGCATCGAGGTTCTTCAAGATCTGGTTGCACCGGAACTCGTTCGGCGAGTGCGGGTCGATCGTCAGGAGCCGCACGACCTCAGCCGGGCGCGACTTCTGCTGCCACGCCTGCGCCCAGGCCAGGAAGAAGCGCTCGGCCCCCGTGAGCCCGTCGATCACCGGCGACTCGGCGCCCGCGAGCGAGCGCAGGTACGCCTTCCACGCGATCTCGAGACCCGACAGGTCACCGATGTTCTCGCCGATCGTCAACTCGCCGTTCACGGTCTGGCCGTCGGCGCCCTCAGGGGAGAGCTCGTTGTACTGGCCGATGAGCGCTCCCGTGAGCTTCTCGAACGCCTCGCGGTCCTGCTCCGTCCACCAGTCGGTGAGCTTGCCGTCGCCGTCGTAGCGCGAACCCTGATCGTCGAAGCCATGACCGATCTCATGGCCGATGACCGCGCCGATCGCGCCGAAGTTCGTCGCCGCGTCCCAGGTCACATCGAAGAACGGGGGCTGCAGGATGGCAGCGGGGAACACGATCTCGTTCATGCCCGGGTTGTAGTACGCGTTCACCGTCTGCGGGGTCATGAACCACTCGGTTGCGTCGATCGGCTTGCCGATCTTGCCGAACTCGCGCTCGAACTCGTACTCGGCCACGCGCTGCGAGTTGCCGACGAGGTCGCTCGCGTCTGCGGCGAGCGCCGAATAGTCACGCCACTTCTCCGGGTAGCCGATCTTCGGCGTGAACTTCCCGAGCTTTTCGAGGGCTCGCTCGCGGGTGCCCTCGCCCATCCACGACAGCTCCTCGATGGAGTCCCGGTAGGCCCCGATGAGGTGACCGACGAGCTCGTCCATCGCTGCCTTTGAGTTCTCATCGAAGTGGCGCTCGACGTAGATGCGGCCGACGGCCTCGCCCATAGCGCCCTCGACGAACGAGACGCCGCGGCGCCAGCGCTCGCGCTGCTCGGTCGCGCCGGTGAGCGCGGTGCCGTAGAAGTCGAAGTTCGCGCGCGACATCTCCTGCGTGAGGAGCGCCGCAGAGGAGCGGACGATTGACCACGCGAGCCACGCCTGCCAGGCCTCAAGCTCGTCCTCGACGAGCAGCGCCGCGAGACCCGCGAGCGCGTCGGGCTGGGCGGCGACGACCTCGGCGAAGGCGGCCTCAGGTGCGCCCATCGCGGCGATGTACGCCTGCCAGTCAAGCTGCGGGGTGATCTCCTGGAGCCCGGCGAAGTCGCGCAGGTTATAGAGCTTCTGGATGTCGCGGCTCGCGACAGTGTCCCAGTGGCTCGCAGCGATGCGCGTCTCGAGATCAAAGGCGAGCTCGGCGAGGCGCTCAGGATCGCCGGCGGTCTTCGAGCCGACGCCGGCGAGGGTGAGCATGCGGGCGATGTGCGCGCGGTACTGCTCGCGCACCTCGGCGAACTGCTCCTCGCGGTAGTAGGACTCGTCGGGGAGCCCGATCCCGCCCTGCATGACGAAGAGGATGTAGCGCGCCGGGTCGCCCGGGTCGTTGTCGATGAACATGCCGTAGAACCCGCCGAGGCCCTTCCGTTCGAGCTCAGCGGTCACGCGCACGAGCTCGGGGATCGACGGGACAGCAAGCGCGCGGTCGAGGTCGGCGCGGATCGGCTCGGCGCCGAGGGCGTCGATCCGCTCCGTGTCCATGAAGCTCGCATACAGCGCGGCGACCTTATCGGCCTCCGCGTCTGCGCCGCCCTCGACGAGGCCGGCCGCGGGGGCCTCGGTGCCGGTAATGATGTCGCGCACCGCCTCCTCCGCGTTCTCGGCGAGCACGGCGAAGGAGCCGTAGCGTGCCTTGTCGGCGGGGATCTCGGTGCGGTCGATCCACTTGCCGTTCATGTGGCGGAAGAGGTCGTCCTGCGGGCGCACCGCCGGATCGAGTTCGGAGAGGTCGATGCCGGACTTGCCGGGCGCTGCGTTGCTCATGCCCTTCAGCCTAGCCGGGGCGCCCGAACGCGCGACCGGCGTTCACTCACAGCGATCCGGCCGTGAGTGAACGCCGGCGCGGTTCAGCAGCAGCGCGACCCTGGGTTCGCGTCTTCGTCCGCGTACCGCTCGCGCCAGAACTCGCGCTCCGAGAGCACCTCGGCGCCCGGGTGCGCGCGCCCCGCATGGGCAACGTAGGCCGCGTACGCGCCCTCGCCCGTGAGCTCGTGCAGGTAGCTCAGCGCGGCGCGAAGCCTCCGGCGGAGGCTACCGCCGGGCTCTCGCCGGGCGCGACTAGTGCTGCTGGACATCTGGCCTCAGCTCCTCGGGCAGCGCGTCCCATTCGGCCTGCAGCTTGCGCTCGCTCGGCGTCGCAATGAACCCGGCGGCGCCGAACGTCCGGCTCGGCACGTACGGATCCTCGGTGTCGACGACCTTGCCGGTCCGATACGAGCGGATCACGGCTGCGACCGCGGTGACAATCACGATGATCGCGAGCGAGACGAACACGATCGAGAGCACCCCCTGCACCATCGTGTTGCGCACGATGGCCTCGAGGCTCTCCACGGGACCGAGCGATGTGTCGCCTGCGGCGAGCGCGTCGCGGTACTTCACGTGGTTCGCGAAGTACCCAACCGCCGGGACCGGGGAAAAGATCTTGTAGAGGGAGCCGGTGATCGTGACCACGGCGATGAACGCGAGCGGCGCCGCGACGACCCAGAGGTATTTGAAGTTCTGCTTCGCCGCGATGATCGCCATGACGACGGCGAGCGCGATGGCCGCGAGCAACTGGTTCGCGATGCCGAACAGCGGGAACAGCGTGTTGATGCCGCCCAGCGGGTCGGTCACGCCCATGAGCAGGATCGCGCCCCAGGCCGCCACCATGATGAGGGTCGTCAGCCAGACGCCCGGACGCCACGAGTTGTCGCGGAACTTCGGCGCGAAGTTGCCCATGGTGTCCTGCAGCATGAAGCGCGCGACGCGGGTGCCTGCGTCGACGGCGGTGAGGATGAACAGCGCCTCGAACATGATCGCGAAGTGGTACCAGAAGCCCATCATCGCGGGGCCGCCGATGACGTCCTTCATGATGTTGGCGAGGCCGAGCGCGAGCGTCGGGGCGCCGCCGGTGCGGGAGACGATGCTTTCCTCGCCGACGGCCTGGGCCGCGGAGGTGAGCATCTCGGGCGTGACGTCGACGCCGGCGATGCCGAGGCCCATGACGAACTCGACTGCACCTTCGACGGTGCCGCCCGTTGCCGCGGCAGAGGAGTTCATCGCGAAGTAGATGCCCTGGTCGAGGGTGACCGCGGCGACGAGTGCCATGAGCGCGACGAACGACTCCATGAGCATGCCGCCGAACCCGATGAAGCGGGTCTGGCGCTCCTTCTGCACCATCTTCGGCGTCGTGCCCGAGGCGATGAGTGCGTGGAACCCGGAGAGCGCACCACACGCGATCGTAACGAAGAGGAACGGGAAGATGTTGCCCGAGACCACGGGGTTCACCTCGGTCGCGGCAAACTGGCTCACCCGCGGCGCCTGTACGAGCGGGTTCGCGATGACAACCGCCGCGGCGAGCAGCACGATCACGCCGATCTTCATGAACGTCGAGAGGTAGTCGCGCGGTGCGAGCAGCAGCCAGACCGGCAGCACGGCGGCGATGAAGCCGTAGATCGCGACGAACCAGGCAAGCGAAACCTTGTCGAGTGTGAAGATTGCGGTGCCCCACTCGGTGCCCGCGACCCAGCCGCCGGCGACGATCGCGACCATGAGCAGCACGAATCCAATAATCGAGATCTCGGTGATCTTGCCGGGGCGAATCCAGCGGAGGTAGACGCCCATGAAGAGGGCGATGGGGATCGTCATGCCGACGGAGAAGACGCCCCACGGGCTCTCGGCAAGCGCGTTCACGACCACGAGGGCGAGGATCGCGACGATGATGACCATGATGAGCAGCGTGGCGATGATCGCGGCGGTGCCGCCGATGCGGCCAAGCTGGTCGCGGGCCATCTGCCCGAGTGAGCGCCCGCCGCGGCGGGTCGAGAAGAACATGACGAGGTAGTCCTGGACGGCGCCGGCGACGATGACGCCGACGATGATCCAGATCGTGCCGGGAAGGAATCCCCACTGCGCGGCCAGGACCGGTCCGACGAGCGGGCCCGCGCCGGCGATTGCGGCGAAGTGATGCCCGAAGAGCACGTTGCGGTGGGTGGCAACGTAGTCCTTGCCGTTTGCCTTGTACTCGGCCGGCGTCGCACGGGTGTCGTCGGCATGCACGATCTTCGCTTCGATGAAGCGCGAGTAGAACCGGTACGCGATGAGGTAGGTCGCGACGCCGGCGAAGACGAACCAGATCGCGTTGATGGTCTCACCGCGCGAGAGCGCGAGCATGGCCCAGCCAACGGCACCGATGAGGCCGATGCCGATCCAGAGCGCGATCTTCAGGCCGCGCTTGTTGCGCGCGTCGGCCGCGATCTCGTCCGCGGTGAGCGCGACGGGCGGGAGCGGCGGGCTGGAGTCGTGCGCCTCCGGAGTCGCTTGATTCATTGAGTTCATGTGCATCCCTACTTTCATCATTGATTTGGCTCTGCATGTGCCACCAGGCACCACTCTTCCCCCAATGCCTCCTCACCCTAATAGGAGGACGGGATTCGCGGTACCCTAGCCGCATGCCGCCGAGCGAGTTACCGTTGCGCAGCACCATCGACCGCAGGATCGCAGCCCTCGCTCTCCCGGCGCTTGGCGCGCTGATCGTCGAGCCCATGCTGCTGACACTCGACGCGATCTTCATCGGGCACCTCGGCGCCGCGCCGCTTGCCGGGCTCGCGATCGCGAGCGCGATCCTGCAGACCGCGGTCGGCCTCATGATCTTCCTCGCCTACTCGACGACGCCGATGGTCGCCCGCAGACGCGGCGCCGGCGATATGCGGGGAGCCGTGCAGGCAGGCATCGACGGGCTCTGGCTCGCGCTCGGGATCGGGATCGTCGTTGGCTCGGCGCTCTGGCTGGTGAGCGCTCCGATCGTACGGCTCTTTGGGGCCGACGCGGCGACGACGGACGAGGCGCTCGCCTACCTCACGGTGTCGTGCCTCGGGATCCCAGCGATGCTGCTCGTGTTCGCCGCGACCGGGCTCCTCCGCGGCCTGCAGGATACGCGCACCCCGCTGTACGTCGCGACGATCGGCTTCTCGGCGAACGCGCTGCTGAACTGGTGGTTCATCTACGGCCTCGGGTGGGGCATCGCCGGAAGCGCGTGGGGAACTGTCGTCGCGCAGTGGGGCATGGTCGTGGTCTACGTCGCCGTCGTCGCACGCCACGCACGGCGGGAAGGCGCGAACTGGCTCCCCCACCGCGATGGCCTGTCCCAGGCGGGACGCTCCGGCGGGTGGCTCTTCATTCGAACGCTCGGGCTGCGGGCAGCGTTCCTCGCAACGGTGTTCGCGGCCACGAGCCACGGCACCGAGGCGACCGCCGCCTACCAGGTTGTCTTCACGATCTTCTCGACCGCGGCGTTCGCGCTCGACGCGCTTGCGATCGCCGCGCAGGCCCTTATCGGAGACGCGCTCGGCTCGCGCAACGCTGCCCTCGCGCGCAGGATCGTGGGCCGCACCATCTTCTGGGGCCTCGTCGCCGGCGCCGTGATCGGAGCGGTGCTCGCGCTCGGCAGTCAGGTGATCGGGCGGGCGTTCACGAGCGACGCCGGGGTCCTCGAGCTCCTCCCACCCGCGCTGATCGTGCTCGGATGCTCCCTCCCGCTCGGAGGGTTCGTGTTCGTGCTCGACGGCGTGCTCATGGGTGCCGGCGACGTCAGGTACCTCGCGTGGACGAGCATGGTGAACCTCGCCGTCTACCTTCCCGTGCTGTGGCTTGCTACCTCGCTCGTACCGAGCGGCACCGCCGCCCTCGTGGCGATTACCGCGAGCTTCATGATCGCGTTCATGCTCGCCCGCGCGACGACGCTCGGGCTGCGCGCGAGGGGCGGGCGCTGGATCGTGCTCGGCGTCTAACCGGCAGGTCGGAGCGTCGCGGCGGGCCGTCGCACAACCCTAGAATGGTGGGGTTCAGCCGCAGTGCGGTTACCCCCGTTCGTCAGGAGCACTGTGGCCGCCACAGACCCGCGTATCTCGCCGTCGAGGTGGACCTTCGGCGTGCTCATCGTGTTCACAATGTTTGGCTTTGGCTTCGGCAACTGGCTCGCCCGCATTCCCGCGGTGCGCGATCGCCTCGACGCGAGCACGTTCGAGATGAGCGTCATCGGGCTCACGCTCGCCGCAGGATCGCTGCTCGGGCTCGTGTTCGCCGGCCGCACGGTGACGTGGCTCGGGCCGCGCCAGTCGATCCTGTACGGCGCCCTCGGGCAGGCGCTGTTCATGCCGCTCGGTGCAACGCTCCTGTGGTTCGGCATGCCGATCCCGGGGATGCTCGCGCTCGCATGCTTCGGGTTCTTCTTCAGCACGAGCGACGTCGCCATGAACGTGAGCGGGGCCGCCGCCGAGCGCGCGCTGGGCAAGTCACGCATGCCGATCCTGCACGGCGGCTACAGCTTTGGCGGGGTGAGCGCGATGGGCGTCGGCGCGCTCGCAGAGATGCTGCAGATCCCAGTCCCCGTGCACTTGGGGGCAGTCTTCCTGCTGATCATCGCGGGGATCCTCTTCGCGATCCGCAGCATCCCGCGCGTCGAACCCGGCGAGATGCCCGCTGAGCCCGTACCCGTGAACACGAACACCGGCCCGATCCAGCTGCTCGCGAACCCGGCGGCCGAGACCGCCCCGCAGAAGCCGACGAGCTATAACCCGTGGCGTGACCCCCGCATCATCGTGATCGGCTTCGTCGCGATGAGTTTGAGCCTGACCGAGGGGACGGCGACCGACTGGCTGCCGCTCGCCCTCGCCGATCACCGTGGCTTCTCGAACTCGGCAGCAGCGCTTGCGCTCGGTGTGTTCTTCGTCGCGATGCTCTCGACCCGCGCCGCCGGCAGCTGGCTGATCGAGCGGTTCGGCCGCGTGTGGATCCTCCGCGCCAGCGCGATGACCGCGGGCGCAAGCATCGTGCTCATCAACGTGCTGCCATTCAGCTGGGCCGCCTACGTCTGCGCCGGACTCTGGGGCGTGGGCAGCGCCCTGGGCTTCCCCATCGGCGTCTCGGCCGCCGCCGACGACCCGCAGAAGGCGGTCCGCGGCGTCGCCACCGTCTCGGCGATCGCCTACGCGGCGTTTCTGCTCGGGCCGATGGCGATCGGCCTGCTCGGCGAGCACCTCGGGCTGCTCAACGCGTTCCTCCCGCTCGTCGCCTTCCTCATCTTCGTGGTGTTCGCGGCGGGGGCGGCCCGTGAGCCCGGTCGACAGGCGGGTCGCACGACAACCGGCTAAACTGTCACGGTGCGAATCGTGGTTGCTGACTGTTCCGTTGACTATGCGGGTCGGCTCTCGGCCCACCTGCCGCGCGCGAAGCGCGTACTGATGCTGAAGGGCGACGGCTCGATCCTCGTCCATTCCGACGGCGGCTCCTACAAGCCGTTGAACTGGATGAGCCCGCCGTGCTCGCTCGAGCCGCTCGAACTTGACGACGACGTGCGCGACGCCGGCATCGTCGAGCAGTGGCAGGTCACGCACAAGAAGACCGCCGACAAGCTCGTGGTCTCGCTGTTCGAGATCATCCACGACTCCTCGTACGATCTCGGCGTCGATCCAGGCCTCATCAAGGACGGCGTCGAGGCGCACCTGCAGGAACTGCTCGCCGATCAGATCGACTTGCTCGGCGACGGGCATTCGCTCGTGCGCCGCGAATACATGACGGCCATCGGCCCCGTCGACATTCTCGCCCGCGACTCGGAGGGCGTCTCGGTCGCGGTCGAGATCAAGCGCCGCGGCGAGATCGACGGCGTCGAGCAGCTCACCCGGTACCTCGAACTCATGAACCGCGACCCGTTGCTCGCCCCCGTGTCGGGCGTCTTCGCGGCGCAGGAGATCAAGCCGCAGGCGCGCACGCTGGCTGAGGATCGCGGGATCCGCTGCCTCGTGCTGGACTACGACGCGATGCGCGGCATGGAAGACAAGAACACCCTGTTCTAGGCTTCGGTTGCGCCTGCGCGTGACGCGACGCCGGAGTTGAACGCGCCTTCCCCCTGGGCGCGAGGAGCGCTGACTGGGTACTATCGGGGCATGAGCTACACGCCGCCCCCGCGGGTCGTCTACCAGCCACCCGCCCAGCCGCCCGTGCCGCCGCCCGCGAACGGCATGGCCGTCACCTCGCTCGTGCTCGGCATCATCGGCGGGCTCATCGGCGTGTGGGCGCCATTTCCGATCTTCGGGATCATCGCGGGGGCTGTCGCGTTCCTCCCCGCGCTGCTGGCGATCATCTTCGGGCACGCGGGCCTGCGCACCGCTAAGCGCACGGGAACCGGCCGGGGTCCGGCGATCACCGGGCTCGTTTTGGGCTACGCCACCCTCGCGATCATCATCGCGGCGACACTCTTCTGGGGCTCGGTCATCGCGTTCGGCACCGACGCGGGCATGAGCTCGTCGTTCTAGCCGAACGCCACCTTAACCAACGCGGTCGGGTGAATACGCGACCGGGGTGAGCTAGTCCTTTTGCTCGGGCGTCATCCCCATGAGGAAGCCGACGACGGCGCCGATACCGATACCGACGCCCGCACCCCAGCCGACCCAGCCGAGCTGGGCGCCGAGGACCGCGCCTATCGCGCCGAGAACGACGACGCTTCCAATCATCCAGATCGTCGCTTTGCGCTTCGCGGGGTCGCGGGGCTCGTTGTTTTCCATACCTCAACGGTAACGCCTGGCGCCGAGAACGCCCCCAGCCGCACCGGAGCATGCGCCCGTGTTCGGGGCTGCGCTCACGCAACCCCACAGAGAAACACCAATGCCCCCACCACGTGCGTGGTGGGGGCATTGGTGTTTCTCGCGCGGAACGCGGAGCTTGGACTTACTTGTCGCGGAGCTCGTCCTTCACGTCGTTGCGTGCCTTCACGGCGTCGCGCTCGGCTTCAGCGCGCTTCACGTCAGCCTCCGCGCGAACCTCGTCGGCCTTGTCCTTGAGCTTGTCGACGCCCTCTTCGACTGCGTCGCCAACCTTCTTGGCTGCCTTGGCTGCGTTGTCCTTTGCATCTTCAAGAAAACCCATTGTGTTCCCCCTTCGTTTGCTGCGGTGGATCACCAGTATTTCGCGGCTCCCTGAAAGAATCGGCCGCAATTCGCCGGAACTTTCAGACAGTTTTCAGTTCGTTCGCGCTATTTCTCGCGCCGCGAGGCCCCCGAGAATGATGTCGATTCCACTGTCGAAGGTGGCGTCGAGGTCACGCCCGTCCCCCGCCTCCTGCGGGAGCTCCTCCGCCAGCAGTGCACCAAATTCGGCGGCCTGCCTGTGCGTCTGCGTGGACTGCGCGTGGCCGAACGTGTAGAGCAGCAGGGTCTGGGCGCCCTCGCCCCCGACAAGCTCAGCGAGCCGCCGCTCGATCGCCGAGGAGCCGAGCCGAAATGCCTCCACTGTCGCAACAACGTCGGCCCCGTCGCGGACGGAGAGCATCGCCCCCCGCAGGGCCACACACAGCGCGCGCGGGTCAGATGCGTCGAGGCGGACGCTGCGCAGGATCTCGTCGGCCATGAGGGCGAGCAGACTCTGCTTGTTCGGCACGTGGTGATAGAGCGCGCTGGGCTGAACGTCGAGTTCGGCGGCGACCCGCCGCATCGAGCATGATTCGAGCCCCTGCGCGGCGAGCACCCGGAGCGCCGCGGCGACGACGTCGGCTCTCGTGTTGCGCATAACGCCATTCTATCTGTAACCTGAACACCGTTCACCAGAACACTGTTCAGGTTTGATTTTTGGGAGTCCACATGACCGCCGCACCAGCAGCAGCCCCCGCGCGCAAGCGCCGCAGCACCGCGACCGACCTCGCGCTGATCGCGAGCTTCGCGGCGCTCATCGGGGCGTGCTCGTTCCTTCCAGCAATCCCGATCGGCGTCGTCCCGATCACGCTGCAGACCTTCGCCGTGATCCTCGCCGGCGCCGTGCTCGGCTCGACACGCGGCGCGCTGGCGGTGCTCCTCTGGATGGCGGTCGGCATCGTCGGTCTCCCCGTGTTCACCGCGGGCGGCGCTGGGCTCGCCCCGTTCGCCGGCCCATCGGTCGGGTACCTCGTGTCGTTCCCGATCGCCGCGTTCTTCACCGGCTTCGTGGTCGAGCGGCTCCCGCGCAAGCGGATCGCGACGAGTATCCCGCTGATCCTGATCGCCGGCGCCGCGGCCTCGATCCTCATCACCTACCCGCTCGGTGCGCTCGGCATGGCCTGGCGCGCCGACCTCACGCTCGGGCAGGCGTTCGTGTTCGGGCTCTCCTTCATTCCAGGCGACCTCCTGAAGAACGTGCTCATGGCAATCGTCGCGACTTCCGTACATCGCGCGTTCCCGGCGCTGCTGCCCGCGCGCGGGCGCGCCGCCACCGCGCCGTCAGCTCCGGCGCAGCCAGCCCCCGCTCCCGCCGCCCCCACCGCGTAGGATCGCTGGGTGATCTCGTTCAACCAGGCCAGCGTCGTCTCGCACGACGGCGCCACGATCCTGCACCCGTTCTCGCTCGAGCTGACGGAGCAGCGGGTCGCGGTCATCGGCGCGAACGGATCGGGCAAGTCGACCCTCGCCAGGCTCATCAACGGCCTCGTCGAGCCGAGCTCAGGCACCGTCACGATCGCTGGGGCCGATGACTCCGCTTCGGCGCTGGACACAGTCGCCGATGGGTCGGCGGTACGGCGGGCCGTCGGGTTCGTCTTCACCGACCCTGCTGCCCAGCTGATCATGCCGACAGTGATCGAGGACGTCGAACTGTCGCTGCGGCGGGAGCATCGCGATGCGTCGGATCGCAGACTGGCCGCGGTTGCCGCGCTCGCGCGCTTCGGGCTCGACGGCTTCGCCGAGCGCAGCGTGCACGCGCTCTCTGGCGGCCAGCAGCAGCTCCTGGCGATCGCGACGGTGCTCGCGACCGGACCGCGAATCCTCGTCACCGACGAACCCACAACGCTGCTCGACCTGCGAAATACCCGCGTGATCGGCGACCTCCTCACGTCCCTGCCACAGCAGGTCGTCATCGTCACCCACAACCTCGATCTGGCGGCGCGGACCGACCGGGTGCTCGTCGTCGATCAGGGCCGGATCGTCTTCGACGGCGAGCCAGCCGCCGCGATCGCCCACTACCGCGACAGCGTGGCCGCGGCGTGAGCATTCCGTCGCCCCTTGGCGCATACATCGCCCGCCAAGGGCCACTCCACAGACTCCGGCCGGGCGTGAAGCTCCTCGGGCTCTTCGCGTTCGCGATCGCGACCATCGCTATGCCGGGCTGGATCGCGGCGGTCTGCGCCCTCGGGATCGGCGTGGCGCTCGCCCTTGTCGCCGGCCTGCGGGGGCGAGACTTCTGGCGGGTCGCGCGGGCGTTCGCGCTCGTCGGCCTCCCACTGTTCGCCTTCCAGACGTGGAGTTCTGGGTGGGAGCGGGGCATCGAAGTGATCGCCGACATCCTCGCGCTCATCCTCGTCGCGAGCGCCGTGACAGCGAGCACTAGGGCGAGCGACATGCTCGACACGATCGCGTGGTCGCTCACTCCGCTCGCCCGGTTCGGCGTCGACACCGAGCGGGTCTCGCTAACGTTCTCCCTCGCCATTCGCATGATCCCGACAGTGCAGGATCTCGCCCGCGACGCGCAGCAGGCGGCGCGCGCCCGGGGCCTCGATCGCAGCCTGCGCGCGCGGACAGTGCCGCTCGTGCTGCGCACCGTCTCGCAGGCACAGCTGACCGGCCAGGCACTTGCGGCACGGGGCATCGGCGACGAACAGGCCCCGTAGGCTAGACCCATGGCTGAATCGCACGAGATCCCCGAGGGCGTCGACGAGAACTACGAGAACGAGGCCGCTCGAGCCGCGCTCGTCGCGTTCACGGCGACGCCCGACTACGAGCACCTCGCGACATTTCTCAACGCGCTGCGCGACGGCTACCTCGTCGTCGACGTGACCGGCACCTCGACCAAGAAGAAGGGCCCGCGGGTCCGCACCATCCGGTCCACGAAGGGCCAGCTCGTGCTCCCGGTCTTCACGTCGATGGCCGAGCTGCGTGCCCTCGCCCCGGCGACGGGCGGCGAAGAGCTCAAGGGCGCGATCATGCCGGCCCGGGCGGCGCTGTCGCTCATCACGGCCGACAGGTTCGTCGCCGCGGAGTTCGACAAGGCCTCGGCCGCCCTCGTGTGCCTGCGCAAGTTCATCATGCTCGTGCTCGGCGACGACGAGATCACGGCGGAGTCACTCCAGTCCTAGCCCCGGACGCGACAACGCCCCCTCCGAGGAGGGGGCGTTGTCGCGTCCGCGCCGCCAGTCCCGGCGCGGGCGGGGCATCGGCCCCAGCGCGGTCGGCGCGCTACTTGCCGACTCGGAACGCGCGCACGACCTGCACGACGCCGAGGACAACCATCGAGATGCCAAGCAGCCACCAGAGGGTCACGGCGCCCATGAGCGGCGAGAACAGCAGGGTGATGCCGGCGATCACCGAGACGATGCCGTAGATGATGGTCCACACCTTGTTGTCCGACTTCGAAGCCGTCACGAACGCGAGGATGCCCTCGAAGAGCCAGAGGATACCGACCATGATCGAGAACATCAGCGCCGTGACGACACCGGCGAACATGAGGTTCGACATGATGATGACGCCGCCGACAACGTACAAGATGCCGAGCAGGATGTGCCCGACCCGCGACCAGCCGCCGAGGCTACGCGAGAAGATCGCGGTGCCGAAGTACACAATGCCGGTAACGATCGCGTAGGCGCCGATGAGCGCGGCGACGAGAGTCAGGGTCACTCCGGCGGAGGTCTTCGGGGCGAAGATCACGAAGAGGCCGAGCACGATGGCGATGAGACCGCCAACGCCGAACAGCACGCGGGCGCCGTCAGTCGCGCGTTCCTCGACGGGGCGATTCGGGGTATCAGTTGCAGTCATGTGCGATGCTCCTATTCATATGTTCCCGCGCCCTGGGTGCGGGCGTATATGTTCAGCTTCTCACCTTTTCGGGCCAATGTGTTGAATTTTGGCGACGGAATCGCGCCTCACGGCCTGTACATTTCCACTGAAAAACCTATGCGCGAAACCGAGGCGGGCACAGGGCGCGCACCCGAGTAGGCTGGTGGCACGACCGACCTTGGGGTCGGCCCACACTCGAAGGGGATGTCATGAGCACCGGATCGCACGGCGACGTGCAACTTGAGAACGAACACTTCCGCGTCACGCAGTGGACGATCAAGCCGGGTGGCGTGATCCCCATGCACCGTCACGACTTTGAGTACGTCGTAATCCCGCTCGTCACCGACACAATGCGGGTCACGAACGCAGACGGGAGCGTCATCGACGCTGCGCTCGAACACGGCGTGAGCTACACCCGCCCCGCGGGATCCGAGCACGAGGTGTCGAACCCAGACTCGGCCGCAGACATCGTCTTCGTTGAAGTGGAGCGGCTCGCGTGAGCGCGCTCACGATTCGGGCGGTCGACCCCGCCGAGCGCGAGGCGTGGCAGGCCACCTACCGCGGCTACCGCGATTTCTACGAGAAGGAGCACGACCCGGCGGTGTTCGACACGGTGTGGGGTTGGCTCCACGATCCTGCGCACGAGACGCGCGGCCTCGTCGCGGAGCTTGACGGCGAGATCGTTGGCCTCGCCCACTACCGCAGCTTCGCGCGGCCGCTCGCGGGCTCGACCTGCATCTACCTCGATGACCTGTTCACCACTCCGGCGGCCCGCGGCATGGGGGCGGGCTCGGCCCTCATTCGCCGCCTCGAGGAGATCGCGCGAGACGAGGGTGCGACGCTCGTCCGGTGGATCACCGCCGACTCGAACGCGACCGCACGCAGCCTGTACGACAAGGTTGCAACGCAGACGCCGTGGGTGACCTACGACATCACCGTCTAGGAGCGTTCGCTCCCGGCGCGCAGGCGCTCGGTTCCCGTCGTGGGGTCAGTGAAGCCGTGCGGGCGGGGGCTGCCCGCGTCGTCGACGGCGACGAACACGATGCTGTCGAGGCGCAGGATCTCCTGCCCGGTGACCACGTTGTCCACTCGGCAGCTCAGCGTGATCGAGGTGCGGCCGAACGCGACGACGCGGTATTCGAGCTCGAGCAGGTCTCCGCGGTTCGCCCTGCCGACGAAATCGACGGCCGACATGTGCCGGGTGACGAGATCCGTGGTGCCGAGCTGCACCACCGCGACGATCGCAGCCTCCTCGTCAACCCACTCGAGCAGGCGCCCACCGAACAGCGCGTCGTGCTGGTTCAGATCCTCTGGCTTCACCCATTTGCGTACGATGTCTCTGTGGCCGCTCATAGCTAAAGCCTAGGCGAAGCCTCGCGATTTCCGGGTCGTAGACTGAGACCATGGTCGTCTTCGCAGGAATCCTGTTGCTCATCAACGCTGTCTACAACGTCATTGTGTGGCCGCGCTTCTGGACTCGCGTCACTCAGGACCCGCGCGCTCGCGACGAGCAGGGTCGCGCGACCAAGTTCCTCACCGTGCACGCGGTGCTGATCTCGATCGCGCTCCTCATCGCCGCGGTGTCGGCGGTCGCGGGCGTGCTCGTACTTACCCAGGGCTAGCGGCACGGCTCCGCCGGCGACCGGCACGGCCCCGGCGGCCCGGCCGACCCAGCCAACCCAGCCGATGGCAGCCACGCGCCACAGTTGGCACTTGGTGTCGCTATGAGCGGCTCAAAGCGACACCAAGTGCCAACTCACGCGGGAAGTGCAGGCACGCGGGAGGGGCAGGCTCGCCGGCGAGCCTGCGGCACACCTGAGCTGGGACGTGCGGGCAGGCTAGGCGCCGGCCCCGTCCGCCTCGTCGACAGAACCCTCAGAGCCCTCAGAGCCCTCAGAATCACCGGAGCCCTCAGTGCCTTCGGCTTCATCGGCGTCCTCGCGGCCAGAGGCGGTGTGTGTCGCTGGTCCGAGGTGCGATGCGCCGCCCTCACCGACCCAGCCGTCACCCGGGGTCCTGGCGGGATCAGATTCGTGATCCGGCAGTGCCTTCTTAGTTTCTTCAGCCATGGTCGCTCCCCTTTCAGCGGTGAAACGTGTGCCACAGAGTCTACGCAGGTTCGGGCGGCGCAACCAGGGTTTTTGCCGAGACGCGCGAACCTCAGCGGGGGCTAATAGGATGGCGGGATGAAGCGGATCCTGACCTACGGCACCTTTGACCTGCTCCACTGGGGCCACATTCGGCTCCTCAAGCGCGCGCGGAGCCTCGGCGACTACCTCGTCGTCGCGGCCTCCACCGAGGAGTTCAACGCAGGCAAGGGCAAGAAGACGTATCACGACTTCGAGACCCGCAAGAACATGCTCGAGGCCGTGCGCTACGTCGACCTGGTGATCCCCGAGGACTCGTGGGACCAGAAGATCGAGGACGTGCGCAAGTACGAGATCGACACCGTCGTGATGGGTGGCGACTGGGAGGGCGATGAGCGCTTCGAGATCCTCACCCCGTACTGCAACGTCGTGTACCTCGACCGCACCGAGGGCGTCTCGACGACCAAGATCAAGCGCGACCTGGGCGTCAACTCCTAGCCTCCCGGGCACGCGCCGCGGCGGCGGGCCGCACGCGAACGGCCGGCGATCCATTCGATCAGGATCGCCGGCCGTTGTGCTGTCTCAGGCCCGTGTGCGCTGGAGGTTAGAGCACCTTGGAGAGGAACACCTTGGTGCGCTCGCGCTGCGGGTTCGTGAGCACCTCAACGGGGTCTCCCGATTCGACGACGACGCCGCCATCCATGAAGACGAGCTTGTCGGCGACCTGCTTCGCGAAGCCCATCTCGTGCGTGACGACGATCATCGTCATCCCGCTCTCTGCGAGCCCCTTCATCACGTCGAGGACCTCTCCCACGAGTTCGGGGTCGAGCGCGCTCGTCGGCTCGTCGAACAGCATGAGCTTTGGATCCATCGCGAGGGCGCGAGCGATCGCGACGCGCTGCTGCTGACCGCCCGATAGGTGCGCGGGGTAGTAGTCGTGCCTATCGGCAAGCCCCACCCGGGCGAGCAGCTCCATCGCGCGCGACTGCAGCGCGGACTTCGAGCCCTTCTTTAGGAGCGTCGGCGCCATCATGACGTTCTCGAGCGCGGTCTTGTGCGGGAACAGGTTGAAGCGCTGGAACACCATGCCGATGTCGCGTCGCTGCTTCGCTGCCTCCCGCGGCCGCATTTCGTAGATCTTGTCGCCGTGCTGCCGGTACCCGACGAGCTCGCCGTCAACCGAGAGCCTGCCGGCGTTGATCGTCTCGAGGTGGTTGATGCAGCGCAGGAACGTCGACTTTCCCGAACCGGAGGGGCCGACGAGGCAGAGAACCTCGCCGCGCTGGACCTCGAGCGAGATCGACTTCAGCACCTCGTTCGAGCCGTACGACTTCGAGAGCGCCTCGGCCTTCACCATTGGCGTGGTTGTGAGTGCGTCGGTCATCGTCCGCCTCCCCCTGTTCCTGAGTGCGGTGGCACGATGCTCGTGCGGCCGTCGGCTTCGGTGTACTTCGCGTGTTCCGAGCCGGTCTCGCCGACGACGGTAATCGACGCCGTCGCGACGCTCGGCCGCTGGATGTCGGGGCGCTGGCCGACGCCCTTTGCGAAGTGCTTCTCGAGGTAGTACTGGCCGACCATGAGGACCGAGGTGATGACGAGGTACCAGATCGACGCGACGATGAGCATCGGGACTGGCTGGTAGGTGACGGCGGCGATATCCCGGGAGCGCGTGTAGAGCTCGAGGGTGAACGGGACCGCCGTGACGAGCGAGGTCGTCTTCAGCATCGAGATCACCTCGTTGCCTGTCGGGGGGATGATCACGCGCATCGCCTGCGGGAGGACGACCCGGGTCATGGTGTGCCACCAGCCGAGGCCGAGTGCCGTGGCCGCCTCGTCCTGCCCCTTGTCGACTGCGAGGAGGCCGGCGCGGACGATCTCTGCCATGTATGCGGCCTCGTTCAGCGCGAGGCCGATGACCGCGAGCGTGAAGAAGCTGAGCAGTTCCTTGGTCGCGATAGTGACCACGGCGTCAGTGAACGGGATGCCGAGCTCGATCGACTTGTAGATCGCGGGCACGAGGCCCCAGAACGTGAGCTGCACGTAGACGGGGGTGCCGCGGAAGATCCACAGGTAGACCCAGGCCACCACGCGCACCACCGGGTTTGGCGACAGCCGCATCACGGCGAGCGCAACACCGAGCACGATTGCGATGATCATCGAGTACACGGTGAGCTGCAGGGTGTATCCGATGGCCGACACGATCCGGGTGTCGAAGACGTAGGTGCCGACCTCCGCCCAGTTGTAGACGGGGCGGTTCACCGCGGCGTCGTAGACGAAGATCCCGACGAGCACGATGAGTACGACGGCGAACACGGTCCGCCACGGGTGCCGAAGCTTGATCGCTTCGATGGGCGCCGGCTCCGCGTGTTGCACGGGGCCGTCGGCTGGTGAGTGTGTCATTTCTGCACTTCCTCGGTCATTGAATAGGGGCGGCCAGCGTGTGCCACTGACCGCCCCTGCATCCGGTTGCTAGTTCGCGCCGGCGTTAATTGTCGCCTCGTCGAGCGCGCCGGACTCGATGCCCGCGCCCTTAAGAATCTCGAGGTAGGTGCCGTCGTCGATGAGCGACTGCAGCGCTGCCTGGACGGCCTTGGTCATGTCGCTGCCCTTCTGGGTCGCGAAGCCGTAGGGAGCCGCGTCGAACATCTCGCCGACGGCCTCGAGCTGATCGCTGAGCTTGCCGACGGCGTCGCCCGTGACCGGCAGGTCCGCCGAGAAGGCGTCTGCCTTGCCGTTGATCACGGCGTTCGTCACCTCGGGCTGGCCGTCGAACGGCAGGATCTCGATCGCTTCCTTGCCTGCGGCCTCGCAGGCTGCGGTCTTCGCCGGCAGCTCGTCCGTGTGCTGCACGGTTCCGGTCTGGACGGCGATGGTGAGCCCGCAGGCGTCGTCGGGGTCGATGTCCGAGCCAATCGGCGCCGCCCACTGCGAGCCGGCGTTCAGGAAGTTGACGAAGTCGACCGACTTCTGGCGCTCGACGTTATCCGTGAACGACGACGAGCCCATGTTCAGCACGCCCTCCTGGATGCGGGGGATGATGCTGTCAAACCCGAGGATCTCCCACTTCGGCTCGAGGCCGAGCTTTGCGGCGACGGCCTCCGCGAGATCGACGCCCCAGCCGACGGGCTCGCCGTTTGCGTCCTTGTACTCGTTCGGCGGGTACTCGGCATCGGTTCCGATCGAGAGTGCGCCTGCGTCCTTGACGTCGGCGGGAAGCAGCGCAACCGCGGCGTCGTCTGCCTTGATCGTCGCGGCAGTCTCGGTGCCGCCGCTGGTCCCCTCCTTCTCGGCGTTGTTCACGCAGCCGGTGAGCGCAAGCGCTGCCACTGCGGCGAGGGCTGGGAGTGCGTAGCGAATCTTCATCGATTCCTCCTTTATGAGGGTGGGGTATTCAGACGGTGAAACCTCGAAGCCGAGTGTAGCGAGCTACACAACTTCGGATGTAGCCAGAGTATCTATCCCGCTCCATACGCGGACTGGATCATGGCGTTTTGTTGTCGAACTGTGTTGGGGAACTGCCGACGCGCCATGCCCGTACTGTGAAATACCTACGATGAGCCCCCGCCCTGGCGGACCCAGAACCCGCAGGGACGCGGCGGCGCACGAAAAAGCCCCTCACCGAGGTGAGGGGCTTTCGCACTGGCGGAGGATAGGGGATTTGAACCCCTGAGGGCGTGAACCCAACACGCGTTCCAGGCGTGCGCCATAGGCCGCTAGGCGAATCCTCCTTGCTGGGCGAGCGAACTCAACCAACGCCGACAAGTCTAGCGTGTTCCGAGCGCCCCTCGCGCCACGCCTGCAAGTGAGCCGAATTCTGGGCCCCACGAGCGCCCCAGACGGCCCCGTACGGGCGCTCGCGAACCTGAGAAAACGCAGCCGAGCTTGAATGTAACGGAAACGTAACGCATACTGGAAAGGTTGCAGGCCCACCGGTCTCGCAATTATCAACGTTTTGGAGTCTCTGAGTGCCATCACCCGCCAAACCCTTTGTGGTCTCGCTCGTAGCAGCTGTGACCTTCGCACTGGGAGCAGCCCCCGCAGGCGCAATCGAGACTGAAGAGTTCACCGCAGCGTCAGCTGCGCCGACCATCTCTCTCACCACGCAGGCCCTGAGCACCGACACTGGGACCGCGCCGCTCGCGCCGATCAGCTCGGTGCTCGCCGAGTCCGAGAGCGCGAACAGTTCTGCCGCGCACGGATTCGACGTCGACGCGGCGATCGCCGCGGCCACCGCCGAGCTCGGAACGAGCCGCGCCACCGGCTGGGGAGCCCCCGGTGAGTGCATCGTTTCCGCCCAGCGCTGGATCCGCGCAGGCGGCGGCGCCTGGACCGGCGGCGGCGACCCCGTCTCGAACTACACGGGAGCCCTCCGGCTGTCGCCCACAGAGGCGCAGCCCGGCGACGTGATCCAGTACGAGCACCTCCAGTTCCCCACGTCGTGGGTCTCTGGCGTGCACACCGTGCTCGTGACCGGCGTCAACGACGACGGCACCTACCAGATCATCGAGTCGAACAACCCGACCGGGTCGGGCTACGTCCAGGCCGACGAGTCGTGGGTACCGAAGCCGCCGGCAGGCTTCCAGGCAGTGGCCTGGCGCTTCTAGTTACTTCCCGATGACCCGAGCGTAGAGCTCGATCATCGCGGCGGTCCTCGTGGACTGCAGCAGCCGCTCCCCCGCGGCTGCGGGTACTCGCAGGTCCCCCGGCCGCGTCTCGATCTCCGACACGGCGGTCCGCAACGCGTCCGCCAGAGCGGCGACGCTCGAGTCTTGCGCGAGCCAGGCGGGCGAGACCGCGAGGTCCGTGAAGATGTTTTCGTCGCAGAAGATCGTCGGCGTGCCGAGCGCGGCGGCTTCGTAGGGGGTGAGCCCCTGGGTCTCGAATCCGATTGATGTCTGCACGAGGGCATCGGCGTCCCGCATCGCGGCGAGCGCGGCCTCGTAGGGCACGGGCCCCGCGACGCGCACCCGATCATGGAGGCCGAGCGCCGCGATCCTGCGCTCGACCTTGCCGAGGAGCAGGCCGGCCCCGTGGAGCGCGACGTCTGCGTCGATTTCGGATGCCCCGAGCGCTTCGACGAACTCAAGCACTCGCTTCTCGCCGCTCATGCGGCCGAGCCACACGAGCCGTGGGCGCGACCGCGGAGCCCGGTCGGCCGCGCGCACCGCGCCAATGACCTCGTCGTCGACTCCGCCCTGCGTGACCTCGACCCCGGCCCCGACGCCGTGCGTCTCAAGTTCGGCGGCGAAGTGCCGGGACGGCGCGGTGACGAGCGCCGCCCCTGCGGTGAGCTCGGCGAGATAGCGCCAGGCCCCTGCGGCGCTCGCGCGGGTGCGCTCACGCTCCCGGCGCGGCACACGGCCGACGGCAAGCCGGCGCCAGGCGCGCAGCCCAGCGAACGCGAGCGGCGCGAGCGGGGTGACGGCGCGCGTTCCCTCGTCAACGTTGTTGTGCATCGTAAACATCACCGGCAGCCGGTGACGCTTCGCCGCCCGGAGCCCGATCATCGCGCCCCAAAAGTCGCCCTGGATGTGCACGAGGTCGACCGGTCCCGCGCCACCGGCCTCCCGCTCGGCGAGCGCACGGTCGAGCGCGCGGTCGCTGCGCCTGCCGGGCCAGGTAATCCCGTACTCGCGGTCCCTCGTGATCGGCGTCGATGGCAGGTCGAGGTACGCGGCTCGGTCAGCCGGGGCGACGGTGTAGTCGCGCCTGTGGAGCGCGGGCGCGGCGATGCTCACGGTGTGGCCAGCTCGCTCCAGGAACTTGCGCTGGAGGCGCAGTGCGACCTGCACCCCGCCGAGCGAGTCGGGGTGCTGGTCGGTAACGATGAGCACGTGCATAGCGCGCGCTATGCGACGGGAGTGCCCCGGTACAGGGACTCGAAGGTATCCAGGGTGCGGTCGATGTCGTGCGACTGCACGGCGGTGAGCGACTCCTGCTGCATCCGTTCGTACTCGGCTGCGTCCGCGGTGAGCACCTTAGTCAGCGCGTCCGCGAGCTCGCGGTCGTTGCCCGCCTGGAACAGGTACCCGTTCTCGCCGTGATGCACGAGGTGGGGCAGCGCCATCGCGTCGGCCGCAACGATCGGCAGCCCTGAGGCCATCGCCTCCATCGTGGCGATCGACTGCAGCTCGGCGATTGAGGCGATCACGAACACCGAGGCGTCGGTGAGGTGCCCGCGCAGTTCCTCGTCACTCACGCGGCCTGTGAAGTGCACGCGCGACATGAGGCCAAGCTCGGCGACGAGCTTCTCAAGGTTCTTGCGCTGGTCGCCGTCTCCGACGATCGTGAGCGTCGCCTCGAGCTTCGGATCGAGCCGGTCGAGCGCGCGGATGATGACGTCGATCTCCTTCTCGAGCGTCACCCGTCCGACGAAGACGAGCTTGTGCCGCTCGCGCGGCCCGACGATCGCGGTGTAGTCGCTCGCGCGGAGCCCGCAGCTCACCGGGAGCACGCCGCGACGGTACGTGTTGCGCTCCAGGAAGTCGGCGGCTCGGCGGGTCGGCGTCGTGATCGCCTTCGCGCGTCGGAGTACCCTGTCAGCGTCGCGCCAGCCCCAGCGCACGAACAGCCGCTTCGCGCGCTCCGGGAGCAGCGTGAAGTCGAGCACGTTCTCGGGCATAACGTGGTTCGTCGCCACAATGCGAATGCCGCGCTTCGCCCCTTCATGCGCGAGGGCACGGCCAATCACGATGTGCGACTGGATGTGGATCACGTCTGGCTTCACCTGGTCGAGGATCTGCTTGACGTAGTGCCGCGCGCGCCACGGCAGCACGAACCGCAGCCAATCGTGCGGGTACCAGCGGAAGCTCGCGATGCGGTGCACCGTCATCTGCTCGCCCTCGATGGTCTCGCGGAAGGCGCCGACGGTCTTGTGCTTCTTCGAGGGAGCGGCGACGTGGACGTCGTGCCCGCGGCGGACGAGGCCGGCCGCGAGTCGCTCGGCAAAGCGCGCTGCGCCATTCACATCGGGCGCGAACGTGTCGCAGCCGAGCAGAATGCGGATCGGCGTGCTTTCGGAACTCTGACTCACGTGTGCTGTCGTCCTTTAACTGCAGAGGGGTGGGCGAACCACTCAAGTGTATTCCGCGCCTCTCGCGTGACCCTCAAGGATCGCCGTCACAGCGGCCCCGGAGCGGAAGCGCACAGCTCCCGCGCAGGATCCGGATCAGGATCGATCGCGTCTCCCCCACCCCGGATAGGTACTTTTGTACCGGGTGGCATGACTCCGGTGGGTTTGGCTTCTGGCGCTTGTCGCCCGAGCCCGAGAACCTTGTAGCGTGCCCCGTTTCCACTCTCCAGCAGCTCAGGTCATCGGAGCCCGCATCCGCGATGCGCGGCTGGCACTTGGAATCTCAATGGACGACCTCAGCCACCTCGCGGAACTGAGCCTCACGAGCGTCGGCAAAATCGAGCGCGGAGCGCAGAGCCCGTCGGCCGAGACACTCGTCCGACTCGCGACGGTGCTCGAGATCGACGCGGGGTCGCTCATCAGCGGCCTCACCGCGCGGGACTTCGGGCAGCGAACCCGCCAGTACACCGCCCGCGACTTCATTCGCGAGCAGCGGGCGCGCGAGCAGGGCAGCGAGGCAGGTTCGGACGACAACCCGATGGGCGCAACTGGCACGTCGAGCGCCGGTTAGCCGCCCTCGACCGGGCGGCGGGCCCGGATACGCCTACTTGGCGTCGACCTCGCCGTCGATCGCCGCGTCCTCCGCGACGTCGTCAGCCGTGCGGTCGCGGTTGCGCCATGCGTAAATACTCTCCGACGCTTCCTCGCGGGGCTTCGAGAGCAGCAGGATCGAGAGCGAGACGCCGATGAGTGCCGCAAGCACCGCCGCGACAATGCCTGAGACCATCATGGTGAAGCCGAGCGCCAGTCCCAGCGCGTACAGCGCGGCGAAGGGCACCGCGAAAAACAGCAGGCGCAACACAATGTAGGTGGTCCAGGCTTTGCGTTGTTCACTCACAGCGCCGAGTCTACCCGCGCAGACTGAGCGCTCTCACCCCACTCCCGGAGGCTCGCCGGGTAACATGAGGGCATGGTCAGGTTCATCATTATCGGTGCCGTCATCGCCGTCGCGTTCACCCTGTATTCACTGGTCGACGCCGCGATGACTGACCACTCCCGCGCCCGCGGCGTCAGCAAGCCTGTGTGGATCGTCATCATCGTGCTGCTGCCTGTCATCGGCGCGGTGCTCTGGCTCATGATCGGCAAGGGCAGCCCCGCGAGCGGATCAGGCTCGCAGCACCGGGTTGCGCCCGACGACGACCCGCGCTTCACCGGCCGGCAGCTCTCCGACGCTGAGCGCGACTCGCTGCGCGATCTCGAGGCTCGCCTCAAGGAACTCGACAACGAAACCTTCCCCGGCGAGGAGCCGCGCGGCGGCCAGCCCGGCGAGGACAAGGACCAGGACAAGACCCGGTGATGACCGGGCCAGCCCCCGCCTCGATCTTTGCCGTTGAGCTCCTCGCGGGGCTCATTCGCCGCGGCGTCTCGGACGTCGTCGTCTGCCCGGGCTCGCGCTCTCAAGCGCTCGCGCTCGCGGCGGCCGCGGCGGAGTCCGCCGGCGCAATCCGGCTGCACGTGCGTGTCGACGAGCGGTCCGCAGCGTTCTTCGCACTCGGGCTCGCCCGTGAGACCGGGCTCCCGGCGCCCGTGATCGTGACGAGCGGCACCGCGGTCGCGAACCTCGCCCCCGCGGCGTACGAGGCGCACGAGGGCCGCGTCCCGTTCATCGCGCTCACCGCCGACCGGCCCGCGACGATGCGCGGCACCCGCAGCAATCAGACGACCTCACAGCTCGACATGTTCGGGGCCGCGGCGAGGTTGTCGCTCGACGTCGAACCGCCGGAGTTCGGACCCGAGGGTGAGTTTGGGCGGAGCCCGAACACCGATCCTGATCGGCTCGCGGCGCGCGCACTGAGCGCCGCAGTCGGGTCCCGCAACGACGCGCCCGCGGGGCCCGTCCAGCTCAACCTGCAGTTCGTCGAGCCGCTCTCCGGCACAGCCGGGTTCGAGCAGATGATCGCCGCCGGGTTCACCGCCGCAGGCGCCGAGGGTGCCGATGCGCGCGCGGCGCTCCTGGAGGCGCCCGGCACCCGTGCGGGGGGCGAGGCCGCGGGTGCGCCTCGAGCGGGGCTCCCCGATCCTGACCCGGCGACCACGAGCGGGTACGTCCACGACGATGACGCGCTCACCGTGGTGATCGCCGGCGCCGGAGCGGGCGACACCGCCGAGGAGTTTGCGCGCGCCGCCGGGCTGCCGCTCCTCGCCGAGGTCGTGAGCGGTTCCCGCTTCGGTCGCGAGGCGATCACCGCCTACGCGACGCTCATCGACGACCCCGAGATCGGCGGGCTCGTTGAGCGCGCCGTCGTGTTCGGCCACCCGACGCTCACGCGGCAGATCCCCGCGCTGTTGAAGCGCGACGACGTCGAGGTGATCGTCGTCGACCCGCACACCGGCGACCACTACGCCCCAGCGCCGGGCGTGCGCGTCACGCCCACCGCGACCGTCAGCGCCGACCATGACCCGCGCGCGCACCGACGCTGGCTGGGAGCCTGGGTGACCGCGGACCGTGCCCTCCAGCAGGCGCGCAGCACCGTGCACGAGCCAGACCTCGAGGCCGCCCGCGAAACCGGCTACAAGGAGCGCAACGCCTACGCGCGCGCCGAAGTCGCCGTCAAGAAGGAGCCGATCACACGCGAACTCCTCGTCGAGAGCGTGTGGCGCGCGACGTGGCCTCACGACCGCCTCGTCATCGCCGCGTCCAGGCTCGTGCGCGTGCTCGACGGCCTCGCCCCCGCCCGCAAGCTCGCGGTGCACGCGAACCGCGGGTTGGCCGGCATCGACGGCACCGTCGCGACCGCACACGGCATCGCGGTGGCGAGCCAGACGGATCCGGATCCCGCGCGCTCCGCCGGCACGACCCGCGTGATCATCGGCGACCTCGCGATGCTGCACGACGCCGGCTCACTGCTCCTGCCCGAGGCACCCGAGCTGCGGCCACGAATCCAACTGATCGTCGGCAACGACGGCGGCGGAACGATCTTCGACGGCCTCGAGGTCGCAGGCACCACGCCGGCACCAGACTTCGAGCGCGTGATGCGTACGCCGCGGAAGGCCGATCTGCGCGCGCTCGCCGAGGCCTACGGCTGGGAGTACGCGCGCGTTGAGACGCGTGGCGACCTCGAGCGCCTGCTCACGACGCCCGTCACGGGACCGACACTCGTCGAGGCACCGCTCGCCTGAGTCGGCCGGGGCCGGAGGCGCGGCGCCTCTGGTGCGGCCGCGGGTCGAGGCCCTACAGTTGCACTACGGCAGCGACCGCAGTGGCCGCCGCCACGTGCGACGGACCCTGGGGGCGACATGGCAAGTGAGTTTTGGCAGGGCGACGTTGCGGAGCTGCTGCGCGTCGACGAGACGTTCGACCTGAGCGCCGTAGACCCGTCCTCGACGCCCGGCACGACGGCCAACAAGAAGGGCGGCCAGGCCGAGCTCGCCGCCTCGGCGCAAGAACTCCGGGAACTGCAGGAACGGCTCTTCGCGCAGAGCCGGGCTGGCGCCCCAGAGCGCGTGCTGGTCGTGCTGCAAGCGATGGACGCAGCCGGCAAGGGCGGCATCGTGAACCACGTCTTCGCGCAGCTCGAACCGCACGGCCTGCAGCTCACCGCGTTCAAATCCCCCACCGAGGAGGAGCGCGCACACGACTTTCTCTGGCGCATCGCGCCGCGCGTGCCTGGGCCCGGCGTCATCGGCCTGTTCGACCGCTCCCACTACGAGGACGTACTCATCCAGCGGGTGCGCGAGTTCGCATCCGCGGAGGAGATCGAACGACGCTACGGGGCGATCACCGAGTTCGAGCGCGGGCTCGCCGCCGACGGGGTGCGGATCGTGAAGATCATGCTGCACGTCTCACCCGAGGAACAGGCACAGCGGCTCAGCGACAGGCTCGCCGACCCGGCGAAGCACTGGAAGTACAACCCGGGCGACGTCGACGAGCGGCAGCTCTGGCCGGAATACATGGACGCCTTCCAAATCGCCATCGAGCGCACGAGCACTCCGGACGCTCCGTGGTACGTCGTGCCCGCCAACGCCAAGTGGTACGCCCGCGTCGCCGTGCAGCGGCTCGTCATCCAGGCGTTACAGGGGATCGACCCACAGTGGCCGGACGCCGACTTCGACGTTGCCGCGGAGCAAGCGCGTCTCGCGGCGACGGCCGACCTGCGCTGGCCGTAGCGGCTGGCCAAGCGCCGCGGCGCTCGCTGCGCCGAGCCGCCGCGGAGCTGCCCCCGAGCCGCCGCGTTAGCGCGTGCGGTAGCCGATGACCGCCATCATGCCGGCGGCCATGTGGTACGCGTTGTGGCAGTGCGCGGGCCACAGCCCGGGGTTGTCGGCGTCAAAGTCGAGCGTCAGGCGCTGGCCGGGCCGCACGACAACGGTGTCCTTTCTGGCACCTCCCCGGCCGAGTTGGCCGGTGTGGCCGTGAATGTGGAAGGGGTGCCACATCGTCGTGTCGTTGTGCAGGAGCAGCCGTACCCGCTCCCCCGAGCGCACCGCCATTGCATCGGCGAGCGGGTTCTCCTCGTCGAACCGGCGCCCGTTCACGCCCCAGTCGTACGCCGCCATGCTCCCGGTGAACGCGAACTCGACCTCGCGGTCGACCTGGCGCTCGGGCAGCGCAGCGCTTGGGGCTGCCAGCAGTCTGTCGAGGGCGAGCGCCTCATGCAGTTCGGGCACTGCCGCGTCGGCCGCCGGAGCCTGACCGGCCGCCGTTCGGAGCACCGCGAAGCCGCGTGCACCCTTGCCCTCGGCCTCGGCGACAATCGGGAATGCGCCGTCGCCGAGCGTGACGAGCAGGTCGACCCGCTCGCCCATGCCGATCAGCACGCTTCCCGTCTCCCGCGGCTGCACCGGGTAGCCGTCGCTGTGGGTAACGGTGAGCCGGTGCCCTCCGATGGCGAGCCGGAAAGCGGTGTCGCCGCCGGCGTTCACGACTCGGAGGCGAACGCGGTCACCTGGCTTACCGGCGAACACGGCGGGATCGGCGGCCGGCCTGTCATTGATGAGGTATTCCGGGTAGAACACGTCGCCCGTGTCTTCCCCGAGCTCGTCTGAGTACGTGCCCATCAGCATGAAGCCGTCGCGCATCGGGGCCGCCTGACCGTCGCCGTGCTCCGCGCCGTGTTCGCCCTGGCTGGCCGCGTGCCCGCCGTGGCCAGCCGCGTGTTCGCCGTGGCCCGCGCCATGCTCTGTCCCGTGCTCCGCTCCATGCCCGGCCCCGTGATCGCCGTGACCCGACATCCCCGCGCTGAACTCCGCGAAGACGTCGTCAGGGGTCGCTCCGAGGCCGTCGAGCCAGTCGTCGAGCACGAGGATCCACTCGGCGTCGATCGCGCCGCGATCCTCGGGGTCGTCAACGATCAGCGTCCCGAAGAGCCCGCGATCCGACTGGAGACCGCTGTGCGAATGGAACCAATGGGTGCCTGCGTGCGGGACGATGAAGGAACTCTCGAGCGCCTGCCCGGGAGCGACCCCGGCACCCGCGACTGGCGGGGCGCCATCGGCGTCGTTGCGAAGCGCGAGCCCGTGCCAGTGAAGGCTCGTCGGCTCCGGGAGCAGGTTCTGCAGGCGAAGGACGAGCTCGTCGCCTGGCCGTGCCCGGATGATGGGCCGCCGCTCGCCTCGATAGCCCCAGGTGCGAGCCGCCGTGCCCGCGATGTCGAGCGTGACGGGCTCGGCCACGAGCGAGACGACCTGGCTAGCGCCCGTCGTCCGCCGAGCCCGCTCTACGGCCTCCGCCTCGGGGCCGTCTGGTCGGACCCACGGCGTAGAGTCGGTGTTTGCGTGCGTAGTGTTCGGCGTATCCATGAACTCTCCATTCAGCGTTCCGGGCGTCCTGCCAGGCTAGGACATTGGGCCACACATGTCACGCAGGAGGGGCTGCTAGGTCGCGGGCACGCGCGACGCATCACACCGCGCCGAAGGCCTCCGTGATCGGCCGGAACTTCGAGACCGTCTCGCCGAGCTCGTGCTGCGGGTCCGATCCCTCGACGATGCCGCCGCCGGCCGTCGCGACGACCAAGCGCGCGGGAGCCGCAGTGGCGCCCTCGGCAGCTGGCGCCCCGACCCCTTCAACCTGCGCACAGCGCAGCGCGATGACCCACTCGCCATCTCCGGCCGCGTCGATCCAGCCCACGGCGCCCGAGTATCGGCCGCGGTCGAAGGGCTCGAGCTCCGCAATCATCGCGACGGCGTCGGCCGTCGGCGTGCCGGCGACCGCAGCGGTCGGATGGAGCGCGTCGACGAGCTCGAGCGCGGTCGCCTCTGCGCCGAGCGCCGCTCCGAGGTCCGTGGCCAGATGCCAGACGTTCGGCAGCTGCAGCGCGAACGGGGCGTCGCTCGTACGCAGCTCGCTCACGTGCGGGGCGAGCGCCGACACCACGCTCTGTACCGCAAAGTCGTGCTCGTGCTGCTCCTTGGCGGAACGGAGCAGCTCGTCGCGGGCGGCGCGGTCGCGGACGGGATCCTCCGAGTGCCTCCCGCGGGTGCCGGCGAGCACCCGCGCCGAGACCGCCCCGCTCGTCGAGCGGACCAGCGTCTCGGGGCTCGCGCCGATGAGGTTGTCGACGGCGAACGTCCAGCAGTCGAGGTAGCGCTCGCTGAGGCGGAGCAGCGGGATCCGCAGGTCCTGGCCGGCGCGAAGGTCGCCCGCGATCTGGCGCGAGAGTACGACCTTCTCGAGCTCCCCGGCGACGACCCTGTCGGTCGCCTCGCGGACGCCGGCGAGGTAGGCCTCGATCGCGCTCCCGCCCCGGGCGCCCGGCCCGTCGCTGACGTCGGCGGGCCGAAACTCGACGCCTGCCCAGGCCGTCGCGTCGAGCACGCGCTGGGCCGGGAGCACGTCGGCAGCGCTGCGAGCGGAGGCAAGCTGTGGGGCGCTGCCGAAGTCGGGGCCGGCGGCGAGCGCGGCGGCGCCGGCTGCTGGCGCCCCCGACGGGCCACCCGTCACCGTCACCTCGGTAACCCAGGCGGTTCCCCGATGCCGATGAATCAGCAGTCGAGGAACTATGAGCACACTCTCAGCCTGGCTTTCGTCGGCGAACGCGAACGTGCCGAACGCCACGAGCCCGGAGCCCGGCATCCCCACAGGATCGTCGATCGAGGCCGCTGCGGCGATCTCTCGCCAGGCACGCGACGCCGCAACAAACCGGTCGGCGCCCGCGAAACTTAGCCGCAGGACCTCGCCGACGCCGACGCAACCGCGGTCGCCACGGTTCCAATACAGGGGCGATTCCGGGTCCGCAAAAGCGAGCAGATCTGGCAATTCGTTCAGCACTCTCGTCACCGCAGAGAGCTGTGGAACTGTCGCCGCCGGGCTGACGGTTACTTCGGTCATCACCATGCCAATCTACTCGCCACCGTCTGCAAGCATCCACAGAGGTACAACCGGCTACGATGGAACGGTGACTCGACCAGACACCACAACCAAGCATGGGACGGATGTGTCCGCCATGTTCGACGAGGTCTCGCCCAAGTACGACCTCCTGAACGATGTGCTCTCCGCCGGCAATTCGCGCCTCTGGCGGATTGCCACCACGCGGGCCATCGGACCGCGCAAGGGCATGCGAATCCTCGATCTCGCTGCTGGTACTGGCACCTCGTCGGCCGCGCTCGCCGCGCACGGCGCACACGTCACCGCCGCAGACTTCTCGGAGGGCATGCTCGCCGAGGGCCGCCGCCGGAACGCGGGCAACGACCTGATCGATTTCGTCTGGGCCGACGCGACGCAGCTTCCCTTCGAGGACGACAGCTTCGACGCCGCGACAATCTCGTACGGTCTGCGCAACGTCTCCGATCCCAAGCAGGCGCTCGCGGAGATGGCCCGGGTCGTGAAGCCCGGCGGCCGCGTCGTGATCGCCGAGTTCTCGCGGCCCAGCTCCGAGGCCGTGAACTGGGCGTACACGAAGTACAACCGCCACGTGCTGCCGCGCGTCGCAGGCCTCATCAACCGCGACGCCGCGGAAGCATACAAATACCTCAACGAGTCGATTGAGGAGTGGCCGGCGCAGGAGGAGCTCGCGCGCTGGCTCCGCGAGGCGGGCCTTGAACGCGTTGCCTACCGCAACCTCACGCTCGGCATCGTAGCGCTGCACCGTGGCTTCGTGCCACGCGCAAAGCCCGCGGCACCCGCGACGAAGGATCAGGGCGCAGACAAGCCCGCCGCCAAGGCGTCGGCCGCGACAAAGCCCGCCACGCAGGCGGCAGCCGCGAAGGCGGCAGCCCCGAAGTCGGCGACCAAGAAGGCGGATGCCTCGAAGCCGGATGCTGCGAAGTCGGCTGCCAAGAAACCGGCGACCAAGAAACCGGCAGCGAAAAAGCCAACGACGAAGTCGACCGCGAAGGCGTCAGCCGACAAGAAGCCGGCCGCGAAGAAGCCAGCTACTAAGAAGCCGGCTGCGAACACCGACACGACGGCGAAGCCAACCCCGAAGTCCGAGACGAACGAGCGAGGCCACGAGTGATCCGCCAGAGCACGGCTGACACCACCACCCAGGCACTGCCGATGCGCCTCTTCCGCAGCGCGGACGACCGCCGTCAGGCGAAGGCGCTGCAGGGCGAGCTCGACCTCATCGAGGCCATGCTCGTCGAGAACCTCGGCTTCGCTTCGGCAGTCGCCGACGCCCCCGCCCGGTACCTCGCTGAGGCCGGCGGCAAGCGCATCCGGCCGATGCTCACCGTCCTCACGAGCCAGCTCGGCGACGGCCCGAACGAGCTTGTCCGCCGCGCGGCCGTTGCGGTCGAGATGACCCACCTCGCCTCGTTGTATCACGACGACGTCATGGACGACGCGACGCTCCGGCGTGGGGTCCCCGCGTCGCAGGTCGTGTGGTCGAACTCCGTCGCGATCCTCGCCGGCGATCTGCTGTTCGCGCGCGCCTCGTCGCTCGTCGCGGGAATGGGCGAGGACGCGATCCTGCTCCAGGCCCGCACGTTCGAGCGCCTGTGCCTCGGCCAGCTGCACGAGACCGTCGGCCCGCAGCCCGAGGACGAGCACATCGCCCACTACATCCAGGTGCTCGCCGACAAGACCGGCGCCCTGATTTCGACGGCCGCCCGCATGGGCGTGATGTTCGGCGGCGGCTCAGCCGAGCACGCCGACGCGGTCACCGAGTACGGCGAGCGCATCGGCGTCGCCTTCCAGCTCATCGACGACGTGATTGACCTGTCCCCGAAGAAGGATCGCACCGGAAAGCGCGCCGGCACTGACCTGCGCGCCGGCGTCGCGACCCTTCCGCTCCTCCTCCTTCGAAACCGAGCCGCAGCCGGCGACACCGAGGCGCAGGCACTCCTCACCCGCATTGACGCGGGTGTGAAGGCCATCGCCGAGGGCGCCGACCTGTCGGTCATGGATCCCGAGGTCGACGCGCTGTACACCCATGAGGTGACGCGCGAGACCGAGGCCACCGCCAAGCGCTGGGCCGACGACGCTGTCGCCGCGCTTGACGTGCTGCCGAAATCGTCAGTGAAGCGCGGCCTTGAGCGCATGGCGGAGTCCATTGTTTCGAGGGAAGGGTAGTTCCGAAGGTATGAGCAAGATGCGCCTGGCAATTGTGGGGGCCGGTCCGGCCGGTATTTATGCTGCGGACCTGCTGCTGAAAGCGGAACGTGATTTCGAGGTCGAGATCGACCTGTTCGAGCAGCTCCCTGCCCCGTACGGGCTTGTGCGCTACGGCGTCTCACCCGACCACCCGCGCATCAAGGGCATCATCACCGCGCTGCGCGACGTTCTCGACAGCGGCGAGATCCGGTTCTTCGGCAACGTGCGCTACGGCCAGGACCTGACGCTTGACGACCTCAAGCAGCACTACAACGCGGTGATCTTCTCGACAGGCGCGATCCGCGATGCAATGCTCGGCGTCCCGGGCATTGACGCCGAGGGATCCTACGGCGCCGCCGACTTCGTGAGCTGGTTCGATGGTCACCCCGATGTGCCACGCACCTGGCCCCTTGAGGCCGCGTCGGTGGGCGTCGTCGGCAACGGCAACGTCGCGCTCGACATCTCGCGCATGCTCATTAAGCACGCGGACGACCTGCTGCCGACCGAGATCCCCGACAACGTCTATCAGGGGCTCAAGGCGAACCCGATCGAGGAGCTGCACCTCTTCGGTCGCCGCGGCCCGAAGTACGTCAAGTTCACGCCGCTCGAGCTGCGCGAGCTCGGCGAGGTGCGCGACGTCGATATGGTCATCGACGAGCGCGACTTCGAGCACGCTGACCCCTACGCAGACGAGGTTCTGGCGAAGAACAAGCAGGTCACCGTCATGACCCGCATCATGGACAAGTGGCGCGACGAGCAGCGTGCGCGCGAGGCGGGCGAGGTCGAGCCGGCGTCGCGTCGCCTGCACATGCACTTCTGGTCGAAGCCCGTCGAGGTTGTCGTCGAAGACGGCCGCGTTGCGGGACTGAAGATCGAGCGCACCAGGCCTGACGGCGAGGGCGGCACGATCGACACCGGCGAGTTCGAGGTCATCCCGATGCAGTCGCTGTACCGCGCGATCGGGTACTTCGGGTCGCCGCTCGACGAGATCCCGTTTGACGAGGCTCGCGGCGTGATCCCGAACGAGCAGGGTCGCGTGCTCGACCTTGAGGGAAACCGAGTCCCCGGCGTCTACGCGACCGGCTGGATCAAGCGCGGGCCCGTCGGCCTCATTGGGCACACAAAGTCCGATGCGATGGAAACGCTCGAGTGCCTCATGGCGGATGCAGATTCGTGGTGGCAGCCCGAGCATGCCGACGCGGCCACCATTCCTGAGCTACTCTCGGAACGAGGGGTGCCGTTCACGAACCTCGATGGCTGGCACCGCCTCGACGAACACGAACTGTCGCTCGGCGATGCCGCCGGGCGCACGCGTATCAAGGTTGTCTCGCGTGACGAGATGACCCGTATTTCGCGTGGCGAGTGATCGGATCCTGAATACACAACACTGACCAGGTGCGCGCCCACAACGCGCGCACCTGACCGGGCAACCCACCGCCCAAGGGAGGAACTCAAAGACGATGTTCGAGAAGATTCTGGTTGCAAATCGTGGAGAGATCGCGATCCGCGCGTTCCGCGCAGCGAATGAGTTGGGGGCGCGCACGGTTGCGGTCTACCCATACGAGGATCGCAACTCCCTGCACCGGCTGAAGGCCGACGAGGCCTACCTGATCGGCACCGAGGGCGGCCCCGTCCGCGCGTACCTCGACATCGCCGAGATCGTGCGGGTCGCCCAGGAGTGCGGCGCTGACGCGATCTACCCGGGCTACGGTTTCCTCTCCGAGAACCCCGAGCTCGCGGCAGCGGCAGCAGCAGTTGGAATCACCTTCATCGGCCCCGGCCGCAAGGCCCTCGAGATGGCGGGCAATAAGGTTGCGGCCAAGGAGCACGCAATCGCGGCCGGAGTGCCCGTGCTCCGCTCCACTCCCCCGTCGCAGGACGTCGACGCGCTCATCAAGGGCGCCGAGGAGATCGGCTTCCCCGTATTCGCAAAGGCCGTCGCCGGCGGCGGCGGGCGCGGCATGCGTCGCGTCGAGCGTGCGGAGGACCTGCGGGAGGCGCTCGAGGCCGCGATGCGCGAGGCCGAGAGCGCCTTCGGCGACGCGACGATGTTCATCGAGCAGGCCGTGCTTCGCCCGCGCCACATCGAGGTGCAGGTGCTCGCAGACGGCACGGGCGAGGCAGTCCACCTGTTCGAGCGGGACTGCTCGGTGCAGCGCCGCCACCAGAAGGTCGTCGAGATCGCGCCCGCGCCGAACCTCACGCAGGAGCAGCGCGACGCGATGACGCGCGACGCGCTCGCGTTCGCGAAGTCCATCGGGTACGCGAACGCCGGCACCGTCGAGTTCCTGCTCGACACCGAGGGCGAGCGCGCCGGCGAGCACGTGTTCATCGAGATGAACCCGCGCATCCAGGTCGAGCACACGGTCACCGAGGAGGTCACCGACGTCGACCTCGTGCAGTCGCAGATGAGGATCGCGGCCGGCGAGACCCTCGCAGACCTCGGCCTGACGCAGGACAAGATCAAGCTGCACGGCGCGGCCCTCCAGTGCCGCATCACGACCGAGGATCCCGCGAACGGCTTCCGCCCCGACCTCGGCCGCATCAGCGCCTACCGCTCGCCCGGCGGCGGCGGCGTGCGCCTCGACGGCGGCACAATCAACCCTGGCTCGTACATCAGCCCGCACTTCGACTCGATGCTCGCGAAGCTCACCTGCCGCGGCCGCACGTTCGAGGACGCTGTCGTGCGCGCCCGCCGCGCGCTCGCGGAGTTCCGCATCCGCGGCGTCGCCACGAACATCCCGTTCCTGCAGGCCGTGCTCGACGACGCTGACTTCCAGGCGGGCGACGTCTCGACCTCGTTCATCGAGGAGCGCCCAGAGCTGCTGACGCTGAACAAGCCGCAGGACCGCGCGACGCGCCTGCTCCAGCACCTCGCGAACGTGACCGTGAACCAGCCGCACGGCGCACGGCCACAGACGATCGAACCGCAGGTGAAGCTGCCCGCGCTCGACCTCGACGCTCCCGTACCGGACGGTGGTCGCCAGCGGCTGCTTGAGCTTGGCCCTGAGGGCTTCGCGAAGGCGCTGCGCGAGCAGACCGCGCTCGCCGTGACCGACACCACCTTCCGCGACGCCCACCAGTCGCTGCTCGCGACCCGCGTGCGCACCCGCGACCTCGTCGCCGTCGCCCCGCACGTCGCGCGGATGACGCCGCAGCTCTTCTCCGTTGAGGCCTGGGGCGGCGCGACCTACGACGTCGCACTCCGTTTCCTCGGCGAGGATCCCTGGGAGCGCCTTTCGGCGATGCGCGAGGCGCTGCCGAACATCCCGATCCAGATGCTGCTCCGCGGCCAGAACACCGTCGGCTACACGCCCTACCCGCCGAAGGTCGCGCAGTCATTCGTGCAGGAGGCCGCGGCGACGGGCGTCGACGTCTTCCGCATCTTCGACGCGCTCAATGACGTCGATCAGATGCGGGTCGCCATTGACGCGGTGCGAGAGACCGGCACCGCTGTCGCCGAGGTCGCGTTCTGCTACACGGGAGACCTGCTCTCGCCGACCGAGGACAAGTTCACTCTCGATTACTACCTCGCGCTCGCCGAGCGCATCGTCGAGGCCGGCGCCCACGTGCTCGTGATCAAGGACATGGCCGGCCTGCTCCGGCCCGCCGCTGCCGCGAAGCTCGTCACCGCGCTCCGCGAGCGGTTCGACCTGCCGGTGCACCTGCACACGCACGACACCCCGGGTGGGCAGCTTGCGACGCTGCTGGCGGCGTCGGCCGCCGGTGTCGACGCCGTTGACGCCGCGTCCGCCCCGATGTCTGGCACCACAAGCCAGCCGTCGCTCTCTGGCGTCGTCGCATCGCTCGCGCACACTGAACGCGACACCGGCATCGACCCAGAGTCCGTCTACGCGCTCGAGCCCTACTGGGACGCGGTGCGCACGCTCTACAAGCCGTTCGAGTCGGGCCTCGCGGCTCCGACCGGGCGCGTCTACACGCACGAGATCCCTGGCGGGCAGCTGTCAAACCTGCGCCAGCAGGCGATCGCGCTCGGCCTCTCCGAGAACTTCGAGAAGATCGAGGACATGTACGCGGCGGCAGACCGGATCCTCGGGCGCATTCCGAAGGTCACCCCGTCGTCCAAGGTTGTCGGTGACCTCGCGCTGCACCTCGCGGCCGTCGATGCCGACCCCGCCGACTTCGAGGCGAACCCCGAGCGCTACGACGTGCCGGACTCGGTCGTCGGCTTCCTCGCCGGCGAGCTCGGCGAGATTCCCGGTGGCTGGCCCGAACCCTTCCGCTCGAAGGTGCTCTCGGGTCGCGACGTCTCGATCGAGGTCGCCCCGGTCTCGGCCGAGGACGAGGCGAAGCTCGACGGCGACAGCTCCGAGCGCCGCTCGACACTCAACCGCCTGCTGTTCCCCGCTCCGACCGCACAGTTTGAGGACGCGCGTGAGCAGTACGGCGACCTGTCGGTCGTCGACACGGGCGACTACCTGTACGGGCTCGACCCGAACGCCGAGCACGCGATCGACCTGAGCCGCGGCGTGCGCCTCTACGTCGGGCTCGAGGCGATCGGCGCACCGGACGAGAAGGGCGTTCGCACCGTTATGGTGCGCGTGAACGGCCAGCTCCGCCCGGTGTTCGTGAAGGATGAGCGGATCGCCGTGACCGCCGAGACCGCCGAGAAGGCCGACCGCACCGTCGCCGGCCAGATCGCCGCGCCGTTCTCCGGCACCGTCACCGTGAAGGTCGCCGAGGGTGAGTCGGTCGCGGCCGGCCAGGCGATCGGCACGATCGAGGCGATGAAGATGGAAGCCGCGATCACGTCTCCCGTCGCGGGCGTCGTAAAGCGCCTCGCGTTCGAGGGCACGCGCGGCGTCGAGGCTGGCGACCTCGTCATCGTGGTCGAGTAGCGCTCGGCGTGAGCTGAGACAAGGGGCCGGGTCCGCTGTTGCGGGCCCGGCCCCGTGTCGTTGCTGGAGCCGCCCCTGTGGTCCTCGCCCTCGTCGTCTCGCGCGGCCGCGGCATTGCTGCCCCGGCCACCACGGCGGGCGCCCGCGGCCGCGCTGGGTCCGCCGATGTACACGGCTTCCGCAGATGTACACGATTCTGACGCCGCAAAATCGTGTGCATTCGCCGGAATCGTGTACACCGGGCGGGCGGCGTTGAAGACCGGGCAGCGCAGCGCAGCGCGCGATACGCCCGGCGCCCCAGCCGAGCCTGGCGGTGGCGGCCCCAGCGTGGCCCTGGCGTGCGCTAGGCCCCGAGTGCGTCGGCGAGCGCCGTGAGCGTCTCCGTCGTGCCGCCGTCGATCCGCACGGCGAGGGATGGGCGGGCGTCGACCGCCGTCGGCCCACGGTTGATGACCGCGAGCGGGTTGCCCAGGCGCTCCGTCTTGTGCACGAGCCGCATTCCGGTATTCACCGCAAGCGAGGATCCGGCCACGAGGAGCGCCGATGAGCGCTCCACGAGTTCCGCTGCTGCGTCGAACACCGCGACCGGCACGGTCTCGCCGAAATACACGACGTCGGGCCGCAGCGTTCCCCCGCAACCTGGGCAGAGCGGCACCCGCACCGACTCGACCTCGGTGACGAGGGCGTCACCGTCTGGCGCGACCTCGGCGTTCGCGTTGCGTTCCGCGTAGCCGGGGTTGAGTGTGTCGAACCAGCCGAGCACCTCGCTCCGGGTCCACCGTTCCCCGCACTGGATGCACCGCATGATCCCGCCGCCTCCATGGAGCTCAACAACGGTGCGGGCTCCGCCTCGCCGGTGCAGGCCGTCAACGTTCTGGGTGATGACGCCGTCGATGTGCCCGGCGGCCTCGAGCCGCGCGAGCGCGCGGTGACCATCGTTGGGTTCGACGGTGTTCATGCGGTTCTGCCCGATCCGGGCCCCCGCCCAGAACCTGCGCCGATAGTGCGGGTCTTCCGTAAACTGCGCGATGTTCATCGGGGTGCGAGGCGGCGTGCCTGCCCCGCGGTAGTCGGGAATTCCCGAGTCCGTGCTCATGCCTGCCCCGGTGAGCACCGCGACCGGGCCGCGCTCGAAGAGTGCTACGAGTTCGGCTAGCCGCGCGTCAGAGATTCCTACGTTCACGCTCTCGAGCATAGAACTCGGTTCCACCGGAGTCACTGTGCTCTCGCTGCGGGCGTAACCACAGCTCCCTCACTAGAATCGAAGCATGACCACCGCGCGCGACCAGCTCATCGAACTCATCAAGTCGGAGGCCGTGTTCCACGGCGACTTCACGCTCACGAGCGGCAAGAAGGCCACCTACTACATCGACCTCCGCAAGCTGTCGCTCGACCACCGCGCGGCCCCGCTCATCGGCCAGGTCATGCTCGACCTCATCGCCGACATTGATGGCGTCGTCGCGGTCGGCGGGCTCACCATGGGCGCGGACCCGATCGCCTCCGCGATCATGCACCAGGGCGTTGCTCGCGGCGAGGTCTACGACTCGTTCGTCGTGCGCAAGGAGCCGAAGGATCACGGCCGCGGCCGCCAGGTCGAGGGCCCGGAGCTCGAGGGCAAGCGCGTCATCGTCGTCGAGGATACGTCGACGACGGGCGGTTCGCCACTGCAGGCTATCGAGGCGCTCGAGAAGGTCGGCGCCGAGGTTGTCGCGGTCGCCGTCGTCGTGGATCGCCAGGCCCCCGCAAAGGCCCGCATCGAAGAAGCGGGCTACGAGTACCGCTTCGCGATCGGCCTCGAGGACCTCGGCCTCGCCCCGCAGTAGCGGCCTGAGGCGCGGGGCTTCCCGCGCCTAGCCTCCGCCCACCGCCGGGACCACTACCGACAAGCAAAGTAGCTCAGACAATGAACGACGTGTCCGTGCGCCCACACGCGCTCCCCCTCATCGCCATCGGCATCCTGGGAGGGCTGCTGTCGGGCCTCTTCGGCATCGGCGGCGGCACGATCATCGTGCCCGCGCTCGCGCTCTGGCTGAGCATGCCGCAGAAGTTATCGGCGGGCACCTCGGTCGCGGCGATCCTGCCGACGGCAATCGTCGGCGCGACCACCTACGCGCTCCAGGGCAACGTCGACTGGCTGGCCGCAGCGCTGCTCGCCGTCGGCATCGTCGTGGGCGCGCAGGTCGGTAGCCACCTGCTGTCGAAGCTGCCCGTCAGCGCGATCCAGTGGGGCTTCATCGCGTTCCTCGCGGTCGTGATCGTGAGCCTCTGGTTCGTCGTGCCGCAGCGCGACGATCAGATCACGATGACCGCGCTCATGGGGGCCCTGCTGGTCGTCGTCGGCTTCGTGACGGGAATCCTGTCGGGCCTGCTCGGAGTGGGCGGCGGGGTTGTCGTCGTGCCGATCCTGATGTTCTTCTTCGGCGCGAGCGATCTCATCGCGAAGGGCACCTCGCTGCTCATGATGATTCCCGGCTCGCTCTCGGGCACGATCGGCAACTTCAAGCGCGGCAACGTCGACCTGCGGGCCGCCGCCTACATCGGCGTCGCCGCGTCGGTCTGCGTGCCGTTCGGCTCGATGTTTGCCGGCTGGATCGACCCGCTCTGGGGCAACATCGCGTTCTCCGCGTATCTCGCGTTCATCGCAACGCAGATGCTCGTGCGCAAGCTCCGGGGCAGGGCAGCCAAGTAGCGCTGAGCGCCGAGCGCCGAGCGCCGAGCGCCGAGCGCCGAGGCTAGTCGAGCAGCTCCGCGACCGAGCCGAGCACCTCGTTCGGGCGGAACGGGAACTTCTCGATCTCCGCCTTGTCCGAGATGCCCGTCATCACGAGCACCGTGTGCAGGCCCGCCTCGATGCCCGCGACGATGTCGGTGTCCATCCGGTCGCCGATCATGCCGGTGTTGTGCGAGTGGGCTCCGATCTTGTTCATCGCGGAGCGGAACATCATCGGGTTCGGCTTGCCGACGACGTACGGCTCCATGCCGGTCGCCTTCGTGATGAGCGCGTTGATCGCGCCCGTCGCGGGCAGCACGCCGTCCGGGCTCGGCCCGGTCGCGTCAGGGTTCGTCGAGATGAAACGCGCGCCCTTGTTGATGAGACGGATCGCCTTCGTGATCGCATCGAACGAGTAGTTGCGCGTCTCGCCAACGACCACGAAGTCGGGGTTCGTTTCGGTCATCACGTAGCCGGCGTCGTGCAGCGCGGTCAGGATCCCTGCCTCACCCAGCACAAACGCCGAGCCACCCGGCTTCTGCTGCTTCAGGAACGCGGCGGTCGCGAGTGCGCTCGTCCAGATCCGCTCCTCGGGAACCTTGATGCCGCTCGCCGCGAGCCGGGCGGAGAGGTCGCGGGCCGTGAAGATCGAGTTGTTCGTGAGCACGAGGTAGGGCTGCTCGTTCGCCGTCCACTGCGCAATGAGCTCGGCGGCGCCCGGGATAGCCCGGTTCTCGTGCACGAGCACGCCGTCCATGTCTGTCAGCCAGCACTCGATAGCCGGACGGTCTTGCTCGATCTCGCTCATGCCTCTCAGACTACTCCGTGAAGGTGAACGCGACGTGGCTTCGTGAGCCTGGCACACTAGGGGTATGGATGTTCGTGCAGGCCTGCTTCCGCGCCCCGAAGACCTCGTCGATGTCGATGCGCTCGTGCGCGCCTATTCGGAGGTCGTGCCCGACCCCGAGGTGCCGGCGCAGCGGGTCGTGTTCGGAACCTCAGGCCATCGCGGCTCCGCGCTCACCGGCTCCTTCAACGAGGCCCACATTACGGCCATTGCGGCGGCCGTTGCCGAGTACCGAGAGTCGCAGGGCATCCGCGGGCCACTGTTCATCGGGGCAGACACCCACGCGCTCTCGGCGCCGGCGGAGCACACCGCGGTCTCGGTGCTCACGACGCTCGGCGTCCACGTGCTGACGAACGCCGGGCAGGGTGATGAGGCATACGTGCCGACGCCGGCACTGAGTCACGCGATCCTCACACACAATCGGGGTCGGGCAGCGGACGATCCTGATCGTGCCGACGGGATCATCGTGACCCCGAGCCACAACCCTCCCGGAGACGGCGGCATCAAGTACAACCCGCCGCACGGCGGTCCAGCGGACACCGACGCCACCGGGTGGATCGCCCAGCGCGCCAACGCCCTGCTCGAAAGCGGTGAGTGGTGGGCGCTCGCGGCGCCGCAGCCCCCGAGCGCGCCGGTCGCGCCCGGCGCATACGACTTCCTCGGCGCCTACGTCGAGGGCCTCGCGAACGCGATCGATATGAAGGCGATCCGGGAGTCAGGCGTCCGCGTCGCCGCCCATCCCCTCGGCGGCGCGAGCGTGGCCTACTGGTCGGCGATCCGCGACCGCTACGAGCTCGATCTCACCGTGCTCGGCGCCGGCGTGGACCCGCAGTTCGCGTTCCTGCACCTCGACTGGGACGGGAAGATCCGGATGGATCCCTCGTCCGCACAGGTCATGTCGACGGTCGCCCCGTACCGCGACGAGTTCGCTATCGTCACCGGAAACGATGCGGACGCCGATAGGCACGGGATCCTCACCCGCGACGGCGGCCTCATGAACCCGAACCACTTCCTCGCGGTCGCAATCGACTACCTGCTCGAACACCGCCCGGATTGGCCCGCGACGGCGGGCGTCGGGAAGACGCTCGTCTCGTCGGCCATGATCGACCGCGTCGTCGCCGCGCACGGTCGCCGGCTCGACGAGGTGCCCGTCGGGTTCAAGTGGTTCGTGCCAGGACTCTCCGACGGCAGCGTCGTGTTCGGCGGCGAGGAGAGCGCCGGCGCGTCCTTCCAGCGGTTCGACGGGACGCCGTGGAGCACGGACAAGGACGGGATCCTGCTGTGCCTGCTCGCCGCCGAAATCCAGGCGGTCACCGGGCAGTCACCCTCCGAGCGCTACGCGCAGCTCGTCGAGCGATTCGGCGAGCCCGCCTACGCGCGCATCGACGCCCCGGCGACCGCCGAACAGAAGGCGCGGCTTTCGGCGCTCGCGGCGTCGGACGTGACGGACGCTGAGCTCGCCGGCGATCCGATCACGTCGATCGCGACGGAGGCCTCAAACGGCGCGGCGATCGGCGGGCTGAAGGTCTCCACCGAGCGCGCCTGGTTCGCGGCCAGGCCATCGGGCACCGAGGACGTCATGAAGATCTACGCCGAGTCCTTCGCGGGGCCGAACCACCTCATCGAGGTGCAGGCAGCGGCGCAGGCGCTCGTCGCGCGGGTGCTCGGCTAGGTTCGCGCGGTACGCTTGGGCTCATGTCACACACCTCGGAACCCACGCGCAGTTACTCCTACCTGGGGCCCGCGGGGACATTTACCGAGGCGGCCCTCAAGCAGGTCGAGGCGGCTCAGGGCCAGACCTGGCGGCCCGTCTCAAACCTTGGCGAGGCACTGAATGACGTCGTGACAGGCGTCAGCGATGCGGCGATGATCGCCATCGAGAACTCCATCGACGGCGGCGTGACCGTTGCGCAGGACGCGCTGGCGACGATCCCTGGCCTGCGCATCATTGGCGAGTACCTCGTACCGGTACGGTTCGTGCTCGTCGCCCGGCCTGGCGTGAAGCTCGAAGACGTGACCGTGGTTGCGGGCCACCCCGTCGCGTACGGCCAGTGCCGTGCCTGGCTCGACGAGGCCCGGCCCCAGCATCGTCACCTCCCCGCGACCTCAAACGTGCAGGCGGCCGCCGATCTCTTCGACGCTGCGAAGCAGGTGGACGCCGCGATCGCGCCCCCAGGCATCGAGGACCACTACGACGTCGAGGTGCTCGCGGAGGGGATCGCTGAGAACCCCGACGCGGTCACCCGCTTCGTGCTCGTCAGCCGGGTCGGCCCCGTCAGCGAACCGACCGGGGCGGACAAGACGTCGCTTATCGCCGAGCTCCCTGAGGATCGTTCCGGCGCGCTGCTCGACCTGCTTGAGCAGTTCGCGACGCGCGGCGTGAACCTGACGCTGCTCGCGTCGCGCCCCATTGGGGATCGGATGGGCCGGTACCGGTTCGTCATCGACGCCGAGGGGCACATCAAAGACGAACGCGTCGCCGACGCCCTGCTCGGGGTGAAACGGTCGAGCCCCAACGTCGTGTTCCTCGGGTCGTACCCGCGGGCCGACAGGGTCTCGGCAGAGTTCCGGCCGGTGCACGACGACAACCGGTTCCGCGATGCGCGCGACTGGCTGCGCGAGGTCATCGAGGGCGTGGACCCGGCCTGACGCGTGGGCTGGGCCTTGGGCCTGGTGGGCCTTTGGGCCTGGTTGGCCTTTGGCGGCTGTAGCTTGGCTGGCGGTGTCTAAGCTTGCGGCGTCTCGGCTGGCGGTGGGCCGGCCCTGAGCCGCCGCTGATCCGCCACTGAGGCACTTCCCCGCAGGAGACCCCCTTGCCAACCGTTGTTCAGGGGGTGCCTTGCAGGAATGGGGCTCTGCGGGGCTGGGGCGTTCGAGGTTCGGCTTTCGCACGAGCACATGATTCTCTCGGAAGCACATCTTAAGTCTGCCCCATAAGGTGTGCGCTCACTAGAACGATGTGCTGGGGCGGTGCCGTGCGGCCGATGGCACACGATATTCTTGACACCGCACTATTGCGTAATGCACACTAGTGCGTACCGGCGAATAACGAAGGGGGTTCCGGGTGGACGGAACACAGCTACTGAAGGGCGTGCTCGACGCCGCCGTTCTCGCTGTCGTGGAGCGCGAGGACGGCTACGGCTACGACGTCGTCAGGCGCCTTCGCGATGCGGGGCTCGACGAGGTCGGCGACGCCTCGGTCTACGGAACGCTTCGACGGCTCTACGCGGCAGGCGCGCTCTCAACCTACGTCGTCCCGTCCGACGGCGGGCCCCACCGGAAGTACTACAGCATCACCCCGAGCGGGCGGGAACTGCTCGACGAGCAGCGCGGCAGCTGGCGCCAGTTCTCGGAAACACTCAGCGCGCTGATCTCGCCCGCGACACCCTCGACGAGCCCAGAAGGAGCCCCAGCATGAACGTCAGCGTCTCACAGACCAACGCCCAGCGGGCCGAGGCGTTCACCGCCGAGGTTCGCTCCCATCTGAGCGATCTTCCGACGGACGAGCTTGACGAGCTCCTCGACGGCCTGGGGGCAGACATCACCGAGCGCCTCAGCGAGGGCGACTCGCTGGATTCACTCGGCGACGCCGCGCACTACGCGGAAGAGCTTCGGCAGGCCGCAGGTCTCCCCGTCCGCGCCACCGCGAAGCCCGCGAAGCTCACGACTGCCGAACGGGTAGAACGCCTGAAGCAGCGGGGCGCCACGTGGTTCGACGCGACTCCCGGCAGGCAGGGGTTCCGTGACCTGATGGTCTCCCTTCGCCCCGTCTGGTGGGTGCTGCGCGCCGTCGTCGGCGCCTGGGTCGCGCTATTGCTGCTCCAGCATCCGCTCGTCAACGGCTTTCCGATCTCCTTCTGGTCGCTCGTATTTACGCTCGCCTTGATCGTTGTGAGCGTGCAGTGGGGACGGGGACGGTGGCTGCCACACCAGTGGCTCGTCCGCGTGCGTGATATCGCCAACGTCGCCGCCGTGATCCTCACGGTGCCGTTCCTCGTCGCAAGCTGGGCGAACATCAGCACCCCGAGGGTCGACTACATCGTCGAGGACATGAGCTACCAGGGCCTCGCCCACAACGGTGGACAGATCACCAACATCTACGCCTACGACTGCGCGGGGAACCTGCTCGAGGCAGTGCGGCTGTACGACCAGGACGGCAACCCGCTCACCACAATGGGCGAAGACGAGCCAACCCCGCCGGACAGCTGGGTCGAGGGCGAGGACCGCAGCTACGCGCACTCGTTCAACCCTGTCGCGCGCGACGCGGAGGCGTGGAACGTGTTCCCCCTCAGCAACGCCCCCTACTCGGATGTGACGGGAGAGCCCGGCGCCCCCGCCGCCGCGCAGCCACAGCGGACAGAGCTCCCGCCGCTGTCGCGAGACTGTGTCGACCCTGCGGCGAGCGCCGACAACGCCGACAGCGCCGAGGGCGCCACCACGGAGGGGGCTGCCACGGACGACGCCGAGGGCGAGGGGCCCGCCACCCCGGAGAAGCCCGCGAACGACGGCTCAGCCGAGACTGACCGCCCGGCCGCGGCGGTGGCGGCTTCTTCGAGCCGGACAACTCCCGGTCAACCGGCGTCGAGGTAGGGCGATGTTATTCAGGCCGCTGCCAGCCGGGAAGCACGCGGACGATGAGGGCACCCGGGTCCACCTGGCCGCGGACCTCGACCGCAAGGCCGAAGTCATCGCCGTCGAGCTGAACAGGCTCAGGGCCCTCCACGGCAAGCGAGTACTCTCGAGCGCGGACATAGGTCACGTTCTTCGTGTCGTTGACGAGGTCAATGATCCGGCGCCCCGCCTTCGTCTTCCTAAGCACGCCGTTCTCCCAGCCGATCTTGTTCCAGATCCTGATCCACGAGAACGGACCGAGCGGCCGAAGCGCGACGACGTCGAGTAGCCCGTCGTCGATGCTCGCGTCAGGGATGAGCAGCACGCCGCCGGGAAGCAGGCCGCAGTTGCCGATCATCACGGTGTAGACGGTGAGGCGCTTGGCCTCCGAGCCGTCCATCGAATACTGGATCTCGAGGGGCTTATCTTTGACCATCGTGCGCACGCCGGCGTCGACGTAGGCGAGCCAGCCGACTCGCTTCTTCAGCTTCGACCGCGTCGCCCGAATCGCGCGAGCATCGAGCCCCATGCCGGCGAGCACCAGAAAGGCGTGCTCCTCCTCGTCCGAGGCGCCGTGCTCATCCGCGGGGCGCACGATCGTCATGCTCCCGAGGTCAATGGTTCGTCCCGATCCGAAGAAGGCGGCCTCCACCGCCGCCTGGAGGTCGCCCAGCGGCATGCCGATGTTGCGGGCGAGCAGGTTGCCCGTGCCCTGGGGCACGATCGCGAGCGGCACCTCCGTATACCTGAGGCCCTCGGCGATCGCGCGAACCGTGCCGTCCCCGCCGGCGCCGAGCACGACGCTTGCCCCGTGAGCAATGGCGCGCTTCGCCGCGGCAAGCCCCGCGTCCTCGGCCTCAGTCTCGTACCATCGCGTGCTCGACCAGCCGGCTTTCGCCTCGGCCGCCTCGACGGCGCTCCGCAGCCCCGCGACGTCAGTTTTCAGCGGGTGGTACACAACCGCTGCGTGCGGCTGCGTGCGGCTGGGGACCATACTCATGGATCAATCGTAGCCGCGAGCCCGGCGCGCTAGGCTAAGGGGGTGATCGATCCAGTACTTCTCCGCAACGATCCCGACGTCGTGAAGCGCTCGCAGCGCGCCCGAGGCAACGATGAGTCGGTTGTAGACGAGGCGCTCGCGGCTGATGCCGCCCGCCGCGAGGCACGTGGCGAGTTCGAGCGGCTGCGCTCGGAGCAGAAGTCGGTCGGCGAAACCGTGAAGACCGCTGCGAAGGAAGACAAGCCCGCGCTCATCGCCAAGGCGCAGGAGTTCGCTGCGCAGGTGAAGGCAGCCGAGGCTCGCGCGAAGGAAGCCGACCAGGAGTTCGAGCGCGTTGCCTCGCGCATTGAGAACATTGTCATCGACGGCGTCCCCGCAGGCGGTGAAGACAACTTTGTCACGCTCCGCACCGTCGGCGAGATTCCCGAGTTCGATTTTGAGCCGCGCGAACACCTCGCCCTCGGCGAACTCCTCGGCGCGATCGATATGGAGCGCGGCGCGAAGGTCTCCGGCGCACGCTTCTACTTCCTGCGCGGCGTTGGCGCGCGTCTCGAGATCGCGCTCATGAACATGGCCCTCGACCTCGCGATGCGCAACGATTTCACCCCGCTCATCACCCCGACGCTCGTGAAGCCCGAAATCATGGGCGGAACGGGCTTCCTCGGTGAGCACGCCGACGAGGTGTATCACCTGGAGGATCAGGATCTGTACCTCACCGGCACGAGCGAGGTCGCGCTGGCCGGGTACCACTCCGATGAGATCCTCGACATCTCGCGCGGGCCCGTCCGCTACGCTGGCTGGTCGACCTGCTACCGCAGCGAGGCCGGCTCGCACGGCAAGGACACCCGTGGCATCTTGCGCGTGCACCAGTTCAACAAGCTCGAGATGTTCGTCTACACCGATCCCGCGAATGCGGAGGCCGAGCACGACCGCCTCGTCGCCTGGCAGGAGGAAATGCTGCAGGCCCTCGGCCTGAGCTACCGCGTGATCGACGTCGCCGCAGGCGACCTCGGCTCCAGCGCTGCGCGCAAGTTCGACATCGAGGCGTGGGTCCCGACGCAGGGCACCTTCCGCGAGCTCACGTCGACCTCAAACTGCACCACCTTCCAGTCGCGCCGACTGCAGACGCGCTTCCGCACCGAGAGCGGCAAGACCGCGCCGGTCGCGACGCTCAACGGCACGCTGGCCACGACTCGCTGGATCGTCGCGATCCTCGAAACCCACCAGAACGCTGACGGCAGCGTGACTGTTCCCGAGGCGCTGCGCCCGTACCTCGGTGGACTTGAAGTACTCAGCCCGGTAGAAGGAACGTAATCAATGCAGGATCGCCACATCATCGCCCTCGACCTCGACGGAACCGTGCTGCGTCACGGGTTTGAAGGCGCGGGTGACCATGCCGCTGGCGGGATCATCGATCCCGAGCTCGCAGAGGCGATCCGCACGCTGCACGAATCCGGCCAGGAGGTCATCGTCTCCACCGGGCGATCCGTCGACGCGACCCTGCCAATCGTCGAGCGCCTGGGCATTCGGCCCGACTGGGTCGTCACGGCGAACGGCGCCGTCACGCTGAAGCGCGATCCGTTTGGTACGCGGGGTTACCGGCGCGAGTACGTCGAGGCGTTCAACCCGACTGACGCACTGCAGAAGATTCGTCCGCAGCTCACGACCGCGCACTTCGCCGTCGAGCTCGCTGACGGCACGTTCCTGTACACGAAGGAGATCCCGTCGGGGACCCTCCCGTCGAATCAGCGCCGGGTCGCGTTCGAGGATCTGCTCGGCGTGCAGGCAGCGCGCGTCATCGTGTTCTCCCCCGACTACCGTGTCGAGGAATTCATGAGCGCCATCGAGTCGCTCGGGCTGACCCACGTCTCGTATGCCGTCGGCACGAGCTCCTGGCTGGACATTGCTCCCGATGGCGTCACGAAGGCGAGCGCGCTCGAGGTGCTTCGCGCGAAGCTCGGCGTGGACGCCGCGAACGTGTTCGCCGCCGGTGACGGCCGCAACGACATCGAGATGCTCGAATGGGCCGGCCGCCGCGGTGTCTCGGTCGCGATGGGCCAGGCCGTCGACGAGGTGAAGGCCGCGGCAACCGAGGTGACCGCGACCGCGGAGGCGGGCGGGCTGCTGCTCGCGCTGCGCAAGCGCTTCCCTGAACTGCTCGCCAGTTAGGCGAGGCTGCGCGCGGGCGCTCCCACAAGCGGTGCGCCCCGAGTCTCACACAGTGGAACGTTTCCCGGCGAACATTTGCTAGGCTCTTCTGCGGAGGGTTGTCCGAGCGGCCGAAGGAACTTGTCTTGAAAACAAGCAGGCGGTAACCCCGTCTCAGGAGTTCAAATCTCCTACCCTCCGCCAGGTGAAAGCCCCCGATCAGGCACTTCGTGCCGGGGTCGGGGGCTTTCTCATTGACAGGATTTTCTCTGCCCGCCTCAGGATGCCCCCAGGGCTCTCGGGTAAATTGGGGAAATCTTGCGGACGTTTGTGCCGCAGCGACAAGCAAGGGGAACACCGCATGGCGAGAAGGACGCAGCCGGAACAGCCGCGCCGATCAGTCGTACGCCACGGACGGCTGTCTCGCTCCTCGTCGGTGAAGAACTTCAGCAGGTTCCTGCTCACCACGTTGCTCGTCGTGGCCTTCTCCGGTGTCGCGACCGCCGCATACGCCGTGTGGGGCTTCGTGAACAGCGCGAAGACCGTTGATCTGGGCGGCCCGAGCGAGGCGATTGGCGCCGGCAAGCAGTCGATTGACGGCGAGCTCACGATCCTGCTCGCCGGCTCCGACACCCGCGCCGGCCAGGGCTACGACGACGGCGAAGAGGGCGAGCTCAACGACGTTAACCTGCTCCTGCACGTCTCCGCCGACCACAAGAACGCCACGGTCGTCAGCTTCCCGCGCGACCTCATGGTGCCGATCCCGAGCTGCCCGAGCGAGGACGGCGAGGAAGACTTCTACCCAGCCATGAGCGAGCAGCAGCTCAACACGGCGATGGGGTACGGCGGGCTCCCCTGCGTCGCACGCACGATCTCCGAGCTCACCGGCATGGACATCCCGTACGCAGCGATGATCACGTTCGACGGTGTTGTCGGGATCTCGGAGGCCGTTGGCGGCGTCGAGGTCTGCCTGACTGAGCCGCTCGTCGACCCGAAAACGGATCTCGACCTCCCGGCCGGAATGAACACGCTTGAAGGCTGGGACGCACTGCAGTTCCTGCGCACCCGCTACGGTGTCGGCGACGGCAGCGACATCTCGCGCATCAACAACCAGCAGGTCTTCATGTCGTCGCTCATGCGGAAGCTGAAGAGCGCCGAGACGCTGTCCGACCCGTTCAAGGTGTGGAACCTTGCGAAGGCTGCGGTCGACAACATGCTGCTGTCCGAGAGCATGAAGAGCATGCAGTTCATGCAGGCCGCGGCCGGCACTGTCCGCGACATCGATCTCGGCAATATCAACTTCGTGCAGTACCCCACGGTCGACCACCCGTACCAGTCGGGCCGGCTCCTCCCGAACTCCGAGCTCGCGGCCGTGCTCATGGAGACGCTCCAGAGCGGCGCGGCGTTCGACGTCACCGGAACTGGCGGCGCGGTCGCAACGCCAGACGACGCGACTACTGAGACGCCCGAAACGCCTGCAACCGAGGCCCCGGCGACGGAGACGCCCGCGACGCCCGAGGGTGAGGCGCCTGCGACCAACGGCAGCACTCCGACCGAGGGCGGCGATCGCGTGCAGCTGCCTCCCGAGATCACCGGCCTGAAGCCCGATGTCGAAACCTGTTCGGTGGGTCGCACAAACTACTAGTCCAAGGATTTCCTGGCTCAGGATTTTCCCGTTAGACTAAGTGGCGTTGCCTGCTCATGGAGACGTGCCGGAGCGGCCGAACGGACTTCACTGCTAATGAAGGGTCGGGGTTAAACTCGACCGGGGGTTCAAATCCCCCCGTCTCCGCCATAGACAGGTAACACACGAAGGCCCCACTCCTCGGAGCGGGGCCTTCGTGTTTCTGCGGCGCGCGACACCCCGCACGCGACGGCCGGTGCGCATCCTCGACGTTCCCATAGCTTTGGGGTAGCGTGTAGGCACTCGCACCAGGGGGGAGTGATGCGGAAAACATTCGCAGGCACCATCGCATTGGCCGCCGCCGGGCTCATGGTCAGCGGCGGGCTCGTGGCGGCGAGCCCCGCGCCAGCGCATGCGGATCACCCGAACACAGTCTGCTCCTTTTGGGGCGGCGAGGCCGACTCTTTCCATGTGCGCGTTGACTGGCTCGCTGGGCGCAGCTTCAGGGTCGCGATCACTGACTTCACGCTCGTCTCGCAGGCGAGCCTGACCGGCGACGCCTTCGTCCCGCTCCCGCTCGACCCGAGCCTGCGTGTCGGCGCGAACACCGTCGAGGTCGGCGAGGGCCTCGCGGTCTCCGACGTCACGATCTCGCAGGCGGTCGCGCTCGAGCACGCGGGCGCGACGCCGACCGATCCGATCGCGAACTACCTCAGGATCGGCGCCGCGCCGTGGGAGTCTGTCGAGGTCAGCGGGCAGGCGATCTCCTGGGTGCAGGACATCGACGCCCGCAGCGACGAACGTGGTGTCCAGCTCACGCCGAGCGCTGGCGGCCCTCCAGCTGAGCTACGGGCCGCGTCCGCTGGCGTGCTCGATTTCACGTTGACGCTTCCCGACACCGCCAGCGGCGAGGTCACGCTTCTGAGCGGACTTACATCGACCCACACCGATGCGACGTTCGATGACGAGGCCGGCACGTGGGAGCCCGGCGCACCGCACACGCTCGCCGTCCCGGGCTGCTCAGTCACGGTCGAGGCCGCGGACCCCGACGCGACCACACGGGAGACGCCGGAGCCAACAGCGGAGGCGCCACCCGCGGAGCGGGAGAACGGCGAGCGCGACCGCGCCGAGGCCGGAGCCGAGGAGGCGCCAGCGCGGGGCGAGTCGGCCGCCGCTGACCCCGAGGCAGATCAGGATCGGGCTACGCCGACGCCGACCACGACACCACCGGCGCAGCGCTCCGGCAGCGAGAGGGAGCAGGACGCACGCATCGCGGAGGCTGGCTCGCCGTCGGGGCTTCTCATGATCCTGATCGCCGGTGGCGCGGCGATCCTCGGAATGACGCTGCTCGCGGGTTCACGGCGGTGCCTGTAGGGTCGCCCTTCCCCGACGCCGCCTTGGAACCGCATAGCGTTGTCGGATAGCGTTAGGCATTCGCTATCCCGGGAGGCACCACATGAAGCACCCAATTCCAGCCGTCGCGGCCGTCGCACTCACCGCCCTTCTGCTCGCGGGCTGCGCGGGAAGCGGGGAGCCCCCGGCGCCCACCGAGTCGAAGCCCTCGGCAGAGGAAATCAAACAGTTCATCACCGACGGCACGCTTCCAGCGGGGTTTCCTCAGGACGCTGAGGGCGTCCGCGTGATTCAGCAGGGTGCGCAGATCGCGGCGTCGTGGAAGGGCAGTCCGATTGATGCCGACTGCGTCCCGAGCACGGACGGGCCTGGGGCCTACGCGAGCGCGCTGCTCCTGATGGACGTCGGGATTCAGCAGGCGGAGAAGTGCGGCGACATCTGGCAGGCCTCACAGGCGGATGGGTCGCGGATCTTCTGGAACACCAGCCGCGAGGCGTAGTCGGGCGACACACAGCCGCCACTGAGCAATCCTCCAGCTTGGCGTTCTACGGTTGCAACCCACGCAAAACCTAGGAGGCACAGATGAATGACAAGCGCACTCACGAAGCCGACGAGGCCGCCGTCGTAGCCGACCACGAGGACTCGCCAGAGACGATCGACGAGCCGGTGCTCGACGGCGCGAACGAGGCCGACGATCCTGACGTGGATCCACGCAAGGGCATGGAAGACCCGCAACTCATCCGGGACACAGAGGCAGAGCGGCCGACGGTCCACCCCTACCTGTAAGGCAGAGTCCTGGAAGGCGGAGTGTGCGGGACAAACGGCCCGGACACCGCCCCGCACCGGTCAGCGAATCGCCGACCGGTGCGGATAGGTTGCTCCAGTCAGGCGGTGCCACACCAGCGCGATCACGACGATCGAGACGGCGCTCACGAGCACCGGGGCAACAAGGTAACTCCAGCTCGCTCCCGTGACGCACACGACCACGGCGTTCGCGACCGCTGGCGGGTGGAGCACGCGGAGCACCAGCATCGCGACGACCGAAAGCGCCGCGGCCAGCGCCCCGGCGAGGGATGAGGCGAGCTCTCCGTCCCACCACCCCGCGTGCGGGATCGCCCCGATGCCGAGGCCGACAGCTGCCGAGACCATGTGGCCGCCGACGACGGCACTGGGTTGCGACACCGGGGCCTCAGGCAGCGCGAATACGAGCAGGCAGCTCGGCGCGAAGCCGAGGAACAGCAGCGTGAGGTCCATCGATGTTCCGAGGGCCCCGAGCAGCGCAACAGCGCCGCCAGTGCCGAGCGCCGCGAACGCGATCCTGCGCCACGGGAGGCGGGGCTGCGTGCTCCTCACGAGCGACCGCAGCCCCTCGCCCCACCGTTTGTGCACGGCTCTACCTTACGCGAGCGAGTCTTCCCAGGCCGCATGCAGCCCGGCGAAGCGGCCCCCGGCGGCGATCAACTCCTGTGGCGAACCGTCCTCGACAACGCGACCGTGCTCCATCACCAGCACCCGGTCCGCAATCGCGACCGTGGAAAGCCGGTGCGCGATGATGATCGCCGTGCGGTCCGCGAGGAGCCGCTGCAGCGCGTCCTGCACGAGACGCTCGCTCGGCAGATCCAGCGACGCGGTCGCCTCATCGAGAATCAGCACGGCCGGGTCCGCGAGGAAGGCGCGCGCAAACGAAACAAGCTGACGCTGACCAGCTGACACGCGGCCGCCACGCTTGTTCACGTCGGTGTCATACCCGTCGGGCAGCGCCTCGATGAACTCGTGCGCGCCAACCGCCGTGGCCGCAGCGACGATCTCTTCTCTGGTCGCGTCAGGCTTGCCGAGCGCGATGTTCTGCGCGATCGTGCCGCTGAACAGGTAGGCCTCCTGCGTGACCATGACGATCGCACGCCGCATGTCGACGGGGTCGAGCGCACGCAGGTCGACGCCATCAAGCGTCAACGCACCCTCGGTGGGGTCGTAGAAGCGCGCCACGAGTTTGGCGAGCGTCGACTTCCCGGCACCCGTCGTTCCCACGAGCGCGATCGTCTGCCCGGCAGGGATATCGAGGTTGCAGTCCGCAAGCACGACGCGTGGGTCGTCAGCCCCGCCGTAGCGGAAGCTCACGCCGTCGAACTTCAACTCGCCCCGCGCCGCCGGCAGCGCGACGGGCTGCTCGGGATCCTGCACCGTCGGCTCCTCCTCCAGCACGCCTGACACCTTCTCCAGCGCGGCGACGGCCGACTGGTAGGAGTTCAGGAACATCGCAACGTCCTCGAGCGGGCCGAAGAAGTTGCGCACGTGCAGCACTGCCGCGAGCAGCACGCCGACCGCGAGCGCGTTGTCGGTGACGCGGAACGCGCCCCAGAGCAGCACGGCGGCGATCGTGATGTTGCCGAGCAGCACAAGCCCCGGATCGAGCACACCGAAGAGGTTCACGACGCGCAGATTCGCGCGGCGGTAGTCGTCAGACACCTTCGCGAACGCCTTATCGTTGCGCTTCTCTCGCCGGAACGCCTGCACCGCCCGAATGCCGGTCATCGTCTCGACGAACTGCACGATGAGCCGCGCGCTGACCGTTCGGGTCGCGCGGAATCCCTTCTGCGATTCGATGACGAACCACCACATGAGCAGTCCGAGCGGCAGTCCCATGCAGACGAGCAGCACGCCGGAGCGCCAGTCGATGAGGAACAGCGCGATGAGCGTGAACGAGCCCAGCAGCACAGCATCGATGAGTTCCGAGAGGCTGCCGTCAAGCAGCTCCTGGATCGATTCAAGGTCACTCGTCTGCCGCGAGATGATGCGGCCCGACGTGTATCCCTCGTGGAATTCGAGGCTCAGCCGTTGCGTGTGCCTGAAGATGCGCGTACGCAGCTCGAGCATCACGGCCTGCGTGAGCTTCGCGATGAGCACGACGTACCAGCCGACGAGCGCGGCTCCGCCGCCGCCGATCACGAGGTACGCGAGCGAGATCCCGATCGCCGGACCCCAGTCGCCCTGCTCGACCGCGCGGGGCAGCGCCTCGTCGATACCAAACGCGATGAGCGAGGGGCCGATCGCGCGGAATACGGCCGACGCGATGACGACCGCGGCGGTGAGGATGATGAGCCGCCGGAACGGCCCAAGGAGCGAGGCGAGCAGCCTGAGCGACCGTCGCCTGATGGCGCGACTCTCCTCGCGCGTGTAGCTGCTGCGGTCTTCGCCGCGCGTCCCGCGGACGCTCTCCGGGCTCATCGTGCCACCTCCTCGGTGCCGTTGTTGTCGGGTTCTTCGCCGGCCTCAAGCGACGTGATGAGGTAGCGGTAGTGATCGCTCGTGCGCAGTAGCTCGCTGTGGGTGCCGACCGCGACGACGCGGCCGCGCTGCATGACCGCAACGCGATCAGCCATCGAGACCGTCGACGGCCGGTGTGCAACGATCAGCGCAGTCGTGCTCGCGAGTACGCGGCGAAGCGCCGCCTCGACGAGCGCCTCGGTGTCGACGTCGAGCGCTGACAGCGGGTCATCGAGCACGAGCACGTCCGGCGCTGCGGCAACCACGCGGGCAAGCGCGAGGCGCTGCCGCTGGCCGCCGGACAGGCTCATGCCCTCCTCGCCGACCTCGGTGTCGAGGCCCTCGGGCAAGTCGTAGGCGAACCCCGCCTGCGCGACGTCGAGCGCCTCGCGAAGCACGCGGTCGGCCTCGGGACCGGCAGGATCGAGGTCGTCACGACCGAGCAGCACGTTGTCGCGCACACTGGCAGAGAAGAGGATCGGATCCTCAAACGCCACGCCGATACGTCGCCGGAGCTCCTCGAGCCTGAGCTCGCGGACATCGACGCCGTCGAGTTCGACCGAGCCCGCCGTCACGTCGTACAAGCGAGTCGGCAGCGCGGTCAGGGTCGTCTTGCCGGAGCCCGTCGCGCCAACGAGCGCCATCGTCTCGCCGGGCCGCAGCACGAGGTCGAGCCCATCGACGAGGTCGCGCTCGCTGTCGCGGGCGTCCGGGAACCGGAAGTGCACGCCCCGGAACGCGAGTTCGCCGCGCGGGTGCTCCACGGTGCGTGGGTGCTCGGGATCGGTGATCGTGATCTCGGCGTCGAACACCTCGAAGACGCGGTCGGTCGCGGTGCGGGCGTCGATGAGGAACGAGAACAGGAACCCGAGCGAGTTCATCGGCCAGCGCACCGCCGCGGCGAGCGCGAAGAAGCCGAAGAGCTCTCCCACCGTGAGCTGCCCAAGGCTCGCGAGCACGATGCCAGTGAACAGGCAGGCGCCGAGCGCGAGGAACGGCACGAGGTCGTACCAGAACCAGATGAGCCCGACCTCGCGGGCCTTGCGCATCTCCGTGCCGCGGAGCGACTCGGCCTGCTCGCGGAACTTCGCGAGCGAGTGACCGCCGCGGCCGAACGCCTTCAGTACGCGAATGCCGTGCACGCTCTCCTCGACCGCGGTCGCAAGGTCGCCCGACTGGTCCTGGCTCGTGCGCGAGAGCGCGCCGTACTTCTGCTCGAAGCTGTAGCCGACGATCCAGATCGGCAGCGAGCAGATGAAGAACACGGTTCCCAGCACCCAGTGCCAGCGGAACAACAGCCCGATGCCGATGAGCATCGTGAGCACGTTCACGACGAGCATGATCATGCCGAACGTCAGCCAGCGGCGGATCAGCCCGATGTCCTGCATCATGCGGCTCAGCAGCTGGCCCGACTGCCACCGGTCGTGGAAGGCGACGGGAAGCCGCTGCAGCCGCTCGTAGAACGTCTGGCGGATCGTGAATTCGACCTCGGTCATGGGGCGCAGCACGAAGCGGCGGCGCAGGAAGATGAACAGTGCCTCGGCGATACCGAGCGCGAGGACGGCGGCCACGCCCCAGATGATCGCGGAGCGGTCGCCGGTGAGCAGCGGCCCGTCAACGACCTCCTGCAGCACGATCGGGATGGCGAGGCTTGCGACCGAACCGGCGAGCGCGACGAGCAGACCCGCGAGGATCCACCACTTGGCGGGCTTGGCGAAGGGAATCAGCCTGGCGAGCGCCTTGGGCAGAGACAGTGAAGCAGAGGATGAAGAAGACATGGTCCCTAAAACGAGAGAGGTGCGCACGGAGAGCGCGGATGCTGTGGAGAGAGAGGTGGCCTGGAACGGCCGAGGTCTAGTGTCCGGTCAGCGGGTTGCCTGGACGGAGAGACGGTGTAAACGTGACGATTCGAAACATGGTCTTCTCCTTTCCAGGTCGTAGGGATTCCAAGAAGACACCCTATCTACATCTCTCGAAACGGCGCAAGCACTATTTCTGCGCCACGCCGGACAGCGGGCCGGCGCCCGCATTCCGCCAACTCGCCCTTTCTCTGCAACACGCCCCCTTCCCGACGGTTGGGAAGGGGGCATTCCGCAGGGAAGGTACTCGTTCGCGCGGCGTGGGCAGGGCAAGGCAGGGCAGGGCAAGGCAAGGCAAGGCCGGGTGCAGGCTCAGGGGCTCCCCTAGTCCCCAGGTAGGGGCACCGATTCGCTCCCACAGGTGACGCGCCGACCCGCACCGTGGCGGGACGCTTGGGGTCTGCCCGAAAGGAACCCCATGTCGCTCATCAGCATTCCCCCGGCCCCGGCCGCCCCGTCCCCCGGCAGGGACCCCCGCGGCGCAGGCACGGCACCCGCCCGCGACGCCGCCGTCGACCTCACTCGGGCGGCCTGCCTGCTCGCGGTCGTCGTGGTGCACGCGCTCATGGTGGGCGTGAGCGTGCAGGGCGGCGAGGTCGTGCTCGAGAACGCGCTCGAGTCCTGGGGCGGCTTCACGGTCTTCTCGTGGTGCGCCCAGATGATGCCGCTGTTCTTCATCGCTGGCGGCTTCGCGTCGGCGACGCACTACAGGCGTGTCAGCGCCCAGGGCGCCACCCCCTCAGGCTACGTCGTGGCCCGGCTCGGCAGGCTCCTCCCGATCCCGCTCCTGGCGGCGACGGCGACGGCCCTCGTGCTGGGCGGGCTCTCGGTCGCCGGGGTCAGCCCCGAGATCGTCGCGGCCGCCGGCTGGCGGATGAGTCAGCCCCTGTGGTTCCTCGGCGTGTACGTCCTGTGTTCGGCGCTGGTCCCGGCGATGCTCGCGCTCCACGAGCGTGCCCCGCGGCTCACGCTTGGCGCGCTCGGGGCCGGAATCGTCGTGGTCGACCTCGTGCGGCTCGCGACCGGCGTCGACGCTGTCGGCTTCGCGAACCTCGCGTTCGTCTGGCTGTTCGTGCAGCAGCTCGGCTTCCTCCTCGCTGACGGGGTCACCGCAGGGCCCCGGGCTGCGGCAGCGGCACTCGCTGGCGCCGGCCTGTGGATCGCGGTCGGGGCGTCCCCGGCAAACCTGTTCGGGGCGCTCAATCCGCCGACGGCGGTGCTCGCCCTCCTCGGGGTCGTCCAACTCGCGGCGTTCACTGCCCTCCGGCCGGCGCTCACCCGCCTCGCGACGCTGCCCGCGTTCAGCCGCGGCGCGGCAGCAGTCAACGGGCGCGCCATGACGATCTACTCCTGGCACATGTCGGCGACCGTGCTCCTCGCCGGCGCGCTGCTCGTCGCAGCCCACCTGGGCGGCAGCGCGGAGACGGCGCTCCCCCTCCCGCTCAGCAGCGAGTGGTGGCTGTCGCGACCGCTCTGGCTTGTCACGGTCGCGGCGGTCGTCGCGTGCACGGTGACGGCTGCGACACGGCTCGAGCGGCGCCTGGTCCCGCGGCTGCGCTTCGTCACGCATCCCGCCCCGGCGCGAACGCTGCTCGCGGTGCTGTGCGGTGCTGGCGGGGTGCTCGTGGTGCTCGCGGCGACCGGGTCGCTCACCGCCTGGCTCTCAGGGGCCGCCCTGATTGCGGCCGCAATCGGGCTGTGCCTCGATCGGCGTCAGAAGGCGAACGCCGCGCCGAGCAGCAGGCCGTAGCCGAGCGCGGCGAAGCTCGTGAGCTGCAGCACGATGATGAGCTCGCGCGCCGTCCGGGCGGTGAGCGTAATGATGATCGCGGGAATCGCTGCGGCGAGCACGAACCACACGAGCAGCATGCCCGAGTAGGCCCAGCCGTACAGCAGCGGCACCGCGAACGGCAGCACCATGCACACGACGTAGAGCACGCGGGTCCAACGCTCGCCGATCCTGACGGCGAGCGTTCGCTTGCCAGCCGCGCGGTCTGTCGGAATGTCGCGCAGGTTGTTCACGACGAGCACCGCGACGGCGAAGAAGCCGACGCCGGCGCCCGCGACCCACATCTCCTGGTTCGAGATCTCAGTCTGCAGCCACACGGTTCCGACGGTCGCGACGATGCCGAAGAAGACGAACACGACGAGCTCGCCGAGGCCCGCGTACCCGTAGGGCCGCTTGCCTCCCGTGTAGAACCAGGCGGCGATGATCGCGACGACGCCGACGGCGAGGAACCACCAGCGGCCGCTGATCACGACGGCCGCGAGCCCCGCGACCGCGGCGAGGCCGAAGAAGACGAGCGCGAGGGTGAGCACGTGCTTCGGGTTCACCCTGCCCGAGCCGGTCAGCCGCGCGGGACCGACCCGGAACGCGTCGGTGCCGCGCACTCCGTCGGAGTAGTCATTCGCGTAGTTCACGCCGATCTGCAGCAGCAGTGCGACGGCGAGCGCGAGCAGGCTCAGCGTGAGCGAGAACGCCTGCAGCATGTGGGCGATGCCAGCGCCGACGGCGACGGGGGCGATCGCGAGCGGCAGCGTTCGCAGGCGGGCGCCCGATACCCAGTCGCGCCAGGTGACGTGCGCGGTCTCGCCGGCCTCGATGAGGTCGTCCGCCGCCGCGCGCAGCGCAGGGTTGCCTGACCGCTTCGGGTTCTTCGTGCTCACTCTGTCTCCCCTTCGTCGGCCCCGCGGGGCTGCTCGGCGCGGTCGTCGCGCAGCCGCGCAAAGCTTGCCCGCAGGCTCCGAAGCCACGCTTCGATGGCTGGCAGGTCTGGTTTGCCGCCCGGCAGGCGCGGCATGCGCTCGGTCTCGTTCGCCCACTCGGGTGCCGCGGCGGCCCCGAGCTTCGACCGGATCCCCTCGCGCACCTCGTCGAAGGGCACGGCGGCGGGGTCGACCTCGACGACGAGGACTGGCCGCTCGCCCCACTCCGAGTGCTCGGTGGCGAGCGCGACCGCGCTGCCCCAGCCGGGGTACTCGCGGGCGACCCGCTCGATCTCGTCGAGCGAGACGTTCACGCCGCCGGAAATGACGACCCTGTCGAGCCGCCCGGTGACTGTCAGCATGCCGCCGAGCAGCTCGCCGGCGTCGCCCGTGCGGTACCAGCGGACGGGTTCTCCGTCGCGGTTGGGCTCGGTGATGAAGCGTGCTCCGGTCTGTGCCTCGTCGCCGAGGTACCCGAGCGCGAGCGTCGGCCCGGCGAGCTGCACCTCGCCACCGCGGATGCGCACGAGCGTGTCGCCGATTTCGACGCCGTCGTAGACGCAGCCACCGGCGGTCTCGGTCATGCCGTAGGAGCGGCGGAGGCTCACGCCGAGCGCGTGGGCGCGCCTGCGCAGCTCGAGCGATACGGCCTGGCCGCCGACGAGCACGGCGTCGAACCGGCGGAGCGTCTCAGCGGCGTCGGCATCGTCCTCGGCGAGGTCGAGCAGTCGCGCGAGCTGCACCGGCACGAGCGAGACGTAGCGTCGCTCGTGATCGAGCTGCTCGGCGGCGTCGAGGAGCTGGCGGGCGTCGGCACCGTCTGGCGCGAAGACGGGTTCGGTGCGGGCGACGGCGCTGCGCACGAGCATCTGTAGCCCGGAGATGAGCTGGGTCGGGAGGGCGACGAGCCACTGGCCGGGCCCACCGAGCGCCTCGTGGGTCGCCATCGCGCTGTCGACGAGCGCCGACCGCGAGAGCGCGACCGCTTTCGGGATCCCGCTTGATCCCGATGTGCGCACAACGACGGCGAGGTCGGCCGGCAGCGGAAGCGAACGGATCCGTTCGACGTCGGAGTCGCCCGGGTCCTGGCCCGGCGCGAGCGGCAGGATCGGAGCACCTCCCGCGAGTGCGTCGTCGAGCGCGGCGATGAGCCAGGCTCGATCCTCAACTGGGATCGCGCGAAGAACGTGGTGGGCCGTCACCCCCCTAGGGTACCGCGCCCGGATGGGTGGCGGGCGCGGCAGGCGCCGCCCCGCCCGCGTTCCCTAGTAGTGGTACGGGAACGGCGACCAATCAGGATCGCGCTTCTCGAGGAAGGAGTCGCGGCCCTCGACGGCCTCGTCAGTGCCGTACGCGAGTCGGGTCGTCTCTCCAGCGAAGAGCTGCTGGCCAACGATCCCGTCGTCGACAGCGTTCATCGCGTACTTCAGCATGCGGATCGCGGTGGGCGACTTGCCGAGGATCGTGCGCGCCCACTCGATGCCGGTCGTCTCGAGTTCCGCGTGCGGCACGACCTCATTCACGGCGCCGATCTCGCGGGCGCGCTCGGCGTCGTATTCGCGGGCGAGGAAGAAGATCTCGCGGGCGTTCTTTTGGCCGACCTGCTTCGCGAAGTACGCACTGCCGTAGCCAGCGTCGAAGGACCCGACGTCGGCGTCGGTCTGCTTGAACTTTGCATGCTCGCGGCTCGCGATCGTCAGGTCGCAGACCACGTTGAGCGAGTGCCCACCGCCGGCGGCCCAGCCGGGGACGAGCGCGATGACGACCTTCGGCATGAACCGGATGAGACGCTGCACCTCGAGGATGTGCAGTCGTCCGGCGCGTGCGAGGGCCTCAGGGCCGACAGCGGTCTCGGAGTCCGAGTACTTGTAGCCGTCGCGGCCACGGATGCGCTGGTCGCCGCCCGAGCAGAATGCCCAGCCGCCGTCCTTTTGGCTCGGCCCGTTGCCGGTGAGCAGCACGACGCCAACCTTCGGATTGACGCGCACGCGATCGAGCGCGTCGAACAGCTCGTCGACGGTGTGTGGACGGAACGCGTTGCGCACCTCCGGCCTATCGAACGCGACGCGGGCGATGCGCCCGTCGAGGCTGAGGTGCGCGGTGATGTCGGTGTAGCCCTCGGCGCCGGGGGCAACCTCCCAGACGCTCGGGTCGAAGATGTCAGAAACCTGTGTGGTCATGCCCCCAGCCTATTCGGCTGGGGGCACTTCCGCGTCGCCTTCGCGGCTAGCCGACGGCGACGCCGAACAGCAGGCCGATGAGGTAGGTCGCGACCATCGTCGCCCCGCCCATGAGCACGTTGCGCAGGATCGCGCGGGCACGCGGGGCCTCTCCGAGTGCGGCCGAGATCCAGCCGGTGAGCACGAGACCGATGAGCACGGCGAGGCCGGCCGCCGGGATCCTGCCGGCGCCGAGCGGCAGCAGGATCATGAGCAGCGGCAGCAGCCCACCGATCGTGAATGCGATGAACGACGAGATGGCCGCGGCCCAGGGGCTCGTGTATTCCTCGGGGTCGATGCCGAGTTCCACCTCGGCGTGCGCGGCGAGTGCGTCGTGCTCGCTGAGCTCTCGTGCGACCTCGGTCGCGAGCGCAGCGGACACGCCGCGACGGCGGTAGAACCCGGCGAGGCCCCGGAGTTCCTCCGCTGGGCGCTCGGCAAGCGAGCGGCGCTTCTGGTCGATGAGCGCCTTCTCGGTGTCGCGCTGCGTGCTCACCGAGACGTACTCGCCGCCGGCCATGGAGAACGCGCCAGCGACGAGCGCCGCGACGCCCGCTGTCGCGACCGCCACCGTGTTGCCGGGGGTCGCCGCCGCGACGCCGATGACCACGCCGGCGACGGAGACGATGCCGTCGTTCGCGCCGAGCACGCCAGCGCGCAGCCAGTTGAGTTTCTGGCCGATACGCGCCGAGCGCGGCTCCCCGCCCGCCGGCCCGTCGGGCGTCGAGCCGGGGAGTGCGCCTGTCTGCTCGGGCGCCTGCACGGACGCCACGGAATCGATGTCGCTGCGGCGAGTTGCTTCGAGTGTCATGGGTCTCCCTCCCCCGGTGTGCGGGTTGTTCTGCGCTCAAGTGTCCTCCCATTCGAGGCCGCCCGCAAGCAAGGGAAGGCTAGCCTTTCCCCTGGTCAGGGCCATTTTCTTAGGCTTACCTTCGTCGGACGAATGGCTTGCGCGGAGGCGCCCTGGCCGGGCCGCCTGGCCCGGGTGAGACAATCGATGCATGGCTACCGCGCAGCTCCCAGAGTCGCCCCTCCCACCGCTCGCTGAGCTGCACGATGCCGCGCGCGTCGTGTCGATCCCCACCCGCACGCGCTTCCGCGGCATCTCCACCCGCGAGGCCGTCATCTTCGTCGGCCCGCTGGGCGCAGCGGAGTTTTCACCGTTCGTCGAGTACGCGGACGACGAGAGCTCCCGCTGGCTCGCGGCCGCGCTCGAGTACGGGTGGGCCGAGCCGGCACCGCCGTTGCGCTCCGCGATCGACGTCAACGCGACGGTGCCGGCCGTGCCCGCCAAGCAGGTGCCAGCGGTGCTCGCCCGATTCCCCGGCTGCCGCACCGCGAAGGTGAAGGTCGCCGAGCGCGGCCAGGAGCTCGCGGACGACATCGCCAGGGTGCGGGCGGTCCGAGAGGCGATGGGGGCCGATGCGTTCGTGCGCGTCGACGCAAACGGCGGGTGGTCGGTCGACGCGGCCGCCGAGGCGCTCACGACGCTCGCGCCGTTCGGGCTCGACTACGCCGAGCAGCCGTGCGCCACCGTTGCCGAACTCGCCGAGCTGCGCTCGCGGCTCACGCGAGCCGGGGTGCCGGTGCGCATCGCGGCGGACGAGAGCGTGCGCAAGGCGGAAGACCCGCTCGCGGTGGCGCGCTCGGGCGCCGCGGACCTCATCGTTGTGAAGGCCCAACCGTTGGGAGGCATCGCACCGGCACTCGCCATCATCGAGGAGGCGCAGCTGCCGGTCATCGTGTCGAGCGCGCTCGACACCTCGGTCGGCATTTCCATGGGGCTGCACCTCGCGGCCGCACTGCCCGCAGGGATGCTCGCGGGCGCGTGCGGGCTCGGCACTGTCGCGCTGCTCGCGGGAGACGTCGCGCAGGATCCGATGATCCCCGTCAAGGGCGTGCTCAGCGTGCGGCGCCCCACCCTCGACGAGGGTGCGCTCGAGCGCTTCCGGGCGACCCCGGACCGCGAGCGCTGGTGGCTTGAGCGGATCGAGCGCTGCTACGCGGCGCTCGCGGCCCGAGCCTAGGCGTCCTTCAGATCCGGGAAGTCTTCCTCGCGCCACTCCGAGGCGACCCGCTCGCCGGCGGCGTGAGCCGCCTCCTCGCGCTGCCGGAGCTCGACGCGGCGAATCTTGCCCGACGTCGTCTTGGGGAGCTCGAAGAATTCCACGCGCCGCACCCGCATGTACGCGGGGAGCGCCCGGCGGGAATGCAGCAGTACCTCTCTCGCCGTCGCTTCCGTCGCCTCCACTCCAGCTGCGAGTGACACGTACGCCTTCGTCACGTTGAGCCTGGTGTCGTCGGGAGCGCCAACGACGGCGGCCTCGGCGACGAAATCGTGTTCGAGCATCACGCTCTCCACCTCAAACGGCGAGACCTTGAAGTCGCTGGCCTTGAAGATATCGTCGGTGCGGCCAACGAACGTCAACGAGCCGTTCTCGTCCCGCTGCGCGACGTCGCACGTGTGGTAGAGGCCGCCCTCGAACGCCTCGGCCGTCGCGTCCGGGTTACCGAAGTACTCCGTCATGAGGTTCACTGGGCGGGCCGCGCCGCTTCCGCCGTCCTCAGGCCCGAGGCGCAGGCATACCTCGCCCTCGTCGCCCTCCTCGCCAGTCATCGGGTCGACAAGCACGATATCGACGCCGGGAAGCGGCCTGCCCATCGCGCCAGGAACGACGGCCTCGCCTGGCATGTTGCCGATCGTCGCCGTCGTCTCGGTCTGCCCGTAGCCGTCGCGGAGCACGAGGCCCCACCCCTGCTCGATGCGCGAGATGACCTCGGGGTTGAGCGGCTCGCCAGCCGAGACGACCTCGCGCAGCGCCGACGGCTTCGAGCCGAGGTCGCTCTGGATGAGCATGCGCCACACCGTCGGCGGGGCGCAGAAGCTCGTCACGCCGACGCGGTCGAGTTCGGCGATGATCCGCTCCGCCTTGAATTTCCCATAGTTCGCGACATACACCGTCGCGCCAGCGTTCCACGGCCCGAAGAAACTCGACCACGCATGCTTCGCCCAGCCCGGCGCGCTGATCACCGAGTGGATGTCGCCCGGACGCACCCCGAGCCACGCCATCGTGGTGAAGTGCCCGAGCGGGTAGCTCGTGTGCGAGTGGACGGCGATCTTCGGCAGCTTCGTCGTGCCGGAGGTGAAGTACAAGAGCGCCGGGTCGACGCTCCTCGTCTGCTTCACGATCGGCGCGAGCGACGCCGAGCGCGACTCCTCGAAACGCTCCCAGTCGTAGAGGGCCGCACGCTGGTCCATCGTGCCCGTATCAATGCGCACGCCGACGCGGCGGAAACCGCCGGGGATTCCGGCGAACTTCACCGCGTCCTCGGGCCCGGCGAACACCCAGTTCACCTTGCCGCGTTCGACCCTGTCAACGAGCTCCTGGGTTCCGAGCACGACGGAGGTGGGGAGGATCACGACGCCAAGCTTCATCGCCGCAAGCATGATCTCCCAGAGCTCGACGTGGTTGCCGAGCATCAGCATCGCAATGTCGCCGCGCTGAGCCCCGAGCTTCCGCAGCCAGTTCGCCACCTGATCGGATCGGGCTTTCAGCTCGCGGAAGCTGCGCTTGACCTCGGTGCCGTCTTCCTCGGCGATCCACAGCGCCGTCGTGTCATTGTCCATAGCGATGCGGTCGAACACGTCGTGCGCCCAGTTAAATGCGTCTCCCACGTCTGGCCAGCGGAACTCTGCCCGCGCCCGTGCGGGGTCCCCCTGAAGATCGAGAAGCTGGTCTCTTGCTGCAAAAAAGGAGTCACTCACGATCCCCAGACTACGGGGATGCCGCAAAACCGCCAGAGCGCGCAACGATCGATGGTGAATTGTGATCCACCTGCCGCGCTACTACCGAGAGTCCGCCTCCGCAGCGCCATTCCGCGCGGCTCCGGAGCCCGCGCGCACGACCGCGACCCACTGCGCGACCACCGCCGCCCACATCATGAGCGAGCAGGCAACGAGCGCGGGGACCACCGCGGAGTCGCCCTGCATCGGCCCGGTGACCCACCAGAACACGACGGACTGCGCGACGGCGAGCAACGGGATGGCCGCGAACGATACGAGCGCAAGCGACGGTCCGGCCGCCCTGCCGCCTCGCAGGGCCGCGACGAAGACGCCAGCGGCAGCGGCGAGCACGGCCACGATCAGTCCGACAAGCAGCGCGAGCGGCGCGCCGGCTGCAATCCTGTAGCGTTCGGCAACCCCGTCGGCGACATTCGAGAACGTGCCTGCCGGGAAGTTGAGGGTGGCGCCCAGGTCGCCGGTGAGACCGAGCTCGTACTGGCCCAGCGTCGCGTTCAGCGCGGGGTCGACGGCATACGGCTCACCCGGCTCCCCCTCGCCGTCACCCGGGAGGGGTGCTGGGCGGGACTCGACAGCGTCGGCGTCGAGCCCCGCGATCAACGCCCCATCCGGCGCTGCCTGCTCGGACCCGACGATGAGTTCGACGCGGCCAGCGTCCGTGTACATGTCGCGCTCGGCCGACCAGGGCATGATCCCCTGCCCGCTCTCGCCCGGCATCCGGTCCGCGTCGCCGTGCCCGATCCAGCCGCCCGAACGCAGCTCAGCGGCGAGGTCGGGGGCGACGGTGAGCTGCACGCGGACCGGCCGGACGGGCTCTGAACCGTCGTAGGGATTGCCCTGATTCGAGTAGAACGTGTCGTCCCAGAACCAGTGCATCGCGGTCCAGCGCACCTGCTGGACGGCGTCACCACCGTCGCGGACCTCGACCGCCGGGCTTGCGAGAGCGTAGCGGACCTCCACCGGCAGGTCGCCGGTGAGCACCTCGCCGAGCTTCGTGGTCACTTTCGTCGTGTGTCTGCCCGCGGTCTCGACGAACGGCACTGCCGCGCCATCGACCCGCACCTCCGCCACGGCGAGGCCAAGATCCTGACCCCATCGCTCGCGCGGCCACTCACGCTCGAACTGCGGGACCGACGCTCCGCCCGGCTCGAACCCGACCGTGAGCCGCTCCGTCACGTCGAGCCGGGCGCGGCCCTGTTCGTCGCGTGCGAGCTCCGCCTCGATCTCGAAGCCCTCGGTCTGCGTCCAGATCGTTCCGCTCGCCTCCGAGGAGGGCCAGGTCAGAAACTCGGCCTGCCCGTAGGGGGCGGGCTGCGTGCTCACGAGCACAATCGATCCCGCGGCGAGCGCGCCCGCCGCGACGGTGGCCAGCAGCGCCGGCATGGCAAGAAAGTGCTCGCCGCGCCAGCCATCGGCCACGCGCCGGTCGCCGCTCTCGCGCGCGGCCTGTACGCCGACAGCGTTGCCGGCTCTGCGCGGCCGCTCGAAGAGCGTCGCGTACGGGAGCAGCGGATCGGCGAGCGGCCCGCGCTCGAGGAGCCGCGTCGCCCGCGCGAACACGTCAATGCCGCGGAGCTGCTGCGTCGCGAGCGCGCCCGCGCGAGTGAGCGGGCGCGGGCGCCAGACGGCCCAGAGCGTGACACCGGCGATCACCGTCGAGCCGAGCACGAAGGCCACCGGCCACCAGACCGCGCTGAGGATCACCTGGTGCGACAGCTGCCGCAGGATCCCCCACTGCACGAGCGTGACCGCGAGCGGGGCCAGCAGAAACGTGTCGCGCACATAGCTGTCGGGCGCCCAGCGGAGCTTCTCGGCGACCGGCTGGTCGGCGCGCGCCCAGCGCGCACGCCAGCCCGCGACCGTGGGCAGGTTGCCGAGCCGGCCAGCCCGGCGGCCGGCCCGGGCGACCGCGCGCAGCCAGCGCTCCGTGGCGTCCGCCGGCCCGCGAGCGGGGGCTGCGGCGAGCGAGGAGACGAGCTCCGCGTGGCGCGGCTTGCCCAGCAGGTCCGCCGCGAGCAGCGGCGAGAGGCCCTCCGGGGGTGAATCGCGCGCGACGAACCAGGGGTCCCCTGCCGAGTCGGCCCACACCACCCAGCGTGCGGCGAGCGCAAACAGCATGAGCCCGCCGAGCGCTGCGAGCGGGAGCAGCGGGCCCCAGGTCTGCAGCCAGAAGAGCGCCGTCTTCGGCGGTTCTGCGAAGGTGCCGTCCGCGAAGGTGAATTCGATCCACACGTCGGAGTGCGGCGGGAGCGAATCGGTGTTGTCGAAGGAGTAGGTGACGGAGCCCTCCGCCGTCTCGTCGGGCGTGAGCCAGACGTTTCCGCTGACGAGCAACCACCCGACGGCGGCGTGCGGCTGACGCACGAGCGCCGCGTCAAGCTCGGTGGGGAGCGTCACGGACACCGTGAGCCCCTTCGTGGCTTGCGGCCAGCTTGGCGCGAACAGCGGCCAGTCCCACACGTCGACCGCGTCGCCCGTGGCCGCATCTGCCTGCGAACGCGCGAGGTGATGCAGCTCGTAGCTCAGCGCGACCTCGCGCTCGCCTGCGAACGCCTCCCCCGACGGCGTGCGAACCGTGATGTCCGTGGTCGTCGGGTGGCGCTTCGCCTCCGTTCGGGCCGGCGCGCCGTCGACGGTCGCATCGAGCAGCGCGAAGCCGGTGTCCTTGCCGTCGACCTCGGTGACGAGGGTTCGCAGCACCCGGTCTTCGGGCCCGTTGACGAAGTTCGCCGTGAAACGCTCAGTCACGACCGTCGAGAACGTGCCGTCGTCCTCCCGTGCGACCCGGTAGTCGATCGCCGCGTCGCGGGCGATCCACTCGACGTCGGCGACCTCTGCGGAAGCGAGCACGTCGTCGAAGTCCATCGGCTTGTTGATGACCGGCCCGACGAGGAGCAGGATTCCGGCCGCCGCGAGCACGCCCCAGAAGACGCGGATCCCGGCGCGCAGCGCCGTGCCGCCCCGGGCGCGGAGAAATTCCTCGATGGCCCCGACGACGCTGGCCAGCCACCGGAAGAGCGGGGTGTGCGCCGGCTGCGGGTCCGGGATCCTCCCCGATCGCAGCAGATCAGGATCGGACCCCGCAAGGTCGAGGAACTCGGCGACGGCGCCGGAATGGTCTCGTCTCTGCGTCACGCGCCGCTGCCCGTCGTGGTGGTTCCGAGAGCGGCTTACTCGCCGCTCGAGAACACCGTGTGCAGGTTCGGGTCGGCGACCGCGGCGCGACCACCGAGTCCGTTGATCTCAAAGAGCACGGCGGTGCCGGCGACCGTGTACCCGAGCAGCTCGACGAGCTCGCGGGCGGCCTCGAGGGTTCCGCCCGTCGCCAGGACGTCGTCGATGAGCAGGACGCGCGTGCCAGCGGGGAGGTCGTTGTGCGCCTCGACCTCGGCGACGCCGTACTCGAGCTCGTATCCGACAGACGCCGCAGGGCGCGGCAGCTTGCCAGCCTTACGGATCGGCAGCAGCCCAGCCCCCGTCGAATACGCCGCGGCGCTCGCGAGCAGGAACCCGCGCGCCTCGAGCCCCGCGATCACGTCGAACGTGCCGAGGAACGGGGCAATGAGCGCGTCAACGGTGGCTTTGAACGCGGGGCCGTCTGCGAGCAGCGGCATGATGTCGCGGAAGATGATGCCCGGCGCCGGGTAATCGGGGATCCCAAGAATCAGCTTTTCGGCACGCTGGAGCTCGGCGCTCGGCTCAGGGAAGTGCGGCATCGCAAGCTCGTTGCTGTCAGTGTTCGTAGGCACGTACTTCATCGTACCTCCCGGCGGGGGTGGCAGTCCCCGGCGGCCGTTGCTATCGTTGCCAGCACCCCGCCCGACCGGGCGAGTACTTTACGACGAAGTGAGGTAGAACTTTGCTGTTTGACGAGGCGCTCCAGGCCACGATCTCTTCGGCTCGGGCGGACACGCTCGGCGAGCACCTCCGACGCTCGGCCGCTCGCCGCCCGCACAAGACCGCGCTCATCGACGGCGACACGACGCTCACGTTCGCCGAGCTCGACAGGCTCGCGAACCGGTTCGCCAACGCGCTCGCGGAGTGCGGCGTGCAGCCCGGAGAGCGCATCGCGCTACTCAGCCGCAACTGCTGGCAGTTCGCTGTCACGGCCTATGGCGCCGCGCGCGCGGGCGCGATCCTTGTTCCCCTGAACTTCGTTCTCACCGCGGGAGAAATCGGCCCGCTGCTCGACGTCGCCCAGCCGAAGATCCTCATCGCCCAAACCGAGCTCGTCGAGACCGGTGAGGCCGCGGTGTCGAAGTCTGGCTGGGCGGTGGCGACGCTCGTCGAGATCACCGCCGAGGCCGCAGTGGCACCCGCGCCCGGGTGGATCCCCTTCGACGAGATCCTCGCGACCTCCCGCGACGAGGCCCCCGCGCCGGTGGTCGGCGCCGATGACCCGATCCGGATCATGTTCACCAGCGGGACCGAGTCACGGCCGAAGGGTGCCGTCCATTCGAGCCGCTCGCTCGGCTCCGAGTACCTGAGCTCGGTCGTCGAGGGCGGCATGGACGGTGACGACATCGACCTTCACGCGCTCCCGCTGTACCACTGCGCCCAACTCGACTGCTTCCTCGGGCCCGACATCATGCTCGGGGTGACCAGCATCCTGCTGCCCGCGCCAGACCCCGCGACGATCCTGCGCAAGATCGCTGAGCACCGCGTCACGAAGTTCTTCGCGCCGCCGACGGTCTGGATCTCGCTCCTGCGCTCGCCCGAATTCGACGACGCCGACCTCTCCAGCCTGAAGAAGGGCTACTACGGCGCCGCAGCAATGCCCGTGGAAGTGCTGCTCGAGCTGCAGCGCCGGCTCCCGAACCTGCAGCTCTGGAACTTCTACGGCCAGACCGAGCTCGCGCCCGTCGCGACGATCCTGCCGCCCCACGAACAGCTCAGCCACGCCGGCTCGGCCGGGCGCCCCGTGCTCCACGTCGAGACCCGCGTCGTCGACGAACATGGCGAGCCCGTGCCTGTCGGCGAGGTCGGCGAGATCGTGCACCGCAGCCCCCAGCTCGCGCTCGGCTACTGGAACGCCCCCGAGCAGACCGCCGAGGCCTTCCGCGGCGGCTGGTTCCACTCCGGCGATCTCGGGGTGTTCGACGAGGACGGCAGGCTGCGGATCGTCGACCGCAGCAAGGACATGATCAACACGGGCGGCGAGAACGTCGCGAGCCGCGAGGTCGAGGAGGCGCTCTACGAGCACGCCGCGATCGCCGAGTGCGCCGTGTTCGCGACACCGCACCCGAAGTGGGTCGAGACCGTGACCGCGGCGGTCGTGCTCACCGCGGGCGCGACCGCCACCGAGGAAGAGCTGCGTGCACACACACGCGAACGGCTCGCCGCGTTCAAAGTGCCGACCGTCGTGCACGTCGTCGCGACGCTCCCGAAAAACCCGAGCGGCAAAATCCTGAAACGCGAGCTGAGAGAACGGTTCGCCGAGGATTCACCCGTCTCGTTTTGAGTTCCACGGCATTCTCGTGTAACGTATTCCAAGTTGAGAGATCAACACTGCGCCCCTAGCTCAGCTGGATAGAGCATCTGACTACGGATCAGAAGGTCAGGGGTTCGAATCCCTTGGGGCGCACGTCTAAATCCCCCGTCGCGAAAGCGGCGGGGGATTTTTCGTTCCCTGAACGCTTCGCGACGGCTTCGGCCGGGTTCAGAGCCACCTTTCCTATTTGAGGGCTATGGTGTGTGCTCATAGGGGCGGGGAAGCCAATGTGGGTGGCTCGTCGTTCGTGGATGTGAAGGAGGATTGAGCACGATATGCGGGATGTTACCGGGGGACGCGAACTGGTAATGGTGTCGAACAGGCTGCCCGTCGACTGCGTCGAGGCAGCGGACGGCACGAAGACGTGGCGGACTTCTCCCGGGGGACTCGTCACCGCCGTCGAGCCGATCGTCGAGCAACTCGGGTGTGTCTGGGTGGGCTGGGAAGGCAGCGCATCGACTGGGGGCGAGCCCTTCGAGGTGGGCTCCATGCGGCTCATTCCCGTGGAGCTCAGTGCGCGCGAGGTCGACCTGTACTACGAAGGGTTCTCGAATGCGACCCTGTGGCCGCTGTATCACGACGTCATTGCACCGCCGGAGTACCATCGCGACTGGTGGGACAGCTACGTCACAGTGAACGAGCGCTTCGCGGCACAGGTCGCGGAGGTTGCCGCGACCGGCGCGATTGTCTGGGTGCACGACTACCAACTGCAACTCGTACCCGCGATGCTTCGCAAGCTTCGCCCCGATCTCACCATCGCGTTCTTCTTGCACATTCCGTTTCCGCCGCGTGGGCTGTTCGCCCAGCTCCCCTGGCGGCGAGAGATCATCGAGGGCCTGCTCGGAGCCGACGTGCTCGGCTTCCAGCGAGCCGCAGATGCCGAGACGTTCCGGCTCACGGCGGAAGCGTTGACCGGCTGTCCGGTCCTCGGGAACCACATCGCGCTGCCCGCGCGCGATTCCTCGCCGGCGCGGGCGGTACTCGCCCAGGAGTTTCCAATATCGATCGACGCGGAAGCCTTCGCGCGGACCGCCAGTGAGCCCGAGATGCAGCGGCGCGCTCGCGAGATTCGTGCCGAGCTCGGGAATCCCGCGGTGGTCATGCTCGGCGTGGATCGCCTCGACTATACGAAGGGCATTCTGCACCGGTTCAAGGCGTTCAGCGAGCTCCTCACGGACGACGAGCTCGACCCCACTGACACGGTGCTCGTGCAGGTGGCTAGCCCGAGCAGAGAGCGCGTCGGTGCCTACATGCAGCTTCGCGACGAGGTCGAAACCGCGGTGGGCCGGATCAATGGTGAGCACGGCTCCGTCGCGCACACGCCGCTCGTCTACCTGCATCAGTCATTCGACCGTGAAGAGATGGCCGCGCTCTACCTCGCCGCGGACGTCTTGCTCGTCACGCCGTTGCGTGACGGAATGAACCTCGTGGCGAAAGAGTACGTCGCCTGCCGGACGACGGATGACGGGGTGCTTGTGCTCAGCGAGTTCGCGGGCGCGGCAGAGGAGCTCGGTGAGGCAACTCTGGTGAATCCGCACGACATCGAGGGCCTCAAAAGCGCGATCGTCCGTGCCACGACGATGCCGATCGCGGAGCAGCACCGGCGCATGCGCGCGATGCGCGCCACCGTCCGCTCGAACGATGTCGCAAACTGGGCGAGAAGCTACCTGGGGGCCGTGTCAGGCGCGGCCGACGCCCGGGAAGCTGGTCGTCCGGCCCCCACTGCTGCGGCGACAATCGGCGAGGCGTACATCCCGCGCAAGCTCGAAGAGCGGCTGCGACGGCTCGCTGCCGCACCGCAGCTCATCGTGGCCACAGATTTCGACGGCACGCTTGCGCCCCTCGTGGCGCGTCCGGCAGACGCCCGGGCGCTTCCGCGGGCGATCCGATCCCTCGACATCCTCCGGGACGCAGCCGGTGTCCAGGTGGCCCTCCTGACCGGACGGTCCCTGGAGGCGTTACACGCGACCGGGCTCGACAGCGCTGGATGGATGGTGAGCGGGTCTCACGGCCTCGAACTCAACGAGACCGCGCAACAGCTGATTGGCGAGTCGGCACCCCAGAAGTTCATGACGCCCGAGCGACAGGAGCTGCTCGAAAGCTTCACTCGACGAGTGTGGCGGGTCTTCAAGGGCGAGCCTGGCGTCCGCCTCGAGTACAAGCCGTACGGCATCGCGGTCCACACGCGTGAAGTGCCCGACAACGCGCACGCTGAGGAGCTCCTTGCCGCCGCCCGCGAGCTGGGCTCTCGCGCCGGGCTGATACCGCTCCGAGGCAAGCAAGTATGCGAGTTCTCGGTCCTCTCGTCCGACAAAGGCGTCACGCTCCGGAGAATCATGGAGCGTTTCCCCGACGCCGCCACCGTGTTCCTCGGCGATGACGTCACCGACGAGACCGCTTTTGCGGTGCTGCGCCAGGGCGATCTCGGAATCAAGGTCGGCGACGGCGCCACGCGCGCGCACGAGCGGGTCGGAACGCCCGAGTCAGCGGCGGCGGTTCTCGCGCTCCTCGCCGAGCTCAGGACGGGCGTGGTCGTCGGCTCGGCCTAGGGGCGCAGGCGTCGCAACTACACGCGCGGCTGGCGGGTGTCAAGGGCCTAGCCGGGCCGCACGAGCTGTTGGAGGATAAGCGTTCGACGTTCGAACGTAAGGAGTTTCCGTGCTGAACCGTTCAGACCTTTCAGCGGCAGCGAGCCCCCGCGCCGTGTGCGCAGCCCGCGGCCCTGCCAGTGCCGCCGTACTGGCGTATTTCGCGCCCGACGCAGACCCGGAACGTGTCGCATTGCTGCAGCATACGCTGGAGGCGCTCGGCGAAACCGACGCGGTCTCCGAGGATGAGGACTTGCAGCTCGCGCTGTTCCTGCTCTACGCATCGTCATACGGAACGATTCCCGTGTTCCCCGCCGAGCGTGAGTGGGACCCCGAAGTCATAGCCGCACGGGCAGCGATCGAGCGAGTCTTCGAGGCCGAGCTGCGACAGCGTGTGCGAGTGCCCGACCTCCCGGCCGCCGAGGCAGCCGAGGTCGCCCGCGTGCTCTTCGCCATGACGAACGACGTGAGTGGACCGAACACCGCGCTGTACTTCGCGAGGCAAGCCACGCTCGAGCAAGCCGAGGAATTTCTTGTGCAGCGGTCGATCTACACGCTGCGCGAGGCAGACCCGCACTCGCTGGCGATCCCGCGGCTCGTCGGTCGGCCCAAAGCCGCCCTCGTCGAGATTCAGGCGGACGAGTACGGAGGCGGCCGCGCTGAACGGGTGCACGCCACTATGTTCGCCCGCACGATGCGCGGCGCGGGTCTCGACAGCTCGTACGGCGCTTACATCGACGACGCGCCGGCTGTGACGCTGGCATCGCACAACACCATGTCAATGTTCGGGTTCAACCGCCGCCTTGTCGGAGCAATCGTGGGGCATCTCGCGGCGTTCGAGATGACCTCCTCGATTCCGAACCGGTTCTATGGGGACGGGTTTCGTCGCCTCGGGTTCGGCGAGGACGTGACGGCCTACTTCGACGAACACGTCGAGGCGGATGCAGTGCACGAACAGATCGCGGCGCACGACCTCGCGGGTTCGCTTGCGGAGGACCGGCCCGAATTACTCGAGGACATTCTCTTTGGGGCGGCGGCGTGCCTCATGGTGGACGGCGCCATCAGTCAGCACCTCCACGATTCTTGGTCGGCAGGACAAAGCTCGCTGCGGGAACGGAAGGCGGCATGACCGACGAGACAGCCAGCGTGACGCCCTATCCCGACGGGCCGCTCATCGTGCGAGGAGACGTTGTGCTGCTGACCCCAGCGGGAGAGGAGATCTCGAAGGGCCGCGAGACCGTCGCTCTCTGCCGCTGCGGGCTTTCCCTCATCAAGCCGTTCTGCGATGGCAGCCACAAGACGGCCGGGTTCCGCACGGACGACCGCGACAGCTAACGGTGGTCGCCGTGTGCGGCGGCCTGCTTGTCTCGCGTGCGTTGCGAGTGTGGGCACAGACCCGACTTCTCCGTCTTTCCCCTCAGTTTCTGCGCGGTGGCCAGTGGCCACTACTCAATCCTGAGCGCGCGGCCCTCAGCGCCGGATCACAGGGGAAGAATAAGGTCTACCGAGATACCTCACTATGGGCCGTAGGTGACCACGGCGCCTCGGCCTGCTCCTGCTGCGGTCGACACAGGCTGTCCGCACCTCCCGATAGAACTGCATCCCATGAACGCCGCCCTCACACACACCCAGCTCGTCAGCATCACCGAACTCTTCAACGGGTTGCACGAGCTCGGCCGCCTGCGGGTGCACGAACGAGACGCGCTCCTCGAAGCGGTTGCGACGATCCGTCAGGCTGACGAAGCGGTACCCAGGCTTGCGGAGGCCTGTCGCATCCTGCAGTTGCGCGGCTCTTTGCGGGAGGGCATCACTCGAGCGGTGGACGATATCGTCAGCCCCGCGGGAACGGCGCGGTGACCTTGGGAGAACGTCCATGCGCACGCCGGTCCCCCTTTCAACGTAATGGAGTCGGCCTGCTCCCCGGGACTGATCTGGCTCACGCCTCTCGCACGGTGAGCCCCCTGTCGAACAGGTGCGCGGGGTCGGCACGAATTGCCGCCGTCGCGGAAATCGAGAGGTAGGGTGAGCCGATGACGAACGGACGGCCGTGAAGAACTCATTCGAGAGTGTTTGAACGAGATGTCCATTTCGCCCGCGCTCAGCGTACGGGGGCACTTGGCCGAGAGGCTTGCACGCGACTCAGGCTTCCTTCCTCTGCCATTCCCGCGCGCCGTGGCACTTCTCCACCCCGGCACCCTCCCAGCCCCGAGCGGGCCGGCCCCGTTTCTCGCGCCGAACCCCCACGATGATGATCTTGACGAGGCTCAAAGTGCAGCCTTCGACAGCGCGCAACGGACGCGTCGACGAAGAGCCTGATCAGTCGACCGCGGCCGTCGGTGAGTTCCTTGGTTCCAAAGACCGTCGATCCGGGATGATCTGCGAGTTTGTCGAGCTTGGCTTCGTATCGCTCCAACGTTGGCTTGCAGCGAGCGCCCCTGGCGTGTGCTAGGCGTCAATTCCCAATGGACAAAGCCCGTCCATCTCATCAAGGGCCATCGACTACGTGTTCACGGCTCTGAGTTTGAGTTGTTATGGCAACGCTAAGCCCACGCTCTCCGGCTGCCTGTGATCGGTCCCCTCGCATAAGTAATCCCCACAGGAGGTTGAGGGGACGCCGAGCGAGCTCATCTGTGCAACGACCTCCTCCTGTGCGCTTAAACTTGCCGCTCTGGACAGCGGCAGATGCGCCACGCACCAGTGGACAATTGGGTGGTATCGGGCGTCAAGCCAAGAGGAGGCGCCCCCGAGGGAAAGCGGTTTGGTCGCCGTCGATCGTCCACTCGAAGGTGCGCTCACTTTCGGCAGTAGCGTCGAAGTTGGGGTCGAGCAAGCACACAATGTCGGTCGCTGGCGTCAGGCATGCGGGAGCTGAGGTGCAGCTGTGTATGCTGCGTCCTTTCCGTGTCGTGACGGGGCGACTCAGCTTTTAGGGAGCCGGCTAAGGATACGTATTCGATGCCTGTCGACATGCTCGGAACGATGTGGCCTTGGACGCGGAAGGACTCGACCGTGACATAGCGGCGGATGCTTCGTAAAAGCTGCTGTGCTCACCTAAGGTTGCGCGGCCGCCGCGGTCGAGGAGGGGGAAATCGCACGCGGTTCGGAAGCCTGACCAGCGCTCGCTGCCAATTATTACACCGGGTGCCGGCCGATGGCCGCACCCCTGGACGAGCGTGAACGCATCGGTGTCTTGGGTGAAGCCCGTGTCCTGGATGCCGTTCTCGTTCACAACGACCCCCGACGTGGCTTAGAGCTGGGATGTGCCGTGTCGCCCAGTTCGTGTGTGCTACCTCCGCCTAACTTTCTTTGCACAGTGGAGACGAGAACCCTCGTCAGCGGCGCGAAGCCGCAACGCCAGATCGAGGCGCCGGCCCGCCCGGCTGAGTCGAAGCGAAAGACGGGCGAGATGGCGATACCCACCTCGCTTCGAGCCGGGGAGGCCGGCGCTACCCCTAGGGACCCCTGGATCGGCTCCGGCATTGCGGGGCGTGACGTTCAGCAATGCCGGTGTTCGTCGCAAGAATGAATACCATTCTTTGCCTAAAATTTCAGAATGTTGTAATATCAAGATTGCAATGGGTTGACGGTGAAGGCTTGAACTCTCCGGCGACCCCACAGCAATACTGGAACGCATAAACGAAGCGGAGAACTCGTGAATCCTCGAATATCGATAAAGAAGGCCACGCTAGTCGGCCTCACAACAGCAATGGTCTTCGGCGGACTTGTTTCCGGAGGTTCTCCGGCCCTCGCGTTCTCCGACGAAACCGACACGGCCCGGGCGGCTTCAACTTCCCTCACAGGTAAGCTTGTATCCAAATTGACGTCTCAGTTCGGTTCCATGAAGTTCTCGGCCCAGGGAAATCTGTCGGGCTATCGATACTCCACTCTGGCCGCGGCAGAAGCCGACAGCGAGACATTTACTATCCCGAGTCCAGGCACAACCGGACCAGTCGTGCACGAGAATGGACAGTGCCTAACCGCAACCGACTTCCCAAAGCTTGCGGCGTGCAATGGAACACCTGCACAGCGGTGGGCAGTCGACCCCGACGGGGAGTTGCGACCCAGCGCCGGTGGCCGCCTCGCTACCTACACGAACCACGCGGCAGACCCTTTCTGGGTAGAGTACCGCGCAAGTTCTTCGACAAGTTCAGCGACAATGCTAGCCCTCGACCACATGATGGCGGGGCTCGAAGTCAAGGTTGAATCCACAAACGCACACGAGAGAACTGCCACCCTCTCCGGCCGCGCAACCCCAAATTCGCGGGTGGTTATCGGCGGAAGCTTCGAGGTTTCTGTAGATGCGAACGGGAACTGGAGGCATACCCTCACAAACTTGCCCCTCGGGTCTTTCGCTGTCACAGTGAAGAGCTATGTTGGGGGCTTGATCGCAGGCGAGCAGGACATTGAGATCTCCTTGGCCCTCTCGCGCATCACGGCAGACTTCTCCTTCTCCCACGCGAACTCGGCGCAGGGGACCATCACGGGCACCGGAGAGCCAGGGGCGACAATCGAGGTAACCCGCGCTGGAAGTTTGATCGCTTCGGCAGAAGTATCGTGGAACGGCAACTTTAGCGTCAGGACCCCCGCGCCCAACAAGGGCGGAGTCGACAAAATAGACGTCCTCCAACGAAGCCAAGGAACCGTCGGGCCAAACACTGTGCAGCTCACCCCGGATTATGGTGAGCCGGTCTCGATTACGTCGCCCGCAGACGGCACGGTTACCTCGGACGGCACTATTCTCTTAGAGGGGCGTGGTGTGCCCGGTGGCGACCTGACACTGAGCAACACGACGGGCGGCGGAGAGGTTGCCTCCACGGTCGTATCCGCGTCCGGATCGTGGTCCGTTGATGTTGCCGACTTGCCCAGTGGGGCAGTAGAGGTGGAGGCTAGCGTCCGCGGCCGTGGTGATAATGTTACTTCGGCCAAGGTAACGATCCACCGAGAGGACGCCCCAGTCGAGGCACTGGAGGTACTTACCCCCGCAGAAGGTGAGACGGTTCCGTCCGGCACCGTCACCTTCACCGGCACGGCAAACGCGGGCGCAAAGGTCCAGCTCGTATCGAACCAGGCCGGCGCGATCCTCGGCGAGGGCACTGCAGACGCCACCGGCAACTGGACCGCCGACGTCAACCGTGAGCTCGGCGTAGGCGACTACAAGATCATCGTCCGAAACGGCTCAACCGACGTCATTCGCAGCTTCACCGTGAAGAAGCCCGTCGTTGAGACGCTCAAGCTCACAGCGCCAGCTGAGAACTCTGTCGTCGCTCCCGGCACCGTCACCTTCACCGGCACGGCAAACGCGGGCGCAAAGGTCCAGCTCGTATCGAACCAGTCCGGCGCGATCCTCGGCGAGGGCACTGCAGACGCCACCGGCAACTGGACCGCCGACGTCAACCGTGAGCTCGGCGTAGGCGACTACAAGATCATCGTCCGAAACGGCTCAACCGACGTCATTCGCAGCTTCACCGTGAAGAAGCCCGTCGTTGAGACGCTCAAGGTCACAGCGCCAGCTGAGAACTCTGTCGTCGCTCCCGGCACCGTCACCTTCACCGGCACGGCAAACGCGGGCGCAAAGGTCCAGCTCGTATCGAACCAGGCCGGCGCGATCCTCGGCGAGGGCACTGCAGACGCCACCGGCAACTGGACCGCCGACGTCAACCGTGAGCTCGGCGTAGGCGACTACAAGATCATCGTCCGAAACGGCTCAACCGACGTCATTCGCAGCTTCACCGTGAAGAAGCCCGTCGTTGAGACGCTCAAGGTCACAGCGCCAGCTGAGAACTCTGTCGTCGCTCCCGGCACCGTCACCTTCACCGGCACGGCAAACGCGGGCGCAAAGGTCCAGCTCGTATCGAACCAGGCCGGCGCGATCCTCGGCGAGGGCACTGCAGACGCCACCGGCAACTGGACCGCCGACGTCAACCGTGAGCTCGGCGTAGGCGACTACAAGATCATCGTCCGAAACGGCTCAACCGACGTCATTCGCAGCTTCACCGTGAAGAAGCCCGTCGTTGAGACGCTCAAGGTCACAGCGCCAGCTGAGAACTCTGTCGTCGCTCCCGGCACCGTCACCTTCACCGGCACGGCAAACGCGGGCGCAAAGGTCCAGCTCGTATCGAACCAGTCCGGCAATGAGCTCGGCTCCGCTGTGGCTGCGGCCGACGGAACTTGGTCTGCAGACGTGAATCGAGATCTCCAGGCGGGAACCTACATCATCGTTGTGAAGAATGGCGCTCTCCAGCTCGATCGCGCGTTCACCGTGAAGTAGCCAACGCACTCACCACCGCTCAGGCGTGGGCCTCCGGTTTCGGCGACAAGCCTCCGGGGGCCCACGCCTGTGTCCACTCCTCACCCCGCTAGCGACGGATGCGGCTCGCCAGTATTCCTCCGTATGCTTTGGCTCACTTCGAGCCGTCGCTATGACCGCCCCTATGGCACTGCACATCCGCCTGTTCGATTGGGCCGCCTATGACGTCTCGACTGCAGCGCCGCAGACGGCGAACCTTATCGAAACATTCCCAGGGCCCTGCGCACCCTTCCACGTCCTGGTTCTGGGCCCGCTCCTCTACCGAGCCCGTCGCCCGGGGCCGGCCATCGGCGCTTCCCTTCGCCCGAGGGCGGCCACCACAACCGCAACAATCACATAAATGGTCACGGCACGTAGAAGATGTCATCGCCACGGAGGTCACCAGCATCCCAACGGAGGAAATGACCACATGCCACGAGCAATCGCACATTGGTTCCTCCGTGCAGATCGGGTCCAGTTCCAACGCTTTCATTCGAGCCAGACCTGCTAAAATATCACCATATCAGAAACCCTCGTTCTCGGCGCCCCCGCGTCAAGCGACCTCCGCAGCAGCTTAGCCTGCGCGGTTTCTGAATCGCAGAAAACAAAGGGAAGAATGGGCACAATCGGACACGAACACGGCAGTCGGTGGCACACTTTGTCGCCATCACGAACAGAAAAATTCTGATACACCAATCGACCTTTCGCACACCCATCGCGCACTGCCCCCCCCCTTGAAAACTGAACCTCACCCTGGAGCCCCAATGCACACCATCGCGCTGTTTTCCCAAAGCGCTCAACTCTCGGGAGCTGAACTCTTCCTCGCCCGAATCGCAGCGGGTTTCAACCGGGTCAACCCAATCGTTATCCTCGGGGAGGACGGCCCCCTACGCTCAATCGTCGAGGCCTCCGGCATCAAGACTTTCGTCCTCCCAGGGGGGACCCTCGGCTCCGTAGCGGGGCGGCTCCGTTGTTGCCGCCACCTCGCAGCACTCCTCCGCTCATCGGGCGCCGCCGTGCTGTACACGCACTCCGCGAAGGCACACGTGCTCGGCGGCATCGCTGGTCGCCTAGCACGAATCCCCGTAGTCTTTCACGCGCACGATCTCCTTGGACCCCCCGCACGGGGGCTGCTCGGTTCGGCGTTCATGCGATTCTGCTTCGCAATGCTGCCGAACCGCAGATTCGCAAACTCAACGTTAACGAGGGCATCGGCGGGCACTGTAGCCCGGCGTCAGTGGTCTGTTTTCCCTTGTCCAGTCCCGGACGAACTACTCGCGGAGCCATGCGTCTCAGCAGAGAACGCAGCGAACTATCGGCGAGCTCGCTTACTCGTGCTTGGTCGCATCACTGCTTGGAAAGGACAAGAGATTGCTCTCAGGGCGCTTGAGCACTTAGTCGACGCGGGACACGACGTTGAACTTCACATCGTGGGATCGCCTCAATTCCCTGGAGACGGCAAGTACGAACTCAGGCTCCACGCCCTTGCGGCCAACCCCAAGATCGCTGCCCGCGTACACTTTCGTGGCCACAGCGAAGACCCCGCCTCGGCTTTGCGGGACGCCGACATCGCACTTCACACGAGTCTCCGGCCTGAGCCCTTCGGTCAGGTCATTGTTGAAGCGATGGCAGCCGGGACCCCCATCGTTGCCGCATCAAATGCCGGCGCAATCGAATGGTTGACACCGGGCTCCGACTGCACGACCTACACCATGGGTGACGCCCGGGGCCTCGCTCGCCAAGTCAGCCACCTACTCGCGCAGCCCGACGAGGCTCGACGCATCGCCAAGAATGCCAGGCTCACGGCCGAGTCGCTTTCCGTGAAGGAGATCGGGCCACGGATCGAGAACGAACTCATTGTGGCAGCGGGCCCCAGCGCCTAAGTTACTGAGCGTGCGCGCCAACCGGGAGATGCAGCATAAACGCTTCCTCAAGCGAACTTGTCGCCGCTTCGACGTCACGCGCGCGAATGTTCTCTGCTAGTCGGGCCATAACCTTATTCGCGGTCTCACCATCAAACTGATCCACGATTCTCTGCGATTGCACGGCATATGCCAGCCCATCAGTCGACTCCCTGCAGAGCCTGATGAGCGGCTGGTTCCCGCAGGCTGCCACAAACATCTCAAATGTGGGGAACGCGAGCTCTCGAATTGCGGCACTGTCGTCGGTGGTCGCGGCCTGGGCGATGAGGTCAATGCGGCTCGCTATCCTGCCAACGGTCTCGTCATCGAGCACGGGCAACGCCAAGCGAAGTGCCCCCGAGTAGAGAACCCCAAGAGTCTGAAGCGACGCCAGGGTGTCCTCTTGGGTCGGGCTCGCGACGCGCGTGAAGCGGTTGGGTTCCATCTCGACGAGGCCCATCCTCGCGAGCTCATTGATCGCGTCGCGAATTGGGGTGCGTGACACACCAAGCCAGTCTTGGAGTTCTTTGTCGTTGAGCTTCTCGCCGGGCGCAAGCGTCCCGTCCATGATCGCGTTTCGAATGCGGTCGCGCACGGTATCACGCAGCAGCACGCGGGCGTGAGTCATGGCCGCAGGGGCGGAGGGAACAGGCACGGGGCTCCAATCACACTGAACATTCTGATATATCGGGAGTATACCACCGTCGCTCTGCAGGGTTTAAGGAAGCAATCGTCTCTCTCTCAGTTGCGCGACTATGCCCACCACGTCCCGCTGCATCCGCTCGAATGCCTCCCTATCCTGCCCAAACGGGTCGGCCAAGTCGAGCTCGAGAGAATTAGCGATCTCTCGATGGTTACCGCGTTCCGCGATTGCTCCGGCCGCGGCCTCAGGCCAAGCCGGCGCTGCGTCCGTTGTCGGCGATGGCGCAAACCGCGCGAGCTCCTTGAGCGTCAGCACCTTCCGAAGTGCGGCTGGCACAAGGTCAAGCACCTGGCCTCGGTGTTCGCGGGTCATCGTCAAAATGACGTCTGCGCTAGCGATCATGGCCGGGCTCAGCTGTCTCGCGGCAAAGCCCGGGTCCGGCGCTATGCCCATCTCGCGAAGCATGGCAGCACTCCCATGGGCCATCGGCTCGCCGGGTCGAGCACGGGTTCCGGCACTCTCAACTATCATGTCGGGGTTCGCTCCCATGCTGAACCTTCCGCGCAAGACTGCTTCAACGAACGGGGACCTGCAAACATTCGCCGTGCAGACGATAAGTATTTGATCACTGCTCATCGCGTTTCTCCTTCAAGCCGCTCGGGTCCACTTCCGGGCAGTTCCTCTAGCGCCGCTAGACTCGCGCTGCCCGACGTCGCCCCCGCCCCAGATGCTTCGGCGGTTCCGCAATCTCATAGCCGTACTCGTAGTAGCCCTTCCGGCGCTCGACCTCTGCTCGATTGAGCACAAGACCAAACAGTTTCGCTCGCACGAGAGACAACTGCTCGAGCGCATACGTCAATTGTTCGCGGCGCAACCTGCCATCCGCGCTCGTGACCAGCAGCACCCCGCTCACGAGCGTCGAGAGGCCGGCCGGGTCACTCACGCCGACTAGTGGGGGACTGTCAACAATCACGACATCGAACGATTCCTGTGCTGCATGCAGCAACCGTTCCATCGCTGCTGAGGCCAGGAGTTCGCTCGGGTTCGGCGGCACGGTTCCCGAAGTCAGCACGACAAGCGATGAGTTGGGGCCCGCAGGTTGCACGGCGTCGGCGAGCCCGATTCTCCCCGTCAGCACCGTGGTGAGGCCAACAGTGCGCTCGAGCCCCAACAAGCTGTCTATCTTTGGTCGCCGAAGGTCCGCGTCGATGAGGAGCACGCGCACTCCTCCTTCTGCGAGCGTGATCGCGAGATTCGCCGCGGTCGTGCTCTTTCCCTCAGCCGGAATCGACGACGAGACCAGGATCGATCGAACACCCCCGTCAACGTTCATGAATTGGAGATGTGTTCGGAGCTGCCTATAGGCCTCGGTACGGCCGCTGTAGCTCGCAAGATCCTTGAGGATTAAGTCTTGCCCGCTGGCGGCCTCCGAGGAGAACTCGCCAAGCACGCTTGCCTGGGTCACTGCAGCGATATCGTCACGCCCTCGGAGCCGGGTGTCGAAACGATCTCGGAGGAGCGCCGTCGAGAACCCCAGAAGTGCACCCCCGACCACTCCCAGCATTATGTTCCTACTGAGATTCGGGGAGTAGGGGTGGTGCGGCACCGTTGCTTCCTGAACGTGCGTAAGCGAGACAGGCGCTAGCGACGCGCCTTCCTGCTCACCGTTCTCAACCGAAGCAACCAGACCGACGAGCTCATCGGCGACCGCGTTCGCAATCCGAGCAGATTCTCCCCCGTCCGGGCTTGTTGCGCGCACATCAATAAGGACCGTCTTTGCAGGATTCTCTGCGCTCACTTGTCCACGGAGCTGGACGACCGGTATGTCGAGGGCTTCGCTTACCGCGCCCAACACCCGGTCTCCTGTCGCGAGTGTCACGTACGAAGCGACTCGCCCCTGCGCAAAGGTATTGCCTTGGTTGAGGTCACCAACTGAGTCGTTGCCCTGGGTCGCAACGAACAACTCCGCGGTCGCCGCAAAGTCAGGCTTGGACAGCAGCGTGACGCCCTGCGCGGAGGCGGCGCCTGCGAGCGTGATCAGCAGGATCGAAACCCACCGTCGGCGTACTGTTCGAATGACGTCCTTGAGGTCCATGTGATTCCCCTGTCCCTGGGTGAAGAAACTGTGTGTGACGAGCGGTGCGTAGCGGCTCGTGCGCCTGCCACGCACTGTTGGCGCACGCGGCGATGAGAACCCACATCGCAGGCGTAGTGAGGTCCGGGAGGCTGATGGTTTTCGCGCACAGCATGGCGATGAGACCCCAGGCCGCGGGCAACCCGAGCGACGACCGCATCGCGGTAGCGCAGATCTTAAACAGAAAGACAGCGAAGGCAGCGGCGCCGATCACTCCGGTGCAAGACAGCATCATCGCGGCAAACGACGATGGGCGGTTGGCGCCAAGCCCCACCCCAAGCCCCCAGGTCTGCGACACGATATGAAGAGAGATCCGATCACTCGCGGTCCGCACGGAAAACGAGCTGCTGTCGAGCTTGTTCAAGAAGATGCTCGCGCCCCACGAGGTGAGCGCGTCGCCCCAGGCGATCCATGCGAGCGCAGCTAGACCAGCCAAAATGATCATTGCCACTGTGCCATTCCCTCGTGTGACAAATTGCCACGCTGCCAACGCGCTCAGAAGCGCCGCAACCACGAAGAGGCTCGCGAGGGCCGTCCCCGCCTGAGAGTTGAGTGCGTTGACGACCGCGAGCACTGCAAGGGACGCGAGCACGACTCGGCGCCTCCCGCGCGAGCAGAACGCCCCGACTGCAAAAAGCGCAAAAGAGGCAACCGAGAATCCGGCGAGTTCGGATGGCTCATTAAACACCCCGCCGCGGTAATGCGCGATGCCGTAGATCACGTTGACAGACGTGTCGAAGAGCTCGCTCGGCCACGGCAGTCCCACCATTCTGCACAGATAGTTCACTCCCGCAATCACCGTGCCCAGACCAAACGGGACAAACGCGAGCGACGCAGGGATCCGAGTCCTGCCGAGGTACAGCACCGCACCTACGCTCAGCAGCGCATAGGCAAGTTGCGCAATCGTCGACACGGTGTAGGTAAGCGGATCAAGCGCGTCGACTGCGGCATCGATTCCGGCGCGAGCGCTCAATACCCGCACACCACCAAACATCAGCGGAGCAAGCAAGGTGACCACGGAGGCCCACACGGCAAACACGCCCAAGGCGAACCTCCCCGCACGTCCCTCCTGCTGAGGTGTGCGTCGCGAGGAAGCAGTGTCGGCGATGAGAAAGGTCGTGGCAAGCGCAGCGGCGAGGTGAAACGGCGAAAGTGAATTCCCGCCGAGTTGCATCGCTGCTGAAAACGGAAATGCCGCCGAAGACGCGAACACCCACGGGAAGAGCGAGCGCCTAAAGACGCTCACCGCAAGCAGCGCCGCGAAGATCGCACCCAAAACTGTCACACACACCTCCTACCTGATACTCTGTCCCTACAGTATACTGAAATATGAGTTTGGTGAAAGGTGGCAATGAGAACTCTCGAGTCGTCGGCCGAGCTCGGCCGAGCCGCGTTGAGGGGCGGCCTGGTGACCGCGGGCTCCACTGCGCTGCGATTTCTTATGCAATTCGGCACAGTAGTAGTCGTTGCCCGCATCCTCGGGCCTGCCGAATATGGCTTCGCCGCGGTCATGCTCGTCTTCGTGACTCTCGCGGAGGTGCTGCGCGGTTCCGGGCTCGCGACGGCTGTGCTGCAACGCACCGACTTGAATCCCCAGATTGCAAGCCGTGTGCACTACATCAGTGCATGCATCAGCGCCGTTATTGCGACGCTCTTTCTCGTGCTCGTAGCCCCGCTGGGGCAGGCGCTGTCAGAACCCCGTCTGCCAAGGTACGCACCCCTCATCGCGGCCGTTCTGCTGCTTGCGGGCATGACCGCCGTGCCTCAGGCGCTCCTCGCCAGATCGCTGCGCTTTACGCTCATCGCTGGAGTGGAGCTCCTCGCCTCGGCCACCGGCTGCGCAACGGCAATCGCGCTCGCAACAGCTGGATTCGGGGCGGGCAGCCTCGCCTGGCAGGCAGCGACGGTTGCACTCTTCACCTTCATCGGCATGCAATGCCTGGGCGGATGGTGGCCAGGAAGGCCGTCATCCCGAGCATCTTCCAGTCCCTATGTAAGGTTCGGCCTCAATATGGCAGCGACCCAGACCACGCGCTACCTTTCCCAGAACCTCGACCGGGTGTTACTGTCCGCGACAAGTGGCGCGCTCGCCACCGGGCTGTATTCGCAGGCTATGCAGCTCGTCCAGCTGCCACTCGGCCAGCTCAGCGCCCCCCTGCAGCGTGTGGTGCTCCCAATCCTCAGCCGGCTCGTTCATGATCCCAAAGATTACGCGGCCTTCTTTCGGCGTGCCCTTCACGTCTTTGTGCTCGCGCTCTGGCCCACGATGGCGATCCTCGTCGTGGTCGCACCGGATCTTGTTTCGCTGGTCTTTGGGTCGGCCTGGCGGGGATCCGGCGACACCATGCGCCTCTTGTCGGGTATCGGATTCGCCGCCCCACTCGTTTTCGGAACCTCGTGGGTTCTTGTGTCCAACGGCCGGGTTAGCGCCCAGACGAAGTTGGTTCTCGCGGTAGCACTGGCGACGATTGTCGCAATCATCATGGGAGCGAAGCACGGCGCAACTGGCGTCGCCCTCGCCGTAAGCATCTCTGCAGTCGTTGGCGTTGCACCAGCTCTCCTCCTGGCGGTGCGGAACTCGTCCCTTTGCTACAGCGATGTCTTCACACCGCTCATATGGCCGTCCGTAATCGCCGCTACGGCCGGCGCAACAACCGCAGTCACGCAATTCTTCGGGCTCCCGCCAACGACCCTCCTGGCGCTCAGCATTTCAGTTGGCCTCGGGACGACCGCGCTCATGTGCGCGCTAATCCGCCCGGTGAGGTCCGAGCTACTGTCTTGGCGTCCAGCGCTTCGCGGACGCTCGCCGCGCGAAGCCACGACGCCTGCGGCCGACCCCACGCGCACTACCCCAACCCCGTCACCCCAACAGGAGGTCTCCCCATGAGCATTCGATCCCGCGAGCTTGTCTATCTCGGCTGGCAAGGCGAGGGAAACTTCGGAGACGAACTCATTTATGACTACTGGCGGGCGGCGCTCGGCCGAAAGCTAGACGTGAAGGCTCCCCTCATTCTGCGGAAGTACCTCATGCGCCGCGCGCCGCGCTTTCTCGCCGACCGCGCGAAGCTTCTAGGCCGCGACCGCGCGATCCTGCTCGGCGGCGGCACCACCATCGGGTTTGCTGCGTGGGCCAACCACACGAGACTTGCCCAACGTATGTTTGGGGCGCACCACGTCTTCTCTGCGGGCGCGGGAATCGCAGCTGCGGATGACAGTTTCACACTCCGCACCCAGCCACAAGACTGGAACGCGTGGCGCGCGAACAGTGGGCTACGCACACTTGGAATCCGCGGTCCATTGTCTCAGCGCGAGTTCGCCCGTGAGATCGGCTGGGCCCCCGTTGTGGGCGATCCGGCCTTGGCTTACCCGGACGTCGTGAGGCTGAGCCCGATCACGCGGCCCGTAATCGGGCTCAGCCTCGGCTCCGAAGGCTCAAGCCGCTTCTCTGTCGCTGCCGTTGCGGCGGCAGTCCGCTCCGCAGCCGACATCCTCGGGTACGGCATCGTGCTCTTCCAGATGACCGACGCCGATGCCCCCGTGAACGCAGAGCTTGCCGTTCATCTTGGGCCCGTCGAGGTGGTCGAGTTCGATGGCGATGTGGTCCAGATGATGAACCGAATCGCGGGCTGCGCCGCCTTCGTCTCGGAGCGGCTGCATGGCACGATAGCGGCGGTCGCGGCCGGCGTGCCGGCGACACCTCTGCCGTATGCAAGCAAGTGTGACGACTTTTGGCTCAGTGTTGCTGATGAGCGGCCCCGGCTCACCGCCACCAGCAGCAGCGAGGAGATGACCGCGGAGATTCTGCGAAGCATGGAACCCGCGGTTCGAAGTGGCATTGCGGCCCGCACAGCTGCCTACCGCGCGGCGCACGCGACGCTAGCGCAAGAGCTGCGTGAGTGGCTCGCAGGAGGCACCTCGGAACCAGGCGCGAGCTCAGCAGCCACCCAGGGGGAACGCGAATGAGGATCGCAGTGGTCGTACCAGTTGGCCCAGTGTGCCACCATCTGCCTGCGCAGCTTGAAGCGCTCGCGGCCCAAGCAGTGCCGGCTGGCGCTGAGATGGAGTTGATTCTGTGCTGCAACGGTTCCGCCGTCAGCGCTGTTGCGGAGTGGGCCGGCCAGGTTGCGTGGTCACACGCCTGGCGAGTGCGGGTCCACGACGCCTCGGCAGTCCGTGGCCCAAGCTACGCCAGAAACGCCGGGTGGCGGCTCGCAAGCGCCGAACGCATACTGTTTTGCGACTCCGACGACGTGGTATCGCCGAGGTGGGCCGCCTCTCTCACTGAGGCACTCGATGACGCCGACGTCGTCGGTGGCGAGTACGACTACATGAGGCTCAACCACGGCCCCATCGCCACTTGGGGCCAAAACATGCAGGGACTGCCAATAAAGTTCGGTCACTTGCCGTTCGCCCCAAGCGGCAACCTCGGCGCACGGCGAGCAGCCTTGGACCTCCTTGAAGGATTCGACGAGAGCCTCGAGCGATGCGAAGACGTCGACTTTTCGTGGCGGGCCGCCTACGCAGGCCTGACAGTTGGATTCGCTGCCGGCGCGCTGCTCCACGTACGACGACGTATCACGCTGCGCGACCTGTATGTGCAAGCTCGAGACGACGCGAGCTTCGATTACGTGTCCACGCACGCCACCGCAGCCATGGAGCTCGGTGGACCCCGTGGGTTATCGTGCGCGAGCTCTCAGCGGTTGTTGCTGCTCTTCCGCTTGCGCCCTTCGGCCCGATGCAGCGCGCGAAGCTCGCGGCCCGGTCCGGGCGCGCGCTGGGGCACCTGCGTTCACTTGCGTGGCGCCGCCACGTTCCCCTGGTACCGGAAGCATGAGTACTGTCGCAATAGTCGTGCCAATCGGTCCCGACTTTCGGTTTCTCTCTGAACAACTCGATGCGCTCGCTACCCAGGAGGGCCTTGCGGGCAGACCGATCGAGCTGTTGCTGAGCTGCAACGGGTCCGACCTGGAGACCGTTCGATGCCTCGCCGGCGACGTCTCCTGGCCGAGCGCTTGGACGATTAGGGCCATTGATTCGTCGGCTCGGCGTGGGCGAAGCCCTGCTCGAAACATCGGGTGGGCCGCATGCGACGCAGACCTCGTGCTGTTCTGTGACGCTGACGACGTGGCTGCGCCAGGCTGGGCAGCCGGGATTGTGGCCGCACTCGAATCGGGTGCCGATGTCGTGGGGACAACACTGGAATACGCGCGACTCAACGCCACCGGGCTTAACGAGTGGGGACAAATTAATGTCCACCGCCTTCCAACCAAGTTTCATCATCTTCCGTTCGCCTCAAGTTGCAGCCTTGGCGTCCGGCGTGACGTGCTCGAACAGACCGGTGGATTCGATGAACACCTCGAACGCAGCGAAGATGTGGACTTCTCCTGGCGCGCCGCTTATCTTGGCTATCGGGCCAAATTCGTACCAGAGTCCGTGCTCCACTTTCGACGTCGCGAGACGCCCCGAGAGCTCTTTCTACAGGGCTGCGAAGATGCGCGGAGCGATGCGGCATTGCTTGCGCGGCACCGGCTGAATGGGGCCTCATGGGGCGTCAGCGACCTGCTTCGCGAAGTGGCAGGCGTGTGCCTTGCCCTACCGCAGGCTCTGGCAAGACGAAGCCTGACGGGCGCTCTCGCCACCCGGGCGGGACGCCTATGGGGCCATATCACTGACCTTTCAAGGCTGGCGCTGGCGTCCCGAGCTACTCAGCGGCGACACCACTGACGTTCCCGCCGCCCGCCACTGACGTACAGGAGGCGCCGCCCCGCATTGGGGCTTGTCTTCGCGCAACTCTCACCCTGCGGCGCCCAATCCTGACTCCAGCGTCGTGTCGCGTGGAAGCATAGGTATGTGCTCTCGAGCATCGCCCGTCAGGGTCCAAGACCGCCGAGTCGGAACCGCTCGAAAGCCGACAAATCAGCGGTGATGGGCACACTAACGGAGTGTCGTTGGTGGCCTTGTCATCGCACGTTGGACCCGAACTCCAAGCTGGACGGAGAGATCAATGCTGGTGAAGAACCCGAAAACCGAGCGCATCACGGGGCATGCTGAGGGCGCACCCTGTGCAGATGTCGACGCATCACTTCTCTCTCGGCAGGTCGCCATTGCCGCAGACGGAGTCCACAACATCTGCACTGCGCTCGACTCGCTTTCACGCGCTGAAACGGATGCAATTCGAAGAACCCACGTTCGGCAGTTACGCGTTGCCTGCATCGATCTCCGAAATCAAGCGCTCGAAGCCGCAGCGTCCCGCGATTGGGCTTCGACGCAACACCTGCTCGGCGAGATGCGGCTCCTATGCCGCGAGATCGAGGATGTCCGCGCGCTTGCCGCCTAGAGACATCAGAATCGTCGACACTGGAAAGAGCTCCTCAGATTGAACTCTGAGCGTTCAGCCACGCTCCTTCGGCGAGGCCAATGATGCCCTCGCGGATCGCCGCGAACCCCTTGGAGAATTCATCGCCTAACGTCACCGGATCGCATCGCCTGAGCGCCTCGAGCGCACGTTCGGCGGCACTCAACACCTCTCGCGCGCGGAGAACTTCGGGACGCTGCGCAGCTATCCGAAGCAGCCGTGGCTGGGCCACCTCGATGAGTTGGACCAGCGTTGGGGATGTCACATAGCGCCCGCAGAACCGTCCGATCATAATCATTGCTTCGAACGGGTTCTCGGTGAGTTCCCGCTCAATCCTGAAGAGCATTACTTCCGCGTCGATGCCCCGGACGGAGCGCAACGCGGGCGCCGCGTTTGCGATCGCGAGCGCACAAAGTGCTTCGAATGTATCCAAGATCGTGGGGAGTTCCGGCGAGAACAGCTCAGTCACCCGCGTATACCGGTTCGGCGCGGTTTCTACGAGGCCCGCTGCGCTTAACTGGGCGATTGCTTCCCGCACAGGGGTGCGGGATACAGACATCATCCCCGCCAGCTCGTCGTCCCGCAGGCGCATGCCAGGGGCCAACGTCCCATCGATGAGCTTCTCAAGCAGCCTGTCGTAGACGTGCTGCCTCAGCAGCGGACGTTGCGCGACCGAGTCTCGGTGAGCGGCCATAACCACCTACCTATCTAATTGAAATTTCGGATTTCACACCCAATTAACACGAGCGTTAGCCAATGTTGGCAAAGTAGAATTTCAGCATACTGCATTGCATCTTGTGAGCAGCGCGGCTACTCTTGGGGTTGTTGGTATTTAACATTCTGAAATACTAGATGACTACATTCGAGGTGACATGATGACCGGACTGATCGTCCACGAGTGGATTGAACGCGTCGGAGGAGCTGAGCGCGTCCTAGACGCGTTCGCGGATCTGGCCCCTGAAGCCGACATTTACTGCCTCTGGGATGATGCCCCGGGGCGCTATCCGAGGCGAGTCATCGAGAGCCCCCTGTCCCGCACCCCAGTCCGGGGAAAGAAGGCGCTGGCAATGCCGTTCATGCCGCACGTGTGGCGTGAACTACGAGTTGGGGAATACGACTGGTCTCTAATTAGCTCCCACCTCTTTGCCCACCACGCGCAGGTCGCTGGCGTGACAGCAGAACGTAAGTTCGTTTACGTGCATACTCCGGCACGGTATTTGTGGGAACCGGAGCTCGATGGCCGGGCCTCGTCGTGGTATCTCCGAGCGGTCGCCCCCACGTTCCGGACGATCGATCGGCACGCTGCCCGCCGTAATCGCAATGTCGCTGCCAACAGCAAGTTCGTGCGCAACCGAATTCGGCGTGTCTGGGACACTGACGCGACGGTCATTTATCCTCCGGTCGATATCTCACGACTGTCCCGGCGTGGCGATTGGCGCGATGCACTGAGCGCTACTGAGGCGGCGACATTCCAAGCCCTGCCAGGCACATACATTCTCGGAGCCTCCCGCTTCGTACCGTATAAGGCGCTCGACCGCGTCATCGACGCCGGTGCCGCTGCGGGCGTACCGGTCGTGCTCGCAGGTTCCGGCCCCGACGAGACGAGGCTGCGAGCGTACGCGGCAGAAAGCTCTACGCCCGTCATCTTTGTCTCGCGCCCATCCGACGAGATGGTTGCGGCGCTCATGCAACACGCGCTCGTGTATGTGTTTCCCGCGGTCGAGGACTTCGGCATCATGCCTGTCGAGGCGATGGCCCTCGGCACTCCCGTGGTCGTCAACGCGGTCGGTGGCGCGTCTGAGTCGATGCTCGAAGACGTCACCGGCGTTTCGGTTCACGACTTTTCGCACGAGTCACTCGCTTCAGCAGTCACCGCGGCGAGCCGCCTCTCGGGCCTTGCCTGCCGCGAACGAGCCCGCGAATTCAGCACCAACCGATTCACCTCCGAGATTCGTGACTGGATGTCACTGTCTCTCCAACCCGCCTAACCCACACCAAAAGGAAGCTCCCATGAAGCACACCACAGCAGTCATCACGGCAACAACCGTCTTTGCGCTCAGCGCCGCACTCGCAGGATGCACCTCGTCCGCGACGGGCGGTAACGCCCAGGCTGAGACAAAAGAGGTGTCGAGCTATGTCCCCGAAAGGCAAACAGTCGAATGTGTCGACGGGCTCGCGCAGGCAGAGGCTAGCAACGCGATCCTGACTGTCGAGAAGGACTGCGCTCGCCTGGAGATCACGGGCGTGAACTCTCTCATCGTTGCCGAGGGAGAGGTGGAAACCCTGGTCGTCGATGGCTCGATCAACAGGGTCGAAGCACAGAGCGTGTCGACCATCGAGTTCGTCGAAACCTCGAGCGGGAACCAGGTCGTGACTTCTGCGGACGCGGATGTCGTCGACAACGGAAAGCAGAACGAAGTCCTCCCCGAAGACAAATAGCCGCGCCCAGCCGGAGAGCACGAAAGGAACACTGGAATGTCCACGATCGATGTTCGGCCGCAAGCCCCGGCCGCCGCACTCGTTCCCACGACTGCGCCGAACTTTCGCGCGCGCTCCGCACTAGCGGCGGTCGAGGCTCTCTTGTTGTTCGCATCGCCATTTCTGGTGTCGGCAATGCTGGCAGCGCACAACGGCACAGCGATCCTGGCTGCCATTCAACACCCACAGCTAGCAATCGACGCGCTGTTACTGACGGGCGTATGGGTGATGTCCCTGCTTGTTGCCGGAGCGTACGATCCGCGACCGCGACCGGCCCTTGGTAGTGAACTCCGAACGGTAACAGGCGCGAGTCTTGCGACTGTTGGAACGGTGGCTACGCTCGCATTGATTGGCGACGGCTACGACATACGAGGCGCCATATTCGCGTCGCTCGCACTCGGCTACGGCCTGCTGTGCGCCGAGCGCACCGCTATCTCGATCGTGCGCAGCAGGAAACAGTCCGCGCCCACGCTTATTCCGCCGGGAAAGCGCTGCTTTGACGTCTCCATCGCGGGTGCCGCGCTCATCACCCTCGCTCCCCTACTTGGCCTGATTGCGCTCGCAGTGAGGCTTCAAGACGGCGGTCCGGCCGTATTTAGGCAGGTCCGTGTTGGGCAGAATGGGAAGCCCTTCACGATGCTGAAATTCCGCTCAATGGTGACCAATGCCGAAGCGCAACAGGCGTCCCTCGCCGCCGCTAATGAGGCCGAGGGGCCACTGTTTAAGATCAAACGCGACCCAAGGGTCACCCGGGTCGGCCATTTTCTTCGTAAGACATCACTCGACGAGCTCCCACAACTCGTGAACGTGCTGAACGGGACGATGAGTCTTGTCGGCCCGCGGCCCGCCCTGCCGTCCGAGGTCGCAACCTACACGGATCTCGAGCGTAAGAGACTCACTGTACCTCCAGGAATAACGGGTCTCTGGCAAGTTACCGGCCGAAGCGACTTAGGCTGGCAGGAAGGTGTGCAACTCGACCTAGAGTACGTTTCACACCGCTCGATCAGCTTTGATCTACGGATTCTCGGACGCACCCTTGGTGCTGTGCTCCGAAGCTCAGGAGCCTACTGACGTCAAGCCTGTAGCTTCTGGATCGCGTCCCTCACCTCGTGCCTCCCAGCGACACCAAGTTTCCGCGTGAGGCGCCGAATATGGCTTTCCACCGTGCGGACGCTTAGAACGAGACGCGTCGCAATCTCCGCGTTCGAATGCCCGGCCACCACAAGCTGCGCCACCTCTGCCTCGCGGTCAGTCAGGCGAGCGCGGTCCGGCTGGAACCGCCGCACCTCAAACACCACGTCAGCATGCTCTGCCCGGATCCGATCTCGAACGGCGCGCAGCACGTCAGCGTCTTCGGCCCGAGCCGCCGCTATTGCGTGCTCAAGCACGCTGAGCGCGAGGCCGGTCCGACCCGCCTCGACAGCGTCCTGCGCGACCGAAACTGGATCGACATCGCTCTCTTCGTCGAAGTAGCGAAGCGCCGAGTAGTAGGTCTCAACGAACCGACTGTCGAGGGCTTCGACGTCCGCAGACATCTCGGCGAGTTTGGTGGAATCCGCCAACACCTCGATAGAGCCGAGTTTCAACAGCGTTCCAGCAAAACTGAAGCCCCGTTGACTCAGATCTCCTCCGCGCTCCCATAGCAACGCTGCCGCCGTGTCTCGGTGATTCGCGCTTATCAATAGTTGCGCCTCGGCTTCGATCACGGACTGGTGCAAGGCTGGGGCGTCGACACGGCCCCCATGCCGGACCGAATCCAGATGGCGTTGCGCCTGGGACGTCCGCCCGCGTCGTGCCGCAATCAAAGCGGCACACCCCAGTATCGCCACATTCGAAGCCGTCGCTGCAACCGTGCGCGGCGGGTAGGTGAGCGGCAGCACCGTCGCTAGAACGTTTTCCGCCTCTGCATATCGCCCGTCCGTCTCAAGCGCATAGATCAGCACCGCCGCATGGCTGCGAAGTGAGTCGACGTCGAGCGTCGTGATGGCTTGTGAGAACCCGCGTCGAGCCCATCTGATAGCCTCGGCACTCTCGCCAAGCCCAATATGAGCGACACCCCGGAGCGAGTCGATTGCGAAGTCCTCGAGTTCACGCATCGTCCCCTCAGCTCGGCTGATCGTTTGCGAGGCACCACGGAAGTCGCCCGAAGAAGTTTGAATGCTCGCGAGGGTGCGGAGCATACGCACTTGGACTTCAGCGGGAATATCTGCGCTCACCTCGAGTCGTTCTGCATACCCGACCGGCACACGACTGAGGCCGTGCTCGATCGAGACAGCGGCAGCGTCAGCCATCCGGGCTTCTCTGCTATCAGAAAACCGTGTGCGATCCAACAAATCTAGCGCGGCAGCGAGGTCGCCATGCGCGTAGGCAAGCCATTCTGCACGCCGCAATGACAGCTGGGTCACGGTGGATTTGTCCTGTCCGGACGGCAGCTCAGTCGCGAATACCGCGTCAATCTCGGCGTCTGGCAGTTCGGCGCTGATCATCGTGCGGATGGCGGCAAGGGCCGTCTGCGCGCTCGGCGCGAGGCTCCAATCGGACCTTGCGACCTGCATACGCGTGTTTGCCTGCTCCTGAAACAGCCTGGCAATGACCGCATTCTCCGGCGTCGGAGCTTCGTCGACGTTCGAGGCAACGTTCATTAACGTGTCACCCCCGTTACCCAGAGCTTTCGCGACGAGACCGCTCAAGTGGCTCCTGCGCGCAAGGGTTGGCAAGTGCCTGAAGTAATCCTCGAGGATCGGCGGGTGGGCACCGATGCGCAACCGTCCTTTCACGGGATGCACGCGGACAAGACCCCGCGCTTCGAGCACCTCCACCACAGACCACGAAACGAGCTCGAGCATCGTGTCAAGGTCGGAAACTCCGGCGATTGCAAGAATCTCGATGGCGTCGCGTTCTGCAGTATCCAGGCGCGCTAGCAATGCCTCGATGCTTCCAGCCAGCTCTTCAGACCACAGACCTGATTGCGCGACCCACTCGTTGCCTTCCTTTCGGAGCTGTCCGTTGAGCACTGCAGCGTCGAGGACGTCGTGCGCGAGGCCCGCTGAGGCTCCAGATCGAGCAAATATCAACCCTAGTGAGACATCGTCGAGCGGAGCTCCAAGCCTCTGTTCTACCGATGCACGGAGCTCCCGGTAGGTCAACGGCGGTAACTCGACGGTCAGACCAGGCAGCCGATGCTTCAAGTCCTCCGCTCCGCCCGTTCGCGCGCGCGACGCAACTATTCGGGTGTTCGGTTGTGAGGCGGTGTGAGCAACGAGTGCCGCCCAGGATGCGTCGTCGAGTTGATCGACGTTGTCGATAAGAATTGCAGTCCGAGCAGAGTCGATATGTCGCGCCAGATAATCAACCGCTTCAAAGAGCTGCGAGTTCGCTGACCCGCCACTCACCTCGCCCACAAGGCCCGAGAGCGAGAGCGCCGCAAACGGCACTGCCCTGTATGCCTCTCGCCCGTGAATTTGGTGCGTCGTCCAGTGCTCATCTTCGAGGGCCTTCGCGACTATGCCCAGAAAGGTCGTTCTCCCACTCCCCGGTGCACCAATAAGTTCGACGTCCCGCCCCTGCGCCAGCGCCGCGACGATACGTTTCACTGCGAGATTCCGTGCGCTCAAGTGTGATGCTCCAGTCTGGGCTTTTGTCTGGTAGCGCCACCGCAGGTGGCAGCTTGTCAGTTACTTTAGCAATGGATACTCACCGTGGCACCCTTCTGAAACCGGTGTATTCCAGGATATTTTCCGCGCCCCTCCCGACGCGCACGCCCGCGTCGATCTCCACCTAACGAGCCGCCTCGCACTACACACTCGGAGAGCTTCAATCACGCATTTGCGTCCCGTAGGCCCGGGATTCTCGTTTAGGGCCTCCTCTTGCTGCAAGCATTGCAATCGGCGGCAGTCCGGTCACAACCGAGACGTCCGCGAAGCACCACTGAAGCATCCCGCAGCACGAGGCAGCGGGAGGAGAGGAGCGGGAATGCTCCAGAACTTAGACCACCGCATCACGGCGACCGGCCCAAGCCAGGCCGGTGCAACACCGCATCGCCCGGTAACGACCGACCCGGAACTCGCGGCTGACCTCACAGCAATCCTGGCTGGGGTCGCGGAGATCGCCGTGCTGCTGCAGGTTGCGACCGAGCGCGAGACTGACCCGATCCGTATGGCACGAGCGGTCCTTGCCAAGGCGACATGCGATGACCTTCGTCACCGTCTCGAGGACGCAGCCCGAGTTCTGAGCGCGGACGTTCTCCTCACCCTCTTCGCCGAGATGAACGACCTCTGCGCCGAGGTCGCAGCCATCGGCCTGCTCCCCCGGGACTGACCTGGCTCACGCCTCTCGCACGGTGAGCCCCCTGTCGAACAGGTGCTCCGGGTCGGCGCGTACTGCCGCCGCTCGGAGGCGCTCACCGGTGCTCCCCGGCCACGCGAGTCGAGCCGCCGCTGCCCGCGTGTCCGAAGAGTACGCACCATACATTCCCGTCGCGATGCCCTGAAGCCCTGAGAATGCCGTGTCAATCACGCCGAGCGGAGCCGGGTTGGCCCAGATCCCGAGCAACGCCTCCTGCTCGCGCGCGGCCCACGCCGTTGCTTCCCGAGGCACGTCGCTCACCGCGCCGCCGAGCGCCCGCAACTCGCCGATCGCGGTGACGGGATGCATGAGCGCCGACTCAAGCGCCTCGCCCGCGGCCCGGTTCACCGTGTCGACGAGCGCGTTGCGCATCTGGATCCGTTGCTGGCCGGTGTGCTGGCTGTGCGGTGTGGGGATGATCTGCGGGTAGGAGAGCGCCTGCACGGACTCGTGTACGACGGCGCCGAGCTCCCGCGCTGCCAGCAGCGTGGGTGTCGCCGCGCCGATGTCGTCGCCAGCCCACACGGTGCGGCCCGCGACGACGAACTCGCCGGCACGCCCCCGCTGCAACATGAGGAAGCTCACCGCCTCGCGCGGGGCTTCGCGCATCCATTGCCCCCACGCCTCGACAAAGTCCGACAGGTCAGCGACGACGTACTGGATCTCCTGGTGAATGATGTTCGCGCGGCCCCCGTTGGAGTGGAGCCGCGGGACCTCGAACTCGAACTCGAGCGCGATGCCGACCTGCGTGCCGCCGCCGCGCACGGCCCAGAAGAGCTCGGGCTCGTGCTCCGCGTCGACCCACCTCACGTTTCCGTCAGCGGTGAGGAGCTTCACGCGACGCACATAGTCAAGGGTCATGCCCTGGGAGCGAGCGAAGTACCCGTGTCCGCCGGCCGTCGCCAGTCCACCGACGCCGGTGTCGCCGAAGTTTCCCGTGGTCAGCGCGAGGTCGTGCGGGGTGAGCACCTGTGCGACGTCGCCCCAGCGGGCGCCGCCCTGCACGCGCAGCAGGCCGCTGCCTGGATCCCGAAGGTCGACCGCGTTGAGGCGCCCGAGGTCGATGATGATCCCCGCGTCGTTCGTTGACGTCCCGGCGATGCCGTGCCCGCCGGATCGAACGCTGAGTGGCACGTCGTCACCCACCTCACGGCGGACCTGCGCCGCATAGGCGAGTGCGGCGGCGGCGTCTTCGTCGTTCTGCGGTCGGATCACCGCTCGGGGTGCGCCCTGCCGCATGTAGCTCGACCGGACGCTCGGATACAGCGCGTCCGAGGCGCTCAGCGTCAGCGCCTCGAGCTCCGCGGGGAGTGGCGGCCAGGCGGCCTCGGCCCGGGCCGGCGGGACGGCCGGGCGAACCGGTTCGGAGCTCGCGTCCGCGATGAGATGCGGCGGGTAGCCAACACGTTCGAGCTCGCGCGCGACGTCGGCGTGCGTGCGCAGCACGGCCTCGGACGACGCGTTCGCCGCGGCGGCGTAGCCCACCGTCACCCTGCCGACCTCATCCGCAGTGATCATGTCTGCGTCCACATACGGCCGGTGTCGCGTCGCGACCGGTCCGAGCAGCAGGCCGTGGACGCCGACTCTGCCCTCGGCCTCGGCCGCGACGACCGTCCGCATCATCCGCAGCGCGGCCTGCTCCATCGAGATAATCGCGGAGCCCGGGACCGGAGTGAACGCCGACCCGCCAAGCACGAGCGAGTACGTGCCACCCGTGGGCAGCCCGGGGACGAACGCGCGCAGCAGGGCGACGTGAGTGGTGACCAGTTCAAGAAAGAACCGCTGCCACTCGGATTCGGTGACGGCCCAGATCCCATCGCCGCTCCACCAGCCACCGACCGACGCGACGACGTCGGTGACCTCGCCGTACTCCTCGCGGACCGCTGCCGCGAGGCGCTCTGCCGCGCCAAACGTGCCGTACTCAATCTCCATGATGTGCAGGCTTTTCCGGCCCCCATCCTGACCGAGCATGCGTCGGAGCTCCGCGCCCCGGGCCGCGTTTCTCGTCGGCACGATCACTTCCGCGCCGGCCTGCAGCCAGGCCCGAACGGCGCCCTCGCCGACACCGCCGGTACCCCCTGGGATGACGATTCGGCGACCCGCAAGTGTCGGCACGTTGCGGGGCACGGTGGTGTCCGTCGCGGTCATGCGCGTGCCTCCCTCTCGGTGGAGTCACCCGGCCGGCCGGCCGGCTCGCCGGCCTCGCCGGAGTCACTGGAGCCGGTGAGCCGCTGAAGCAGTTCGCGTAGGTCGGCTTTGGATCGCAGTTCCAGGTCGACCGCCGAGACCGCTGGCTGGGCGGCAACCGCGGCGGTCGCGAGCCCGACCTCCTCGCTCGAGACCCACGTCGGATCCACTCGATGCCTGAGCCTCGTGGCGACGGGCCCGAGCACCAACGAGGTGACGCGCCGCTGCTCGCCAACCTCGGCGGCAAGTACCTGCCGCATCATGAGCAGAGCGGCCTGTTCCATGTTGATGATCGACGAGCCAGGCACCGGCGTCGTGGCACTGCCGCCGAGAATGAGTTGGTAGCTTCCGTCCTGCGGGAGCCGCGGAATCCACGCGCGCACCTGGGCGACGTGCGCGGTGGTGAGCCCCACGAAGTAGCGGTCCCATTCAGCTTCGCTCACGTCCCACAGCGGCTTGCCCTGCCACCAGCCCCCGATTGATGCGATGACGTCAGTGATTGCACCGAACTCGTGCGTGATCTGCTCGGCCAGCGTCTCGGCACCGTCGAACGTCGTATAGTCACCGACGACGAAGTGCAGCCCGCCCAGGTTGGCCTCGTCACCGAGCACGTCGGTGAACTCGGCAACCCGCTCTGCGGTGCGGGAGGGCACGATGACCTCGGCGCCGGCTCGCAGCCAGGCGCGCACGATGCCCTCCCCGACGGCGCCGGTGCCCCCGGGGATAACGACGCGTCGGCCAGTGAGGTCGATCCCGTCTGCCTGCGGTTCCTGGACGGTGCTTGTCATGAGCGATTCCTCTTTCCTCTCGCGGACTCAATTACCTGTAACTACAGATAGACGACTCCCATTCCCGCATCGGGAATGTCTGCCAATTACCTGTAGTTACAGAGAAAACACCCCGTGCGCATCAGTCGCGCGGCTCGAACGCCAAGGAACCCCCATGTCACTTCACGCACGTACCGCAATCGTCCGGCACTTCGGCCCGCCCGAGGTCATCCAGCTGGAACACCTCCCCAGTCGAGGCCTTGCGCAGGGTGAGGTGCGCGTCGCCGTCCGTTCGTCGGGAATGAACCCGGTCGACGCACGTATTCGCTCGGGCAGTTTCGGCGGGACCGTCCCGCTGGCGCTCGGCACCGAGTTCGCTGGCGTGATCGCCGAGACCCGCGATGCCGGCCTGCAGGTCGGAGATGCGGTGATTGGGTGGGGCGTCCAGGGCGCAAACAGCGACCTCGTCGTCACCGATGCCAGCCGACTGATCCCCAAGCCGACGGCGATTTCCTGGGATACGGCCGCCGGGATCGGCGGGGTCGGGAGCACGGCGATGACCGCGCTGGGCGCGCTCGAGCTGGCGGCCGGCAACACGATCGTCGTACACGGCGCCGCCGGCGGCGTCGGCACGATCCTCACCCAGCTCGCGCACGCGCGCGGCCTGCGCGTCATCGGCACGGCCTCCGCGGCGAACCACGACCACGTCACACGCCTCGGGGGCCTCCCGGTGAGCTACGGTCCCGGCCTCGCGGATCGGATCACCGGCGTCGCCGGCGCCGCGAGTGTCACAGCCTCGATCGACCTCGCAGGAACGCCCGAGGCCGGCGAGTATGCCGCGGCGCTGCTCGCCGGAGGCCAACAGGCCATCACCCTGGTCCCCGAAACTGCGGCCTCGCACGGGATCCCGCTCGTACGGACGCGGCGCGACCGTACCGTGCTGGCTGAGCTGCTCGCCGCACTCACCACTGGCGACCTTGTCGCCCCCACGACCTCAATCCCGTTCACGGAGATCGTCGAGGGCCATCGTCGCCTCGACGCGGGGCGGGCGCGGGGCAAGCTCGTGCTCGACCTCTCCGACAACCCACACCTCGTCCAGTGACGGGTCAGAGCGCTACTGGACAGACGCTGAGATAATTGGGCGCGTAGCCCCGGCGCCGACCGGCGCCGCTCTCGCCAGCGATTCGACCCCCACCACCACAGGAGACCCACATGCTCGCCTCGCACGACACGCAAGAGCTCTGGCGCCTCCTGCTCATCGGGCAGCGGCGCCTGTGGGAGTACTTCTCCGCACGCATCAAGGACGAACACGGGCTCTCCGGCGCCCAGTTCGAGGCGCTCATCGTCCTGCAAAACGTCGCGCCGCGCGGGCTCACGATGTCG